>CALWRH010000004.1 GCA_944383895.1 uncultured Christensenellaceae bacterium | reverse complement strand
CTGTGGTCTGAAAATGAAATTTCATGAATTTGCATTAGCTTTGTGATATAATTATAAACATGAACAACACGTTGGTTTATCATTATACAAAAATCTCAACACTTTTTAATATTATCAAAAACAAATCCTTTTGGTTAACTGATCTTAGCACCACTGAGGATTCTACCGAATTGCCTTTTAATTTTATTAAACCTATCGGCAAAGAAATATTAGGGATAGAAGATACTTGCTTTTTGCCTGCACATCATTATTACGCTCTTTCCTGCACTAATTATAGCGATGATAATTTGCATTTTGTAGGATATGGAGATAATCACAAAGGAGTTTCCATAGGTATAAATCGAAATTTTATACGTGACGCATTACCAACGGATGGTTGTGAAAATATCGTAGGCTACCACTTAAAATTTTTAGATGTTGAATATGACCGTGATGAGGTAGAATCTAAAATCCGTCAGATGATGAAAGCAAATTATAGAGGTAATTCTTGTAGCGCTAATTCTGTTTTAACCCAAGCATACAATATTTATGTATCTTCAATCAAATCGTACAATTATCATAGCGAAAATGAAGTACGATTAACATATCGTCAAGATTATTGTGGTCGTAAAACCATTGAAATACCTTTATCGGACGGCACCTATTTTCGTCTTGATGATTTCCTATTAAGTATTGGATTAGAACGTACCATTCAAAATGGTGTTGTAAACAAAGTAAAAACAGCAAAAATCAACAATAGGGATAGGAAATATTATGAACTTTCTCTTTTGCCGTTTGGAATAAATAATGTAATAAAATCCGTTACATTAGGAAAAAAATGTGAATATGATGTTGATACTGTGAAAGAATTTTTAATAGCAAACGGATGTGATGCCAATGTTACCATTTCAACATTACACTTGAGATAAGATAACTTTCTTCACAATTAAAACACTAATAGTTAACTGTACAAATTGTTTTTCATTAAATCAATCTGAATCGTCAACAATTTGCAATTTCAATGCTTCAACCAATTTGTATACAGTTGTACATGAATTCCAATCCCAAATACGGTATCTTGATTTTTCGCCGTATTTATCCAAATGTTCTTTTACACGATTCTGATGAACTATCTTGGCATTTTGTACTGCGTCCATATAATAAGGCACAAAATGCTCATCTAGTTGTTTTCCATCACCTTTGCTATACTTTTGATTAGCCCTCGACATTAAATACTTATCCAGTTCTTTCTGATGGGCTTGGCAGTCCATATAGTTTTCACATTTCTTATAGTGCGAAATTAACCAGACTTCAAAAGCTCTATTTGAAAAAGCATATTTAATTCCGTTTTTTTCCGCGTGCTTGATTGCAGCAATAAGACGACCTTCTTCATAAGATGAATCAATATCAAACACACACCATATCTGATTAGCGTCTTCAGCTTTATTACAAGCAAAAGTTACGAGTCCAAACGGATCCGAATTATGAAAAACCACCTTTACCTTATAAATACTTTTGTATTTCTTCAGTAAATTAAAATAATTCCACTCCGTTTTTTCTCCGTTAGTGATTATATAAAAAGTATCTCTGCTTTTGATTTTTCCGTAATTTTTTCTTGCCATTCTACTCTCCATCGTTCATATCAGGTAGATCCGCATAAAAACCAGCCAGATACTTCTTACTGAACAAGTCATTTTTTCTTACATTGTTATAATCAGACAACGATACCAGCATACTTTCTCCGTATTTGTTTTTGCTCGTGAAGTATATCTGATCTCTTCTCAAATCCTCATCCATAAGCATGACGTTATGTGCCGTGCAAATTAATTGCGCATTTTTCGGATTTTTGTCAATCGAATTGAAGAGCTTGATTAAATAATCTGCCACAAGGAAATGGAGTTTCGAGTCTATTTCATCAATGAAAATCACCCTGCCTTGATCCAATGCGGCAAGAACCCAGCCCAAATAGCACAATAACCTTGTTGTTCCTTCAGAGTTAAATCCGGCATCCTTAAATAATCTGACTGCTTTTTCTTTTACCTTTTTTCTGTTATTGTTATAAACGTCAAATTTGGTTTCAAGATCAATATTGTAAATATTTGCTGCTTCTTGTTTTAATTGACCTTTTACAGGATTAATCTGCATCTGAGCATTAAATCTCAGAACATCGTTAAAATCCGCAACATTTACAATTTTATCTTTTTTTACAGACATATCTTTTATGCCAATATCTGCGAGTTCGAGAATTTTTAACGCGCCTTCCTTGTATTTACCGTTTTCCAACGTATAAATGTCCAGACTGTTTGCAGCATTCTCGAAAACAATCAGTAAATTCTGGAACCACATCATTACATCAATCAACTCTTGTCCGATATCCAAATTGAAATTGTTTCCCACAGATAAAAACAATGTATACGGAGCAACGTTGATCAAATTGCTCGATTTTCTCGTTAGTCCGGAAATAGACAAACCACTCTCATCTCTTGTAAACACCGGCGTTAAACGCTCATTTCTCCTGTACAGCCATTCTTTTACCACTCTGCCATCGCAAAGCTCAAATCCATACTTATAATAAGTATTATTTTGTATTATCTCAACCTCATACAAGCTAGGCTCAGACTGTGCATCAACATTAAATGCAAACGATTCATTATTTTGCACAATAGGCATTTGAGAAGCCGACAAAAGCAATACGTTTTTCATATATGCTATTGCCTTAATCACATTAGATTTACCGGATGCATTTGCGCCAAAAATAACTGCCGATTTGATTAATTCGTTTTCACCTTTTGGCATTAATCTTTCTTCGACAGAAAAAGTATTGATTTCTCTTAATTCACTGTCTTTAACAGCTTCCATACTCAAATTTGCTTCATCATAAAAAGAGCGGCAATTCTTAAACCTGAAATTAATTAACATACAAGCCCTCCCTTGCAATATCATTCTACTAATTATTTTAGCATTTTGTCAACGCTTAATACATATTTTTGCAAAAAAATTGCAAATATATATGTCAACAATGTAATTATCGCAAAATTAAACGTGAATCCGTATCATTAGTTAATGATAACTATTTTTATATTAAATAGCCGCCCTGCTGATTGCAGAGCGGCTTGATAATTATAATATGGTATAAGTGCTGTTACCAACGGAAATTGTTTTCCCGTCTACAACTGGTTTCCCGGTCAAATACGCCTGGATTGTAATCCTGTCTTTATCCGGAGCGATTTTAGGTAAATTGCCAATTTCAAAGCCTTCTTCTTTGTTCACGGCTATTACTTTGAAGCCCTTGGATACCATATATGCCGAAAACTGCCAGAGCTTTTCAAACTTACCGTTGCTGTCCGCGATAACGGATAAATCTTCCGTGGGGTGATATGCTGTAATTCTGAAATAATTGTTCATTGTCTTTCTCCTTTATGCTATTTGTTTTATGGTTTTTCTCGCATACGGCAGCCATATCTTGTTGACATAGTGCAGTATGCTTTCGCTTGGTTTAGTGTCGTGGTCTCCGTAACATTGCAGTATCTTTTTGTTTTTCACCGAATATTCGAGAGTAACGAGCGGAACGTCTGGATTATCTTTGTTGCGCACGAAGAAGATAAGCGATTCTTCTCTTACGAATTTCTGGTCGTAATTCATACGTCCAACGCAGTGATGCAGTATCTCGCCTTCTCGGATAAGGTCTGCCGGGCTTTTTGCTATAATGCAGACAAAGGCGCTTTTCTTTGCGTGTTCGAGAGGGATATACTTCAATGCTATTTCCGCAAATTTAGCATAGAGTTCTTTGCGCTTTTCTTCGTCTTCGAGAGCTTTTTGAGTAGCATATTCGTCTGTGCGTATATCGTGCCAGCGTTTGAAGTCGTGCGGCAGCAAATTCTTATCTTGCGTAAGATCCAAGCCGAGATGTTTGCAAGCCTTTATGTAGTCGCAATAGCTGTTTATATTTGTGTTCTGATTTGCGATATAGTCAAAGAACCTTTCAAGATCTTTACCCTTGAAAAGTTCCTTGATTTCCTCTTTATGGCTATCCGTACGAAGTGCCAGCTTTGCCTGTTTGTATGCTTGTAGACTTGCGATATTCCTACCTGTCCGATACGCTCTCATGATGACGTCGATATAGCAATGCGAATCGAGTATCTGTTCTTTATTGCGTATCAGCCACTTGCAAAACTTCTTGTCTTTTGCGGTCAGCTTCAATATCATTTTGCTTTGAGCGATGCTCGCAAAACCGAGTTTCATAAGAAGCTCCATTTGCGGATATTGTCTGTAAAGACGTAAATACTTGAAAATGTTGCAGCCTTGGTACAGTTTATATGCGCTGTATCTGAACTCGGGCAAGCGGTCTATAAAACATAGATTGACTATCTCCGCATACGGGTCGTAGTACCTATCGTCTGCCCAGCACCAGCCGCGTTCGTACCAGTTTTCGTATTTTTGCAAGCCTTCTTCGTACCAGCCGAAACGGAATCCCATACTTGCACAGTAGCAGTATTCCATATCTTTAACGAAGCATTTTTCGGAGTTGAGTCCGTGTACGGCGACTTGCTTGCAGTACCATTTCTTGTATCTGTGTTTTACGGCAACCGTAACTTTCACAAGCTCGTTTTTCCAAGTAGTCAAGTAGGCATAGCAGCGAACGTGACCGTCAGGACTCGGACAGTTTTTGTTATCCGCTTTTCTGATTTTGTTCAATATGTATTTCGGAATAGGTCTGATGTCTGTAACTTTCATTGTTTCACCTCACTATAAAACAATCGCCGAGAATGTCCCTCAGCTTGCTTATTATTTCGTCGTTTGACTCGCAGATTATCTCACCGGTTTCAACGTCAATTACTTCTTGCGTATTGCTTAACTTTTCGTCTTCGGCAAGTTCTGCAAGCATTTCGTTTATCTCTTCTTGGGTCGGCGGTTCTTCTTCAACTTCCGCCTCCTCGTTCTGATCTTCTTGCTCGTTTTTGTTCTCTTGTTCTTCCTTTTCCTCAAAATCGAACATAGAGATCTGGGCGGAGTTCTTCATCTGTTGTACAGGTTTTACGACGGGCTTGTCCGTAACCTTAGGCGCAGGCTTATATTCGCTTCCGTCCTCATTGTACAGATTGCCATCTATCGAGTCTTCTTCGAAGTAATGTACAGCCCATCCGTACACTACTTTATCTTCAACGCAAGCCGAATTTGCGCCCTTGGAGGCAAGTTTCCTTGCCTCATCAGATGCGTATTTCATAAAGCTGTCCAACGTCTTTTTGTTTATCAGTGTTTTGCCGTCTTTTTCGATACGGACTCCGCTGTTGATTTTCTCTGCCAGGACTTCACTTGCGTTCTCTTCGAGATATGCTTTTACGAGTTCTTGTTCTTTTGTTTTAGCTTCAAGATCGAGTTTCATTGTCTGCCTCCTTAAAAGGGTAAGTCTTTGAGAAGTCTTGCTACGGTGTAGTCCAGATTTTCGAGCGTCGTATAGTTGTTGAAACCGCCTCTGTAAACCACTTCGTTTTTCGCCGTGCGGACGAGTATGTGGCTGTACCACTCGTTAGAGAAGTATCTGACGTCGCTAATAGACAGGTAAACACACTTATTTTCCGAGCTTTTGATAAATGCCGAAAAACAGTAATGGTTTTTGCCTACTTTGACAAGCTCCCAGTGGTTTTCTTTGCACATCGCTCTCAGGTAATTTATGTACTTCGTCTGAAAGGATTTGTAGTCTTCGCCTGTATAACACCCTGACGAAAATTCGTAATCTATATACTTCTTAAGATCGTTGAGTTTTGCCATATTTCAATCCTCCTTTACTTTCCTGTAAACGTCGTCTGCGTAATATTCGCAAACGTACCAATTAAAGAGGGCATGACACTTCACACCCATATAATCCACGATATAATCGTTGTCGCCTACTTTTTCAAGTACGGTAATTTCTGCCATTTTGCCGTCCAGCGAGTGGATATGTGCCGTTGTCTTATACGGTTTCATTCCAGCACCTCCTTAATTTCTATTGAGATAAAGGTATGCACTCCGTAATTCCAGGTATCGGTAAGCATCCAATAACACTCGGTCTCATCGGATTCGCTTCTGCGATCGAGGAAGTCGAATTCGATTTTGCCGTCTTTCGGAACGTCGTTATCCCATTCGATTTCGCCCACCCAGGAATTTTGCGGGTTCTTTTCGTCTGCAATCATTTCTTTGAACTTTTCGTACGCTTTTTCGTATGTACCGCAAACGGTTATCTTAACGTCGTTGCTGTCTTCGGTAGACCAATCAAGTTTTACGAGATATACTTTCATATTTCACCTCACGCTACCCTTCTTATTCCGCCACCGAAACTCTGTACAGTAACGCTGCCGAATTCTGAGCACCAATCATCATCCTTATTCCAGACGTAGGCAAATGCCGTGTGCTGATTTCCTTCGCTGCATACGAGATCGTCCCATTCCTCGGGATAATCTGTAACGATAAGAAATGAGTAAAGCTCTCCGAACTCCGTGTACTCGTGCGTAACGGCGTAAACCTTGCACTTATGCTTTTCTTCGATATCCTTCATCTTTGCGTATACTTCCGGCTCCTGGTCTATCCAGAAACCGCCGAACTGTTCAAAGAAGCATACCTTATCTTCTTCCTCAAAGCCCTTTATGTACGGCCTGTATATGTTCATTTTCTTCAGAATTTCGATTGCTTTCTCTTTCTTGGCGATTGTTGTTTTCATAGTTTTTTCCTCCTTAGATATAATTTTCGAGTTTCTCGAAGTTGTAACCGATATTTCTGAGCGTTTCTTCAAAGCCGAACCACGCCAGAAGATTCTGATTGTAAGTGTCCTGCGCTAAGGGATCTTCCTTATCCCACTTATTGCCGAACAAATCGGACGGAGCGTAAAGTCCCGTTCCGTACATTGTGTCGTACAAAAGTGCGTTAATTTCGTCTTTATACAGCTTGTAGAAGCGCACCGTATCGGAGTAGTAGATAAGTTCACCTACGACGCCTGACTGACAGCCATAATTAAGCACATCCGTGAAGATATGCTTTTTATCGTCGTAGTCGCTCCATCTGGATATGACGTAATTGCAGACCCTTTTTGTCAGTTTGTTATCGCTGCCTTTTTTAAGGTCTTTGACGTTAGCTAATGTAAGTTTCATAGTCTTTCTCCTTAATCTGCGAGTTTGTACCAAATGTAATAGCTGATTTCTATTTCACGCTTTTCGTATCCGGCATCGTTCTTAGTTTCAAATTCGATTTCGCGGATCTCATAAAAAGTTCCTTTGAATTCATCCGTTTCGCCGGGTATCTGATGGCAATGCTTTATACAGTCCTCAAAGACTCTTATATAAGCCTTACCGTTTTTGCTTATCATCGGGATAAGCAAATCTTCGTCGGTTACATATCCAACTCCCGACACTCTGTTTGAGTTTTTTCCAGCTTTGGTAACTGAGAAAACTACTTTTTTCATTTTTCTTTACCTCCAAGTTTTTGATCTGCCTTTCGGCAAGAGGCAAGAAGCCCGTATTGATAAAAGATAAAGTCTTGTAGTTCAAACTGTTCATAAGTCAAGGAAAAATGACAAAAAATTGTTTAATTAAAAACATAAAAAATAACCGAGAAGTTGCCTTCCCGGTTATACAGATTATCCTCGCAAACAATTTTTTTCGCCTTGGCTTATGAGAAATACGTGCTACGATAGCCTCAACGAAACGGCTTCAAAAAATTGGCGGTAAAAGAAAAAAGAGTCATTCCGAAGTTACCAAAGCGTAGAAAAAACGACAAAAGAGCAGGGTGTTTATAGAAGATAATTTTTTAGTGTTTCGTGGTTTGAAAATCAAATTTTATTGCAAATACAAATGTTTTAGATGCTTATTTGAATAGGGTAGAATAAAAAGGAACTCATAAGAACAATAGGGTTCTTATGAGTCCCTCTTGGCGGGCAAGGTCACTTTGTGTTTGAACTTTTTTGCTGTTTTTCAGTGCGGTCTTGGTATCTTCCAGAGTTATCTCTTCAATATCGTTGCCGCCTTTTATATTGAAATAAATATAAGTATTGTCATCGCTTACATATACCTTATAGACAAGATTGTCTATCAACCTGCGCTTAAATTCAAAGTCGTTTATATCTCCTTGCAGGAGTATTTCCACGAAAGAGATGATGTCCGATTCGGAAAGTTTCTGCCCACGTTCAAGAATCAGCTGGGCTTTTAATTTTTCGAGGTCGCTCAGCAGTATTTCACATTCTTGCATTCGTTTCTCAATACGTTGTTTCAAAAGAGGACTTTTTGCCTCGATAAAAGCATTGGCCGCTGCATCGGCTTCTTCCTGAATATCTGCAATTCGTTTCCTTATGGATTTGATTTTGCTTTCATCAGTTCGGGTATCGTAATATTTTAAGACGTCCTTTGCGATCATCTTCAAGTTTTCTTCGTCGGAAAGGAACATCAACACGTTTTCCACGACATATTTTTCGAGCGTATCTTTGTGTTCTATTCTCTTTGAACAGAGTTTCTTTTTCTTCTTTTTGCATTCGTAATAGTAGTATTTTTTGCCTGTTTTGCTTTTACCGCCTCCGGCAACCATTTCCGTGCCGCAGTGTCCGCAGAAAAGTTTTCCGGTTAAAAGATAAGGTTCTTTTGCAGATTCTTTACCGCCTAAAACATAGCGATTTTCCGCAAGTCTTTTTTGGACTCTCTCAAAAGTGTCTTTATCTATTATCGCAGGGTACATATTTGTACAGAGCCTGTCTCCGAAGTAGAATTCGCCCGTATATTTGGTATTGGTTAAATAATGAT
This sequence comes from uncultured Christensenellaceae bacterium, assembly GCA_944383895.1. Taxonomy (GTDB): domain Bacteria; phylum Bacillota; class Clostridia; order Christensenellales; family UBA3700; genus Ornithoclostridium. Next base: position 152,667 of record CALWRH010000004.1, on the reverse strand, counting down.
CGAAAGTCTTGCCGGTAATAGGCTTGCCCTTAAATCTATATCCTTTGGCATTCAGGTCTGCTGCTATCTGTTTTTTAGTTACACCTTTGTCGTATTGCTCGAAGACATATTTCATGACTTTGGATTCTTCCTCATCAATTACAACTCGTTTGATAAATTTACCTTGTTTGCCGGGTATAGGTTCCAATTCTAACTTGTATCCGTATATTACCAAACCGCCGCAGAAAGAACCGTTTGCTATGCTGGTATCGAGACCGTCGCGGACTCTTTTAGAAAGGCGCTTGCTGTATTTTTCAGCGTTCCATTCCAAAAACATTTCGTAGAATTCGCCGCCTTCGTCCTCTGCAATAGGTTCCAAAGCAGAGATGACTTTTATACCGTGCTTTTCTTTTAGCATTTCTTTGTAAATAATGCTGTCTCTGCGGTTTCTTGCAAACCTGTCGAACATATAAACAATTATGTATTGAAACGTTCTCGTTTTGGCATCAGCTATCATTTTTTGAAAAGCAGGACGGGCATCGTTGGTACCGGTTCTTGCTTTATCAATATAAAGATTGACAACCTCCAAATTGTTTTTTTCTGCGTATTCTTTACAAATACGCACCTGAGCTTCAATACTTTGTTCGTTTTGACCGCGAGAACTGAATCTTGCATAGATAACACAGCTATTCATTCTGATCTCCTTTTTTGTTTATTGCCTTTTGCACCGCAATAAGTTCGCCTCGGTTAGGAATTGTCAAGGAAAAGGCAATGACTTATGCTTAACGAGGGATAATCATTGCCCCTTGACAATTTCGGACGAGGTGATACCGAAAAAAGCAAAAGGCAAAAAACCCTGTTATGATTATTTGTTTGAAAAATCAGTCGAAAGACTTGACTTCTGTTATCATTATAGCTAAAATTAAACTATAACGCAACAAAAATTGCGTATTAAATTCAAAATCAATAAAGAGGACATTTATGAAGGTAATGAGCGAAAACGTGTTCAACGCGATAATTGAATACATAGACAGTTACTATTTGGAAAATAACTGTGTGCCTACATTACAGGAGATAGCAGACGCTATTCACCTTAATAAAAGCAATGTAAGCCGAAATCTGCAAGTAATGAAAGAAAGAGGACTGATTGAAGTCAACGGCGGTTGGAGGGGTGTCAAGACGAAAAAGATAGCAAAAATCTTATCCGATGCTATTCGTATCCCCGTTGTAGGAAGTATAGCTTGCGGCACTCCGATGCTTGCGGAAGAAAACATTGAAAGCTATATACCTATATCTATATCAATACTCGGAACGGGGAAGTTTTTTGCTTTAAGAGCCAAAGGGAACAGTATGATAAACGCAAATATCTGCGACGGAGATTTTGTTATCGTAAGACAGCAAAATACAGCGGAAGAAGGACAGATCGTTGTTGCTCTTGTTGAGGATGAAGCCACATTAAAAAGGTTTTATATTGATAAAAAGAAAAGGAAGATCAGACTTCATCCGGAAAATGACGAGATGGAAGATATGTATTTTGACAAGATAGATATTCAAGGAGTTGCGGTAAAAGTAATTAAAGATATTGATTAAGGACGTGAACTATGAATTGCAGATTGCAGTATGTAAAAACTTACATAGACGTTGTAGTCAGAATGAGGACGGACGGAACATATATACCGATAAAAGTAATATGGGACGGACGAGAATTTGAGATTGATACAGTAACAAGGATAAGTCAGTCTCAGCCTCCTCATGTCGGAGGAAACGTAGCTATTAGATATTCCGTCAAAATGGCTGGCAAAGAGAAGGATTTGTTTCTTGAAGACAGACCGAGAAGATGGTTTATCGAAAAGCCTGTAATACAATATATTTGATAAACAGAGGAGGGGAAGAGATGTAAAAATGGGAGCTGCAAAAAATTAACAGTCAATGTCTTACGACTGTAAAAAGAAAGATATGTCAATAAGCGTGGTTTCTGTGTGACGGGATTACCCGACCCTCACAATACAGTTTCCAAATACCCGCGAAATTGGCTAAGGGTAAAGGAGGATTAAAATTATGACATTCAAACCCATAACTTGTCCTCAATGCGGAAAGCTGCTGTGCCGAGCTAAAATCGGAAGCATTGTCGAAGTGCATTGCCATGTATGTAAAACAACCGTACAAGGCGAAGTAGACAAAGACGGCGGAGTTCACGCATTGCCGCTTGCTGGTAAGGCTGTTCGTAATAGCAAGGCAGTATAGCGTAAAACATAGGAAAACATTATATTGAGTAACGGCAGAATAAAACCTGTACTCGGCATACAGTAAGTATCGAAGCGAACCGTTAAGAGGTACTACCCGTTACAAAAATTGTCGCAGTTACGTTATGTAACAAAAGAGAGGCTGGACCTGGCAGACCGTTAGGTTGAAAGAGAACCACTAAGAGCCCTGGCAATAGAACCGATCACATTATTGTGATTAGTCTGTTGCCGGGTCTTTTTTTATGCCCGAAAGACTTTTCATTCCCGATAGCAGTGATTCGGTTCGCTGCTGTCGGGATTTTTTCTATCAGAGATTTCCGACAGCGATTTATGAAAAATCGCTCGCCCCCATTGAGCTTAGGGGAAAGGAAATTATATGAAAATTATAAAATACGAGGTCAACGGTAAGCAAATCGACATTGAAGTAACAGAAGAATTTGCAATGCAATTTGAAGAAATGCAAGCAGAATCTAAACATCAGCATTGGCGCAATAAGAAACACAAGGAAAGCTCATTGGACGCAATGATTGAATCAGGGTATCAAGCTGAAGATCCGAACAGTAATATAGAAGACTTATTTATTCGGCAAAGCGATTTAGAGATGTTTTATAAAGCGATAGAAAGTTTGGAGCCTCAACAAAAATGGTTGATTTATCAGGTTTACTTTTGCGGACGTAATCAAATTGAAATTGCGAAAAAAATGGAGATCGATCCAACGGCAATACGAAATAGATTGAGAAAAATTTATGCGAAAATGAAAAAATTTTTGAAATAGGGGGTCCATTTTTGCCGTTTTCGTTCCCTTATAAGTGAGGGCTGATGAAAATCACGACAAAAAAGGAGGGCATAAGTGAGCGAGAAATATCAGTTGATAGCGTGTGTAGGACTTAGAAAAGGAAAGTCTTCGGAGATTGTGACCGTTCCGGTTTATATAAAACTTTCGGATTCAGGTGAAAAGGAAGTTACGGAACAGAGGGAAGAACTTATGCACAAAGTGTCAGAAGCATTGATGCAGAGATATGAAAGGCAAATTGCCGAAATCATAAATAATAAAAAACAAGGAGAAAAAACCAATGAGCAAAACAGAGGTAACAAAATTTACGGAAAACGTGTACCGCACAAAAGACTTCATTGTCAAGCAGAACATCTATGTTCTGATAAATATTGAAGAAAACAATGCGGTACTGAGTGTCGATACATATTATCGCAGAACGTTGCTGAGGGATAGCAAGTATTTGATGCTGTACAAAGACAGAAAGCATATCGACGGAAAAAGGCTTCCTTCCAACACGTATGTGCGTACATATGTAGACTGACCAATAATATCTGGACTTGCAGTGTAAGGTGGAAATTATATCGGTGTATAGCGGCCGCAGACCGATAAACCGCATGGAGAGTTCTCGGATAAAAGTTCAGATATACAACTTAATAGCTGTGCTATCGGCAATCAACACGGGCAGGAAAAATTCAACATGCAGGAGGACAAAACTTTGGCAAAAAAAGATTACTCTGTACGCAAATGGATGGTCCCCAAAAAGAGGGCTGAAAGTTATGCGAAAGACAGAAAGCAAAAGGTGCATACCTACGGACCCAAAGAGGGTCAGGAACTGACGGATTACGAAGCGGGTCTCCGATCCGGATATCTGCTCTGTCAGAGCGACCACGCAGGTATCTACAAGTACAAGAAAGCCCGCGATGAGGGCAAGAGCAAGGCAGAAGCCAAGAAAATATCCCAGACAAGGGGCAAGAAAAAGGAGGAATAAAACACATGGCAAAGAATAATGTAACGAACAGAATCGTGGTCGAACGCGACACCTACGAAAAGAACGGCAAGACTTTCTTCTCGTACTTTATCAAAGGCACCGTCAGAGGTAAAGAAGTGAGGGCCGGCATTATGCCCCCGGACATCGGCGGATATGCCGTGCTGGATATAGTATTCGGAGAAGCTATGGCGGCGGATCTCGTGGTAAAGCCGTACGAAATCAAAGACGACGTTACCGGCAGAACGATCAGCGGCAATACGTATGCGGTACAGAGTACGGACGAAAACGGCGAAGTGTACGAATGTGCAGTCAAGCCGGCGCGTAAGTCCGACAAAGCGCTTTTGGACATGCTGCTCAGATAAAGCGCAATAAAACAACGTAGGCGGCTTGCATATGAAGGTGCTTGCCGCCTTTTTCAAAGGAGGTAAAACATGAAAAACGAACTTCAGCAACACAAGAAAAGTGACAGCATTAAGTGGATCGTAGTATTCGTCTTGATTGGTATTCTTGCATTCTCTATGATCGGATTGATGGTCAAGACTTCGATTGATCTCTCCAAGCCTGATTTGTCTGCAGGTATCAAAGACGAGCTGCCGAGCACGGAAGAACCGTCTGAGTGCGAGCATCAATTCGAATACGGCGTTTGCACTGAGTGCGGCGTTCATATCGCAGATATAATGCCTATGGCTACAAAAACGGTTTCTACGGACGAAAAATGCGTGATAAATTATTGGACTGCCGACTATGAGTTGATAAAATCCGAGACCGTCGACGGCGGTTCTAATTTTAAGGGAATCACCGGGTATAACTTTTATTACCTTTTGACTCCGAATATCGTTAAAGTGTCCTCTTATGCTGACGCATCCGAAGGAGACATCCTCATTAACGGCAAATTCAATCCTGTTCTTCCGTATTACGGATCAATAACTTCAAATGCCGCCAGGCTCTCATCTTTGTATCCCGTATACATAAAAGCGACCGTAGACGGCAACAGTGTCGATGCGTTGAACATATACGGATATCCATGGATTTACGGCAGATACAATGGCAAGTATGTTGGGTTGGACGATACCAATCAGAACTATATCTATACCGTTAATAACATGGACGCAAATGCTTTGATGTATCTTAATGCCGGAGACAATCTGGAAATGTACCTGAAGGAAGGCGATGAGTTTGAGTTCCTGTCGTACAATTTCTACTCAACGAAATTTGTACGCGACCGCCTTATGTATTCAGTGTTTTCAAGTACAGAAGCGCGTGTAATTTGCGACATAGACGTTATTAACGTTGTCGTTATCAACTATTCTGGCGAGGTCGCATAAGATGCTGACCCTGCTTGAACTCTGGCTGACAGATCCGAACGTTTTCTTGGCAAGTATATTGACTGTTATCGCAGTCGGACTTTGTTTCCTGGTAGCGTTCGGTATCGTCGGCGAGATAGAAAATCATTACAAAAATAAACAAAAGAGAGGTAAAAGAAATGACTAACAACAAAGAAAAAAGATATGACAATATCAAATGGGCGGTTACGTTCGCTGTTGTACTTGTGCTGGTAATAAGTACGGTACTGGTATCTTTGCAAGCGTTTACGGATATTAAGCCGTTTGACGTATTCATGAATACCGGAGAAAGCGAAACGTCTGCCTATGCCGTAGTTACCGATGAAAACGGTAACGAACTCGAAGAAGATACGGTATATTCCATGCCGGCGGTGTTAAATTTCACTTCTAACGCGCTTGCATTGGCTGACGGCAACAGTATTTCGGTAAACATCAATGCGACAGTTTATCCTTCTACGGCTTTGAATAAAGCTGTCGATTGGACAGTCAAGTGGCTGGATTCCGAAGCTACGGGCACAGTAACCGATTATGTTACGGTAACTCCGAAATCGGATGGCAGCACGACTGCGACTGTTACTTGTAAGAAGGCTTTCTCGTATGACATACAAATCATTGTAACGACGCGTGAATCCGGGTTCCAGGCTTTTTGTGTCGTGAAATATATGGGTGTTCCTACCGAGTTGAGTTTTTCCTCGAATTATTCTACGGCGAGTTACGATATCGGCACTGCGTATTTGCTCGGTGTCGGAAACAACGATATTACGGTCAAGGCAGACAACAATTTTCATGACGTAAATTCGTCGTACTCAAATTATGAAATAACCAGCGTTACGGGACACGGATATATCGTTGTCGGCGACGCGACGATGTCAGCTGCGGACGGTGTTCAGTTTACGAATACCGATACTTTCAAAACATTGAGCGTAGATTCTCTTAAAAACACGTTTATTTCGTGCACTATAAGCGGGTCCACTATCACAGTGAATTTCCTGAAAAGTTTTGAAAGCTATTACGAGTCTTGCCAGCAGGAGTGGTTGGGACACTGGTCTTACAAGGGTAAGTTCTTCGCCACAAGCGCGCAATTGCACGATATCGGAAGCACCGATTATGAACCTGACGGAGTCGATTTCGACGACTTCTGCGGTTATGCGATAAGAGTCACGGAGAAAAAGAGCGGCTTGTCCAAAGTTATTTACGTTACTTTATCGTCTACTGCCGTAACAGGTGTAACACTCGGCGATACCGAAATCACGTTCTAAGGAGTACGCCTATGAGCAACAATGCAAAATTGACTAATACGGTAATCAAGGTCATCAGCTACATACTTGTCGTTATGGTCTTAGCCGGTGTTATCGGTGTTGTCGCTTATTTCACGGGAGGATTTTCGAGCGGATTCAAGACGTTCTATCTCACCATTGACGGAAAAGACGTTTTGACCAGTGCATCCGGATATTCCGTTGACAGTGAAAATCCGCTCATGGTTGACGTCAAATACGTTTTCGGTTTTGCCAGCGAAGGTGAAACGGGATATAAGGTAAAAGTCGTTCCGAACGTAGTTGAAGGCGAAGACTTCGAGTTTGAGGTGGACGGAGAAAAACAGTCTTTTCAGGCGCAAAAGGATCTGACTGCGGGATTCAATATTGAGTACGGGGAGAACAGCTTTACGCTGACTCCTCTCGGAAATTTCAATGAAATCATGCAGGGGGTTTATCCTACTGCGGAAATTGATTGTTCAGGTGTTAATCGTTATGAAAACATGTTTGCACTGGTTGTTACGTCGTATGACGAAAGTGCGAGCGTGACGGTATACTTCTGCTGCCCGGATAAGGTCACAGGCGTAGAACTCGACAAAGAGTCGATAACTTTCTAAACGAGGAGGTGCGATATGACGAATTTATACAAAAGATATGTCGTATTCGCACTTCTTCTTGTCGTTTGCTTATCGCTGTTGACAGGTTTGTTTCCTGCGACAGCGTATGCGGCGACTTTGGAAGGTGTTGAATACAGCAGTCCTGTCGACGACCTGAAAAGCGATGCAAACTTTGACGAAAGCCTTTATCCGGCTAACGAAAAGGATTACAGCCTGCAAGTCGTGCAGATAGCCGAAAGTACAGACGGAGAACTTCTTGTCTACGTCTATCAACCGTCTAACGGAGTAAAAGACTATGCGGCAACGTCTATCAATATATCTACGGCGATCAACGACAGCTTGTATTATAAAAACTATAAGCTGGAATTGCTCAGCAAAGACGGAGTATTCTGTAAGTACCGAGTCAGCGACTTTACAGTCAAAGAAGACGTGTTGAGGTACTATGACATATCGTCTATCTTCCGTAAGTACGACAAGGACGTTGATGCCGGATTATCTGAAACCAACGAGAACGAAATATCGGAAGTGTCTTTCAAGGTCGCAAAACTGTTTACGGCAGTTACGCTGAACGGACAGGTGTCCTATTCTTGCATCGAAACACAGGTGATAGAGATCACGGACAAATACGTTGGATACATGAAGTATTCTAACGGATTTGACTTGTGTGCCTCGTCCTGCCTTGCGTATTTCGTTGCTTTTGATACGGATCTGCCTATCGACAATTTGTACGAAGCAGACATCTACTTCGTAACGCAGGATTACAGGTATTACCACCGTACTCCGAATTGGGCGCAGTTGGATCCCGGAGAGGACACTATGACTTATGAAGATGCGGAGGAACACGAATTAACGCTTACATACGATACCGTAGTTGAACACGAAGGCGGCGGACTGTTTGCGAAAAAGTACACATGGAAACGCATAGAAAGCGTTGACGAGTTTATTGAAAATGAGGAACTGACTGACGAAGGACTTGCAGATCTTGAAAATAAGAGTTGGGTTCTGCGCTTTTACGAAGCCGATTACTCGTTTGTTCAAGGCTCTAATTCGTTTACGGAACAGTCTACCAAAGTAAACGACGTTACCATTTTGCGGTTAAAATTCGAGACGGACGGGGTTGTTTATAATCTCGGAGTAGTCGATAACAAACAAACGGTTGCGCCTGGACAGCTTCCTGATAACGAAAACACAAACGAGTGGGAATTGCCGTCTTTTGACGATATGGACTGGGCGAAACTCGCAGGCACGATTATCTTGCTTGTAATCATAATCCTTTTCATAATCCTATGCGCTCCTGTCTTGCCGTACATAATCAAGCTGGTTATCTGGCTTATAACGCTGCCGTTCAAGCTCATCGGCGCCGTTATCAAAGGGATTGCAAAAGCAATCAAGAAAATACGAAAAAAGGAGGAGTAAATGAAACAGATTAAGAGGATAATCGCAATTCTCCTCTTGGTCGCAATCGCAGCTCTGGTCGGTTATCTCGTTTACACAGGTAGCCGACTATCTGTCGAAACTGTTGCACTATCAGGAAGGATTGCCTATGAAATACAAAGTATCTAACATAATAACGAGCTTTGTTCTGACGGCTACTTTTGTCGCTTTGGCTTTCTTCGTTTTCGATACGTCGTACCTTCGATTTGCCGAGAGCGCAAAGGATCTCTGGAACAGCGTCCGGATATACTTCTGCGAGATATTCGGGATAAGATACAGCGTGGAAGCCACGGTTTTAAGCCGTTCGGACGTAATGTCCTGGAATATACTTCTGCCTGCCGATTTTGAGAGCTTTACGCAGAAGGCAAAAGCCTATTTCTCGCTTCTGGTAGACGAGAACAATTTCAAGTCCTGGCTCGTTCATAGCGGAAGAACTACGGGAAACATAGCGAAGGCATTGGTCATTGCGCTGCCGTGTACTCTTATCTTGTTTTTCATTATCAAGAAACTGTACAGCAAAGACAACACGAGACACAATGAAGACACTCTGCCATTACGCATATTCAAGAAGGTATCTAACGTGACGTACCAGCCGTTAAAGCGGTATATAGTAAACTATATCGGTTATCTCAGGGAGCATAACGTGTTGATCGTCTTATGGGTGGCGATATGGTGTTTCAATCTCAACATAGCTTCGATTATCGTGGAGTTTTTCGCGTATTATTTTTACTTCGCGGTATCGTATAAGATAGACACGCTGTATCTGCAAATATGCAAACTGTTTATCGACTTGCAGGTGATATTCAAGGCTTTCCCGTGGTGGATCATAGGTATTGTCGCATGGCTGATTTTTGATAAGATCAGAAAGAATATAGCTGATTCTACGCTACGATATTTCGAGGCAAAGAACTGCGGATTTATCAATGAAGTTCCCATTGTGTCCATATCCTGCGGAAGCATGGGAAAGAAGAAAACGACATTGATTACCGATATGGCACTTTCTCAGGAAGTAATGTTCCGTCAGAAGGCGTACAAGATTTTGCAGGACAACGATATGAAGTTTCCATACTTCCCGTGGATAGCGTTTGAGGACGAATTAAGACTCTGTATCGAGTACGGAACGGTATATAATCTTGCTACCGTCAAGGAGTGGATCAAGAAGAAAAGAGAACGGTTTGAGAGGCACGAAAACGCCGACTTGCAACTGTACGGTTACGACGTCGAGAGGTACGGCTTTTATTATAACGACGCACTCAAAGTCTGCGCCCTTTTCGACGTGTTGAAGACATACGCATTAGCGTATTTCGTCTACGTTACGGAAAGCAGTCTTATCGTGTCAAATTATTCTGTCCGTGTAGATAATACGCTGTTAGACCGTGGTAATTTTCCTGTCTGGGTAATGGACTTTTTCCCGGAAGGCATCACTGACGGAAGACACGCACATATCATAGATTTCGACGCTTTGCGACTAGGTAAAAAGCTGATAGAAAACAACCCGAAAACAGGCAGCTTTGAGTTTGGTGTAATAGCCATATCTGAGATCGGAAAGGAGCGCGGAAATAATCTTGAATTAAAGGAAGTTAAGAAAGGTACAGATGAAACGAATCAGAAGAACGACTTGTTCAACAGTTGGCTGAAAATGTGCCGTCACAGCGCGACGATAGACAATTATCCTTTTATCAAAGTTTTTACGGACGAACAGAGACCGGAATCCTGGGGAGCGGACGCAAGAGATTTGTGCGATATTATCCATATTGTGGATTCGAGCGAACAGAGGCTTGCAATGCCTTTCTATACCATTGAGGAGATGATAAGCGAGTGGTTCTTTAACCGCTTTATTTCTCTGTACTACGATTTCCGTTTTAAGCGAGGAGACAACACTTTGCTGGTCTATCTTCTAAAGACTGTTACTTCGTGGCTTTGGAGGCGCAATATCAGGCTGTACAACAGGTTCGGTTACTGTTCTTTGCGTATAGAAAAAGAACGCGGCACAATGAATGCCCGGTGCGAGAAGAAAAAGTATTATCTGATGAACAAGAAGATTTACTCGCGTCGTTTTTCGACAGACTGTTTTTCCGACTACTTCAACGATATGGCGAAGAAGACCAACGTCGGGCTGAGCGATTATCTCGAATACGCATCCGAAAAGGCTACCGTTGAGGAACTCAAAATGCAGAACAGTTATTTCATTAACACTCTGTATAAAGACGTAAAATAAGGAGGTGATAATATGCCGTACAGCAACTGCAAAGTTTATTTTGACGGAAGTCATTATATTGCTATTCCGCACACGGAACGTCCTGCGAAAAAAAGGTCTGTTCAGATTGACGATGAGATAGATTCTTTAACAGGAGATATCAAGTCGGAGTGTCAAGAGGTGGAAACTGACGAACTGCCTTTTTCTGTCGATAAAGAAGAGATTGAAAATGATGCCGATTTAACTGCGAGCGACAACTATGACAGTAAAAAAGCATCTGGTCAACAGCTAAGAGCGGAAACTAAAAAGGAGATGTTTGAAAGACTATATGCTGAAAACATTAACTTGAAAAGAAACGAACGAAAGAGTTGTATTCTCAAAGAGATGCTTCCGTATTTCAAAGATAGAAAGACTGCGAAGCTTTATGTTGACAGTCAGTTTGAGAGAAAGCAACGCAATCTTATCTGCCGGCGTATCAGGTTGACAAGAAAGATAAATTTGCAGGAGTTTAATTACTTCTGCACGTTTACCTATGACGGGTCAAAACTGTCCGAAAGCGATTTTAAGAAAAAGTTGAGATGTTGTTTCAAGATGATGTGTCACAGAAAGAAATGGAAGTATGCCGGGGTTTGGGAGAGGTCTCCGGAAAAGAAAAGACTGCATTTTCACGGTTTGTTCTATATTCCAGATGGAAGCATGCCTGGTGAACTGATAGTCGTTAAAGACTATTCTCCGATAAAAGACAAAGTGCAGGTCACGACCCAGAATACGTACTTCAACGAACGTTTCGGCAGATCTGATTTTAAGGCGGTTGACAGCAAAACCGATCTCGGCAGCGCAATAGCATATCTGGCAAAGTATATGGAAAAGACAGGAGAGAAGATCGTGTATTCGAAAGGTCTTCCTCAATTCTTTTACTCTGATATCGAAGATGACGATATTGTCTGCAAAATCGGTGTTGAGGAATCGAAATTATTGCTCTTTGACAACTTCATATGCTGGGACGAGGGCGAGTATATTGGACCAGTAAGCAAGGACGTAATAGAAAAATTGCGCAAAGGCAACTGAAATACAGTAAAAGGATATACGTCAAAAACAAAATGCCGCGAGACGGAAAAGCGGAAGTCGCAAAAAGCGGTTCAGCGTGCGACTCCGCTTCCGTCGCGCTTTGTTTGATTTATCCTGCTGATTTCAGCCTTGCGTGTGCTTGTCGCGACGGCACGCAGTGCCGGCGCTCTCGTATCAAGACAAGCACACGCAAGGGTTGCAAATTAAATTAATTACCTTGTTTACGATACTTATTATATATTCTGCTTTGCGTAAGATATCTGTAATAAAAGATGTTTATATGTATTGACATATAATTTAAGATGTTGTATACTATAAATAGAGGTGAACTATGTTGTTATTAGAAGATGTTACTGATACCGTTAGAGTAATTACAATGTGTAATCCTTCATATGATGATCCAAGCACATGTAACCCAGATAGTGGGTGGTGTAATCCTGATATATGCTCGCCTGAAGATGCTCCTTCGGGGAATTGCGGACCAGACTATGGTGATTGTAATCCAGATTAACTAATTGATCAGAAATAAATAAGCAACAATATTGTTGCTTATTTTTCTGTAGGAGTGGTGTGTTGTGGTAATTTCTCTTTCTAAAACAACAGCAGTAGTATTTGGAGCCGTTAATGGTGCAATATATGATTTTAAAAGAAGTAGGATTTATGCTATAAATCACGAAGCCTGTGTTTTTCTTAAAAATTATATAGAAACAAATCGTGTAGAAAATATTGATGAGCAACGATATTTGTACGAGCTATATTCCAAAGAATTAATTGATCCTGAATATAGCTATAAAGAATTTAATTTTAAAGAAGAATTTGATACAGAAATAAATTTTTGTTGGCTTGAAGTTACGCAGTCCTGCAATCTTAAATGTATACATTGCTATGAGGGTATAACTCATGAGTCAAAAAGCAATAAGTTAAAAACAGAAGAATGGTTTTTGGTTCTTGATCAATTAAACACATTGAATTGTAAGCATATTCAGTTTATCGGAGGGGAGCCTTCGTGTTGTAATGAAATTATTAAATTGATAGATTATGCAGGAAACTTAAACTTTAAAAGCATTTCGTATTTCACAAACGGCACAATTTTACATGACGAGTTGTTAAAATGTTTCGTTCGAAATTCTGTCCGTATCAATGTGTCATTATATGGACCTAATGCTCAAATTCATGATGCTATAACTTTAACGCAAGGCAGCTTTAATAAAACGGTTGATAATATACATAGGATGTTGGACAATAATTTATCTATTACAATAGCTGTATCAATCATGCGTGAAAATGAAGAGTACTATAACGATACGATTAAATTTATTAGAGAGCTTGGCATAAAAAAATATAAATTTGATTTAGTTAGATCTGTAAAAAGTTGTGGGGATAAATTTCATGAGGCAACAAGGAAAGATCTAATTGAACTAAAATGTAGAACGAAACCTCGTTTTTCAATATCTGAGCAAAGGTTTCATGCTGCACAACAAAGAAATACATGTTGGTATGGAAAATTTGTTGTAAGTGAAACAGGAGATGTATTGCCGTGTGTTTTTGAACGACAAATAGTATATGGAAATGTGAAAGATAAGTCTATATTTGAAATATTAAACTCAAATGCATGTAAAAATTTTTGGCATTATGATTTTTCAAAATTGGATGAATGTAAACAATGTGAATTTAGATATGCTTGCAAGGATTGTAGACCTTTAGGTATAGCTGCGGGAAGTATTAAACAAAAGAATCCTCGTTGCTTTTACTCTCCTAAAAAGGGACGTTGGATGCATAATGAATAAAGTATTATTGCATATTAGTAAAACATAAAAGTACTTGTTGATAATAGATGGAATGCTTGTCTTTTTTATGCGGTTTATTTTTAGTTATACCGCAGTTCTGTGCCATGGTGTCGCTAAGTAAAAGGTGATATTTTTGAGGCTGATTCGAAAAAATTAGAAAACTACGTTGCACATTGACAAAGTAGTTTTCTTATGATATCATTTTCTCACACAATAATGTTTTATGTGTATATGATCAGGAGAAGAATAATGGATATTATTTTAGAAACGGGTATTTTATTAAGTGTTGGTGATTGTTGGTTGAATCGCGATGATTGTCCTGACAGTCATGATTGGCCTTGTCGTTGCGATTGCGATGACTGTAATTGCGATTATTATTGTAGCTGTGATTGTGATAATTGTTTCTGTGATGGATGCGATATGTGTGATAGGGACTAAAAGATGATTTATAAACTATCAAAGTATTCTATTAAGATTTCTCAAGATGAAAATACTGTCATTTTATATAATACTTTTTCTGGTTCAATTGTTAGATTGGAAAATGTTATATATCAAGAATTATTGGGGGAAAAAATTCAATGTTCTGAAAAAATTCATTATGATTTAATAAGGCAAGGTTTTCTAGTACCAAATTGTCAAAATGAATTTTTTAAAGCTAAATATATAATGCATTCTAAATTGCAATCTGATCAGGTAGATTCGTTGTCTTATGTTATTGCTCCTACAATGAAATGCAATATGAATTGTGTTTATTGCTTTGAGGCGAACAGCGATAAAGAAGTTGTAATGACGACCGAAACTGCGGATAAAGTCATACAATTTATTGTTAAAACGATAAAAAACAAGAAAAGCATCAAAAAGCTTAAGATTTGTTGGTTTGGCGGGGAGCCAATGCTTTGCTATGATTTGATATTAAATATTAGTGAAAGACTTTTATGCTTACTTAAGCCATTGGGGATTGAGTATAATGCAAGTATGATTTCTAATGGATTATTATTAACTAGAGAGCGTGCTGAAAAATTAGTTACTGATGCAAGAATTAATCGCGTGCAAATTACCTTAGATGGATTTAGCGAAACGTACGCAATGCGAAAAAGAACGGATAAAAATAATTTTTATATCGTTGTAAATAACATAAAAGAAATAGCGGATATATTAACAGTTACCATTAGACTGAACGCTGATAAAAAAAATTTGCATGAACTTTATAAATTAGCATATTACTTATTGAAAGGTTTAGGGCTTAAAGGGAAAATAAAAATCAGTCTTTCCAATATTAGAGACTATATTGATAATTTATGTGGAAACTGTTATTTTGTTGATGAATTTTCCCTTGTAAAAAAAAGATTTTATAATAAACTTTCACAAGAAAGCCTATATCCTAAACAATCAGTAGAACGGCCCCCTTTTTTTCAGCCAGTTTTTTGTGGGATGGCAAAGAAAAATAATTTCGTTATAGGTCCAAGTGGAGAATTGTATAAATGTGAGCATTATATTGGGTTGGGGAATAAAGTCATAGGATCTATTTTTGATGGATTATATTACAATGATGCTCAAAAACAAAGTGCTATGGGCAATATGAATTTGGGATGTCAAACATGTGATTTATATCCAGCATGTCAGTGTGAATGTTTTGGTATCTATGATTGTTCTGTAAAGAACGGGAACTGTTTGATATATAATGCTTTATTAGCTAAGATTAAGAATCAAGTTTTAGAATATATTTCTAAAGGCAAAAAATATACTTCTTAAGTAAGTAGGGAGAAACGATTAAGTATAAAAAATCAAGATACAACTTGTTTATTCCCTTTGGCTGTTAAGACAATAATATTCGATACTTTATCTGGCGTAATTGGTTTATTTGAAGATAATTTAATGGAAAGATATAATTCGTTAAATCTTTTGCAAGAAGCTCTATTTTATTAAGGAAAGGAATTATTGTTCTCAATAATTATAATGAGAGTCTTAAGGTTAATAACGATAGAAGACAGGGAATCGATGATAAAAAAAATGTAAAGATATTATGTATTAACCCATCTGTCAAGGTGGTTATAAAACATCAAATTTTACAAGAAAGCCTAAATATTTTGTATATAAGCCAATATTAGGTAACATTTTAAAGTGTTATATTAATTATTGTTCAATTCGTCAAAAAAGATAAAGATCGATTAAATTTGTACAATCACAATTAGATATAAAACCCCCATTTCTTTGATTTTAACCAAAATCGGGATTGAATTCATTTACATTGGTTGTCTAAGTAAGAAACATACCATTTTAGTATTTCGTTGATAATTGGTTTAAAGGCAAAACAATGCGGCATTCTATTAAAGTAGGATGACTTGCAGCCACCTTGACAAAGAGGCAGGTAAATACATGAATCGCATTTTTCTTCTAAAATTGAAGTTGTCCAAAAATTATATGTGTCTATATCTGTAATCCCTTGTGTAACAGAACCAATCACTTGATTGTACGATTCACAACATTTAGCAATGTCGCCATTGGGTAAAATTGCATAACTATGAAGATTCCAAGCTTGACAAGCATGTGCTTTATAATTAAGTCGAGCTATGGCTTTGATGGTACTCATTCGATATTTTACTAATAAGTCAAATAATGACAATAAGTTCATATCTGCTATAGTAGTGGAAGAATATGAATTTTCGGCATATTCATCAGTGGAACTCCAAACAGGAAAGACATAATATATTAGCTTTTTATATCCACTTAACTCTATATGTAAAAATTCGATTAATTCTACAAGACTCTGATAATTTTTTGTATCGTAATTCATACGGATAGCTGTTTTTATGCCACTTTTAGAAAGTAATTTTATAGCTTCAATCACTTTTTTAAAATTGCAAGTAACTGGATTATAATAATTTTTTATTTGGTTGTAAGTTGAGTCATAACCATCTAAAGTGATTTGGATGGATTGTATATTCCATTTGTTTTTCATTTTTAATACTAAATCTTCAGTAATCAAACTTCCGTTGCTTATCATGGAATTCTGAATTTCACACCGTTTATTTGCGCAGATAATATTTAATTTATCCATGATGTAATCAATTATTTCGACATTTAAAAGCGGCTCCCCACCAAACCACTCTAATCTTAAAACATCTTCTTCGTTTAGTGTATTATCAATGAAATTGACTACATCATCTGCCGTCTTTTTCGACATATTAGTAATTTTTATGCCTTTTTCAAAACAGTAATAACATCTTGCATTGCAACCAGAGGTGGGCCAAATTCTAAAAAGTTTCGCATGGTTATTTTCAATGCCTTTTTTTCTTTCACTGTTAATTTTACTCTTTTCATCTAAATCAACGGGTATTAATATTCCCTTTTTGGAAAGAATCTCAATTTCTGTTTCTGAAAATTGATTTTCATTGTAATGCTTTAAGGTGTTTTTATCAAGTTTTCCAATAGCACCAGTAAAAGAGTTAAAAATGATGGTTTCATTATTGGTATAAGGAATAAGCAGATTATATAAAGATTTCTTGTAATTCATGATACAATATAAGCCTTGAAAAATAATATACTCTCCCCCTAGTGTAGGAGAGAGTACGTGCGTTATTCATCGCAACCAGTTGAATTATTGGGACAATCGGAACAATAGTCATCGCACTTGCAATCAGCAGCATACGATGTTTCAATATCGTCATAAAAAATCATAATATTACCTCCTATGAATAAATTATACCTAAAAATTTTAATTTTGTCAAGTGGGATCAAGCATTTTTAATAATTGCAGGATTGACGCTACTGTGTAATAAATATTTTGAAAATTCTATTGAATAAATTTGAATTTTATCCCCCTATAAGTACAAAAAAACTGGGAAGTGTTCCGACAACAGAACACCCCCTCTAGTTTTCCTTTACGAATTTGCTTTGTAGCTCTTGCGCCTATTTGCATCTTCTCAAAACATTATTCGTTCTTTCTTTTTCCTGCAATGATCATACCCTTATTGGCACTTTTTACAAAGCAACCATAAAAATACGTTCGGAATATACCGAGTATTTTACCGACATGTTTTCTGGTTACATGCATATCTGAAACCGGCAACGACTTCGTTTGAATGAACGGCATGACAGCGTAAGTGCCGCTCATGTGGAAAAGGGCAATTTTACAGGAAGATGCCCGCTGCGCCGCGTTATTTCATAAAAGCGAGAAATGCGCGATAATTGCTGTAGAGGTCAGCCTTGGAGATGAGTTCCCAAGGCGCGTGCATGGAGATGACGGGAACGCCCAGATCGATGGTGTCGATGTTAAGCTTGGCGAGAAACTTTGCCACCGTACCGCCGCCTCCCACATCCACTTTGCCGAGCTCTGCGGTCTGCCATATGACACCCTCTTTATCGAATATCTTGCGGACTTCAGCAACAAATTCGGCAGAAGCATCGTTGGAACCGCTCTTTCCACGTGCACCCGTAAACTTTCTCATGCAGGTCCCACAGGAGACGATTGCGGCGTTTAGCTTTTCAAAGACACCCGAGAAGTTGGGGTCGAATGCGGCGGTCACGTCGGCAGAAAGGCATTTGGATGCATAGCGCACTTTGCGAAAGTTTGCACTGAGCGCCGCACAAATGTCCTCCATGAGATCCTCATAGATCTTAGACTGCATCCCCGTCGTGCCTTCGCTGCCGATCTCTTCCTTGTCAACAAGCATGGCAAGCACGGTGTGCTCGCTCTCATTGTTGAGGACGGCGGTAAGTGCGGTATATGCACAGACGCGGTCATCGTGGCCATAAGCGCCGATAAAGGCACGGTCAAAGCCAATGTCGCGTGCGGAATATGCGGGAACGGCACTTAGCTCTGCGGAGATGAAGTCCTCCTCGCACATGCCGTATTCCTTGTTTAGATAGTCGAGCACAGTGTACTTAATGCGCTTGCCAGCCTCGGCATCAGCGTGGGGCAAACCGCCGACTACTACGTTGAGCTGTTCGCCCTCAATGATCTTGCCGCCTATCTTTGCCATCTGCTCACCGCTGAGGTGCGGAAGCAGGTCATCGATGTAGAACACTGGATCCTTGGTATTCTCTCCCACTCTGATAGAGACCTTTGTGCCGTCTTTGAGAATGACGATGCCGTGTAGCGCAAGCGGGATCGCTGTCCACTGATATTTCTTGATGCCGCCGTAATAGTGCGTTTTGAGATAGCACATGCCACTGTCCTCATATAGCGGGATCTGTTTGATGTCAACGCGAGGTGCATCGATGTGCGAGGCGATAAGGCGCATGCCGTCCGTCTCAAGATTGCGTGTCCCGACACGGAATACGACAACAGATTTACCACGGTTGACAAAATACTTCTTGTCGCCAGCAACGAGCGCATCTCCAAAATGATATTCTGTGAATCCCTGCTCCTTTGCCCTTGAAACCGCCACTACACAAGCCTCTCGCTCCGTCTTAGCGGCATCGAGAAACGCCTTGTATCCTTCGGCATAGGCATAGATATCATTGCGCTCATTCTTGGATGCCTCTTCAAAATAGTTCTTCTTGACATAGGCGAGTTTATCGTAACGCTCCTGTGCCTTATTTTTTTTATCTGACATAAAATTCCCCCTGGTATCTTTTTCGGCTATATTGTAGCACGTTCCCCGCGAAAACGCAATAGATTATGAATTTTAGGAAGGATACCTGTTATTCCGCACAAGGCAATTTAGGTGCGCGCTTTTTTGTCTATCTTTTACCTATATATTGCAAAGACAGCAGTTGTCTTGAGCCCCTTGCTCTTTTTGTCATTTGTAACGACCTCTAATCAAGACAAACACACGCAAGGGTTGCAAATTGATTTTTGGAGTCCAGTTAAAGGGGCAATCGGAGCTTGATTTATTACGATAAGTCTGCTATAATAATACTATTAAGATAAAATGGGGTTACATATTGATGGAGTACAAAGACAAGGTTAAGTTTGCTCGGCAGAAGTTGATGCTAAGTCAGGCAGATTTTGCAAAGACATTGGGGGTAGCCTTTTCAACTGTTAACGAATGGGAGAATGGAGTAAGGCATCCTAACTATATCATGCAACGCAAGTTCGCAGAGTTTTGCGAAAATAACAATATTATATTTGATAAATAGTAGCAATTTATCTTTCCAAATGAAAGAAATAAGAACGATATGGCAAAGTATAATGTCAAAAGAAAATGAGGATCAACTTTTACTTCAATGCTAGAGAAACAATAGTTATGAATTTGCAAAGAAAAAGGCATAAAGCTAATATTATGGAGGCGATATATGAATAAAGGAGAGTGTGAGACATGGATAACGCTTATGAAAAATGTTTTGCAAGGAAAAAGTAAGTCATTAGATTTTAGACCATATAGCAAACAGTTGATTTCTGCCGCGCAACTCGCCTTGGAGAAGTTTTGTCCTATCCAACGTTTAGATTATGCAAACAACCCCATTCAATTGATAGATTTTTTTTCAGGAGCGGGGGGGACTTCATTGGGATTTGCTGCACTTAATAGTGTGATTCCTGCATTTAAAATGCTAGGAGGATGTGACGTTAACGAGATGTCTGCAATGACATATAGCCATAATTTTGGAACGCCGCTTATTCATGAAGATATTACCAATTTGGCATTTGCAAATGGAGCGCTTACGACATTATTGGATATGATCGGATATGACAAGAATAAGCCAACCGTTATGATTGGATGCGCTCCCTGTCAGGGTTTTTCCTCACATAGAAAAAAACACTGGAACGAAGAGGATGATATTCGCAACAGCTTAATTATGGCTTTTGCAGAGATTGTTAAGAAAGTTCAGCCGGATGTTATACTTATGGAAAATGTACCAGAATTTTTATCAACGCGATATTGGAAATATTTTTCTGCCGCAAAAAAAACCTATGAAGAAATGGGATATATTGTAAAAGCAAATATTTACAATGCGGCAGCTTTTGGCGTTCCACAAGAGCGTTTCCGCTCAATTATAATCGGAATGAAAAAGAATTTTGTATTACCATCGGGCTATTTGAAGTCTTCGGAATATAGGACTGTGCGAGATGCTATTGGTCATTTGCCTTCAGTAGAGGCTGGCGTTGCAGATCCACATGATGCTATGCATAAAAGTGCTGCACATAAAAAAAGCACCATTGAGGTTATTCAAAAGGTTCCACATAATGGTGGAAATAGACCTGCTGGGGTTGGACCTAAATGCTTAGATAAAACGAAGGGCTTTTCAGATGTGTATGGACGACTTTTTTGGGATAAACCATCAATTACAATTACGCACTATGCAAGGAACCCCGCAAGTGGACGATATACTCATCCAGAACAAGATCGCGGACTTACTGCACGAGAAGCGGCACTTCTTCAAAGTTTTCCTAATGGCTTTGAGTTTAGCGGTAAATCCGATGATATATATAGACAAATCGGCGAAGCGGTGCCGCCCATGCTGTCTTCCGCTATTGCAGCTAGTGTTTTGATTGAATTGTTGTCTGTATCTCCAACCATATGTGAGTTAAATGATAGTCCTCAGTCAATCAATGAGCCTGTAAGTAATTCATATTCAAGTGTTATTGCTGGTATTAAAACTCGTGGGAGGGTGTAGGAGTGACTAAATATACTTGTATTGATAGTTTCTGTGGTGCGGGAGGACTAGGTTTAGGGCTTGAGCGGGCAGGGTTCAATATTTTATTGAGCTTTGATATAGATAAACTATGTATAGATACAATAAAAAGAAATAAAAAGTATTTTGATCATACTGCCATTGTTGCTGATATTGCAGAAATGCTTAATGGAAACTTACTTAAGCGTTGTAATCTTAGCCGAGGTGATTTATTTTTATTAGCTGGAGGTCCACCTTGCCAAGGCTTTTCGGTTCAGAGAAGAGGTAGTGATACGGATTCAAGAAACGGACTAGTTTTAAAGTATGGAAATTTAATTGATGAATTATATCCAAAATATTTTGTTATGGAAAATGTGTCTGGTATTGCCGGCAAACGTGGAAAGACAATATTGCAGCAACTTATTGAAGACGTTGAACAAATTGGTTATTATGTCCATATCGAGCTCTTAGATGCTCAAAATTATGGTGTTCCGCAGAGACGCAAAAGATATATAGTTATTGGCGAACGAAAGGACATTGGAAATTATTACGAGTATCCTGCACCTACAGGAATACGTCATACGGTTCGTGATACAATAGGAGACCTTCCTGAGCCCCCGCAAGATGGAACGGATCATCCAGTGTTACCGCTTCATCGGCGCGATCATTTATCTGAACGCAATTTGCAACGGATTCGCGCTATTAAGGAGGGGCAAGGACGTGATGATCTTCCAGATGATTTGTTAGCAGACTGTCATAAAATTGATAGTTCGGTGATAGGATTTCGCAATGTATATGGGCGTATGGCTTGGGACGATGTCGCTCCTACGATAACAGCTAGATTTGATAGCTTTACCAGAGGAAAATTTGGTCATCCTATACAGGATCGTAGTATTTCATTGCGTGAGGGTGCATTATTACAAACATTTCCTATAGATTTCGAGTTTGTTGGAAATAAAGTTGATATTGCTAGGCAGATAGGTAATGCTGTTCCTCCTGTTATGGCTGAATGTATTGGGAAGAGCATTATTAAAAGTTATGAAAAAGCAGGTAAAAAAAAATGGCATTTGATGTAGATGTAAAAAATTATTTGCGTGAATATCAGCGAGAATATGACGCAGCGATTCGCGGTGGGCAACATACTGCCGAATTATCATTCCGGGTGCCTATGCATACATTGTTTAAGCGTATTGCACATGACTTGAACCCTTGTGGAAATTTTGATATTATTTTAGAACCTAAAAATCAAGGACGCATGGGAAGACCTGATTGGAGAATACAAGACGCGGTATCCCTCGGTGTGTATGGGTATATTGAGGGCAAAGGTCCTTCTGCAGATCCATTTGATATAACCCCTTACAAGGATCAGATTAATCGATATTTAACATTGGGGCATAAGTTGATTATAACCGACGGGATAGACTTTGTCTTTTGTTTTACAGACAATCCTACCGTTGTCTCGCTTATCGATAAGGATATGGTAAATACTGCGGATTGGTCCCGTTTACCCATAAATCCTTTGTTCCGTTTTTATATGGAGCAGTTTTTTTCGAATCCAGCACCGCAAAGAGTGAATGAGGAAAAACTAGTAGAATTGGTAGCTGTCCGAACAAGAAATCTCGCGGATGAAATATTGGCCCAATCAGATTTAAGAATGGAAGAAGCGATAAATGAAGATGAGCGCCATATAATTACGTTATTAGATGGATTAAAGGAGCTTATTTACAATCATAATGACCCTATGCTTCGTACAGGAGGTGTTTTTTCTGATTTTGTAGCTCAGGTGATTATGTTTTGTTTGTTGTATGCGCATAGAGTTTTTTGTGCAAGTTGTGATTCTCCCGCTCTAAAGGCTGCCAAAATAAGAGAGTACGCGTTTAAGGATATCGATGATGGTGAAGTGTTGCTTCCTTTCCGCAATTTAATGGTATATTTGCGAGATAATGCTGGGCACGCTACTTTTATTGATCAATGGGTTGATGAGTGTATAGATTTTCTTTCTTTCGTACAAATGACAGACGATCAACTTATGAATCCTGACTATCACCATCTTTTTGAAATGTTCTTGACAAAGTTTGATGAGAAATCACGATTTGACTATGGTGCATATTATACTCCAAAAGTTCTTGCTGATTTTATTGTCAGATTAATAAACCGAATTGTCCATGATAAGTTCGACGGGGCATCCATTTATGATGACGGAAATACTATTATTGATCCGTGCTGTGGAACAGGGTCGTTTTTAGAGCAAATTATAGCGCATGATGATGGCGATGGTGCATATAATTTGTGTGGATTTGAGATTTTGCCAGCCCCTTATATGCTTGCCAACTATCGTATGTCTATCGTGGAGCGTCAATATGATAAAAGGAATTTAAAAGCAAGTATTATACTTGCTAATACTTTAAGTAATTGTCTTTTAGGAGAAAAGGCTAACTCGGCATCTATTGAAGGCAGAGAGTTAATTCGCGCAAACGAGTTGTCTTCAAAGCCTATAAAACTTATTATTGGTAATCCTCCTTGTTCGGATTCTAGTCGTAATGCTTCATCCGATGATTTTTCACGCATTTCTGAAATGATGGATGATTTTCGTCCACCTATTGAGCGTCGACACAATCGCCAAAATATTCAAAAACAAATCAATAATCCATTTATGCAGTTTTTGCGTTGGAGTTGCAAAAAACTTTTGGATTCTGAATGTCATTCTGCTTTGGCGTTTGTTGTTCCTCTTTCATTTTTAGAAGCAGAGTCGTATAAATATGCAAGAAAATATTTAATAGAACATTTCTCCCATATTTGGGCGATTGCTATTGATGCCGATGCAAGAAGTGGTATTCGCGGAGATAGCCTATTCTATACCATGCAAGGTAGGGCAATAATTTTACTCACTCGTAAGTATGGTGAAAATACCCATATTAATGAGATTAATTATATTGATATGTCAAGGGGTCGGAGAACAGAAAAAATATCAGCTCTTGAAACGGACATTCAATCAATAATTGAGTCGTTTGAAACATTTCCTGTTTCAGATGTAATGTATTCATTTTTGCCAGTAAAACCCTTTAATCGGGAAATGTATGCTCGTTTTTGGCCTATAAGTAATGATAGCGGGAAGGCTGTGTTTCTTAATCAATGTTCAGGCTCAAAAATGGCTCCGACTGCACTTTTAACTCATGTTAAACGGTCTATGCTTAAAAGACGTAGTCGAGAGATTGCAATTGGTGGAGTTTTAAAGGCACAGGAATGGATTGGGCGTCAGGATAAGACTGTAGTTTCTTTAAAAATAGCAGCATTTCAAAACGCCTTGAACACTTGTGCGAATAGACAACAATTGGATACTGTGTTAGAAGATAATATACGGCAGTGTTCCTTCAGACCCTTTGTTAACTCTAATGCTCTATTATGGAGTACTGTTTTTGAATATCAAGCTGGAGTTGGTGGAGGAGGTACTAGAATTAGACCGGAAATAAAAGCTATTTATGAACACGAGGATACTATCGGTTTTTCTTTAGCGCACGCTCCTAAAGATTTAGATGAATCTCTTGGACAGTTTGCATCATTTTGTTGGTACTTCCCTGACAACGATCTTAGTCGTAGGGGAAATGGGCATATTTATTTAAACCAATATATTCCTAATACTAGGACGAACGAAATAGTTAATAATATACATAGAACACTTCTCGATCATATTATTTCATTAACGGGGATGAATGAGAGCGAATGCGCTAGAAAAATGGTTTTTTATGCGTATGCAATATTTTGTTCTCAAGTCTATTTGGATGAATTTTATGGCGCTCTTTATGTGGTTAATCAGTCTGAAAGTCGAGCTAGAATTCCAATTGTGGCTTCTAGTGATGCCTTTTTCCTACTATCAACACTTGGGGAAAAGATTGCGAATCTTGAAAAGAAAAATGTTACTATAGAAAATGTATTGGGCTTGGATTATGATATGCTTTTGGAGCAGTTGCCAACTGGGTTTAAGTTAGAACATAGCAGATCTGCATCAAAAAATCCATTTGATGAGGAACATGAACTTATTGTACTTCGTGACGAAATTTCCGGCATAGAAATAATGGTTCCTTGTCCAATAGAAATTTTAAGATTTACAGTGGCGGGCTATAATGTCATTAAAGATTGCTGGTTAAAATTCCATTCTTTTAGATATACACACTGTGAGTTTACACATGATGACTTCAAAGATTTTTTGGATCTTTTAAACAAAATAGCAAAGCAGATGCAATATGTTTCTAAAGTTGATGAGGTATTGCATGGTATTGTCAACGAAGAAATTCCACTCTTAGTGTATTAAAAAGGGGAAGTTAAGTTTATTACATATGATTTCTATTAATGAAGTATGTAAATGAAGATTTTGCTGAGGATAAATAATGATTGAACGTATAAAGAGCATAAAAAATATTGGGACATATGAAAACTCTGGAAATGGTCGAATTGAATTAGATCGGTTTTCTTATATTTATGCGGCAAACACATATGGTAAAACGACGTTTTGCGATATTATCCGTTCGTTGAAGACGCTCGATTGCTCGTATATATTAAAACGTAGAAGAATTGGGATTAAACCAACTGAAAAATGTGAAGTAGATTTTACCATTAGCGGAAAAAATGTTAAATTTGATGGTAGTACATGGATCATTCCTGCGGATGCGGATATTAGCAAAAACATTGAAGTATTTGATGTTAATTTTGTGGAAGAAAATGTTTTTACTAATGGAGTAATTGAGCATAAAAATAAAGAAAATTTAACTAATTTTATTCTTGGCGAAAGAAGCGTTGAATTAGTAAAAATATTGAGCGAATTAGAAAATGCCTCATCCCAAAAAAAAGAAGAGTTTGAGAGTTTAAAAAGTTCTTTGGAAAAGAATATTGGAGATATTAGCTATGATACTATTCGTAAGATTCCATATGATGAAAATTTTAAAGATAAAGAATCCTTGTTAATATCAATAAAAGAGGCTTTAAAAGAATATGTAAAACAGAAAAGCAATATATCCGATATAAAAAAAATTCCCAGCATATCGTTGTTGAGCATAGACTGTAATTCAATTAAAGATATAGTCAAACAGGTAAAAGAGATTTGCGGGGTTGTAATTGATGTTGATCTCACGAAACTGCTTAAAGATATCAATAAGTTCAAAGAAGAAACTCCAAATTTGTCAGATTCGTGGATAAAAGAAGGAATAAAATTAAAAACAAACAAATGCCCTTTTTGTGGCGAAGATATAGCGCAAAATAGACGCGTTAAAATTTTTTCTGAATATTTTTCGGAATTGATTGTTGCACTTTTAGATAAAGTTGAAAATGCGCAATCGAAGGTTATGAGACACTATCGAAATTGTAGCATCGGCACTTTAATAAATAAGATTAGACAGCAGACAACAAACATCAGCCAATATGCATTGCGTGATGAGTGCGAAATAATAGAAAAAGCTTTAGACGAAATAAGCGAGCTTGATATAAGATTAGGAACTGCTATAGATAGGTCTCGTGAAGAGTTGTATTCTGCGTTAACCGATAAATTACGGTCGTTTACTTGTTGCGACTATGACTTTACCGATACTAATGCCGCGATAAAAGTTATCGAAGAACTTGAATTAAAAGTTGCTGATTTAAATGAAGGAATCAGCGCGATCAATATTATTTTTGAAGAGTTTAAAAATAGTCTTACTCTTGAATCGATAGATAATAAGATTAAAGTTTTAAACAGTGAGTATTATGGTGCTAATTTAGTATTAATTCGCGGTATGCAAAATGATGAGATCGAGAGGTTGATTCAGCTTGAAGATCATATTACTGAAATTCGAAAAAAGATTAAAGATATACGAACTAAAATAGATGATAGTGAATCAAAATTTTTAGATACATATTTTGCAGAGATTCAAGAAATCTATAAAAAATTGGGAAGCGAAAATTATAGGTTGGAGAGAGAAACGCCACCGCGCGGTAAAAAGAAAGTTTATGGTGTTAAGATTTACTTTAAAGATAATTTAGTGGATCAAAATAGGTTTTGCTTAAGTGAGTCTGATAAAAGGGCATTGGCGTTGTCCATATTTTTGGCTAAAATTAAAGTAGACAAAAATCCTAATATGATTTTAGTCTTAGACGATCCTATAACTAGTTTTGATCAAGATCGAATGAGGCTTTTTGCTTTGTTGTTGCAAGAGTTGAGTAAAAGTTGTTTTGCGCAAGTTATTCTATTGATGCACTATGAAAATTTTTTCAGAGTCATTAATACTTTTACAAAGGAAAACAAATCTATTTTGCAAATAAAGAAAGATAAAGATAATCATATTTTTGTACCTCTATCAACAGACGATAACATATTTAAAGACAATTACGAGGCGTTGTTAGACAAAGTAATTAGGTTTATTAATGCCGATATTAACGATATTGCGGAAAACGATGTCCGTATTCTGTTCGAGAAGTATTTGCATATGTATTATGCATACGAAACATCTAAAACTTGTGAGCTGAAAGGTAAGAGCTTGCATGATTTTATAACAATCCTCGCAAAGAATGGATATCTTTCAAGTGAATGTGAAGACGAATTATTAGACAGATTAAGATTTTTAAACGATTCTTCGCATTCATTTAATTGCTATTCAGAAGAAGAAAAGAGATCCTTCATAAAAGAAGCATATAATTGTTTACATAACTTGCATAAATGATAAATCATGTTATCATAAATAAAGCCGAGATTCTGTACGAGTCTCGGCTTTAATATTATAAAATATTATAATAACTTGAACCTACGGAAATCATTTTACCTTCTACAACTGGTTTACCTTTAAAATATGCCTGAATTGTAATTTTATCATTATTCAGAGCGATTTTAGGTAAATTGCCAATTTCAAAGCCTTCTTCTTTGTTTACGGCTATTACCTTGAAACCTTTGGATACCAGATAAGCCGAAAACTCCCAGAGCTTTTCAAACTTGCCGTTGCTATCCGCAATAACGGATAAATCTTCTGCGGGGTGATATGCTGTAATTCTGTAATAATTGTTCATAGTCTTTCTCCTTTATGCTATGTTTTTTATTGTTTTTCTCGCATACGGCAGCCATATCTTGTTGACGTAATGCAGTATGTTTTCGCTCGGTTTAGTATCGTGGTCTCCGTAACATTGCAGTATCTTTTTGTTTTTCACCGAATATTCGAGAGTAACGAGCGGGACGTCGGGATTATTTTTATTACGAACGAAGAAGATAAGCGATTCTTCTCTTACGAATTTCTGGTCGTAATTCATACGCCCAACGCAGTGATGCAGTACCTCGCCTTCTCGGATAAGGTCTGCAGGGCTTTTCGCTATAATGCAGACAAACGCGCTTTTCTTTGCGTGTTCGAGAGATGTATATTTTCGAGCAATC
Organism: uncultured Christensenellaceae bacterium; assembly: GCA_944383895.1. Classification (GTDB taxonomy): domain Bacteria; phylum Bacillota; class Clostridia; order Christensenellales; family UBA3700; genus Ornithoclostridium. The sequence continues at coordinate 124,042 of CALWRH010000004.1, read as the reverse complement.
TCCGCAAATTTCGCATAGAGTTCTTTACGCTTTTCTTCGTCTTCGAGAGCCTTTTGAGTTGCGTATTCGTCTGTTCGTATATCGTGCCAACGCTTGAAGTCGTGAGGCAGCAAGTTCTTTTCCTGCGTAAGATCCAAGCCGAGACGTTTGCAAGCCTTTATGTAGTCGCAATAACTGTTTATATTCGTCTTTTGCTTTGCTATATAGTCAAAGAACTTTTCGAGGTCTTTGCCTTTGAAAAGTTCCTTTATTTCATCTCTATGGTTGTCCGTACGGAGTGCCAATTTAGCATGTCTGTACGCTTGCAGACATGCGATTTCTCTTCCTGTACGGTACGCCCTTATGATAACGTCGATATAGCAATACGAATCGAGTATCTGTTCTTTATTGCGTATCAGCCATTTGCAAAATTTCTTGTCTTTTGCGGTCAGCTTCAATATCATTTTGCTTTGAGCGATACTCGCAAAACCGAATTTCATCAACAGTTCCATTTGGGGATACTGTCTATAAAGACGTAAATATTTGAAGATATTGCAGCCCTGGTAAAGTTTATATGCGCTGTATTTGAACTCCGGCAAGCGGTCTATAAAATCGAGATTGACAATCTCCGCATACGGGTCGTAATATTTATCGTCTGCCCAGCACCAACCGCGTTCGTACCAGTTTTTGTATTTTTGCAAACCTTCGTCGTACCAGCCGAAACGGAATCCCATACTTGCACAGTAACAGTATTCCATATCTTTCACGAAGCATTTTTCGGAGTTCAGTCCGTGAACGGCAACTTGCTTACAGTACCATTTTTTGTAACGGTGTTTGACTGCAACGGTCACTTTTATAAGTTCGTTTTTCCAAGTAGTCAAGTATGCATAGCAGCGAACGTGACCGTCAGGACTCGGACAGTTTTTGTTATCCGCTTTTCTGATTTTGTTCAATATGTATTTCGGAATAGGTCTGATGTCTGTCACTTTCATAATTTCACCTCACTATAAAGCAGTCGCCGAGAATGTCCCTCAGCTTGCTTATTATTTCGTCGTTAGACTCGGAGATTATCTCACCGGTTTCAACGTCAATTACTTCTTGCATATTGCTTAACTTTTCGTCTTCGGCAAGTTCTGCAAGCATTTCGTTGATTTCTTCCTGTGTCGGCGGCTCTTCGTCGTCATCGTCTTTGTCTTTTTCCTCGACGTCTTCTTCCTCTTCGTCTTCGTTCTTTTGCTCTTCCTTTTCCTCAAAATCGAACATAGAGATCTGAGCGGAGCTGTCCTTGGGTTTTACAGGTTTAACGACAGGCTTGTCCGTAACCTTAGGCGCGGGCTTATATTCGCTTCCGTCCTCGTTGTAAAGAGTACCTTCTATCGAGTCTTCTTCAAAGTAATGCACAGCCCAGCCGTACACGACTCTATCTTCAACGCACGCTGAATTTGCACCCTTGGAGGCAAGTTTCCTCGCCTCGTCAGATGCGTATTTCATAAAGCCGTCCAACGTCTTTTTGTTTATCAGCGTTTTGTCGTCTTTTTCGATACGGACTCCGTTGTTGATTTTCTCTGCCAGGACTTCGCTTGCGTTCTCTTCGAGATACGCTTTTACGAGTTCCTGTTCTTTTGTTTTAGCTTCAAGATCGAGTTTCATTGTCTTCCTCCTTAAAACGGCAAGTCTTTGAGAAGTTTTGCCACGGTGTAGTCCAGATTTTCGAGCGTCGTATAGTTGTTGAAACCGCCTCTGTAATCTACCTCGTTTTTCGCCGTGCGGACGAGTATGTGGCTGTACCACTCGTTGGAGAAGTATCTCACGTCGCTGATAGACAGGTAAACGCACTTATTTTCCGAGCTTTTGATAAACGCCGAAAAGCAGTAATGGTTTTTGCCTACCTTGACAAGCTCCCAATGGTTTTCTTTGCACATCGCTCTCAGGTAATTTATGTACTTCGTCTGAAAGGATTTGTAATCTTCGCCCGTATAGCATCCGGACGAAAATTCGTAATCAATGTACTTCTTAAGGTCGTTGAGTTTTGCCATATTTCATAAGACCTCCTTAATTTCTATTGAGATAAAGGTATGCACTCCGTAATTCCATGTATCGGTAATCATCCAATAACACTCGGTCTCATCGGTGTCGTTCCTGCGGTCGAGGAAGTCAAATTCGATTTTGTCGTCTTTCGGGACGTCGTTATCCCATTCAATTTCGCCCGCCCAGGAATTTTGCGGATTCATTTCGTCTGCGATCAGTTCCTTGAACTTTTCGTATGCTTTTTCGTATGTACCGCAAACGGTTATCTCCACGTCGTTGCTGTCTTCGGTAGACCAATCAAGTTTTACGAGATATACTTTCATATTTCACCTCACGCGATCCTTCTTATTCCGCCACCGAAACTCTGTACGGTAACGCTGCCGAATTCGGAGCAATAATCGTCGTCTTTGTTCCAGACGTAGGCAAATGCCGTATGCTGATTTCCTTCGCTGTATACGAGATCGTCCCACTCTTCGGGATAATCTGTAACGATAAGGAAGGAGTAAAGCTCTCCGAACTCCGTGTACTCGTGCGTAACGGCGTAAACTTTGCACTTATGCTTTTCTTCGATGGCTTTCATCTTTGCGTATACTTCCGGCTCCTGATCTATCCAGAAACCGCCGAACTGTTCAAAGAAGCATACCTTGTCTTCTTCCTCAAAGCCCTTTATGTACGGCTTGTAAATGTCCATCCTTTTCAGGATTTCGATTGCTTTCTCTTTCTTGGTGATTGTTGTTTTCATAGTTTTTTCCTCCTTAGATAAAATTTTCGAGTTTTTCAAAGTTGTAACCGATTTTTCTGAGTGTTTCTTCAAAGCCGAACCACGCCAGAAGATTCTGATTGTAAGTGTCCTGCGCCAACGGATCTTCCTTATCCCACTTATTGCCGAACAGATCGGACGGAGAGTAGAGTCCCGTTCCGTACATTGCGTCATACAAAAGCGCATTGATTTCGTCTTTATACAGCTTGTAGAAGCGCACCGTATCGGAGTAATAGATAAGTTCGCCTACAACGCCCGACTGACAGCCATAATTGAGCACGTCCGTGAAGATATGCTTTTTATCGTCGTAGTCGCTCCATCTGGACATGACGTAATTACAGACCCTTTTCGTCAGCTTGTTATTGCTGCCTTTTTTAAGGTCTTTGACGTTAGCTAATGTAAGTTTCATAGTCATACCTCCGTGAAGTCATCGAGATAGATCTTTTTGAACGTGCAACCGTACTCGAAGTAAAGATTACCGTCTTTATCCGACATAAGGTCGAAGTCGATAATGCTGATCTTACCTCTGTCGGACACCGCTATCGCAATAGTGTTTCTTGTTACGTTGATACCGACAATGTTGAAAGTGATAAACTCATCACCGTCAAAGAATTCAAATTCAGAAAGGTAATACTGTTTGAACTCGGGAATTTTGGAAACTGATTTTTCCATATACTATACCTCCAATTTTTATTTTGCCTTTCGGCACGAGGCAAGTAGCACTGATTGATAAATGTATAAGTGTTGATTTGTAATGTGTTCAGAAGTCAAGGGAAGAAGATAAAAAATTGTGTTGAATAGAAAAATAAATCAACCGAGAAGATCACTTCCCAGTTGATGCACAGCAAAATAAAAACAATTTTTTCGCCTTGACTTATGAGAAATCCGTGCTACGATAGCCTCTCCGAAACGGCAAAAAATTGGAGTGTAGTGTTCCATATTAAGCAATATGTGATATACTGATTGTATTATATCAAGGGGGTTCATATGAACGAAAATATATTAAACTTTTTTATCAAACAAAAAGAGCAGTGTCAAACACCAGAAGTATTGAAAGCCATCGAAGAGCAAGAAAGATTGTCAAAAGAAATGATGGAGAAAAGAAGTGTGTATGACAATTATTGGGAACAATCATTTGTTTTATTACACGAAGGAACAAGAAAATTATTAGAAAAATATCCTGAATTAAATAAAGTGATCCCTAAAGAAGACATAAAATTAGGCATAATTCAACAGGTACTCGACGTCGCAAGAAAGGAGCCTGAAAAGCATTCTGAAATATTAGAAAAAAGGAAAAAGATTTCAGAGCTCAATGAGTATGACAAGATTCAACCTGAATTCACAAAAGCTTTTTATGAATATATTGTGGCATTTTCTAATTTTGAGTCAAAGTTGAAAAAAGACAGGGAGGAATTATTTTCTGCAGAATATAAAGAGAAAATGGCTTTTTATGCCGATGAGGGGTTGTTTTTGTATTATTTAGAAACGCCAGATTTGCCTATATTGGATAAAGATATTCAAGCGGAAGATATAATTGATGCCTTTTTGTATTCAGATTGTGCAGGATTAAATGTATTATTATCGACATTGCTAAACATGAAGAATCCAGGAATTTCTATGATAAGAAAGCAAGAAGATATTGGAGCAACAATAGAATTGATAAATTGTGGATATTATAGAAGCGCAGTAAGAAATTTATTTGCTTTATTGGACAGCGAACATAAAAAAGCAGCAAATACATATGAGGGAATAGTAGCGAAAAGAAAACAATATAAAAAAGGTCATCAACGTGCTCAAAAAATTGATGAATTAATCGATAATACTGATGATCCATGGATTGAAAGTGCGTGGAATAAGATTGATAGTTACTATCAAAAAGTTTATGCAACAGTTCCGGTTGAGGGAGTAATTCATCGAAATACAATTATACATGGAGATTATGATAGCAATTTGATTGACGTTGATAAGTATTCTGCTGTAAAGCTGTTATTGTTATATCTGAATTTGCGGATAATAGCGGACTATTTGTGTAATAAAGAAGAAATTTTTGAGGAAGTTTTACTATATTTGCCTTCGATTATAATGATGTTACAAGAAAAACCATCAGATAATTGAGTCGTAGCAAAAACAAGTTTTAATGCAAACAAAATAGACGGCAAAAATCCGTCTATTTTGTATAGTTGCCGTGTTTATCTCTTTTCTGCGTCAAGTAGAAGTCTGACCATTGCGGGATGTAAACTTTGGTATTGATAATGATACCGCAAATGCCTTTTATAGAAAAATAGAGGAACCGTGTGTTCAAACACGATTCCTCTTGGCGGAGGCGGAGGGATTCGAACCCCCGTGGGCTTGCACCCAAACGGTTTTCAAGACCGCCTCGTTATGACCGCTTCGATACGCCTCCACGCCTAATATATTCAGTTTTTTATTCTTTATGGGCTTGCACCCAAACGTGTTTGACGCTCGCAGAAATTGTCCTGCTCTTAAAACACTTTCTGCCGCTCGCTATTCCGTTGCTACGCTCCTTACAAGACCGCCTCGTTATGACCGCTTCGGCGATCCGACTATATCTTTCTTCTATGTAAAGACTCCTTTCGGTCGCTTTCGCGTAAGCGAAGTAGCCTCCATGCCTTTAATATTAAAATTTTTTATTCTTTATGGGCTTGCACCCAAACGAGTTTGACGCTCGCAGAAATTGTCCTGCTCTTAAGATACTTTCTGCCGCTCGCTATTCCGTTGCTACGCTCCTTACAAGACCGCCTCGTTATAACCGCTTCGGCGATCCGACTATATCCTTCTTCCATGCAAAGACCCATTTCGGTCGCTTTCGCGTAAGCGAATTAGCCTCCATGCCTAAATTATTTAATTGTTTATATACCTCATGTGGGCTTGCACCCTTCAGTGCCTTTTGAGTATACCAAATCGACAACGGTTAGTCAATCGCATTGATAAAATTGTATTCAAAGTTATGTTTTTCAGACTGAAATTTAGAAAATAAAGGTGAAAAAGGGCAAAAAAATAACAATGCACTTTGCATTGTCCTCTGTTTCGTTCGCTGAACGTCTTTTACCAGATTTTTATGTAAAGACCGTATCTGCGAACGTACTCTCTGAAAGCGAGCCACATCGATTTCATACCACTCACCTCCTGTATTAAGTTTTCTCATCCTCAGGATTTTTACTTCCTCTCGGATTTCGCCCACATTATATATCTGCTTATGCGGCTTGTCAAGAGGTTGAACATGGTTTTTTGCAAATTTTATAAAATTTTTTTACAGCCGAAAACCAGCGGCATTGCCGCTATGACTTCATCAGTTTTTCTGACAAAAAAGTCTGCAAAAAGCGCGGAATTTATTTCTTTGAAGGGACTATCTCAAGCCAATATCCGTCGGGGTCTTCTATAAAATAAATGCCCATGGCGGGATTTTCAAAACAGATGCAACCCATTTTCTCATGCAATGCGTGAGCAGCGTCGTAGTCTTCTGTTTCGAAAGCGAGATGAAACTCGTTGTCGCCGAGATCGTACTTTCTGTCAAAGTCGCGAAGATGAGTCAGCTCGAGCTGAAAACCTCCGTCCCCGCTTTCAAGATAGATTATCGTAAAAGAACCGTCGTCTGCATTTATCCTTCTGACTTCTTCAAGCCCGAGCGCCTCTTTGTAAAAAGATTTCGATCTCTCGAGATCGGTTACGTTGTAATTTTCGTGTACAGGTCTGAATTTCATAAATCTGTCCTCCTCTGTTAATTGTATTCCCGAAAATAAAATTTCTCAAGCACAAAGCGCGTTTTGTATCAGCTTTGTTGCCGTAAAACGTCAGATATAGTATAATTTTATACGGTTCAACCGTCAGTTGGATAAAATTCAACTAACGGTTTGGCGATTTCAACCTTTGGTCTGTGGATTATGTCCTTTACCGATGATATGATGAAATCACAAAAGGGACGCAAGTCAAAGGAGAAACCGCAATGAAATCGTCAAAATTTATGAACTTCGGAGAAAGGCTGAATTATTACCGCTCCGCAAAAGCAACGGCAGTCGCCGTAAAAGACTGGCAATCAAGAACGTTGATATACGGGTTTACGCCTGCAGCGACGATCTGAACGCCGACAAAAATCAAGAATAACAAGGAGAATAAATATATGAATAACATCGACAATAAAACACTCGGACAAAGAATATCTTATTACCGCAAAGCGCGCAACATAACTCAGGAAGAACTCGGCGAAAAATGCGGCGTTTCTTCTCAGGCAGTGAGCAAATGGGAAAACGACCTCTCAGCGCCCGACATCACTCTGCTCGGCACCCTTGCGGGACTGTTCGGTATAACCACGGACGAACTGCTCGGACTCAAACAGCAAAACGCTACCGCGGTAAAGCCCGAAACGCTGAATCCCGACAAACTCCTGCTTAAGATCCAGGTAGAGAGCTCAGACGACGACACGGTAAAGGTCAACATCCCCTATAAACTCGGCAAAGCCTTTCTGACATCGGGAATCTCTATGGGAAACAAGAGCGGATCGGTATTGCAGAACGTCGACTTTGACCAGATAGACGAAATGGTAAAGATGGGACTTCTCGGCACGATCGTAGACATTAAAAGCAAGGACGGCGACACCGTAAAAATCATTGTAGAACAACTCTGACGATATGAAGATATTAGTAAACGACGACATAAAAATAAAACTGTATCTCCCTACAAGAATCGCCGCGTGGGGGATAATCAAATACGTCATGAAAGATGACGGCACTAACAAAAAGCCGTCGGTAGGCGAACTGACGAAAGAGCTGAAAAAGGCGCGCAAAAACTTCGGAAAACTGAAGCTGGTAGAAATAACCAACAAAGAAGGCAAAACGATAGTCGAAATAACGCTTTGAAAAACTGCGACGGATACGTCGCAGTTTTTTTTCGTGCCCGTGTTGACAAACAATACAAAATATGTATCAAGGAAACAGAACTTTCCTGACTCTGTACATTATCGATTCAAGAAGTCTTATGTCGGCAAGCGACCCGCTGCCGGCATTTTCTCTCGCAAACGTCAAGGCGTCCCACCAACCTTTAAGCTCCTCTTTGTCTGCGTTGTTCCAATCGAGTTTCGCACTCTCGAATATCCCTTTGATGTATACGGGAACGAGTTCTTGCCTGACTTTTGCGACTTCTCGGAGAGCCGATAATTTCTTAAGCGAAAACTCTATCTCGAACCTGCCGTTGTCCTGTTCGAATACCGACATCATTTTGAGAAGCCGAGCGGTGTCTTCGTCAATCGGATTGTCTTTGACGATCGCGTCGGCGACTGTTTTTTCCCACTCTTCTCCGCCCCGCGCATAAACTTTGAGTCCCTCGTATCCGGCAAGACTTCTCGGCACAGCTTTGCCCTGCGGCACGATAAGCGAAACGGGAAGTCCTATCCCTGCGGCAATCTCAGCCATACGGACAGTGCCGTCGCCGCTTTCTCCTATGATCATCACCGCGCCGTCGCTGTAATCGAGCGCGACGCTTACATCTTCTTCACGCAGTACTTCTTCACAGATATAAGAGTCTGTAAAACACGTCCTGCCGTCCGCCTGCAATTCTCTTGCGATCCTTGCCGCACTGTCGTAATCGTCGAAACCGAATCCGACGTAAAAATCAAATCTCGGCATAAGCGTAACCCCCGCGCTTTTTTTAATTATAACATAAAAAGTTTGCTCATACAAGACCACGGTTTCGCATGAAAAAACGCGCCCTTTCGGACGCGTCGTTCTATTTTTTTATATTTTATATTGTTTACATAAGCAATTCGCCTTCGTCGCTGTCTATGACCTGCAGAACTCTCACGTCCTTGCCCGTTGCCGCATCGACGTAAACGAAAAATCCGTAACCGTCTATCGTACCGTACACCTCGTAAGTCAGCTTTTCGCCGCCTGCGTCCATCGGTATTACTGCAAGACGAACACTTTCGACTTTCATCTCTCCGTAACCGACCGCAAGAGCCTCTTCTTCGGTTATCGATACGGTATAGTCGGTATCCCTCTCTGTATGATTATAGATATATTCTCTTGCCTCGAACCCCGTTATTCTGCCCGTCTGCAAAGACACTTTGATCTTCGCCATATCGGGATAGAATACGATGCCGTCTTCTTTGTAACAGAGATTGACGTAAAGTTCGCTGTCCGTAACGCAAGCCCACACTGCCGACATATTATCTATACCTATTTTCTCGCAGTACTGCTCTGCAAGTTCTACGCCCTCTTCCTTGGTGAACTTGGGATCGCTGACGCTGTCGTTCACGTCAGCCATAACGAGTTTACCTCCGATCTTGCTGAGTTGCGCGTTGCCCGAAACTTCACCCGCGGTAAAGGAATAAGAGTAACACTCGATAAATCCGCCGAGCTCGCCTTCGTACTTCACGCTGACGTTGCTGTAATCGGTGAGATAGGTCTTGAGCAGTTCCGCGCCCTTCTCCTGCGATATTTCTTCACCTTCGAGCGCAACGGGAGAAGGATCGTCCAGACCGTCGCTGAAAGGTCCGTCGTATATCAGCGCGGGATACTCGATAGCTCCGTCAGCTATATCCGAAACTATGGACGAAAAAGCGTCGTCTTCAGCCCCGAGATCAGCAGAAAAAGAGTAATCTCCGGATGATATCTTTTCGGAAAGCGAATTCATCTTTTCTCCGAGCAGACGGGTCGTTTCGTACAGCTTGTCGAGAGTGGAATAATCGGTATCGGAAAGACTTTCTCCGCTGTGGAGCTTTCGCAGAAGATACAGGCTGTAATCTCCGACCTGATTGCAGAATTTTACCGTGCTCTGCATATTCGCGTCCGAAATACTCAGCGCGGAAAGACACTGCTCCGAAACCTCTGCGTTTATAGCCGCCTTTGTCAGGAGCTCGGATTGAAGAGACGGAGTCCTGACCACGCGCATTTTGCTGAGGTTGTTTTCTATCTGCAACAGACTGTCCGTCAACGTATAATAAGAGGACAGATACCCGTTTTCAGAACGCATAGTCAAAGCGTTTTTATCGTTTACCGTTATTCCGAGAAACACGCCGAGCGTTATCACCGCCGCTACAAGCAGCACGACAAACGCCCATGCGACGTAATGAAAGGTCTTCAGACGTCCTCTGAAACATTTTGTTGTCATTTCTTTCATTTCAGGATCCATTTACACCTCTTATTTCGCAAAATTGTGCTTGCCTATCGTTATCATGACGGGGCGCGACCATATCCACGAACTCGTTGCCGTGGCAGGGTTGTAATAATATATACACCCGTTTGTGGGATCCCAGCCGTTCATTGCGTCGCGCGCAGCGTTATAAGCCGTTTCGTTGGGCTCGAGATTCATCTGTCCGTCAATGACGGCGGTAAAAGCGTAAGGCTGATAAATAACTCCCGCTATCGTGTTGGGAAAATTGCTGCTTCTGACTCTGTTGAGCACGACCGCGCCTACCGCGACCTGTCCGACATAAGGCTCTCCTCTCGCCTCTGCGTGGATGCATTTTGCAAGCAGATAGACGTCCTGCGACGAATAGCTGCTGTTGGAACTCGAGGACGACGTCAGAGTCATGCCGAGCGCAGCCGCAGTCTTTGCTCCCACGATCCCGTCGGCGACAAGTCCGTTTTTCTGCTGAAACCTCTTTACCGCGGCTTGCGTTTTCGATCCGAAGATGCCGTCTACGGTGCCCGCATCGTAACCCCAATTGTTGAGCTTTGTCTGCAACGTCTTTACCTGCGCGCCGCTCGATCCGACCTTGAGAACTACGCTGTCCTCTGTTTCAGAAGCGTCCGTTCCGCCGAATACGGCTATCGGCACCGCGATGACAGCAAGTATAAGCACTGCGCATACCGCTCTCAATACAGTTGTTTTTTTCATATACCTCCAAAGATCAACCGAACAGTTTTTCAAACCACTCGACGATCAACGATTTGTATGTAACTTTCTCTCCGTCACCGTCCGGGACAAAGCAAAGCGGAGGAAATACAACGCACCACCAATTGTCGCCTTCGCCGCTGCCGAGATCTACGATAAGCGCGTCGTAAACACCGCTCTCGAGTGTAAGTTCTCCGTACGTTCTTGCAGGGAAACTATCCTGACAAAGCCTTGTTTCTGCGCCGTAATAATAACCGTGTTGTCTTAGCACGTTTTCGCAGACGTCATCTATCTCTGAGATGTTTTTTTCTATTATTTTCATCGCGTCTTTCTTGCTTGTAACTCCCTGAAGTTCAGGGGTGAGCGCGTCTACTACGGCGGCTTTCACTTCATATTTTATATTCTGATCCGCCTCTGAATTGCTGTTGGCACGAATATGTATCCTGAGATAATCCGCATTTACGCCGTTGTCCTCGTCTTTATCTGCAAATACAAAATTTATCACTACGAGCAGCAATACGAGTGCCGCTATGATAACAAATACTTTTTTCATATCCTGTCCTCCTGCAACGATTATTGACAGTCTTACGGATTTTATTCTTTTCGTGACAAAGCCTTTATACAATAAAGAAAAACCCCTCCCGAAACGGAAGGGGTAAACAATTGAGTTCTATATAAAAATCATATTTCTTCTATGCCCGAAGGACACGTCCTGACTATTTCGGCAAACATGCAGTCTGCAAACTTTTCTTTGAGCAGATTTTCGTCCGCATTGTCCGCTACTATCGCAAAAACCGCACTGCCGCTGCCCGTCATTACTGCGTTGCCGTACAACTCTTCAAGACGACGCTTTGTTTCTGAGATAGCTCCGCACCTTTTGACGGCAGACTTTTCAAGCACGTTATAATAAGGCTCTCCTCTCAATACCGCATCGACTCCTATCCCTTTGACGGGGGCTTCGTCGTATCCCCTGTAAACTTCCGCAGTAGACGCGCCTATCTCTTTCTGCACGACGGCAACGGTGTAATCGACATTGCCTAAAGGAGTTATTCTCTCTCCCTCTCCGCGTAGTCTGCAATATCCTCCGCGCATCATATACGATACGTCGCTGCCGACCTTGACGCAAAGCTTTTCAGCAGTATCCGTGTCTACGAGCCCGAGCTTTACCGCGGCGTAAAATACCGCGCTCGCGTCCGCGGACGAACCTCCGAGTCCTGCCGAAGACGGTATACCCTTTTTTATCGTTACGTCGAGAGCTGTTCCGCTTTGTTCTGAAACGACAAGAGCGGCACGGTATGCGGTGTTCTCGCTTCCCGCTACCGTACCGTCCATTGTTACTTTTACAGAGTCCGAAACTCTCACGCATACCTCGTCGTAAGGAGAGATCGAACAACACAACATGTCAAGCTCGTGATAGCCCCTGTCGTTGACGCCCGTGATTTCAAGCGTGAGATTTATTTTTGCGTGTACCTTGAGTCTGATTTCTTCCATAAGTCAATTATATCACACGGCGACCTCTCTGTAAACCACAACGTTATCTCCCGCGCTCAATTGCTCTCCGAGCGAAGGATTCTGCGCCGCGATCGCCTCGGGCGACATACTGAGTTTTTTAGCGACATCCCAGAGCGTTTCCCCTTGTTTTGTGTAATATATGCTCACCGCGTCTTCGCATGGCTGCATATCCGCACCTTCTTCTACTCCGTCGATAGCGTTTATACGTCCTTCACAGACGTCGTCTATGCTCATGCATACGGTCGCCGTAACTTCGATCTCGCTGTCGCGTTTTACCTTTGCCGTAATATCGCATGCACGAACTTCGACCGTAGCCGCATCTCCTTTTCCCGGCAACTCGATCGTATAGGGAAGATCTATGGACACGTTTTTATAATCTTCGTTGTCGTCTTTGTATATCACGCATACGGCAAGCGCGCCCTCGGCTCTTATACAGTCTTCTCCGACGTCGACGGTAGCAAGAGCGTTGTCAGTCTCGAACGCCGCTACCACTCTGCTTACCCCGAGATCGTCGGCACCCGTTTCTACGCTGCCGCTTATCCTTTCTCTTGTACGCATAGTTTTGCACAAATACTTGTAAGACGAACACATACGCGATAATTTCAATTCTTTAGTCGGGCAATACGCATCTGTCGCGAGCTCAGCCTCAGTCATCCTGAACACCATTGCGGAAAGACATACATCTACGTTTACTTCAAAGACGTTTTCGTTTGCTCCGCCGCCGATAACGAGTTTGGAATCCTTTACTTCTGCTCGCACGTCGTAAATAGCGCCCTCTTTACCCTCTATCCTCTGGACGAAAGGCAGGACCATGTTTTTCTGCACGGCTTTGCCTTCGCTCTGATAGACGAGAGTAACGCACGCCTCTCCTTCTGCCAACGCTCCTTCACCGTCTTCGGTCACCTTGCATACCGCTGCTGACGTATCGAATGCGAGCACTTTTTCTACGATCGCCCCCGTAGCGTACTGCTCGTTTACAGTGATCCCGGTTTCGGTCAGCCCTTCGAATTTGCAGAAAGTGCTCGTTCCTCTTTTTATGAACGCGCCCTCTGCATCCTCAAGCAATTCGTATTCTCTGTGTACGACGACGTGCGGACAGAATTCCACGACCGTCTGTATCTTTACGGTTCCGCCTTCAGTTGCCGCCTGTACGTCGATCACCTTGGCATCTACCCTTATGAACGCGCCGTCCACCGCAGACGGACACGCAATTGTCTTGGAAAAATCCGAAACGTAATCTATGCTGTCAGGCTCCCCTTCGGGCGTAATATATATCGCCTTTACGTTGAGTTTTCCGCTTACTGCCGCCTGAGCGTCGCTTGCAACCACGCGTATTCCCGATACGCTCGCTCTGCAACAGAGCACCTTGTCCGCACCGCCCTTCAGCGATGTGTCTATGGTGCACGCGAGTACGATTTGCTCGCATTTTTCCGTTACTAAGCTGTCGTTTTCGTACTTATTGAATTTGGTTTGAACAGTCATATTGCCCCCGTAATGAAGTTTTGTCATTAACAATTATATTTGCGACTTCTGCAAATATTACAGGAGAATAAAAAAAGCCGCTTGTCGCGGCTGTAAACTTTTTAACCTTCGGGCGGAAAAAACTTAACGCTTTTAGTCAGTACGTCGCTGTATGAAAAAGAATTGACTTTCCCTTCAACTTCCTTGAGCGTAAATATGCTGTCGTGCACTTCGTCTATTCTGCCGTGCAGTTTCTCTATTTTGTTTCTGCCCCTGTTCACGACGAGCGTTATATCCCGTCCTGCGAGCAGACCCACTCTCTTTTTAGCTGCATCTAAGCCGTATCTGATCTCTCTCATAACTTTCCTCGGATATATTGTTTCCGAAAAAGCAAAAAATATACGCGCGCCGAACGGCACGCGTTATTGCAGCATTGATTTACCGTATTAAAACTTTTTAGTGCGTTTTGCCCTCGGCTTAGGATTTTGCAGTTGTCCTTTTGCATTATATACTTTTCCTTTCTTTACGCCGCCGACGTTTTTATTGTTATCCTTGCCGCTCTTCCTTCGAGCGTCCTTACCCTCTTTGCGTTCGGGTTTCTGCCTTTTCCCGACAGCCTCGGCACGCTCTTTGCTCCTGCGCGGTTTTTTCTCCTTTTCTTCTGCATCCTCAGACGCAAGTTCCACGTTTATTCTGCGTGTGCCGACAGTGAGCCCTTTTAGTTTTCCGATTTTATCCGCCTCGTCGTTGGTCACCTGAATAAAAGAATATGTGTCGCGTATTTTAGTATCAATTATCTTATACTCGCTGACGCCCGTCTTTCCGCATACGAGTTTTACAAGCGAAGGCTTGTCGAGCATATCTTTTTTTCCTATATTGATAAAGAAACGGGTCGAATTTTCGGCGTCGCGCGCTCTTGCCTCGAGTTCCCTCTTATTTGAGCCGTCCTTGGGCAAAGTGTAACTTGCAGAATAATCGAATTCAGGTTCGATCGGCGTTATCTCCGTACCCGTTCTGCGTATATAAGCCTGTATATATGACAGCTGATAAGCCTCTGCAAGCGTAAAGGCAGCGCCCTTTCTGAACGCGCGCGCAGTTCTTCCTATCCTGTGGACGTAATAATCCTCGTCCGCAGGCGGGTCGAAATTGATAACCGCGTCCACGTCGTCAACGTCTATGCCGCGTGCGGAAACGTCGGTACTTACGAGCATCGTATATTTGCCCTCTCTGTAACCTTTCATCGCAGCGTTGCGCTCTTTCTGATCGAGATCTCCGTGCAGAAGACAGCACTCAACCCCCTTGTTCTTCATTGCGTGAGCGAGTTTTTCCGCCCTGAACTTTGTGTTGCAGAAAACAATCGTGCGCCTGAGCGCGTACTCTTTAAGCAACGCGCAAAGACACTCCACTCTCTGGCTGTCCTTTAAGAGAACGTAGTATTGCTTTACGTCGGGAAGTTCTTTGCCTTCGCACTCTGCCTGAACTCTTACGGGATCTCTCATCATCTCTGAGCACAGGCTCTCGATAGCCGCGGGTATCGTAGCGGAAAATACGAGATTTTGCCTGTCCGTGTCTGTTTTAGCAACGATTTTTCTTATATCGCCGATAAACCCCATATCCAACATGACGTCGCACTCGTCGAGCACAAGCGTTTTGAGCTGCTGAAGTTTAACCGTATTTCTCTCTATATGATCGAGCACTCTGCCTACCGTACCGACTATTATCTGCGGTTTCTTTCTCAAAAGAAAAAGCTGCCTTTGGATATCCTGTCCGCCGTAAAGCACCGCCGTGCGTATGCCCTCGGTGTACTTGGTCGCGCTCTTTATCACGTCACCTATCTGCAAAGCGAGTTCTCTCGTAGGACACAATACGAGTGCTCCCGCTGTCTTAGACTCAACGTCTGCGTTTTTAAGCAACGGCAGGACGTACGCGAGAGTCTTGCCCGTACCCGTCGGAGCTTTAGCTATAACGTCCGCCCCTGCATTTGCGAGAGGTATCACCTTTTGCTGGATCTCGGTAGGAGTCGATATCCCTTCTTCGTCCAGCGCGCGTATTATGCTCTGCGGCAATCCGAAATTTCTGAAGTCTTCGTACTTTATCTGTTCCATACGTTTATGATACAACAAAACTTGATTTTATCCAAACAAAATAATATAATTGAGATATGAAAACGGTTCTCGTAAGCGGCGGTTCGAGAGGCATCGGACGCGCCGTAGTAAAACTTATGGCAAAGAACGGATACGCTGTCGCCTTCACATACAGACAAAGCGACGGCGACGCGGCGGAACTCGTAGCGGAGCTCGCCAAAGACGGCTGCATGGTCAGCGCTTACAAGGCGGACAACTCCGACAAAGACGCTCTCAGAAGAGTCGTAGACGACGTGACAGCGCGTTTCGGCGGAATATACGCTCTCGTGAACAATGCGGCTTATTCAGTAATATCTCCGCTTGCTGATACGTCGGACGACGATATTTCGCGCATGATGTCCGTCAACCTCGAAGGCGCGATAACTCTGACAAAACTCGTGTGCCCTTATATGGCGTCGGCACGCGAAGGCAGGATAGTCAACGTTTCTTCTGTATGGGGAATAACCGGCGCGTCGTGCGAAAGCGTTTACAGCGCGACAAAAGGCGGTCTTATAGCTTTTACCAAAGCGCTCGCAAAAGAACTGTCCTTATCCGACGTTACCGTAAACTGCATATGCCCCGGAGTCATAGACACGGACATGAACGCTCACCTCTCCGAGGACGACCTGAAAGTCCTGAAAGAAGAAATACCTCTCGGCAGACTCGGTACGCCCGAAGACGTTGCAAAGGCTGTGCTTTTCTTTATTGACGGATCGGATTACATCACGGGACAAACGCTTTGCGTAGACGGCGGTTTTATAGTCTGACGTCCTTCACTTATATTAATATCGCTCTGTTCCTAAGCGGTACAGCACGGGAAGATTGCTGAATATTTATTGATAAATCGGATTATCTTCTGTTTTTTGTCGCATTTTGTATTTTTTTCGGACAAACCTATTGACAAATTCAGAAAAATATTGTAAATTATAAATACTTTCCTAAGAGGAAAGGCGTTGAGAGAGAGCGGTCGTTTTCCTTTGCGTTAGCGGTCGTTTTCTTTTTTTATACATTGTAGTCAAAATAAAAGCCCCCGCATTGCGGAGGCTTGTTTATTTTTTCGATCGTCATTACTGTTTTTCTGACTTGTCGTCTTCTGCGTTTTCCGCCTTGTTTTCTTCAGGCAGAGTTTCTTCGGCAAGTGCGATCGCCTTCTGATCTTCAGCATCGAGCAGCTTGAGATATCTGTTTCTCGTCTGAACGAATCCTATCAGTCCTGCAAGCACTACTGCAAGCGCGATGATAAGCAGTATCACGGTATTGGATATCTTCGAGGTAGAAGAAACGTATGCCGGCGTTATCAGACTTGCGGACGACGAAGAAGAAATACCGCTCTTGTTATAGTCCTTGATCATGTCGTTGTAGATCTCGATAAGCTGAGTCGTGTTGGTTACGAGATCCTCCATATCTGCGTCTGCGGATGCAAGATAAGTTTTTTTATCGTCATCGCTTGCGTTGGGGAAATCGGTTGCAGAGTCAAACGTAGTTTGTTTGGACTGCCACTCTTCAAGAACCATTGCAGCTTCTTCGTACTGAGGCACGACCTGCTCTGTATACTTATTGACGAAATCGATATAAGAAGAAATATCTACGTTTATGATCTGTCCGTCTATCGTACCGCTGAAACTACCGTTGAGTTCTATAAGATCGATAGCCTCTTTCCACTTGGTAGCGATATTTTCGTACTTGCTGGCAGTTTGTTCTGCAATTCTGACTCTCATAGCGATATATTCGCTTGCGGTAAGTTTGTTTGTTTCTTTGGTTATACCCTTGTTCATTATCCACTCTTCGTAATTGGTGAGCTGTTTCTGCAAGGATTCTATTCTCGAAATAAACACCGCGAAAGTGATGTCTCTCGAAGAAGAAACAAAACCGTTGGCACGCGCACTGAGCGTTTCTGCGGTGAATTTCATAGTATCGAGCTTTGCGTTCATCTCGTATATAACCTCGACGTAATCGAAAGAAGAATAGTCTGCAAATGCCTGTTCGTTTTCAGAAGTTACGGTCGAAGAAGAGTTCTTGAGATTGTATTCGTCAATGAAATTGGCGATTATGCGGTTGAGTATCTGCGTACATCTCGCCTCGCTGAGGCCTGAGATCTCGCCCATGGTCACCCAATAGCTGCTGGGGATAAACTGAGTTTCGGTATCCGTCTGATTGGAATAGACGATAGGGGTAATGGAAATCGCGGATCTGATCGCATCGACGTAAGCAGGAATTTCGTCTTCTTTCATGCCGAGATCCGTAAGTGCTTTGCTGACGTTTGCAGACGAATTGAGATCCGTCAGCATATCGTCGTCAACGGCGCTTGCAAAACTGATCTTTGCGCGGTATTCGCTTGTCGTAGACGTCGTCTTATATATCGCCGCAACCGAACCGAACACTATAGCCGCGATCAGTATATAGATGAGCATAGTCAGCCAACCCCTTTTGAAGACTTCGCCCATCTGCTTGAGAGTAAATTCTTTTCTGTTGTCCTGCATACTAACCTCCGAACGTTGACGTGCCACTCAGCCACGTTAACTACATTGTAAAACAAAATTCGTTTTTTGTCGACAATATTTTATGCAATTTTAATAATTTATATTAAATTAAAGCAGAAAAGAAAAAATTTATAGGAACAAGAGATATAGTTAAAACGATCAATCTTTGCGCAGCGAAAAAGCGCACCCGCAATAATTTTGTCTGTAAAGTCCCGCCTCTTTTGCAAGTTTTACCGATTTCAGATACCCGTCGTGCTTTTTGAAATCCGAAGGAAAAAATTCTATGCCGTATTTTTCTGCCTTTTGCTGACCGATAAGATTTATGAGTTCTGCGTTTTTGTGAGGGCTGACCGTCAACGTGGTGCAAAAATAATCGAACCCGAGTTCTTTCGCTTTTTTTGCACAGAAGTCGAGTCTTATGTCAAAACACACTTTGCACCTGTCTCCTCCCTCGGGACAACTCTCGAGTCCTTTTACCGCCTCGTAAAACACCTCGGGTTTATAATCGCAGACAATGCATCCGACTCCTTTTGTAAAGTCGCGTATATATCTCTGCTGCTCTGCTGCGCGCAGCGCATATTCGTCTTCCGGCGCAATGTTCGGATTGTAAAACAATACCGTAACGTCGAAAACTTCTGAAAGGTATTCTATGCATGAGGTACTGCAAGGACCGCAGCAACTGTGCAGAAGCATGCTTTTGCGCCTGCCTTCGCTCTTAAGCTGTTCCTTTACAGCGTCGGCGCGCATTATATAATCTTTCAAAATACCTCCTCGAGAAGCTTGACTATCGTCGTGAAATTATTGTGAGGATCGTTTCCCTTGTAACGGGTTATTACTGCATCTGCCAATTTTACGAAATCAGACTGCTCGACGCCTATCTCATGCAACGAAGACGGTATTTCCGCGAGCGAAACGACTTTCTGCCAGAACTCCCTGAGCACGTCCTGAGCTATTATTTCTCTTGACTTAGCGTTGGAGAGCGCATACTGTTCCTCTCCTACGAGCGGCATGAGCACGCTTTTGAAAACTCTGTCCTTGCCGACTTTTTCTTTATAGTAAACAGGGAAAAGGATAGAGAGTATCTGCAACGCAGACAGCGAAGTCTTTATTGAAAGCTCGTTGGTCATATCTCTCATAAGGCTTTCTTTTACAGCGTAATACGCTACCCCGGCGTTTATTATCGATGAGTATATGCTTATTCTGTAATCGGAGTTTGAATTGTGTCTCATAGCAGGCAGCAGCTCGTTGATGAGCGTGTGTATAGCTCCCGTTGCGTAAGCAAGCGCGATAGGATTGTCAGAATTGTCGACAAATCCTTTAACGCCCATTGCCAGAGCTCCGAGTCCTGCGGTAGCCATAGCCTTTGCAGGCATTATATCCGTAAGTCTTACGTCGAGAATAACTGCGCTCGCTCTTGAAAGAACGCTGTTGAAATTGTAAAATACGTTGTTCTTCTCGTCGTAGATCATTGCTCTGTCGGTTGCCTCTATACCGCAAGGGATATCCGTGGGCAATATAAACAAAGGCACGTCGGAATAAGTCGCCTTATCTGCGTCCATATCCGCTTTATGGTTGAAATAGACAAAATCTCCGACACCTTGCAGCAGCATGAGTTTTGCAACTTTGGCGCACTGCGTCACGTTTTCTCCTCCGAGGGCGATAATGCCGTCGCAGTCGTGAGCCTTGTACAGATTTATTATGTCGTCGCACTCTGACGGCGACGCTTTTTCTGCGAGCTTGAAATAAGTCGCGCCGAAATCTATGATATCGTTGTCCATGGCGCGTTTTACTTCTTTTGCAAAGCCGAGCCTGTAAGACCTTTCGTCAGAAATAAACAGCGGACGCGTGCAATCCCTCTCTCTGAGCTCGAAAGGCAGATTGTCGAGAGCATGATCTCCGCAAAGTATCTTTGTATCGTTGAAAAAACTGAACGTACTCATATCACATCACGCTCCTTAAAATCGCATACACGTCTTCTTTTTTGACGTTTTTCGGATTTGTGACAAGCGTATAAGACTTCATCGTTTCTTCAACAATCCTGTCCAGATCCTCTTCTTTAACATTAATTTGCGTAAGGCTCATAGGCAGACCGTTTTCTTCAAACAGTTCTTTTATAAGTCTTTCCGCGGTTTCGATAAGAGTGCGCGCCCTGTCTTCGGCAGGCGTTGCGGCGTACTTGTCGTCGCCTACGATATAGTACAAAGCCTGTGCGTAATCGCGTTCGGCAACGTCGAGATTGTAACGCATGCATGCAGCGAAAACAATGCCTGTGCAAACGTAATTTTCAGCACCCGACACGATAGAAAGCGCTCCCGCCAACGCATGCGTGATTCCTGCCGACGCATTTGAATAGCAAATGCCCGCAAGTAATCCTGCCCGTTGCAAGCCGAGTACAGCGTGCACGTCCATAGGATCGTTTACGACTTTGAAAACGTTATCCCTTATCTCTCTTATAGCGATAAGGTTCATGCACTTGGTAAGAGTAACTGCCTGTTTGCTGACGAATTCTTCAACGTTTTTCGCAAAAGATTCGAGCGCCCCCGCGATAGTGGTAGGAGCGTCGAACACCGACGTCAGAGTCGGATCCACGATACAATAATCGGGCGCTGCAAGCGGCGACAAACACTCAAACGTCTGACCTTTATCGTCCTTTACCGACACGCTGCTGGTCATTACGTTGCTTATACCTACGCTGGTCGGTATTACGACAAGCGGTATATCCGTTTTTTTTCTCGCGGCATTGATGCCTTTCACATCCTCGAAACGCGCCACCTGAGCAGACAACAATAACCTGAGCGTCTTAGCCGTATTTATAACTTTATAATCGCCGCACGCTATTATGCAATCGCAGTTGTTTACCCTGTAAACGTTGCGCATTTCCCTTAAGCTGTCCAGACAGACCGCTTTTTCGGAAATGACGTACATTGCCCCCGTCTTTATTTTTACTGCGTTTACCGCTTTGCGGACCTCATCCACTGCAGTGCTCTTGTCTATGTCGTCACAGACGAAAAACGCGTTGTGCAGACCGAGGCGAGGCAGACGTTCTACCGCCCCTGCAAGGCAATTCACTCCGCAGACCGTTTTGGAGGGATTGTAAAACTCATAATAAAAACCGCTGTTTTTCATTGTCCGAACCTCCCGAACAAAGTCAAGAAACGCACTTTGTGTACTCCCGCGTCTCGAGGCAACAATGCCCTGTCGTATTTTCTGAGCATCCTCTTGGTGAGTATATAAGATCCTACTATATCGAACATATGCGAAACCGTCATCATGCCCGATACGTCACCGTATATGACGAAAGCGGATTGCGCGAAACACTTGGCAAAAGATTTCCTGCCCGAAAAGAAAGCGAAACCGCCTTCTACGTTTTTGAAACAGACGTCTACGTCGGGCTTGTGAAGAAGTTCTTTGCCCGTAGACGCGCTAAGGCGATCGTTGTTCTTTACAAGCGTCATGGACGCTCCGTCCGGCAGGATCCTGAATCTGAACACGAATCTTTCCGGCAGCATGCCGACGTACTTTTTGAAGTCCTCGTCATATCTGCTGCAGCAGACGACTGCCTTTGCGAAAAAGTACATATTGAAAGAGGTTATACATCTTTTCAGCAACTTTTTTCCTTTCATGTTTCACCCCGTTAGTTTGACTAAAGTATAGCACAGCACCGCCCCGATGTCTATACTATCGGGTTTGCCTCGGCAAATGTTTACAATGATTTTACTTGCGTATAATAAGACAAAACGCCGCTCGTTCGGCAATACCGGAGGTAATTATATGGCTACACGCAAACGCACTGAACGCGCAGACAAAAACAAGGCTGTCGATGCTTACAACACGGCAGACGACCGTTTCGATCCGCTGGGCAGCTATACGGGACTCGGCAACGACGACGTTCCGTGTCAGGACGCGGACGATCTTTAATATGATATACAAAAGATAGCCAAAAAAGTCAAACGAAGAGCGCGTGCTCTTCGTTTTTCTTTGCCCGTGTTGATTAACTGCAATTTTATTTTACCACTTATTGACTACTTTCTCTGCAAAACCTCTGCATGCGGAAAACTCGATAAGCGTGCCGTCATCCAACCTGACGTACCCGTCAAACTCTCCGAATACCTGATGCTGGTTGGTTGACACCAGAAGAGCGTTCACTCTGTCGCATCTGTCTATTATGGGCTTGAAACGCATGAACAGCCTGTCTTCGTCGTCCCTGATCGCCCACTCTTTCATAAAATCGTCCTTGCCGTCTCTCTGCGGTATATCGAAAGTGACTTTGCCAAGCTTGTGCGCGATGCCGTCCGTAAAAAACATGTTCTCGCTCGCCTGCGACGTATCCCCGAAACCGTACCCGAGGTTGAAACCTATCGTGTGTCCGTTTTTGAGCCTCCATTGCATACTGCCCCAATACCAGACGTTTTTATAAGTCCAGACACCTCTGCCCCAATCGAGGGTGCCGAGCGCAACCTGAGGATCGAACTCGTATCTTTGACCGCCGATCTCGTAATATCCCTGCGCCGTCATGCAGTTGAGCTTTGCATTGTAATAAAAAGCGCGTTCGTCTTCTTTGAAAGGCGTAGCTATCACCATTGCGTCGCGCGGCGGACGGGTGAGCTTTATCTTTGCTTTCAAAGTGTTTTGTCCGTCCCACTTCTTGTATTCGCACTCTATCTCGCGCTCTCCTTTGTCGTTTCTGAAATACAGTTTCAGCGCCTTGGATTTGAATTTAACGTCCCCGTCTTCGTATGTTTTCGGAAAATCGTATTTGCCGAAAGGAAAGAGCGTTATCTTAGAGCTTGTACGGCAAGCGGGTTCTTCAAGATCGATCACGCTGACGCTCATAAGTCCCAGATAACCTATGTCCGAAATCGTAAACGCAATGCTCTTCCTGCCGTCAGAAATTATGTAATAATCCCACTCTTTTATGCGCCATTTGCTCGCCGCGATGTTTTTGCGGTCGTATCTTCTGGACATCACGGTCGAATATCCTGCCTGCAGCAGTCTGCCTTCATCGTCGAGAAGTCTGCCTTTTGTCAGTCTGTTTTGCATGATCTCACCTCACTGACTACAATTTTACGGCATATCCGCGCCAAAGTCAACGCTGTTTTTCGCACATTTATTTTTTAACGCGTCGATGCGCTTGCGTTTTATCCGCCGCTTTCATATAATGATACAGATGAAATCCGCTCTCAACTATAAACACACGCTGTGCGGCTGTATGACGGGATTTGTCGTACAGGCAATAAACAACAATCTCGCTCCGCTTCTGTTCGTCGTTTTCCAGGACGAATTCGGGCTGGATCTTTCCATGCTCAGCGTGGTCATACTCGTGAATTTCCTGACGCAGCTGTGTGTAGACGCCTTTGCGGGAAAACTTACGGATAAATTCGGCTTCCGCGCCGTCGTTATCGCCGCTATGGCAACTTCGTCCGTCGGTCTCATACTTCTCGGTCTTCTGCCTATGGTATGGTCGAACACCTTTGCTGCGCTTATGATCGCCACGATCGTTTTCGCGATAGGCGGCGGACTTATTGAAGTCGTGATAAGTCCTCTTACAGAGCTCCTGCCTCTCGGCGAAAAGAAAAGCACTATGGCTCTGCTCCACTCCTTCTACTGCTGGGGACAGACGGTCGTCGTGCTGCTTTCTACTCTGTTTATAAAAATATTCGATTCTTCTCTGTGGTACGTCCTGCCGTTCGTCTGGGCGGTAGTGCCCGTAGGAAACATTATATGGTTCCTCTTCGTGCCCGTGGTCGATACGATACCCGAAGAAAAGCGCACTCCGCTTATTCACCTGCTGAAAGACAAGCGCTTTTTGCTCGCTCTTATAGTGATGACTTGCGCGGGAGCAAGCGAACTGACAGTATCTCAATGGTCTTCCCTGTTTGCGGAAAAAGGTCTCGGCGTATCTAAATTTCTCGGAGATTTATTGGGTCCGTGTCTGTTTGCGGCACTTATGGGCACAGGCAGACTCGTCTTCGGACTGTTCGGATCAAAGCTAAACCTGTTGCGCGTACTCAAGCTGCTGACAGTCGGTTGCATAATCTGTTATGTCCTTATGATATTTGTCCCCGAGCCTATAATTTCTCTTCTCGCGTGCGGATTCACTGGTCTTACAGTCAGCATGCTGTGGCCGGGCACGATAAGCAATACGAGCGCGCGTTTCCCTTACGGAGGCACGGCGATGTTCGGGCTTTGCGCCCTCTTCGGAGATCTCGGCTGTGCAGCAGGTCCCGGAATCGCAGGTCTTGTTGCCGACGCGATAAGCGGCTCTTCTTTCGTCGCCGAAATATCTGCGACGACAGGTTTGTCTGCAGAACAGGTCGGCCTCAGAGGCGGAATACTCGCCGGCATGTTTTTCCCTCTCGTACTTCTCTTATGTCTTTTCGCTATCGGCGCGATGGACAAGCCCGATCAAAATAAAAACCGCACCGCATAAACAGCGGCACGGCGTAATCTCAATTTATACTCTTTTCTTTTGATTCTCTTTAATCGTCCGAGCAAGGAGCGTACTGTCTGCGGTAGTCGCTTGCGCACATACCGCTGTTCTGTCTGAATACGTTGGAAAAATAATGCTGATCTGCAAAACACAGTCTTTCGGCAATCTCGGTAACGCTGAGCTCCGTATTCCTGAGATAAAGTCTCGCAAGTTTCAGCTTTCTGTCAAGATAGTATTTATACGGCGTGCATCCGTACTGATCCTTGAACTGTCGTATGACATAGTTGGGGGAATAATGCAACGACGCGGCGATCTCTTCTATCGTTATGCAACCTTCGACGTTGGAATCCAATGCCGTTTTTACCGCAAGCGCGATACGGTTGCATTTTTTTCTGCTCATGTTTTTTATAGTCTGCAACGCGTCGCAGAACAGAAATACCGCATTGTCCACAAATCCCGTATAATTGAACGGCGTTTCTCCGGCAAGTTTGCGCAGTCGCTCGAAAAACAGGGAAATATCGCAATTGTCGAGACAATATTCTCCTTCGGGCAGATAGCTGTTCAAAAGCGCGTCGGCGAAAGGTCCGTCAACGATAACCCAATCCTTTTTCCACATATCTTTTTCATCGGGATAATAAACGTGATCGCTGCCTCTCGTCAATATCATCACACTGCCCTTGCACGGGCGATATTTCTTGCCGTTTATCTCAAATATACCGCTGCCTTCTCTGATATACTCTATGGCGGCTACACTCGAATCCGTCCTCTCTATGCGGTATTTTGCGTTTTTATTGAGCGTACAATCCGTAAAGCCTATCATGTTTACGTTAAAGGGTTCGTTTTCGTCGTGAAATCGCCATAAATCTATTGCGCTGTCGCTGTCGTAAGTCTTTCTGCTCGTCATAAATTTTCCCTATTTACAAATTTTTAATTTGTGCTATTATTATATTAGCATATTATTTGCTCTTTGGCAATGCTGAAATGTTTGGTAATATACCACATAAGCGTTTATACGGTATTACTATCAATGACTTTTTGCCAAAATTCATTTTGATAATGCTCACAATAATAAGGAGTTGGATCTATGCACAAAAAACCTGTCGTACTCAACGGCATCTCTACCCCGCTGCTTGGGAAAATCAACGCAAAATACTCTTCGTCTTCGGACAAAGTGAAACTCGATTTCGACTGCAAAGGCGACGCAATGACTATTATTGCGAAATGTTCTGAACCGACCGAATTCACATCCTTTCAGTTAACTGCCGATTACAGCTATGACAAAAACTGCCGCGTCTTCGTAAACGGATATCAGTCCTGGACTGACACAATGGAATATCCGCGCAACGCAAAACAGTATACTCCCGCCCCGATAATGAAAAAAATCGCATACTCGGGTATAGCGGCAAAGTCAGGGTTCTCCTGTTCGGGCGACTACTCTATCTATAAACCGTCTTTCAGACAAGGAAGATTCTACGGCTTTTCATACGGATACGTCAGAGTCGGCGAAAGCATAACCCTGTTCGGCTCTCTCGACGACAGCACGGGATATACGATATTCGACTTCGACACCGCAGAAAATAAGATCTATATAAGCGTGGATCTCGAAGGAAGAAAACTTGCCGAGGGAGATAACGTCCTTGCAAAAATAACCGTCCTCAGCGGCGGATACGACGACGTGTTCGACAGATATTTCAAAGCAATGGGCATCAAATGCCGTCCCTGCCCTCTCAGAAAAGGCTACACGACCTGGTACAACTATTATGCGGACATCGATTCTTCTATAATAGAACGCGATCTCAATGCCCTTAACGAATGCGGTTGCGAAACGGACGTGTTCCAGATAGACGACGGCTATCAGCGCGCAGTAGGCGATTGGCTCGAACTCAAAAAAGATTTCTTCAATAACTTTACTGAAGAGAAAAATCCGTCCGACGCCAAGTCTTCTGCCCTCGAAACGGACAGCGGATTGAAATCCGTTGCTGATTCTATACACTCCAAAGGAATGCTCGCAGGTCTGTGGCTTGCACCGTTTGCCGTTACTCCTGCAAGCGAAGTCTTCAGACAACACAAAGACTGGCTGATAAAAGGCAAGAACGGCAAACCCGCTAAAGCCGGTCTGAATTGGGGCGGTTTCTACGCGCTCGACATATACAACGAAGAAGTGCGCGAGCACCTGAAAAAAGTGTTTGACGTAGTGCTGAACGAGTGGGGATTCGACCTCGTAAAACTCGACTTTTTGTATTCGGCGGCATTTTTGCCTTATCACGGCAACTGCCGCGCAAAAATAATGTACGACGCTATGGATCTGCTGCGCGAGTGCGTAGGCGAAAAGCTGATACTCGGCTGCGGCGTTCCGCTCATGCCCGCTTTCGGCAAGGTCGACTACTGCCGCATAGGATCCGATATCTCTCTGAACTGGCACAAGAACTCAATGGACATCAGAGAGGGCGTATCGACATCTCACGCGGTAGCGAACTCAGCTTTCCGCCGTCACCTCGACGGACGAGCTTTCGGCAACGACCCCGACGTTTTCCTTCTCAGAAACGGAAACCTCGATATGACTTTCAGACAAAAGACCGCTCTTGCTGAGATAAACAAGCTTTTCGGCAGCGTTTTGTTCACGTCGGACAATGTGGCAGAATACAACGATCTGCAGATGAAAGCGTTAAGACACGTCTTTGACTCCGAACGCGCGAAGATACTCGACGTATCTATGGACGAGAATTTCGATCTCACCGTAAAGTACGATTACGGCAAAGGCGCAAAAACGCTCAGAATCGCGCTTTACAGCGGCGCGATCAACAAGGGCGAGGAATTCAACCCGCTCGACTGAAAATACGCGCAGGTGCTCTCTTAGCGGCCTTAAACGGCTATGACGCTGTCTTTGCCGCCGCGAGTCCGAGTCTGACATCGTTACGTTTGATCAAAAATATATAAAATAAGCGCGCACCGTCGGGTGCGCGCTTTTATTTTGTTTTACTTCTTATTATACGAGACTGCTGTCGTCGTGTCTGAATTCATCGTTTGCTTTGCGTTTTTTTACGATATACGCTACGATAACGCCTGCTATAGATATCACGATTATCACAAGACATACGATGCTTACAATGATAACTGCGAGATTTTTGACCTCGGGTTCTTTTTCAGGCTGTTCGGGGTCCTCATCGCCTCCGTTTTCGAGCGCGTTAAACTGTGCGATCAGCTCGTCGTATTCGTCCTGTATCAGAGGTCTGTCCGTCTCAGCTATCGTTTCGTAGTATGCGAGTATCTTATCGAACTCGTCTTTCTTATCCAGCGACAATCCACCTTCCCTGATGTCTTCTATCATCTGAGTGAGAACGTTCGGATCGGGAGTCGTGGTCGTAGCCTTTGAAGAGTTGACAGAAGTAAATCCTGCGTATGCGACGTAGATCGTATATCCCGTATCTGCCTTGAGTCCGGGCACGATGATCGTATCGCTTTCGCTCGTCAGCGTGACCCACGTTCCGCGTAGCCCTACTCTGTAAGCATACAAGCCTGATGTCTTCATCTTTACTGTCGCAGAATTGTAATTGGACCTGATCTCGTCTATCTCGGGCGCTTTGGACGGCGTGACGGTGAACTCACCCATCTCTACCGTATATTCGTAACAATCCGCATTGCGGTTAAATGCGATAGTGACGGAATCGAAGTAATCCTTCATATCGTATATTCCGAACGCGAGCGCATCGCTGTATTCGGACGAAAGAACTATGCCTGAAACGCTTGCGACGTCGCCGCTTGCGAGATTCTTGTCCGCCTTGACGGTTACGTCAGACGCCTCGGGAGTTTTGCCCGTCGTTACGCTCGCGCTTGCGGTAAACACTATCTTGCGCTTTTCGATCGTATAATTGAAAGTCGCGCTGCCGGAGCTGGTAGAATTGCTGACAGTTACGGTGACGCTGTAAACACCCGCCTTTGCGGTCTTTATCGTCGTCGAATCGTAAGTCGCTTTGCCGTCGGAATAGACGATCGAAGTTGCTCCGTAACCTTCAGGAAGTCCCGTGATGTCTATACCCTGTACAGAGCCGTACACATCGCTGTCGTCAGAGATCCAGCCTCTTATCGTATCTTCGTTGAGCTCTATCGCCTCGATAACTACATTTACCGTTTCGCAGTCGGGATTGACGTAATAGTTGTCGTCCGACAGAACTGCCTTTGCGGTGTACGAACCTACCGCATAGGGAGCGTCTATTTCTTCGCCTTCGGAATTGACGTAAACGCAATTTGCAACGACTCCGTCCGCTCCGAGAACTTCTATCGCTATATCGGCGGGCTGTCCGTCATAAGTCTTCACGAACTTTCCGTCGCTCAGAGCTTCTCCGCCCATAGTCCATACCACGTCGAGTCCGACTTTTGCGATAGAGAGATTCACGTTGCCCGACCATGCCTTGTAGTTGCCTTCGGGGATACTTACCGTCAGCGTATACTCACCTGCATCTCTTATCGAGAATTCGCTCTCGCCGTTATACGAAACTGTATAGCTTATATCCTCGTTCATGATTCCCTTTACGTTCCATACGAAGTCTTCCTGCGTATAAGTCTTGTTTCCGTAAGTATCGGACATAGACGTAAACGCAGCCTTCATGCTTTCGGTTACCGCCGCGGGGGTTATATCGAGTTTGATCGATTCTGCGTTTCTTATCACGGCAACTACCGAACCGGCAAACTCCGTCTTTGCCGCTACGGCGTTGACGGCGATATCGTACGTACCCGTATTGACGTTGAAAGATATCATGTTGTACGTGATATCGAGCATTGCCTCGGGATCGTAATTTACGGACTGGTCGCCCTCGTCGTTGACGGTATAAGTATACTTCATATTAGCGGTAACGTACTCGTTAGCCGCCGCCTGGGATGCGAGCTGACCGTAAGGTACGGACAGACTGTTGAAAGACAGCGTAACCAAAGACTGCATTATGTAAAGAGCCATATCGTAACCGCTGTTCTTATACACGTTGTCGGAATAGTTGGGGTTAGAGGACGTGAATTCCACGAGCATGTAGTACGGCACGGTCTTTCCTCCGCTCGTCAGCACGGTGACGGGAAGCGCAGCTTTACCGTCTGCGTCTTTCAGCAGATTGCCGTATGCGGCGTCGGTATAATACGTAACGGTAAACGTACCGAGTCCTTCCACGGTAACTACGGTAGCAGCTCCCGTCTGAGAATCGAAAGAACCTGCGATCGCTTTATCCGCACCGACTCCCGACAGAGTAAACTCTATCGCGTGAGCGTATCCGTCAAAGTATTTAGCGAGAGTGTTTTTGTCTATCGCCATTTCGGGAATTGCCTTGTTTACAATAAGTTTAGCATTGAATTCGAAGACGTACACTTCTCCGAACTCGGGGTCTGTCGCCGTATTGAGGACAACGTCATCGCTGAATCTCGTGTTGAGCTTATCGAACATGACGGTCATCTTTACGTTGTATTCGCCTGCGTCCGTCACTCCCGTTTCGGAAACAACGCCCAGACTGTCTGAGTATTCGTAAGAAACTTTCTTAAGTGCCGCGCTGGACTGAATGCCCGCACCTTCGAGTACTTTTACGGCTGAATCGTAAGCCACAGTCTTGTCGTCAAGGGTTATCGCGTCGACCGCAACGTACACCTTGTCGACAGTGAAGTTGCCTATCCTGTAAGAAGATTGCATATCTTCGTAATTCGCCATCGAGGTAGCCGTTACGGAAACGACGTATACTCCCGAATTGACAGGTACGCTCTCGAGTCCCGACTCATCTGTAACGGTGAGAGTGAGCGCAGCGCCCGTAACGGGTTCTCCGTTTATGCCGCTGACAGCGATGACAGACTTGATATAATCGGTCATATCGTTGCCGTCGTACACCTTATTCGCGTAAGTCAGCGAGAAATTGAGTTCGGAAGAAGGCGCTTTTGCTATCTCGTAAGTCGCGGGAGCGTTGAGAAGAGAATCTCCGCCTCCCTCTATCTCGTAATTGCCGTTTTCTGCAAGTCTGAGATCAATGGTATAAACGCCCGCGTTTCTGACTACCGCAGACTGCGTATCGCCGAGCATATATACGACATAGATATAATCTTCGAGTCCCGTGAAGGAACTGAGATCGGCAACGGTATCTGCCGTAATAACCACGTTGGTAGCGTTGTAGACAGAAGAACCGAGATTTCCGCCGTTGTTTGCGTCTACCTTGCCGATCACTTTTTTGTTTACCGTAACGGTTATGTTCACGGGATCAGCCGTATAGTTGCTGCCGCTGTAAGTTACGACTACGGTATAAGAACCTGCGTTCCATACCTCGTCCCAGCCTACCTGCGTACCCGTAACGCCCGTATTGGTACCTACATAGTTTTTCTGTACGAAACTGCCCTCTTCGGAATCGCCTTCGAGCATGCGCAGCGTCGGGTTGATCGCCGTCTTTTCGTCGCCGTAAGTATAAACGTAATCTGCCTGGTCTACCGAGATCTCCGTCTTGTAAGGAAGTATCTCGAGATTTGCGGTGCATGCGTCCGCAACGTAATTGCCTGCGTTTGCGCCGTCAAGAGAAAGCTGTCTTGCGTAAATGCCCGCGTTCTTTATTTCGCTTCCGTCATTGCTTACCACGAAAACGTCGTCTCCGTTTATAACTCCGTCGACAGTACCTGACGGAGTCCACGCTTTAGCGTTGTAAACCGTCGTTTCTCCAGCGGCAACCGTACCTTCGGACTGCCAGCCGGTAAAGGTGACGGTAACTTTCTTGGGAGTTACGTTCAATACCGCAGAGGTTTCGAAAGAGATATCGTAATTTACCCCGTCCTGATCGGACATAAGCTTTGCCGAAAGCGTTACGAAATCCGTCAGCGTATATGCGTTTACGTCGAGCGAGTCGAGTGCATCGGAACCCGTCCACTCTCCCGTTATCTCGCTGAGCTTATCGCCGTTGACGAGAGTTCCTCTGGTGATACTTCCCGAAATAGAAGGCAACTGCTGCGTTCCGTAAACAACGCTGATATCGTTTACAGTGATCACTATGCTGCGTTTTTCTATTGTAAGTTTTCCGCTTTCGGTAGTAGCGAGAACGTTGTAATTTGCATTTTCGCCGTCAACGGAAGATACGGTTATGTCGTATTCTCCGACAAGAAGTATGCCGTCTTTCACTTCGAGCGTGACCTTAAGCGGAGTTGCTCCCGCATAATCGGTCCAGAGCGCGGCTCCTTCTGCGTCGTTGTAAACGTCGAATCCGCTGAGTATCACTTCGTCGCCGTAGATAGCGGAAACGTCGTTTGCCTTGACGTAAACGGTTCTCTTCACTACTTTTACGGAACCGGGCACGACGGTAAAGTCATAGTTTGAAATATTGCCGTCCGCCACAGCCGTTACCTCACCGTTAAGCGTATAATTGCCTACGGACGAATACTTTTCTGCAGTGCTCGAATATGCGAGTGTGAGAGAGAGATCTCCCGTGTTTGTTGTATAAGTCGCAGCAGCGAAAGACTCTTCGGTAACGTCGTCGCCGTAAGTAATATTCACCTTAGAACCGTCGAGAGTTACCGTTACCGCCTTGGGCGACACTGTAAGATAGAGGGCTCTGGTCACGAAATTGCTGTCGGCTCCGAACGTATATCTGAACATTGCCATATAATCGCCCGCGTCTGTCGGCGCGCCTTCGAGCGTAACGTCGTAATCTCCGCTCTCGCCCTTAGCGTACCAGGTCACTTCCTGCACGTCTTCCTGCTGAGAATCGCCGTAACTGCCCTTTGCGGATACGGTAAGCTCGTCGCCGAACGTGATAGACGTGATCGTCGTTTCTTCACCGTTGACGGTGATAGTGATGCTCGCGTCAAGCACGTTGACCGTGATCGTCGCACCTGCGAAGGTATAGTTTTCGGTATCGAGTCCTTCGACGGTGATCTCTGCCGTAAATACCGCCTTGCCGCCGCTGAAGACAAGATCGCTTGCCTCTTCGCCGTTTACCCTTGTGACGTATCTGAGGCTATCGTTGTTATAAACTCCCGTATCGTCGATGAGCGCAACGTCCATGGACGGGATATAACGGTTGATCTCGGTTACTTCGGTCACTCCGTCGTCGCTGATGACGGTAACGAACTGTTCTGTCGCTCCTATGAACTCCAGAGCGTATTTGTCTATCGTGAAGTTTACGGTCTTGCTGAAAGCGTTGTAATTGACGCTTTGCGCTATATCGAGCGTAAACGTATAGCTGCCAGCATTGACTGCCTGATCTCCGCTGACTTTATCTCCGGATACGGTAATAGTTACATCGCCGTATTCGTCGCCTGCAAACAATGCCGCTATTTCGTAGTCGGGCATCTGTGCACTGCCGTTATAGGTCGTTACCTGACCGTCTTCAAGAGTTACCGCAAGGTCTGCGCGTGTAACCTCGAGCTGATATTTTTCCTGTTTTGCCTCGTAGTTTACCGTTCCCGCAAAATCGAGCGTGACGTCGTATGTGCTCGCGTTGAATATCACGGTGTGGCTGACGTTCACTAAACTCTTGAGCGAAGACGCGTCGTCCATACCGGGAGCGGTTATAGAATATTCGGGTTCGATGTTTCTGCCCGTATAAACTGTCTGTCTGACGGGATCGAAGACGATCTGAGCTTTGTTGACGGTAAACGTCGCGCTGACGCTCTTTGCGTTATACGCGCTGCCTTCCGCAACGGATATCTCCACTTCGTATACTCCGGCGTTTACAGGTGCAGAAGTCGATTTATTGTAAGTTACGGTCACCGCGCCTGCAAGGCTTGCTATATCCTCCTCTCCTGCAACTCCGACAAGAGTATATCCGATATTCTTTTCTGTGCCGTCGTAGTCTGCCGAGAGAGAATCTATGCGGATATCGGCAAGATCTGCTCTTTCTACGGTAAACGTGCCGCCGTTTATCGCTCCTGCCTTATAGTTTTTGTTGCCGAATACAGCCGTAGCGGTGTAATCCGCAGGCATCACGGCATGTTCGACTCCGTTGTAATACATAACGAGCTCTGCGTTTTCGCCCTTGAGAACGCCTGCGTTTCCTTCCTGTCCCTGAATTGCAACGCCCGTTACTTTATCTGCGCCGTCGTAAACGTATCCGTTGTCAAAAGACAGAGTCACGTCTACGCTTCTCTGTTCTACTACAAGCTTTGTAGTACCGTACTCGTAAAGCTCGTCCTTATCTTTTATGATTATCGTGCCGATAGCGTATTTGCCGCTCTCGGGGGTTATTCTGATAACGTATTCGCCTGCGTTTCTTACTATTGAAACAGGCTGTCCGTCAAGCATATAGTCGAGCGTGTATACTCTGTCCGTACTCACCTGTACTCCCTCGTCGAGGCTGAGCGTAGCGACGTACTCGGAGCCGTTGTATACGCCTCCGTTTATCGTGAGAGTACCGTTGATCGGTCTTTCGTTTATGACGAGCTTTCCGTTGGTCACGACGAAGTTGTAGTCGCCGAGAAGTTCAGGCGTAGCTCCTTCTGCCAATGACGCCTCTACCGTAGTAGGATATTCGCCCTTTGTCGTCGTGAAGTTTATCGTATCGTCTACGGCCTTTGCCGTGAAGACGAACCACGTTTCGTCATCTCCTACCCAATTGCCGCTGACAGCGACTTTTGCACCCGCAAGCAACGAAGAGTGATCGTCGCCGTAATAAGATACCGTATCTTCGGGCGTGACGGTCATCTGCACCTTGCCCACGGTAAACGCCTGTTCCGACACTGCAAGCGTAAAGTTGCCCGTCTTCGCGCTTTCGGTCGTTCCGCCGTAAGTCAGAGTCGCGGTAGCCTTATAGTCGCCCGCATGATAGGGCTTGTTCTGTACGAGAAGAGCCGGATTGTCAGCCGAGTAAGTGACAGCAATGCCGAGCTGAGCAGAATCGTTGTTGCCGAGTCCGTTGCCGGAAGGAAGTTCTCTGAACGACGTCATTACGTCTTTACCCGTACCGTCATACACGAAATTCCCTGTATTCCAATCAAGCTCGAGCTCGCAAGGAACGACGTTTATCGTCTTTGCGGGATAGCTGTCCATAAACGCGCAATAATAATTCTTGCCGTCCTTGGTGATAAATTTAGCGTCGTTATTCGGTTTGTTGTAAGTCATCGAATACGTTCCGACGTTGCCTGCGCCGTCCCAATGCAGATAATTATAATGACTGTAATCCGTATTACCAGAATTGACTATCGTGGAAGAGGATGACAACGAGAAATTGGTCGAACTTCCGAGAAGAGCATTGACCTCGTCCTCGGTAAAGCTTACCTTCTCGCCGGCACCGTAAGACGTCTTGTAACCTGCAAAGGCGGGGACGTACAATCTGTCGCCGTTATATGTATAGGTATAGCTGTTTCCGCTGCCCTGATAGCCGTCTGCATATCTGTCGGTACCGTTGTACGTCCTGGACATATCGAAGTCCATATAAAGGTAAGAACCCGTAGACGCCGAAACGTCGTTTGCATATATCGACACGTCGTTATTTCCCGTATTCGCGTTGGTATAATTCATACCTTCGCGCTTAACGCTGTGCTCTACGTTTGATTTGTATCCCGGATACATAACGGGTACATAAAGAGTGCCTGACTTATCGTAAGTCTTGGTGTAAATTTCGTATACGTCGTTAACATTGGGCGTACCCTGAGTGATCTTGTATACAAAATTGTTCGTTCCCTGATTGGAAAGTTTGAAATAAAGACCTCTCTGTTCGTTCGAATCGTTCACGGTAGACGAAGAGTATGTATAAACACCCTCCATTCCAGTAGTAGGAGCAAATACCGCGTTCGAACTCAAAGTGGTAGAATCTATTACCGTGTATGTCCAGTTCCATCTCGTAAGGAAATAGTTTTCGCTTACGCTCTGACCGTAATTGATTTCGTTCATCGCATACGGGTGATGGTTTTTGATGACGTTATCCATCGTCGAAGAAACGTAAACGTTATTGAAAGTAACGTTGTTGATGCCGGAAGTTTCAACCGCGCCTATACCGTAAGAAGTTCTCATCTCGCTGGTATATGAAGACTGCGCGACGTTGCCGCCGTTATCGTTTTCTCTGCTGTCGTACTGATTGATATATGCCTTGTTTGTAACGCCTCCCGTTCTCGTATAATAAGTCTTCATAGAGCCCGTAAATCCGTTACTCATCACTGCGCCTTCGAACGTGTCGCTGTCACCGCTCGACGACGAATAAGTGAGATTGAGATATACGCCGTTTATATTTGGCACGCCGTAACCCGTAACATAGCCTATAACAGCTCCCGTAAATGCGTCGGTACTGGACTCAGCGGTAGTAAACCAACCCTTTGTATCGTAAGTATGCACCTGTCCTACAAGGAAACCGCTGCCCGCAACGGTTATCTTTCTCATCGCCACGCTGCCTTCTACCACGCCTGCGATACCGCCCGTGAGAACGAACATGTGGTTTTTTCCGTTGTTGGACTGCATGCCCGCGTTGTAAACCTGACCTTCAAGATTGAGCGTTGCATACGAAATCACGCCTCCGCTCATACTTCCGACAAAACCGCCGAATATGCGTGCAACGTTATTTCCGCCGTAAGTGTTTGTACTTGAATTCGTATCCTGAGTTCCGTCTATGATCAATCTCATATTGCCCGTATATTTAACGGTACAGTTATGTATAAGACCGTCCGTCATCTCGCCCGCAATGCCGCCGATCTGCATAATGTACTGGTCGACAGACTCACCTTCTGAGATGTTCATAGTATATATGTTTCTGTTGCCAACAGCTTTACCGAAGGAAACGCTGCCGTTTGCAGCAATGACGAGATTTAGATCTCTTATTGTACCTCCCGAAAGCGTTTTTACGAGAAATCCGTAATTCTTGCTGTCAGAGCTCGTATAATTACCTGTATTTACGCTAACGGTTACCGTATGTCCGTTGCCGTAAAGTATGCCGCTGAAAGAACCTCCCGCAGCAGCCGATGAACTTGACTTAGACGCGGTATAATCGATATCGTTCGTCAGATAATACGTCCCGTTGGTCTTTAGCGCGGCATCGAGTTGCGAAGAGTTCGTGATCGGTGATGCCGTACTCGGAACGCCTTCTGTATTGCTCGTTATGATCGAACCGACCGTTCCCGGACCGCCGATACTCGAAACAACGTCAAGCTCGTTATATCCGCTGTCGTTTGACGGTGTTACCGTCACGCTGCTCAGCGGAGTCTGCCCCGAACCGCTTTCGCCGACGATAGGTGCTCCGTCCGGCAACGTTAAAAACGCAACCGTTACAAAAGCCAGCAGCACCGCCACTGCGATGACAGCCGTATAAAGCAATCTTTTTTTAGTATTACTCATAAACTTCTCTCCTGCCTCTTTATCTGATTTCTACGGTAAACGCCTGCAACAACGTGCCGTTTATTTCGCTGAACGCGGCTATCTTGCCGTATTCGTTGTACATTTCCACATCAAAACCTATATATACGTCAGCCGTATTTCCGTTTTCCACAACAGCTACGGGCATAACGAGTTCGAGTCCGTTGGTGAATACCACCGTAGCAGTCTTGTAACTCTGTCCTCTGACTATATAGTTCTGAGTCTTTGCCTCGTCAAAGTAAACCGCCGCGATAACGTTTCTGCTGATATTTATGCTTATCTGCATGTTTTCGTCAAAATAGCCTTTGCCTTCATAAGCGGCAGGGTCTGTTTTAAGCGTCGCTTTGACTGTACTGTTAGTCATATAGCTCCAATCCGCGTCGTCGCCGAACTCTGTAATAACGCTTATCGTTTCTTTGGTTCCGTCGACGTAGGTCGCCGTTACCGTTGACGGTATCGGGTTGTAACTCTCGTCGCCCGTAACTTTATACAGATAATACTTGTACGGATCGACTGTCAGATAGTTGCCTTCGGTAGCTCCCGTATAGACTACGGACAGTTTGCGCTTGTCAGCCATTTTCAGCGTAAGCGTTACTTTCTGCACAAGCGCGTTTTCTACGTCCTCGAGCGTAACTCCGTCAGAAGAAATGCGCTTATTGAACGTTACCGTCACTTTCACTTCCGCCGCGGACAGATCGCCTTTATTTCTCGTTACGAGTTCATAGAGAGCAGAAGTATCCCAGACCGCTCCGTCCGAAAGCACCTCAGGGATAAAGGTTCCGTCTGCATAATACAGATTGAATCTTTCAAGCAGTGCCTGCACGACGGCGTCTTTGCCTGCCTCAGTATCCGCACCCGTAAAGTCGAGATCGTACCACGACAGGTCTATCGTCTGATCGTTTATCGTGCTGTCGTAATAGTTTATCGTTACCGGATAACTCGATCCGTTAGCAAACGTAAGATATGCGGTCTTCGTGCCTCCCGACGGACTTGTCGCCTTGTAATCTCCCGTCAGTCTTACCGTTGATCCGTCAGTGTAATATCTGACTTTCTCTCCCGAATAAGTCGTGACCGTAAAGTAATCGGGCAGCGACTCGTAGACGTGCAGATTTACCGTATCGACAGTGCGCACGCTGTCCTGACCGCCGGCTTTCACGTCTTTGACCTTGAGCGTGAGATGCGTGCTCGCAGTCGTTCCGTCGCTGAAAGCAGCGGTAGCGGTGATCGTATGAGTTCCTGCAGTGTTCATTATCGTTTTGAGTATATCTTTGGTAAACGCGTTGCCGTTGTAAGTCAATGCTATCGTGCCGCGTTTTACAGCCGTTGCTTTCTGATATACCGCCGTTCCGTAATTGCTGAAATACCTCGTCCAGTACTCGTCCACTGCCGCCTGATATCCGTTGCTCGACGAATACATATACGGGTTGAACGTCATGTTCGCAGACAGATTGCCCCAATCTACTACGCCTTCCGTTCCGTTAAGCGTGTAGGACGGATCTCCGACCGACGAGGACATATTGTATATCTGTATCTCGTTGTGGAACTGATAGTTGTTTGTCTGATATTGTCCGTTGTCTGCATTATATCTGTAACCGCTGCGATACATAATGCCGCCGCCGCCGTAATTCATACTGTCATAAGACGCGGACGTGCCCGAAATGCCCGTTATGGTACCGTAATTGTAAGTATACGCATATCCGCCCGACTGAGAATCCCACGAGCTGTTTGCCATCTTGTACAAAGACGCTACTTTATGTTGCAGCAATTCGTTCGTCTGCTGCCACTGTCCGTTTTCGTCCAGCTTGTATTTCTTTATCTCTTCGCCGGTGTCAACACCTCTGAATGAGATATTCACGAGCGTACCTTCTATAAAGTTGACGTTGACTTCAGCCTCGTTCCATACTGCAAGCGGCAACAGCCTCTTGACCGTCTTATGGAACACCTGCGACGTACCTTCGAGATCTGCCATTCCGACGTAGTTGCCGTATGAAGTATTTTTGAGAAGGTCTGTGATGAGCGGATCGAGCTGTTTGATAATGCTGTCCCAGACGCTGTACGGTGTGCCTCCGCTTGCCGCACTGCTTGCAATGTTGGACATCGCGATACGGTCCCACCACATGTACGCAAGATAATTCCTGGAGAACGACATTCCATCTCCGAGACTCAATGACGTGAGATCTATCTGAGTATTCACTCCGAATACGCAGCCCATTATGCCGTCAATGAGCTTGTTGAGTTCGTAAGCATCGAACTGAACGTTGATGTTGCCTACTCCCGTAGAAAGCAGACTTACTTTTATGCCCGGTCTGAGCAACGCCTCTATATCGAGATCAGCTATGACCTTGGCAAATCCCGTAGGCTCTGTTTCAGTCGTTGTCTCGCCTTCTCCCTGAGAAGGAGTTTCTTCCGGCACAGAAGGAGTTTCTTCCTGTCCGAGATTGTTCGCCGCATCGTTGACCTGCTTGATAAGGTTTTCAACCGTAGGAGCAAGCATACCGAGAATATCGAGATTGAGATTTGCGCTCTTCAATATGTTGTTGCCTACAAGGTCGAGAGTAACGAGTCCTCCCAACGCAACGATCTTGAAATATCCCTGTCCGAGATAAAGCGTTGCCGTTGCGTTTTCGTAATCGAGATACATATAAAGTATCGCCGTCTTGGTGCCGCTGCCGTGCGTATAATATTCCGCCTCGCTGATATCGTATACGGATACGAGAATACCCTTCTTTCCCGGACCTCCCGCAGTCGAGCCGTTGTTGGAAAGGACCTGCGCTCCCTCGAGTTTCTTGATCTCTACTCTGGTGTACTGATTGTCAGCCTCTCCGCTGTCGACTACCGTACCGACTGTATTAGTCTTGAGATCGAGCGCAAACGTGAAGTCGTAGCCGTCGAGGAATTCTTTGACGACTTTACCGCCGTCGACTTCTTCTGTCGTGTCGAGCACGATAAACTTGCTTGTATCGGACGGAATGAAGTTTTCGGCTTTGCCGTTGAATCCGAGTGTCAGACCTATCTTTGCGTCAGAGCCGAGATTGATATAGCCTTCTATAAGTTCTCCCGCAAGATCTACGCTGACTCCTGCCTCGAGAACGAAGTCTATATCGAAACCTACCGCGCGCAATATCTGCGACATTATATCGCTGGTTATGTCTGCAACAACTTCACCGTCAGTGATCTTTATCGCCGACAACAAGTATTTGATTATGTCCGAACTGCCCGTTGCGAGTTCATCCGCATCCGCGTCCGCAGACGCTTCTCCGTCATTTACGGGGATGTTGGCAGCCTCTTCAGCTATATCCTTACCGTAGAAAAGCTGCGAGAGTATGTCTGACAAAACGATCGGATCTATGCCCGCGAGAACTTCGTCGAGTTTATTGAACAATGCGGGCACGAGCGGCGAGCCTTTGACCTGAAGGTCTACGAGTCCAACGCCGCCGAGCGCGATGTAAAGACTTTCCCAATTGCCGTAAATGCCCATTATCGTCTTTTGATTGGCGGTATTGTTCATGTTCACTTCGAGCATGAGCTCACGCGTTTCCATATTCCAATTGAACAAAATCTCGAGATCGTAATACAGCTCGTCGAAACTTATCTCGAGCGGTATCGTGAGATCTACGCCGAGAGTCTTGAGAAGTCCCGATATAAGACTGTTGAGATCTACCTGACTTGCCTCAGCGTCCACAGTCAGATTCGCCTTTATGGAATTGTTACCGAGCGTCTGTTTCAGAGTTTCTATCAGATCGTCGTTATAATCCTTATACGCATCTGCTTTGCTTCTCAGATAACTTTCAAGCTCGTTTACGTCAATGCCGAACTTCAGAGCGTCCGAAGGAACGCTTAGTTTCATTTCAAACGGATTTTCGGTACCGTCCGTAGTCGGCAGCAATACTCCTCCGACTTCGACAGACAGACCGTCTTTGATCCTTATCGCCGCAGACAGATCGAACGCGCTCAGATCGATACCGAGATCCACGCCGAAGTCCGCAAGCACTGCTACTATCGCGCCGAGCGTAGCCGTTACGGCTATTTCGTCCTCAGTAATGCCGACAGATATCTCGCCGTTTTCGTCGCTGACGGGAGTCATGACCGAAGTTTCGCCCGTTTCGCTCGTAACGACCGCTATGGGTACGCTCTCTTCTTCTGAAGAATTGCCGAGCGCCTTGAGTTTTTCGACTACCACTCCGAGCAGATCGAATTCGGATCTGAATACGGGGAAAGTTATGCCGAGCAGTTTGATTCCGCTTGCATCGATATAAAGCACGTCCTCGTATGCGTACAGTCCGAGAACTACGCTGCCCGCCTTGAGGAAGTTGCTCGCTCCGAGATTGAAATCGTTCTTGGCAACCAACTCGATGGACGCCATGCCGTTCTCTCCTCCCGCATTGTCGTCCGCATAGGTTTTGAGGCTGACTTTCAGGGTGAGAGCTATGTCTGTATCTTCGGTAAACGTCCAGGCAAGCTGAGTTCCCGCAAGTTCTTTTACTCCGAAGTCCGCGAGAAGCTCCGCCACATTGTACGTGCCTTTCTTAAACGAGACCGAAAGGTCGAGTCCGAACTCAACGTCAGCTATATTGTCAAGCACGTCCTTAATGATCGTAGACGTATCCGTCGCGTCGAGCTCGTAATGATCGTGCAGGAATATCGCCTGTATATATTCGTTGGATACGATAGTGTCGTTGCTGAGC
This sequence comes from uncultured Christensenellaceae bacterium, assembly GCA_944383895.1. Classification (GTDB taxonomy): domain Bacteria; phylum Bacillota; class Clostridia; order Christensenellales; family UBA3700; genus Ornithoclostridium. Next base: position 82,456 of record CALWRH010000004.1, on the reverse strand, counting down.
GCAGCGTCTATGCTCATGCCGATAAGCGCGTTTTCTTTTTCTCCGAACAGAGTCGCGTCAAACGAAACTTTGCCCGAAAGTATACCGAGATTTGCGCTGAGATCGAACAGATCGCTGCTTAGATCTATTTCCGCTCCCGCAAGCGCGAATATTATATCTTCGAGCAATTGCGTTGAAAGCGCAAGTTTGATATTGGTGTTTTCAAGCATGACGACCCCGAGCAGCTGAGCTATCCATGCGTTGTCGCCGCTCTGAGTCTGATCGTCGGAACCTTCGCCCGCCGCTGTACCGCTTTCTCTGCCGCTCATGGTCGTTGCAGACGAATCGCCGAACAAACCGCCGAGCAACTCGTTGAGATCGAGTCCTTGCAGGCTGTCGATAGCAGACGTAAGCGTTTCGGTAAGCTGCTGTATGACCGCGACGTTGGTAACCTTCAGACTTATAAGTCCTACTCCCGTGAGATCGACGACGAGTTCTCCGTCATACATGTACGCGCCGATCAGGACGTCCGCGCCGTTTCTCACCTCGAACATGAGCTTGAGCTGCTTTGTATCGGGATTGAGGTTCCATTGCAAAGCAAGCTGCAACTGTTTAGTGAAATCTCCCGTCTGCACGGATATCGGAACTTCTATACCCTCTTTATCCGTGAGCGCGGAAAGTATGTTGTTTATAAGGCCATTGAGATAATACTTGCCTTCGTTGAAGTCAACGTCTACGTCAATGAACATAGAACCTTTGAACAGGTTATCCGCAATGCCTCTTAGTATATCCGAATACGTCTTGTCGTAGCCGTCTATTATTCCGCCGACGTATGCCCCGTAGGTATCGTAAAGCGTTTCGTCGCCTATCTTCATATCCGCTGTGCTCGCGCTTATCGCAAGCGACAGATCGGACGGCTGACCGTCGGCGGTATTCATTACGCTGCCTTGAGCAGAAAGCGAAAGTTTGTAAACGCCGCTGCCCGACGTGTCGTCTCTGTCGAGATTTACCGCCACTTCCATATCTCCGAGTCCTGCGAGTATATCGCTGACGGTTGCCGCGCTGTCACCCGTGAGGAAGTTGGAAAGCAGCGCGCCTATTGCGCTGACCGTAGCGGAAAGCTGCAGTCTGTTGCGCGCAATAGTCAGAGCTATCGTGCCGCCGTCGCCGCCCGCGAGAGCAAGCTCTCTGGCAGTGCCGTCTCCTCCAGAGGTATCTTCAGCGAAAATACCTTTGAGCATAGAGTCTATCTGATTGTAAAGGAATTCAGGCAGATCGAAGTTGTCCGCCTTGAATACGGGCAGACTCAGACCGAGCACTTCGAGCGCCGTCACGTCTATGTACAGACTGCCGTCGTATATGTAGACCGCAAGCAGCGCCTCGCCCGCAGGTATTACCGTGACTGCGTCTCCGCCGCCGAGAGTCGTGCCGAAAGACAGATCTTTTTCTGTGATTATTTCAAGTCCCATCACGCCCTCGACGCCGCTGTCCGTGTTGCGTATCGCGCTGTTGAATCTTATCGAAAGATCTACTGACGGTTCTCCGAAAGACACGATGAGTTTCGAGTCCTCAGGCAGACCGAGTTTTTCTATATCGGTGAACTTGCTGACGAGCTCGAGGATATTGTACTCACCCGGAGTGAAGTCCAACGTGACTTCCGCCTCAAGCGAAACGCCCTCGAGAATGCCCATGACGTATTGACGCAGATCGTCGCGCGACGTAAACACGAGCACGCTGTCTGACTGAACGTAACGCGTGTATTCGGTGCTGAGCGCAGAAAGCGACCAGCTGTCCATATAACTGCGGTATTCTCCGTACGCTTTGAGTCCTGCCACGAGGTATGCGCGCAGATTTTCGGCGTCGTTCTCTCCCGTAGGAACGAAACCTTCATCGCCGTAAGCCGCAAGCATAGCGCGCGCATAAGCGTAATCCGTCGTTTCGTCGTCGGTTCTGCCAATGGACAATCCGATGCCGAGCTCGAGAGCGTTATCTCCGATAACCGCGCTTATCTGCGCTTTACCTCCGAAGATGTCTATCGCTCCTCCCGCCGAAACAAAATCCACTTCTATGCCGAACGTAGAAAGTATGCCCGCTATCATCTCGCGCGTGATATCAATATTAATAACGGCGTCGTCGACGGATATTCCTCCGAGAAGAGATACTATGTCGATCGCAGTGCTCGAACCTTCGCTGCCTTCGGGTTGAGAAGGTTCTTCCGTTCCCTCACCGCCTTCGGGCTGAGAAGGATCGTCCTTGGGATTGAGCAGATTGGAGAAAAGCGTATTGAGGTCCGCGTTCTCTATACCCGCTATCGCGTCGTTCACCGCTTTTTCTATCGTTGCGACTATGCCTGTATCTCTGAGCAGGAAGCTGCCGAAATCGACTACCGTGACCACGATGGTATCGCCTGTGGCACGCGCGCCGATGAGCTCGTTGCCGTCGCCTTCAGAGAGAACTACGGAATACTCTCCTCTCTCGGCATTGAGAGCCACGGAAAGTTTTACTTTTCCGCCCGAAACGTTGAGTCTGATATCGGTATCGGGCAGCCACGTCTTTACAAATTGCTCGACGAACGCTCCGAGATCCGCGTTTTCGTCCGACGTGACGTCTATCTCTGCCTCTATCGTCATTTTGCCGACAGTGCCGAGCAAAGCCTTTATTACGTTGGACTGAGCGTCCGCAAGGTCTGCGGTTTCTGTCCTTATAGTGTTTTCTATTTCCGCGGACATGCCGTCCACACCCGTCATAAGCCCGCCTTTGCCTACGCTTATACCGAGTCCGAGCCCGAGAGCGTCATATCCTTCGCTCGCTGCGACGGATGCGTCAAGCTCAACGTTCAGTCCCTCGCCGTCAAGAGATGCGGACAGATCCGCCTCGAGTCCGTCGGGAAGAGCTATACTGACGCCGAACGCGTTGAGAAGAGCCGATACGGTCGCAAGCGTAACGTTGACCTTCAGAGAATCCGAATTGATTATTATATCGCTTGCCTCTGCCGTTACCTGAGAATTCATGGAAAGCGGCTTAGAAGAAGCGTCCGCGTTTAGTCTCGAAAGCGTTTCCTCTTCGCTCGTACCGAAAAGTCCCGACACGTCGAATACGAGGTCCGTATTCAGACTTTCGCTCAGTTTGTCTGTCACGGAGGTCAGATCTATATTTGCCTTGAGCGCGGGCAGATTCACGCCGAACAGCTCAATGCCCGACAGATCTATGTATCCCGTTCCGTCTTCGGACAGATATACCGAGATAAGCTCGCCTGCAGGCAGGATCTTGTCGGTACCGAGCGCAAAATCCTTATTGAGTATTATCTTAACTACCGCGCTGATCTTCTCCGTCGCTGGATCGAGAGCGAGTCTTGCAGACAACGTGGCGTCTACCGTGCTGTCTTTGCTCACCGTCCACGGGGTCGCAACGCCGTCTGTATTTTCAATACCGAACAGCGAAACGATGTCCATGATATTATAGTTGCCCGCCGCAAGCGAAAGCTTTGCGTCGACGTCGAGAGAAACGCCTTCGAGCAAAGAATATACGAGTTCTTTTACCGAATAGGTATAGTTGCTTTCGTCGCCCACCTGAGCGTCGATATAATCGCTGATGCCGTCGTATCCGTCGAATTCCGGCTTTTTACCTATCGAGAAGTTGTCGAACATTATCGACGCCTTTATCCCGCCTTCGAGATCCGCGTTGATACCTACCGACTGCAATCCGTCTGCCTCGAGTCTGATATCCAGATTTATCGCGCCGAAATCGGGCACGCTGACGTTCTTCTGTCCTATCGCGTTGAGGAACGCCGACAAGAATTCGTCGTCTATATTGAAGTTGAGTATGCTGTATTTGCCGCCCTCGTCTTCGCCGTCGGTTACGCTGACTTTATCTCCGTCCACGCCGAACACGCCGACGATGACCTGAATAAAGTTGAGCGCGCCGCTCGAAACGTAGTAGTTGCCTTCACTGCCGGAAAGCGCTACGACGCCGTTCTTATTAAGCACCGCATTGCCGCTGATCGCTCGGTCTTCTGTAAAGAAGGTGCTGTCTATCGCGTCGGTAACTACTCCTTTGACCTCGGATATGAGTTCTTTGAGATCCACTCCTATCTTTACGCCTTTGCCTCCGTATATGCCGCCTACCGTTTTTGCGACGTCGATGTAGACGTTGCCTTTCTTGTAATATGCCGAAAGGAAGGGTTTGAGCGAACCGTCTTTGCCGAGCTCATCGAGCTCGAGCACTATATAATTTTCGTCAGTAACTGTGTTCTGAGCGATATCGAGCTGAGTCTTGAGCGTAAGTCTGTATCTGAGTCCGCTGTCAAGCAACAGCGTGCCGACAGGCACCGCAGTCGTACCCGTTACCGCGTTGATGAACGCTCCGAGATCCGCGCTTTCGTTCTCCACCGAGAAATCGACATGCATGTCTATGTTGCCGAGCGATATCTGCTGATATCCTTCGAGTTCTTCGGGAGCTACGGGCACGACTTCGTCTTCTGCGTAGAATCCCGCGTCTACGGTCGAGAACTCGAAATATTTCTCGCCTTCATAAACGGCGTCGGACTGTACTCCCGTGAGCTTGCCGCTTTCCATGCCCACCATAAACTTGAGATTGATGGTCATTTCGGGCAATATGCTCATAAACCAGTCTATAACGCCGGCGGTCTTGATATTAAGGCCGGCACCTGCAAGCAAAGAGTCGAGGTTGATGAGGTTGAGAAGACTTACAATACTCTTGAGACCCGCAGGGTTGATGGCTACGTTATAAACGGTATCGGTGCCCTCTGCGCTTACCGTAGTCTTGGTAAACATTTCAAAGAGCATGTTGAGAATAGTATCAAAAGAGAATCCGGCAAGATCGATGTTGCCGAGAAGGTTGCCGAGCACTTCGGGAGTGCGTACCGCAACCTGAAGAATATAATCCATGTCGAAATCTTCGAGCGCAACGCCGCCCATTTCGGGAGACCAGACGTAGAACACTCCGTCCATGACGTATATGCCTACCGTCCTGTTGCCGTCCGCATCGGAAATTTCAAACCCGAGCGTATATTTTTCTTCGCTCGAAACGCTCGCCTTGAGCGCGATAGACGTCAGCTTGCCGTCGGCATCAGTCCCGCTGCCCTCGAATACGAATCCGTAAGCTCCTTCCTGATCCATCGCGTCAAGCAAAGTCTTGAGCGCGTTGAGCGTAGTGTTGGAGCCCGACTTGATCCATACGGCTTTGAGAGTCACGTCCGCAGAAGGGGTGTACGTTCCCTTGTATATCTGCTTGCCGTCACTCCAACCCGAGAATATGTATCCGGCTTTTACGGGTTTATACTGACTCAGATCTATCTGCTGACCCGAGTTTACGCTGACAGTCGTCGAGCCTGTACCCGAAATCGCTCCTCCGTCGTAATCCAGCGTTATGTTGTACGAAACGTCCGTTGTGGTAGTCGTTTGGTCACACGCCGTAAGAACAAGAGAAAGAGCGAGAACGACTACGAATACGACCAGAACCGACGTAGCTGTTTTTTTGAACCTTTTCATAGTTCTCCACCTCTCAACCTTACCGTTTTGCGCCGTCTATGTCCGCGGCGCGTGCGTATATATAAATACGCGCACTATGGTTATGTAAATTGTAGCACATATTTTTTTTAATATCAAATGTATTTACACCAAAAAATTACGTGAAATTGGCAATTTCTGCTAAAATATTCCCGTTCGTATCCGTTTTTAATGTTTTTTATTATTCTGAAACATGCGGAAAATAAACTGTTTTATCCATAAGACTTTTAATATGCCCGTTGCTTTTACGTTTTACCGACAACCTCTTTTAGCGATGTTTCGGCTCGATTTTGCTCAGTTTTTTGTTGAATTTCTGCGAAATATCTCAGGACGACACTAACCGTCTTTCTTCGATCGTTAATTTATTGACATATTTTATACATATTTCATTGATGTATGAAATGCTGACTTCGAGAGCCGTTTTTTGAATAATTTTTTTTATGTCTATTTTATTTTTTTTACTTTACAGATTTTTTCTGAAAGCATCTGACTCAGCCTATGCGCTTATACGCTGTCTGCTTGAACGGATAGAGCCTTTTACCTGCTTACAGTATGAAAAACATACATCTTTTTATCCGATAAATGCTTTCATTTCTCTTTTCCTCTCCTGCCGACATACTACGTTTTATCGCACTTTACTACTCTGCCCGCACATATAAAAAAATGCAAGCGATCCCGCCTGCATTTGTCACGTTGTTTTGTCTTGCTGACCGTAAAACGTGTTTAATAAACACGGATACAGTAATTTCAACTCAGATAAGTCCGACTTTTTTCGCGTCGGCTATAAGCTCTTCTCTGAATTTCGGATGAGCGACTGAAATTATCTTTTCCACTCTTTCCTTTATGTTCGTTCCTCTCAGAGATACCACGCCGTATTCGGTTGCAAGAAAGTCAATGTCGTTTCTCGACAGAGATACAGCCGCGCCTGCCTTGAGCTGGCACACTATCTTGGACTTTTCTTCTCTTTCTCCCGTAACGGGATCTTTGACCATTGCGGTAGAATAGAGGACTATAAAAGATTTTCCGTTTTTCGACATCTGCGCGCCTATTGCGGTATCGGCCTGACCGCCCGTACCGCTGAACTGAGTAGAACCGAGCGACTCGCTGCAGCACTGCCCCGTAAGATCCACTTCGAGCGTAGTGTTGACGGATATCTGATTGTCGTTCTGCGCTATGACGTACGGATCGTTGACCTCAGCGCAGTTTCTCACTTCTATGCCGATATTGTCGTCCATGAATTCATACAGCTTTTTATTGCCGAGCGCGAAAGCTGTGACGACCTTGCCTTTGTTGCGCTGTTTTCTGCTGCCGTTGACGACTCCCGCCTCTATGAGCTTGACCATGCCCGTAGTCAGCATTTCGGTATGTATGCCGAGATCGTGCTTTGTCATCAGCGCATCCGCGAACGCATTGGGAATACCTCCGATACCAAGCTGTATACAGTCGCCGTCGTTGACGTAATCGGCGACGAGTCTGCCGATTATCTTATCCTTTTCGTTGGGCACTATATCGGGTATTTCGGGCAACTCGTAATCAGTTTCTATAAGATAGTCTGCCTGCGAAACGTGCAGATCGCAATCTCCGAACACTCTCGGAACGTGGGGGTTTATCTCTATTATCACGAGGTCCGCCGCCTCTATCATCGCCTTTTCGTAGACGTTGGATAATCCTATCGACATGTATCCGTGCTTGTCGGGCATGCTTGCGTTGACGACAACGATGTCGGGGTGCGCCATCCACAGCCTTTTGCTTGCGGCGAGATGCAGATGATTGGGTATGAAGGAAATGTTTCCGCGGGAGTGATCTCTCCTCTGCTTGGAAGAATAAAACCAGCTTTCTATTCTGAAGGAATCGGAATATTCGGGTCTGGTAAACTCATAATCGCATACCGACAGACACGTTGTCACTTTTACGTTTCTGACTTTACCTGCTATCGTATGCAACGCACCGAGAAAGCCTCTCGCCTCCGCTGCACCGAGACCGGTAACGATGTTGCACCCGTCTTTGACGAGCGACAACGCTTTTTCTATACCGATGACTTTGTTTTTATAATCGTACATTTCTCATATCCCCGTTGATCTTTGCTTTAATTGTGCGTTATAAACGTTATATTTTTCAACTGTTTTTTTATAATTCGTATCTAAAATATACAAAAAGCCCCCGAAACGTAGCATTTCGGGGGCAAATCTTTACTTTTTAGTCTTCGGAAGTGTCGTTCTTCTCGAATTTGTCGGTGCCGAGGAAGAACAATGCAACGACGCCCGCTCCTGCGTGAGCTCCGATAACGGGACCGATGTAATCTATCACAACGCAATCGAGTCCGAAACGTTTTTCTATTTCATTCTTGACAAACACTGCGTCGTCGTAACAGTCACCATGACCGATAAAGATCTTTTTCTGTTCGCTTACGGGGAGCATCTTCTCCTCCATCTTGTCGACGAGCGCTTTGAGCGATTTCTTGCGCGACACGACTTTTGCGATAGGGATAAGCTTGCCTTTGCTGTTTACGAAAAGCACGGGTTTGATGTTGGCGAGCGAACCTATGAACGCCGCTGTCTTGGTAACTCTGCCGAGTCTTGCAAGGTGCTTAAGATCGTCGACCGTGAAGTACGAACACAGATGAGCCTGCGTGTCTTCGACGTACTTACAGAGTTCTTCGAAGTCAGCTCCTTCTGCTCTCTTCTTGAGAGTATACCAGACGAGAAGTCCCTCGCCCATGCTCGCATTGTAACTGTCTACCGCCGCAAGTTTGCATGCAGGATACTTTTCGTGCAGCTCTTTGAATACGCGCACCGCGTTGTCGTAAGTACCCGAAAGTCCTGACGAAAATACGACGTAAAGCACGTCCTTTCCTTCTTTGAGCAACGGTTCGACGTACTTGAGTATCGTCGCCTCGTCAACCATGCGGGTATTGGTTTTTCTGCCTGCTCTCATGTAGTCGTAAAATTCTTTTGCCGTTATGGTTTTGGTTTCTCCGTCGAAGTCCTCGTCATCGAGCATGTAGCCCATAGGAAGAACGGTAAAATCCTTTTCATAAAACTGCTTAGGGAAATCAGTAGTTGCATCCGTTACGATATGAATCATGTTGCCTCCTAAATATGTGTCAAATAATAGACAACTGTAAATTTTTAATCTATAATAATTATAGAACAAAACAGCGTATAACGCGTATGTTTTTACGCGGATAAATAAAGGTTTATTGCTCATTACGATACAAAAATACGCGATTTGTAAATTTTTTAACAAGGAGTCTTATTTCTATGCCTAAAGACAGAAGAATAAGAAAGACGCAAAGAGCCATAATCACCGCTACGGTACAGTTGCTCAACACGGTGCCTATCAACAAACTTTCGATAAAAGAGATATGTTCTCTCGCAGACGTGAGCCGCAGCACGTTCTATCTGCACTATTACGACGCGACCGACGTTATTGAGCAGGTCCACAACGATATCATCGCAAATATAACGAGCGTGCTGGATAAATTCGATTTCGCAACGATACTCACCAATCCCGAGCCTTTTCTCAAGCACGTCTTCGACTTCCTTCAGAAAGATCTCGACCTGTACATCAATCTGCTGCAGAACAATTTTCACTCGGATTTCCGTCGCAAGCTGAAAGGTCTGCTCGAAAACAAAATATTGCAGGAAAACTCATACCGTTACCGCGACAGGACTATGTTCGAATATTCGGTATGCTTTCTGATATCGGGGCTCGTCGAAACCATCTGCGACAATCTGCAGGACATCGGCACTCCAAAAAGCAACTACCTCATGCAGTCGCTGACAAACCATATCAAAGGCGGTTTCAACGTCTAAAGACTATAACAAGCAATAAATAAGCTCCGCTTTCTGCGGAGCTTTTTCTTTACTGTTTACGATATGCAAAAAAAACGAATACTTGTGCGTAATTTTGCTCTACTCTTCTTTTATCACGCGTTTCTTTTCGAGAGCCTCTTCGATCTCCCTCTTTTTCCTGCCCACGAGATCGTACGATAGGAGCGGCAGCGTGGATACGAACAGGCTGACGGCTGGAATAAGCGTAAGCAACATGAAAATCGCTGTCCTTGTGCCCGAAGTCTGCTCCATAAGCACGGTCGTGCCGTTTTCTGTAACGGGTTGAACGTAATCGGCTATTTCGAGTACGAGCGGTATCGCTCCCGCAGAAAACGCGGCGCTGAGCTTTCCCACAAAAGATATGCACGATGACGCAAGTCCTTCTGCGCGTATGTCAAGCTTGTATTGCAGATAGTCGATGCACTCTCCCACCATAGAGAAAGTTATGACGTTGTATATACCGAGCGGCAGTCCGCTCAGGAAGAAGAAAGGCAAAGCTATATAATAGTTGTAATGCGTCAGCGTTCCTATCAGGAAGAAAAGCCCGAGTACGGCGCCCGAGAATATGCCCGCACCGAGCGCGATAACGCGCGTATTGTATTTCCTCAGCAGTTTAGGCATTATTATCATTGACGGGAACATGCCTATGCCTATCAACGCTGCTCCGAGTATCTGTCTCATGTCATAGACAAAAGCGGTAAACGCGTTGGCGTTTTCGTAATACGTAAAGACGTAATCTGCAGCATAAGTATACGACGCCTGTATCATATATCTGCCGAAACTGAGCAATCCGAACAGCATTACGAGCACGAGCGGCTTGCACTTGCCTATTATCCTGAAAGACTGTTTTAAGCTGAGTTTTTCTTTTTGCGGCTCTATTCTCTCTCTCGTAAAAAAGAACGTCATTGAAAACGGTACGATCGCTATCGCAGCGAACAGTATCGCGCCGACCATAAGTCCTTTTCTTAAGCCTAAGATGCTGTCTCCGATAAGAAAAGCGACCACTGCCACGGGTAGCGCTCCTCCGATACTGTTGAGCGTGCGCGCGAAAGACAGAAATTTGTCGCGTTCCGTAACGTTGGGGGTCATCGCGTAAGGAAGTCCCCAGAAAGGCACGTCGCACACGGCATAAGCCACGCCCCATACCATATAGGTTATAGACGCATAGATCATCTTGCCCGTCATGTCGAGGCCGAAATCTATAAACAAGAATACGCTGAGAAGAGATACGATAAACGGCGCAAAAAGCAGATACTGCCTCATTTTGCCGTATTTAGAACGCGTGTTATCCACAAGTACGCCCATCAACGGATCGCCGATCGCGAACACAAGGCGGGCTACCCACATAAGTCCCATTACAAACAACAGCTCAAGACCGAGCACGTCCGTATAGAACCTGCTCAGCCAAGAAGTCATCATGGCATACATAGCTCCCTGCCCCAAAGCAGCAAGCCCGTAGCCGGATTTTTCCATCTTTGTCAGATATTGTTTGTTGTCCAAAAGATAAACTCTCCTTGCGACGTACCCGTTGATTGTACCACTATTTTTAATGTAATGCAATAAAATACGTCGTTTTGGTTATCCGGGCAGCTTTCAGCGGAATTTCGTCCTCGCAATACTGTCCGCCCAGCCCATGAGCAGATCGTTGCGCTTTTTACGCGACATATTCGGCTCGAAAACGCGCTCTACTCCCACGTTCTCTCTTATCTCGTCTTCGTCTTTCCAATACCCCGTATTAAGTCCCGCAAGATACGCGACGCCGAGAGCAGTCGTTTCTATTATCTTGGGTCTGACTACGCTGCAATTGAGGATATCGGCCTGAAACTGCATAAGGAAGTTGTTTGCGCATGCTCCGCCGTCAACGCTGAGAGCAGATATCTTGCATCCCGCGTCGCTCTGCATGGCGTGCATTACGTCGACGACCTGGTACGCTATCGACTCGAGCGCCGCCCTCACTATATGAGCTCTCGACGTGCCGCGCGTTATGCCCGTTATCAGTCCTCTCGCCCTTGCGTCCCAATGCGGCGCGCCGAGCCCTACGAAAGCGGGCACCAGATACACTCCGCCAGTGTCCTTGACGCTCATTGCTATCTCCTCCGTTTCCGGAGAAGAATTTATTATCTTAAGCTCATCTCTCAGCCACTGTATGACGGCTCCTCCGACGAAAACGCTGCCTTCGAGAACGTATTGCGGTTTCTGTCCGTCACTGCTCGCGGCGACCGTGGTAACGAGTCCGCGTTTGGATTCTATCGGCTCGTCGCCCGTGTTCATAAGCACGAAACAACCCGTACCGTATGTATTCTTTATGCTGCCTTTTTTTGTGCACAGGTGTCCGTAAAGCGCGGCTTGCTGATCTCCCGCGACACCGCAAATCGGTATTTCTCTGCCCGTAACCGACGTATCGGTAACTCCGTAACGGTGACCCGACGGATACACCTCGGGGAACATCGACGCAGGTATGTCGAACATCTCCGTCAGATCGTCGTCCCATGCCATATCGTGGATATTGAAGAGCATTGTCCTGCTCGCGTTGGTGTAGTCCGTAGCGAAGATCTTTCCTCCCGAAAGATTCCACATCACATAGGTATCCATCGTGCCGAAAAGCAGCTCTCCGTTTTCCGCACGCTTTTTCACTCCTTCTACGTTCTGCAGTATCCATCTTATCTTTGTCGCGCTGAAATACGCGTCTATCTGCAGTCCCGTCTTGGCGTAAATAAGCTTTTCGAGTCCCGCCTGTTTCAGAGTATCGCAGTAATCCGCCGTGCGCCTGCACTGCCATACTATCGCGTTGTAGACGGGCTTTCCCGTATTTTTATCCCAGACGACGACCGTTTCGCGCTGATTGGTGATGCCTATGCAATCGATATTGTCCGCCCCGACGCTGTCAAGCACCGCAGCAACGACTTCTTTTACCCCCGAAAGTATTTCTTCGGGATCGTGCTCGACCCAGCCTTCGTGAGGATATATCTGTCTGAACTCCTTCTGAGCCTTAGCTATAATATTGCCCTTTTTATCGAAAACGATAGCCCTCGAACTCGTAGTTCCCTGATCTATCGACATGACGTATTTTGCCATAATCTCACCTCTTATCTGACAAAGTCAGCGTGCGGCGACGTTTTTTGTCGCAATAAAATCGACCCCGCTGCCGAGCACGTCTTTTACGATGACGTCCCCTATCTTTACGGGAGCTTTCACCTCTACGCCTTTGAGCGCGTCGAGAGCGTCGAATATCCTGGATTTTTCAATCGCTTCTTTAGTCTTTACGCTGACCATGGCGACATCTCCGCCTTTAACTCTTACGACAGAAGTGACCATGCGCTTGGGGCATACTACTTCTTCTTTTCCGTACTTTTCGCCTCTCGGACAAGTGTTGCCGCTCACTTTTACGTTGTTGACGTCGCTGTCGTCAACGGTAAGTCTGCACCCCATAGGACAGCATATACAAATCATCTCTCTCATCATTTCACCGCCTTCAGGCAAACTACCGCCTGTTTACAATTTTTCAGTGCCCGTGTTTGTTTTTCGTTCAGATTGATGGTTTCCATCTCTCCCGGAGTGACTATCCTGCATTTTCTCGCATAGACTTCTTCTCCGTCGCATACCACGCACAGCTTTACGTCTTTGTAGACGTTTCCTACGCGCATTTTGAGTTTGAGTAGTTCGTCGCCGTCTTTGTTAACAAACTGCGGGACAACGTACCTTACTCCGTCTTTTGCGTCGATGCCGACCTTTTCTCCGTTCACCTTTTCGCCTTTGATATAAGCCGCGGCGCGTCTTCCCGCCCACTCGCTCTCTTCGCTGACGAAGTCAACGAGATCGTGGACGTGCAGGACGTTTCCGCACGCGAAAATTCCGTCCGCCTCAGTCATCATGTCGTCGTCGACTATCGCTCCTCCCGTTATCGGGCTGAGTGCGACGTCCGCCATCTTGGACAGTTCGTTTTCGGGCAGAAGTCCTACGCTGAGCAAAAGCGTATCGCATTTTATCTCCTGTTCCGTGCCTTTTATCGGATTGAGCTTGTCGTCGACCGCCGCTATGACTACGGATGACACTCTGCCTTTGCCTTTTATATCCACCACCGTATGAGAGAACATCAAAGGTATATCGAAGTCGTTAAGACATTGCACGATATTTCTGTTGAGTCCCGAAGAATACGGCATGAGTTCCACTACCGCCTTGACTTTTGCGCCCTGGAAAGTCATACGGCGAGCCATTATCAGACCTATATCGCCGCTGCCGAGTATAACTACTTCTTTGCCCGGCATATATCCGTCTATGTTGATAAGTTTCTGCGCCGTGCCCGCGCTGAAAATACCCGCGGCTCTGCAGCCGGCGATGTTTATCGCGCCTCTCGGTCTTTCTCTGCATCCGCACGCGAGTATTATCGCCTTTGCCTCGTATACGAGCAGACCGTCCTGTTCGTTAGCGCACGTCACGCGTTTGTTCTTGTCTATGCTGAGCACCGTGGTGCCGAGTTTGTACTCTATCTTTCTTTCGAGCACTTCGTCGATGTAACGCGCCGCGTATTCGGGACCCGTCAGTTCTTCTTTGAACGTATGCAGACCGAATCCGTTGTGGATACACTGATTGAGTATTCCGCCCAGCTTGTCCTCTCTCTCGAGGATAAGTATATCTCTTTCGCCCGCGTCGTACGCGCTTTTCGCCGCAGCGAGTCCAGCCGGACCGCCGCCAATTATAATCAGATTTTTTACGCTCATCACTCTACCCTCCCCACGAGGATCTCGGATCCCTTTCCGCTCTTGGTAACTTCGGTCATGTCAATGCCGCGCTCTCTCGCGATTATCTCCATAACGCGTTCCGAACAGAATCCGCTCTGGCATCTGCCCATGCCCGCGCGGGTACGTCTTTTTACTCCGTCGAGGTCTTTTGCACCGACGGGTCTGTTGATACTGTCGACTATTTCGCCTTCGGTAACCACTTCGCAACGGCATACTATCCTGCCGTAAAGCGGATTTTTCTTTATTATCTCCGCTCTTTCGCTTTCCGTCATGGTTGCAAAACAAGGGATACCCTTTCTTATCGGGTCGAACGCCTTGTTCGCGTCAAGTCCGAGATAAGCGGAAATATCCTTAGCCGCCTGCACCGCGATGGCGGGAGCGGCAGTAAGTCCCGGGCTCTCTATGCCTATCAGGTTGTAAAGGGGAACGCCGTCTTTTGCAAAACTTATCACGAAGTCGCCCGCATCCGCATGTGCGCGCAGTCCCGTAAACTGCGTGATAACCGTTTTTTTGGTAAGCGACGGCATAGTGATGCGCGCCTTGTCAAATGCCTCCGCTAAGCCGTCGTAAGTGGTATCCTTGCACTCTTTGTCCTCTATATCCACCGCGGTAGGTCCGAGCAGTATATTGCCGTGTACGCTCGGCACGACGAGTATGCCTTTGCCCATTGCGGTAGGCAGCTGGAATAGCGTAGTGCCCGTGAGATATCCCGACGTCTTGTCGAGCAGCATGTATTCGCCTTTTCTCGGCACGATTTTGTATTTCTTGTCGCAGATAGTGTTGTTGAGATCGTCGCTGTGCAGCCCCGCGCAGTTTACCACGACGTCGCCTTCGTAAACGTCGCCGTCCGAGCAGACGACCTGTATCTTTCCGTCTGTCTGCACGAGTTTTTCAACGTTCTTTTCAAAGACGAACTCAACGCCGTTTTTAGCAGCGTTTTCGGCATAGGCGATAGTCATTTCGTAAGGGCTGACAATGCCCGACGACGGACACCACAGCGCACCTTTCACTTCTTTTGAAACGTAAGGTTCTCTCTCCCTCACCTCGTCGCCCGTTACGACTCTGAGATCTTTTACCCCGTTTTCTATGCCCTGATCGTACAGCTTTTTCAAGCCGTCCCATTTTGTGTCGTCAAAGCAGAGGACGTACGCGCCGTTGCGCCTGAACGGGAAATCGAGCTCTTTTGCGAGCCTGTCGAACATCGCGTTGCCGAGCACGTTATATTTTGCCTTAAGCGAACCCGGTTTTGCGTCGAAACCGCCGTGCACGACGCCCGAGTTGGCTTTTGTAGTACCGCAAGCCACATCGTTCGCCCTTTCGAGAACGGTTATTTTCGCGTCGTAGCGGCTCAGTTCTCTCGCGATCGAACATCCTACCACGCCCGCACCGATAATTACGATTTTTTTCATATGTTTCCCCTTTTGTTTGTTGGTTTTATTATATCACACGCGATTAAGGATTTCAATACGCAAAAAGACGCGCGGTCATACCGCGCGTCCGATAATACACTCTAAATGTGTTTTTGTATCTTCCCTGCGTTCTAAGACGCAGAACTTCTCAGTATTTGTTGTCGTTTTTTTCGTACTCTACGTTCTCGTTGCCGCCGTACCATGTGCGTATAGCATTTACTCTTTTGAAAGGATTCGCAGGACGGTATATCTCTTCTTTTGCATAATTCACGCCGTACATGTCGAGAAGAGGCTTATAATCCCTGACTCTCTGCAAAAATTTCTTGTAGTTTTTCGGGCCGCCGTACCAGGATACTTCCGCAAGCGCTTCCATACGCGGGAAAAGCTGAAATTCGAGCTTTGACGGAGTGGATATCCACTCTGTCCACAACGCGCCCTCTATACCTTTTACGCTGTTGTCGTCCCTCGACGTGAATCCTTCGAAATACGGATTGAACATATAGGTGTTTCTCAAAGGATACAGCGCGTAAGGCATATCGAAATAGAAATATTTGTGCTTGCTTATCACAACGTTTCCGCCGTGTTTGACGTGACGGAGCACTTTGTTGTCGCGTGCGGGAGTCCAATACTGAACTATAACGTCATTTTCGAGATTGTTGCCTTCGAGAACTTCGTTCCAGCCGATAAGTCTTCTGCCTTTACTTCTGACATACTTAGCGACTTCGTTTATAAACCAACCCTGAAGTTGTTTCTCGTTTTTCAGACCGAGAGATCTAATGAGCTCCTGACATGCGGGGCAATTCTTCCACTCTTCTTTCGGAGCTTCGTCGCCTCCGATATGGAAATAAGGTGCAGGGAACAGCTCGCATATCTCGTCTATTACTCCGCGAATAAACTCGAGCGTCGTCGGCTTGCCTATGCACGCGCTCCTGTTCCAATCCTTTATACCCTGAGAAAGCGGGATCTTGCCTCCGAAATAATAATGAGGATCTCTCTTTATCTCTCTGCAGCCGAGCCACGGATAAGCCGCCATCGCCGCTGCAAGATGAGCGGGCATGTCTATCTCGGGTATTATAGAAATGCCCCTTGCGGCTGCATATTCCACTATCTCTCTGATCTTTTCCTGCGTATAGTATCCGCTTACGGGCACGTCGTCCACGTCGGTAGACTGCCAGCCGTGTATCTGCGATCTTTCGCGGGAAGAACCGATTTCGGTAAGCAGAGGATATTTCTTTATCTCTATTCTCCAGCCCTGATCGTCAGTCAGATGCCAATGCAGAACGTTGAGTTTGTGCATGCACATAATGTCGAGGAGCTTTTTGACCTCTTTCTCTCCGAAGAAATGCCTTGCCTCGTCGAGCAGTATTCCGCGCCATTTATAACGGGGATAGTCATTGAGTTTACCGCACGGTACGACGGTATCCTGATAAGGCGTGTTGAGCATCGCGCCGACTCTGAAAGACTGCACGGCATAAAGCGCGCCCGCCGCGTCGCCTGCCACTACGGATACGCCGTTTTCGTCCACCTCTATGCGGTAACTCTGCGGAGCGAGTTCGCTGGCAAAACCTATTCTGAGCACGCACTCTCCTTCTTTACCCAATTTTTTCCCGAGCCCCTGCTCGAGGATTTCTCTTATCACGGGTTCTGTGACAGCAAACTTGCCGTCGACGTCAAGCCCGTCTATCCTTGCGAGATCGAACGTTCCTCCGTTCTTTGCCGCTATATACGATTGCGGTCTTGGGATGATCTCTTTCATTTTATTCTCCTTTTTCATTTGTTGCACTCCATACGGGTACCGTTATTTTTGGTCCTCCGAAAGCAATGCTTATGTCAAAACTTTCCTTTACGTCGCCTATGTAACTGAGTTTGCCGTTTATCACGCGGATATTGACGCTTTCGTAAGCGGAAAGCATATTGTTTTGGTCTTTTACTTTAACGTTTATGTATACTACTTTACCCGTTCTTGTCGCAGATACTATCTCGAGCTGCCCCTCGGGAATATCTTTCAGCAATGCCGTCACGCTATCCATATTATAGGCAGAAATCTTTTCGTTGGTCAAGAACTCTTCGAAAGTACACGGCGTAATGTTCCACTTTCCGTTGCTTGCGCTTTCGAGAAAACCGGTAACGTAATCGCTGTCTTTTGCGGAATCCTTGTTCACTCCTTCTTTCAGACTTTTGCCGTAATAGCTGTCCTTGTAATCAGTCTTGAGCATATCTCCCGTAGCGACGGTGAACTTTGCAGTCTTTTCCTCCGCCACGTTGAGGCTGTACTGAACGAACTTTCCTTCTTCGGAATTCACGTTGTTTATTCTGTATTTTATGTAATAGGTATCGCTTTCAAGAGCTTTTTCTATGCCTTCTGCGAGGATTTTTTCTGCCTCTCCGATATCTAAGGATTCGTTACAACCCGTCAATGCGAACGAAAGAAATGCCGTCGCGATTATTATAAGCGAAACGATAATAAATCTTATTGATTTTTTCATAAATTGTCCTCCCCGCCTTCAGCCGATTGCTCTTGCACGGCTTTTTCTTCTTCCGCAAAAAGATCTCCTTCGTTGAGATGTTCGTGGCTGGAAAGTATGCTCTCGCCGATATATCCGTCGCGTTCGTTCTGCTCGCGTGCACGGCGTTTGAGATCCTCTATCATGTTTGCCTGGTCTTTTTCAGTCATCTTCCAGAACAGATACGGTACCGCATGCAGCAACGCACCTGCAACGGCAAGTGCCGCGAGTGCGGAAAACATAGGAGAACGTATAGACTCGTCGTAAAGAACGTCATAGTCGTTTACGAGTCCGAAATATTCGTTGATAAAAGGTATGATGTAATTCGTACCCATTGCGATAAGAGAATTTATGATCGCGAAATTCTGAGAAAAGCCTTCAAGGCGGTCGCCAGTTTTCCACTGCTGATAATCGAGTGCGTCCGCACTCATTGCAGGCGAAGTGATTATCTGCACCGCATTGCCCCAATTGGCGACGTAACAAAGCAGCGCGAATATATAAAAGTTATTGTTGTAGAATATGAGCGGGATCATTGCCGCGGCAAATGCCACGTCCGTAAGCAATACGGTATTGCGTTTGCCTATCTTTTTGATTATAAAAGGTCCCATGACCATACCGACGAGCGACGCAGTGCCTATAACGAGCGTTGCGACGGACTGTACGACTTCGTTCTGCAGCATATATATGTAAGCCCACGCCATGCTGCCCGTTACCGCCGCACGAGCGAATACGAACCATGTCGCAACGTTATTTATCCAGAAATATCTGTTTTTGCATATCTTTACGAAACCGTCGATAAATTTAACTTGCTGCACCTGTCTGCGCGGCATGATGATACGTTCCTTTGTTCCGAAGAAAGCGAAAAGACTGAGTCCACAGCCGAGGAAAGAAAATACGGGGAATATGACTTTGTAATAGTTCTGATCTACCTGTCCCATGTCGAAGCACATCGCTATCAAAGGGAACACTGCACCCGTTATCGTGGGAGCCAGGCTGTAAACGATAGAGCTTATAGAAATTATCTTTGCGCGTTCGTTGGTGTTGGGTGTTTCGAGCTGAACGAGCTGCGTGTACATACCGAGATAGAACTGGTAAATAAAGTTCATTATTATGTACAGCACTCCGACGCATATCAATATCTGCTGTTTGCTCCAGGTCTGAGGTATAAACGCCATCAACGACATGAGCAGTGCGCAAGGAGGTCCGAGCCACAGTATCCACGGTCTTGCTTTGCCCTGTTTGCCCGGCGTATGGTCTATAAGCCAGCTTTTGAAAGGCTGGATCACTATCGAAAAAATCGTATTTATCAATAGCAACAGCGCAAGATCGGTGGGTTTGAGTTTATAAACCGAGCCGATAAGAATACAGTTTGCCTGAAGGAGGATGGACGAACTTATAGCCGCCACAAACTGTACGCCCATGCCTCCGACGGAATATGCGACAACCTCTTTGTTTCCGACATAATTCCCTTCGGCAGGCTTGTTCCAATGTCTGAAAAAGTCTTTTACGACTTCTCCCGCTTTGTTGATGATGTTCATATTCTCCCCTTTTCGGCAAAACGCCGTCGAATTTATTATACACTAACGCACGCCCGTTGTAAATAGCGTATTTTCCGTTTTGTCCTCTTGTCTGCCGACCTGTCGTTCTGAACGTCTTCACCGTTTTCCTGAACTTGCCGAAATTTGCGGATTCCTGCGTTTTCAAGTCGGAAACCTACGGTCCTTTATTACGGCACAGCTCAACTTTTCCTCACTTTTCGGATGAAAAAACCGCCCTTCTCAGAGCGGTTTGAAATCGTTATATCGTAAATTATGCTTTTCAGTCCTTATCTTTCTTGCCTTCGGTAAGATCGGCATTTTCGTCCGTTCCTGCACAGACGTTGACGTCGCTGCCCGTATCGGTCTGATTTCTGCTATGAGCCTCTTCTTTTACGGAATTTCCTTCTGCCTTATCCGACAAATCTTCCGTTTTCTCGTTGCCGTCCCCGAATTCTTCTTCAGGCACTCCGAGAAGATTTTTGAATATCTCTTCAGTGGACAGCACGCAGATATGAGTCCTGTCTACGTCGCACACTTCGAAAAGTCTGCCGTCGAATTCTTCGATATGCATATTCATGCCGCAGATCCTGCACTTTGCGTTGCAGATAAGCTGATAAAGCTTGCCTCCGTTTGTTATATAAGGAGCTTTGCCGTAGCTGACTTTTTTTACTGCGCGCACGCACTTCATCATTTTGCCGAAAGTTTTCGCGCTGTACACTCTTTCTGCAAAAGCCGCGCCGCTGCCGGCAAAAAACAGAAGGATAGCAAAAGATATGAGCGCTCTCCACGTTCTCGTAAGTACGTCCACGCGCTGAAAGAACACGAGTCCCGCAAGTGCCGCCGCAGTCAGCAATCCGTACAGAACGCTGAGCGCGACGCATTTTTTGAACTCGCCGTGTGTATCCCCGACAAGTCTGACTTCGAGTCCTTCCGTACCTGTCGGCACCGCGAGCAAAGCGTCCTGCTCCGTTATATACGATTTTCTGAGAATTTCAGCAGTTTCCTTTTCCCTGGCGCGTTTTCTTTCGCTCCAGGTAGGCTTTCTCTTTTTCTTCTGCGACGCTCCGCAATATCTGCAAAACTCGGAGCCTTCTTCTATTTCTTTACCGCACACTCTGCATTTCATTGCTTTTTCTCCGTAGCGGCTGCTTTTTTCTCCTTAAGGCGCTTTGCTACAAGCACCGCAAGCAATACCGTAGCCGCAGCCGTTACCACGAGAGCGAGCCAGGGCGCGCCGCCCGCCGTAATAAGAAAATCGCTCGTGCTCTGCATGCACATTATAAGACCTATGATAAGTCGCGCCGCCGAAAACGCCGTCATGACGGAAGTGCCTGCCAACGCTATGACGTCGTCGCCTTCTTTTCTGCGGACGAGCACGACTATAAGCATTACGAAATATGCAAGTGACAGTACGCAATAAGCGAGCTCTGTAACGTAGATCGTATTGTACGCGCTGTCGAGAAGATCGAGCTTGCTCTGCGGATAAGACGAAATAAACTGCTTGGCGATGTCCTGAGCCATATCGCTGCCGGAAAGCAAAGGCAGATTCTTTATCGTATAATCCACCGCGCCCTCGTACCCGTTGACGGGAGCAAATATGATCGTGACCGCGCTCTTAGCGAAAGACAGCTCGCTCTTGTCTACATCTTCGAACACGTTCGTGCCGTCATCCGTCGTATATTCTATGTTAGCCTGAATAGTAAAGGAATTCAGAAAGAGGAATATTGCGAGCAACACGAGAGCAGCCGCCGAAACTATTATCCAACGGTTGTCTTTTTTTGCGTTCACGACCTGAACCACGGGAGCCTGAGTCCCTCTTGCCTGAGTTTTCTTTTTTCCTCTGCTTGCCATTTTTATACTCCGATTGCTGATTGCCGCCTTGATTTTACACCGAAAAAGCGACTTTATAAAGATTATAAACTAAAACCGCTTATATTTCAATTGTTTTTGCACGGATAATTTTTGCGCGTTTATGCAAACTACCGATAAGGCAAGCAGCCTTAATCTATATAAAAGGAGGCCGTCATGATAACCGTAATCGCTTTGATACTGCTCGTAGTAGGCGCACTCAACTGGCTGAGCGTGGGTATTTTCGATTTCAACTTCGTCAATTGGATATTCACGTCCGAAGCATACGTCGGCGCACGTATTCTCTACGCGATAGTAGGCATCGCGGGTATCTGGACTATTGTTTATCTCATTTACAACAAGTTCAACCCCAAGAGAATCAACGCTATCGAAAAAGGCAACAAAATGCACGATCACGAATAAAACGTAAAGCCGTTTTTGCTCCCGCCTCGAAGGCGGGATTTTTTTATCCTCATATACAAAAAAGCGGCGAAAGATCTGCTCTCGTCGCAAAAAAATTATCTTGTTTAATCAACACGGGTGCCTAAATTTGCATAAGATAAACCGCGAGCGCGCTCTGCGTAGCGCAAAGCGCCGTCCTTGCAGCGGAGCACAGAAAAGCGTCCCCTCCCGACGAATCCGCGATCCTGCAAAGTCTTATCGCGGCGTCGTTGCAGAGCACGAAAGTCTTTTCGAGCGTGCGCTTTACGCCGTGCGTGCCGAAAGGCTCCGCAGACGATATTTTTCTGCCTCTGCCGAGCGCAGAACACAGTCCGTTCATAGAGTCCGCGGCATACTTGAGCAGTTTTCTTTCCTCGGGCGTAGTCGCGTAATCCAGAAGATACACGCAGCCCTGCGCCGCAGAAAAACAACTTTCCGCCGCGCGGTGCGCCTCGTCGGTAAGATATACTGGCAGCCCCGCCCGCGCCTCTTTTCTGCCCTTTTCTGCGTTCTTCTCTGCATATTCGGAGTTCATTTTGTTTACTTCGTCGTCGTTTGCAAGCCTGTAATCGTCATATTCCGCCATATCAACCTCCGTTCCCTGCTAATTTATGCCGCAAAGATCGCGTTTATGATTTTGATTTATCTGCCCGCATGCGTTTCGCAATCGCGCGTCGTAAGCACTTGCATTTTTTTTACCTCTATACTATAATAATTTTTGTATGGACAACATTATTCTGACGCCATTGCAGATATGGCAGGACTACGACCCCGAGGAAGCTCCTCTGCAGATATCCTTCAGGGATTTCCGCAAACAGAACGGTCGTATCGCTTTCGAAGCGTTTTTCAACGGCGACGTCTATACGGACGGCGCGCCGCGTATTTTCATAAACGGATCGTACCCTACGTCCGTTTCTCCGAAAATTGCAATATACATCAAAGACGGAGCGGGCACCCCGCCTCCCGATACTTTCGTAAACGGTTTTATCGACCGCGGTTTCGGATTTATCTGTTTCGATTACAACGCAGGCAATCCGGACGTGCTCAGACGTTCGCGTTATCCCGAGAGCGTAAAGTACGGAGAACTCAGTCACAGTGAAGGACATATGTCCGTAGCAGAGCCTACGGCAAAAGACAGCTGTCAGTATCTGTGGACTAGGATCACGCGCAGAGTCATCACGTTTATAAAGACTCTTTCCAAGGATTGCAGGATCGTACTTGTCGGAGCGCGCGAGGGCGCGGATATGCTTTGGCAGACAGCTGCTATGGACAAACGCGTCGACGCCGCGGTATCCATAAACAACGCAGGCTGGAGAGAATACGAAGACATTTTCAGATTTGACGAAAACGCTGAACCTATGCAGCTTACCGACGAACGCGAAAGATGGTTCGCCGGTTGCGCAAGCCAGACATACGCAAGATACGTCGAGTGTCCGTGCCTTCTCGTATGCGGCTCCAACAACCCGATCTCCAGCATCGACCGCATAGAAAATACGCTGTCTTTGATAGACAACGAGCGCGTATATTGCACCGTCTGCCCCAACACGGGACTTCTGCTGCCGCAGAGTGCGCTGCATACCCAACTCAATTTTATCGACTTTTACGACAGCAAAGTACCGAGGCTGAAAAAGAGCCCCGACTGCGCCCTCGCGATCGAGG
Organism: uncultured Christensenellaceae bacterium; assembly: GCA_944383895.1. Lineage (GTDB taxonomy): Bacteria > Bacillota > Clostridia > Christensenellales > UBA3700 > Ornithoclostridium. The sequence goes on along the minus strand of CALWRH010000004.1, from coordinate 58,978 downwards.
ACGATATGCTCGTCGCCAAACTCACCGTAGACGCTCCTCTCGCAGCAAAAGAGATATCGGTATGGTACGCTTTCGACGAGCTGGACGGCACTATAAGAAACTGGAACAAGATCATATTGCCGCAAAACGGCTGCAAACGCTGCGAAATCCCCGTTGCGGAAAGCGCGCAATGCGCCTTCGTCTTCGTCAACGTAGAGTATGACGACGGCTCGCTGCTCTCCTCTTTCGAAGAGTTTATAAAACTCCCCGAAAGCGTAAAACGCGTGCTTACACGCAGAACGCATATCATTTACGAGCGCAAAAACGGTACGGGATGTTTCGTATCCGAAAACTCGGATCACTATCTGTCCTGCACCGCTCCTTTCCTCAAAGCGGGAGCATACGACATACTCGGCATAACCTGCGAGGACGCCGACATCACGACGTACAGCGTAGGAGAGGACAAATATCTGCGCACGGACGAAAGCCTGTTGCAGTTCGACGCATACAGCCCCCGCACGACGACGGTCGAGGTCAGAGTCTGCAATAAGGAAAACGGCAAAAAAGTCTTCTACACCGCCGTATGCACGGTAAACGGCGACGGAGAGTGGACAAAATGTTCTCTCTCTCCCTCTTCCTTCAAAACGCAGACGCTTGCACCTCTGAAGGGCTGGAGCAATATAAAGAGCCTTTCGTTCCATAAAATTAACGGAGTGATTTTCAAGAACATACTTTGGGTATAATTCGATCATGCAGTATAAAGTGGGCGACAAAGCCGTGACCAAAAAATCTCATCCTTGCGGAAACAACGTCTGGACTATCACGAGAACGGGCGCAGACGTAAAAATAGTCTGCGACAAATGCGGTAGAAGCGTGATGCTCGACGCGCTGAAATTCGAAAAAAGCGTTAAAAAGATAATCGGAGGCGACAACAATGGACTCTCTTCTTGACAACGGAAACGAAAAAAAGTCCCGCCGCCTTAACCTGATCAACGTAGCTCTGAGCGTGATAATCGTCCTGCTCGTGCTTGTCATAATAACTCTGCTCTTTTTCGTTACGCCGATGAGCGTATCGGGAAGATCGATGTATCCCACCTACGATACGGGCGACAAGGTTCTGCTCGCAAAAGTGGGTTACTCTCTCGACAGAGGCGACGTGATCGTATTCAAGATCCCAGGCAACGACTCTCCGCCGATAAAACGCATAGTAGGGCTCCCCGGCGACGTGATATATTTCGATATAGACAAGATGGATTATACCGTCAACGGCAAACCTATTGACGATTATGCCGAAAAGACGGGTTATGACAGCAATTACTTTATGAGCGGAGATAAAGAAGTCTACGCCGCGCTGACCACCACAGGCATTACCGTGGGAGAAAATCAATTGTTCGTACTCGGCGACAATCGCAACGACTCTCTCGACAGTCATATATACGGCTGTATCGAGCAGGATTGGATCGTCGGCAAAGTCATATTAAATTATTGAGAGGTACCATATGAAAGCAATCGTTTCCGTTATCGGAAAGGACAAAAAAGGCATTATCGCCAAAGTATCCAACGCCCTCTACGACATGGACGTTAATATCGAAGACATTTCTCAGACTATTCTGCAGGAATACTTCACGATGATCATGGCGGTAGAGATCTGTGAAAACGCTCCCCGTTTCGACGTCATCAAGTCAAATCTCAACGCGCTCGGCGAAAAAATCGGCGTACAGATCCAGATACAACTCAAAAGCATATTCGACAGCATGCACAACGTTTCGCTGTCAAAATCCAACTGAGGAATTTACAATATGTACTCTACAAGCGAAATCTTAGAAACCATAAACATGGTGTCGCATCAGCACCTCGACGTCAGAACGATAACGCTCGGCGTTTCGCTGTTCGACTGCATTACGGACAGTCCCAAGCGCACCTGCGACAAGATATACGACAAGCTTATGAAAAAGGCGGGCAACCTCGTCAGAATAGGCAACGATATATCGGGCGAAATAGGCGTACCGATCGTAAACAAGCGTATCGCGGTAACTCCCGTCAGTCTTGTCGCGGCGGCAAGCAAAGGACATCTCGAGATCATCAGGACTCTCGATAAAGTAGCAGACGAAATCGGCATAGACTTCCTCGGAGGCTATTCCGCACTCGTGCACAAGGCGATGACCCCTTACGAAAAGGAGTTTTTGCTCAGCATCCCCGAGGCTTTGTCCACGACCAAGAAGATATGCTCTTCGGTCAACGTCGCTACGTCAAAAGCGGGCATAAACATGGACGCAGTCAAACTCATGGGCAAGATAGTCAAGGACTGCGCATACCTCACCCGCGATCAGGACAGCTTAGCATGCGCTAAACTCGTCGTTTTCGCGAACGCGGTAGAGGACAACCCGTTCATGGCAGGCGCGTTCCTCGGCAGCGGCGAGGACGACGCGGTAGTCAACGTCGGCGTATCCGGACCCGGCGTAGTCAAAGTCGCGCTCGAACAGGTTGACGGCGACCTCACTCAGGTAGCGGAAGTCATAAAGCAGACTGCGTTCAAGATAACCCGCGTAGGTCAGCTCGTTGCACGCGAGGCGGCAAACAGACTCGGAGTAAGCTACGGCATAGTCGACCTCTCGCTCGCTCCTACCCCCGTAGTCGGCGACAGCGTCGCGCATATCCTCGAAGAGATAGGTCTTGAAAGCGTAGGCGCTTGCGGCACTACCGCAACGCTCGCCCTGCTCAACGACGCGGTAAAGAAAGGCGGCATTATGGCAAGCAACCACGTCGGCGGACTTTCGGGCGCGTTTATCCCCGTATCCGAAGACGCAGGCATGATAAAGGCGGCGGAAAGCGGACTGCTCTCGATCGAAAAACTCGAGGCAATGACGGCGGTATGTTCTGTCGGCCTTGACATGATAGCTATCCCGGGCGACGTTTCTCCCGAGATCATATCCGCTCTGATCGCCGACGAAATCGCTATCGGCGTAGTCAACACCAAGACGACTGCTGTCAGAGTAATACCCGTATACGGCAAGAAAGAAGGCGAAACAGCGACTTTCGGCGGACTGCTCGGCGAGGCACCTATCATGAGCATAAACCGCAGCGATCCTTCCAAGTTCGTCAATCGCGGAGGAAGAATTCCCGCGCCGTTGCATAGTAATAAAAACTGACGCTTCGCTTAGCAAGGGGCACCAAAATCACTACGCTAAATCAAAGGACTGTCCGCAAGGACAGCCCTTTTCATATACGCGGTGATTTGTGTTTCCCCTTACTTTATCCCCTCCAAGCCTCGTCCTACCCTGCGGCTAACGGACTCTCATTGTACTTTTTACAAAAAGCGTGGTTTTTGTAAAAAGAAAATACAACTTGCTATTACATCAAACTTTTAACAAAATACGCCAAAATCACTACGCTAAATCAAACGGCTGTCCGCAAGGACAGCCCTTTTCATATACGCGGTGATTTGTGTTTCCCCTTACTTTATCCCCTCCAAGCCTTGTCCTACCCTACGGCTGACGGACTCATATTGTACTTTTCACAAAAACGTGGTTTTTGTGAAAGTACTACATTTATAAACATATTGCAACGTTTATTTTTCTTTGTTCCTATTCTTGCCCAAAAAAAATAGCATTTATCTGCAATTGATTTTTACCAATATTTTTGGTAAAAATCATTTCAAATTATCTCTACAATACTTATACCTTATAAAATGCCGAACAATTAATTTAGTGTTTTCAACGACGGCACGCTAACGTCATTTTATAAAAGCAAATGAATATCGCAAAAAAATCCGTCAATACTTAGCTCGACGGAGGTAATTATGCAACTCAAAGACAGTGAAACTTTTAAGAATCTCGCCCGCGCTTTTGCGGGAGAGTGTATGGCAAAGGCGCGCTACGAGTATATGGCTTACGGCGCGAAACAGGAAGGATATACCGAACTTGCGAAAATGATCAAACAGGTATCCACTCAGGAATTTCATCACTCGCGCATGTTCTACTCTTTTATACAGACGGCAGATAAAAACGCTGCAATCGATTCTGTGGAGATATGCGCGGAATATCCGTTCAAGGAAAAGTGGAACCTTGTCGACAATCTCAAGTTCGCGGCGGATGACGAAAACGAAGAGGCAACGAGAATTTATCCCGCTTTTGCCGAAACCGCAAGAAAAGAAGGTTTCAAGGATATCGCGGGACTTTTCGACAACGTTGTACAGGTTGAAACATGCCACAACAAGCTGTTTACAGATCTTTACAATCAGCTCTCTCAAGGCAAACTCTATTGCCGTCCCAAGGCTGTAAAATGGAAGTGCGCCGACTGCGGCTACGAGGCTACCTCGAAAGAGGCATGGAAGGTATGCCCTCTCTGTCAGGCAAAACAGGGTGCAGTCATGCTCAAGCTCAACGACAACAACTGATTTTTTCATACCCGTGTGCGTTATGCACATAAATCCCCCTCACAATCGGGCGGCGTTTTTTACGCCGCCTTTACTCTGCGATACGCAATTATTTCAGCCGCAGAAACCTGTAAACAGTCATAACAAATGCGTAAAAACTTGCTAATTTCGATTTTTATAAATTTTTTATGCGTTTTGACGGATAATATGATATAATAAAATTACTATGAAAAAGAAGTCGTTGATCGTATCTGTAATAGTTATTGTTTTTACGCTCGCTTTACTGTGCAGCGTACTCGCAGGTTGCAGCGATATTAAAAACCTTTTTGAAATCAACGCTACCAACCTCGCCGATTATGCAAAGTTCACATACAGCAACGGCGACAGAAAGATAAACTTCTCTCTGAAAGCATCCGGCGAGGCATGGGTCAGGATCTCGTGGGACAGCGCAGTAGAATTCAACGAAATATTCCTCTACGAAAACGGCACCAACGTTACGGGTTTTGAAATATACGTCAACGACGAGCTGGTATATTCTCAGGACAACATCGGCAAAATGAGAAACGTATATCTCGGTTCTACCACCGCCACTTCCGTAACGGTAAAAATCACATCTTGCAAAGGCACGTATAAGCTGACGAATATCGGCATTTACAACCTTTCGAGAAACCGTAACTTCCACTCCACCGCTTTTGTCAGACTCAACGAAAACGGCAATCCTTTCGACGGCGTGGACACCACTCTTCTGAAAAACTATACCGATTATATAATATATCCGCTTGCGACCTTCGATTCAAGCGGCAATCTCAACGTAGGCAAGTTCGAACTCATCGACGTTACCAGAAAGATCCGCTCTTTCAATCAGGATGCAAATATCCATATCGTCATTTTGCCTGAACCGTCAGATGGTCAAGACGAAAACGACGTGCGTCACAATGCGTTCAAGAACAATGCAGAAACTCTTGCGACCAACGTTTCGGAACTTCTCAAGGGTTCTGACTTTGACGGCGTCGTATTCGGTTTCGACAGCGGCATCAACTTCTTCGATTACGGCTCTTACAACGACTTTATCGATACACTTCGCGGCAAGGTTATGTCGCCGTACGAAATAGGTATTTTTATCAACCCCGACGCAAGATTTTTCGATAAGCAGTCCAAAAATTACATCGACAACTTCTATGTCCTTACCCCCAATCTCGACGACAATAACAAGTCTGCTTTTTCGGAAACGGTATGCGAAACTCTCGAAACGGTAAAGGACAGCGATCTGCCTAAATCCAAAACACACCTCACCGTTCCTTTCTACAGCTACGACAAAGAAACGGAAACCCTGTATAAGTATTGCGACTATGCAGAACAACTCGGAAAATACGGCAACGTCGTCAAAGAAGGCGACACCGAAATAAGATTCAACGGATATCTGTTTGTCAGGGATATGGCGGCGTTCTGTTACGACTACGGCATAGCGGGACTTCTCTCCGTATGCCCGCATTACGATACGACGGACAGCCTGTCGCTTGCCGCGGCTATTAAAGAGGCTATGGAATAAACTTGCAAAGCAAAATAACGACGGCGCACAAACGCGCCGTCTTTTTTATACGTCAGGAGCCTTCTCTCCTCGCCCCGAACCACTTCAACCAATACCCTTTCTCTTTTCGGTAAAAGTAACCGCTTGTAATTTTATTTCGGATACCGAAATTATCAGGTCGCGAATTCCGCCTCATCTTTTTGATTTTTGTTGTGTTTTTACATGTTATTTCGCGAGTTTGTTAAAAAAATGTTGATTTCATGACTTTTTTCAAGCAAAATTGACAAGTCCGCTTCTTTATTTTATAATATATATAATCCTTATGTATTGAAGGTCTTTTATTGTATGGGTTTGGGAACGAGGAAAATCGCGGGTGTTTCACTTCTGCTCGCCATGAGTCTTATAGCGTTTATGTTAGAGAGCTTTTTGCCCCCGATATTTATTCCGGGCGCAAAACTCGGTCTCGGCAACGCATTTTCTATGCTCGCCCTCGTCATATATTCACCGCCGATAGCTTTTCTTATTGTGATTCTGCGCTGCGTCCTCGGCAACCTGATAGCAGGTTCTCTTTCTTCTATGCTGTTCGGGTTGTGTGCGGGAATCGTGAGTATAAGCGTATCGACTTTATTGTGGCAATTCGCCTTTCCGAAAATCAGCATGGTCTGCATCAGCGTATGCGGTGCCGTGATACACAATACGGTGCAATGTCTTGTGTTCTGCGCCGTATCTCAGACGTGGCAGGCAATTGTATATCTGCCCTATCTTATACTGCTCGGAGCACTGAGCGGTTTTGCCGTAGGTGTGGCATGCGTTCTGATCATCAAGCGCATACCTACGCGCATGTTTGCAAAAATGGGCGCAGACGTAACTTTATAAACCGAACCTTGATCGCTCTTTAAGGGCGAAACAATGCACAGCGTGCAAATAAATCCCCGGAGGTAACTGTGAAAGCAAGAAACGGCAAGTTTTTCAGCCGCGGCGTACATTTCCGCGACATGAAATTCATAAGCAAAGACTGCCCTATAAGCAAGCTTGACGCGCCGGAAATAGTTTCTATTGCCGTACAACAGCATATCGGCAAACCCGCTATGCCCGTCGTCGCAGTAGGCGATACGGTAAAATGCGGTCAGCTGATAGCAAAAGCTGACGGCTTTGTAAGCGCAAACATTTACAGCAGCGTAAGCGGCAGCGTTATAGCAATAGAAAAACGTGCAAATCCTCGCGGAGGGCTCGACACTCATATAGTGATCAAACGCGACGAAAACGCGGGCGACGATTATCTGAAACTCGAACCCCTCAAAGAAAAAACCAAAGAGACGATAATCGCGAGAATCGCCGAGGCAGGAATAGTAGGCATGGGCGGCGCGGGATTCCCGACGTTCATCAAGCTGTCCCCCAAAACTCCCGTCGACACTCTTATCATCAACGCCGCGGAGTGCGAACCGTATCTGACTTGCGACTACCGTCTGATGATAGAACGCACGGATCAACTCGTTCAGGGTTTCAGACTCATAGCAAAGGCACTCGGCGTAGACCATATCATCGTCGGCGTAGAGAAAAACAAACCCGACGCCGTCGCTCTGTTTGAAAAATACGACGACCTCGACGTAGTACTTCTCAGGAAGCGTTACCCGATGGGCAGCGAAAAACATCTGATATACTGCTGTACCGGCCGCAGAGTCCCGCCCGGAAAACTGCCCGCGGACGCAGGCTGCGTCGTGCAGAACATCGCGACTTCCTACGCCGTATACGAGGCTGTAGAACTCGACAAGCCGCTGTTCGAACGTGTGGTCACGGTTTCCGGTCAATGCGTCGAACATCCCGCCAACCTTATGGTGAGATTCGGCACGAGTTTCGATTACATACTCGACAAATGCGGCGGAATAAAAGGCGATATCGGCATGATAATAGACGGCGGTCCTATGATGGGCGCGACCATGCTCTCGACAGACTACTACACCCGCAAGACCGACAGCGGTCTGCTCTTGTTGCCTAAATCAGAAGTATCGCTGAAAAACCCGACGCCGTGCATAAGCTGCGGCAGCTGCGCGAGAGTATGCCCGATGCACCTGATGCCTATGGATATAGACTTCTATACGCAGGCGGGCGATTACGTCATGGCAAAAGAACGCGGCGGAGTACTCAACTGTATAGAGTGCGGCAGCTGCGCTTACGTCTGCCCTGCAAACCGCGCGCTCGTCCAGAGCATACAGCTTTGCAAGCAGAAACTCAGAGAAATGAAATAGGAGGGATAAAGGAATAATGGAAAAAGTCATAGTATCCGACAGCCCTCATATAAGAGGCAAACGCACGACAAGAGGTATAATGCTCGACGTCATCATCGCACTGCTCCCCGCAGCGGTGATGGGTTGCGTATACTTCGGTCTCGACGCGTTCTTTACGATCCTGATAAGCGTGGCAGCAAGCGTTCTCACAGAGTTCGTTTACTGTCTGTGTCTTAAGAAAAAACCGCTCGACATCATAAAGTCTTTCGACCTCACGAGCGTAGTTACGGGACTTCTGCTTGCGATGTGTCTTCCTTCGAGCGTTCCGTGGTACGTCCCGCTCCTTTCGGCGGTATTCTCTATCGCGGTAGTCAAAATGCTCTTCGGCGGCACGGGCAAAAACATAGTCAACCCCGCCATCACGGGCAGAGTCTTTGCGTTTATCGCGTTCCAATCCGTAATGGTTTCGGGCTGGGTAGCTCCGTCAATCGCGGCACTCGACGGCAGCGTAACTACGGGCGCAACGCAGCTCACTTCCATGCTCGGCGGCAACGGCTATTCGGTCAGTCTTCTCGACATGTTCCTCGGTACGGGCATGGCGGGCTGTATCGGTGAAACCTGCAAACTCGCTCTGCTTATCGGCGGCATCTATCTCGTCGCCCGTAAAGTTATCAAGTGGCAGTACCCCGTCATCTACATAGTCGTAGAAGGTTTCGTAGCGGTATGTCTTGCAAAATTCGACTTCGCGCAGTTTATGCCTTCTATACTCTCGGGCGGTCTGTTCCTCGGCGCGATATTCATGGCAACGGATTACGTCACCAGCCCCAACAGCGCGGCAGGCAATTACGTCTACTTCGTGGCGCTCGGCGTGCTTACCGCAGTCCTCAGAGCGGCAACCAAGATAGAAGTCGTATCTTTCGCTATCCTGCTCATGAACCTGCTCGTTCCGCTCATCAACGCTTACATACGTCCGCGTCCGTTCGGAGCAGCAGGATTTATAGAACGTATCCGCACTAAGATCGCGGAGAAAAAAGCTGCCAAAGCTGCTAAAGAGGAGGAGGGAAAACAATGACAGTCAAACAGTTTTTCAAAAGTCAGGCTTTCAAATGTATCATAGTCCTTCTCGTAATAGCTCTCATCGCAGGCGGTCTGCTCGCTATCCTCAACGACGTGCTTTTTGTCACTGAAGAAGAACGCACGATGCGCGCGATCGAAAAGGTCTACGGCAAAGAAATGAAATACGAAGAGCTCGATTTCGAAGATAGTCAGCTATCCAACGATTACGGCTCTATATCCAAAGTCTACCTGCTCGAAAACGGCAATTACCTCGTCCAGAGCACGGGTGGCGAAGGATATAAAGGCGGCACGATAACCGTCTGGATCGTACTCACGGGCAACGAGGACGGCTTTACAGGCATAGAAAAAGTCGTGCTCGAAAGCTACGAAAAACAGACTCTCATGTCAAAACTGACATACGACGTATATTCCGCTCACAACGACAAGGTCACGGGCGAAATATACTTCACGACTGACGACAGCGGAATAAAAGTGGTCGTGAGCGGCGCGACATACTCTACCAACGCGCTCAACAACGCTGTAGACTGCGCGCTCAAGTTTGCGCACGAAGTTTTATTCGCAAAGGAGGCTGACTGATATGACGGGAAAAAGATTCAAAACAATAGCCTTTGACGGACTGCTCAAAAACAATCCTACTCTCCGTCTTGTACTCGGCACCTGCCCTACGCTCGCGCTTTCCACCGCGGCGTTCAACGGCATAGGCATGGGCCTTGCGGTCACGTTCATACTCATATGCTCCAACGTGCTCATATCCCTGCTGCGCAAAACTATACCCAACGCAGTGCGTATACCTGCGTTCGTCATAATCATAGCTACGTTCGTTACCATCGTCAGAATGGTGCTGGACAAATTCATACCTTCGCTGTACGACTCTATGGGCGTTTATCTGCCGCTTATAGTCGTTAACTGTATAATCCTCGGCAGAGCCGAATCCTTTGCAAGTAAAAACAAAGTGCTCGATTCTGCATGCGACGGTCTTTTCACGGGTCTCGGATTTACTTGCGCCCTCACCTTTATCGGCGCTGTCAGAGAGATCCTCGGCGCAGGCGCGATATTCGGATTTCAGCTGTGGGATTTCAAGATAGAATTCTTTACGTCTTCGGCAGGCGCGTTCTTCGTATACGGACTTTCGATCGCAATATTCAACGCCGTTTACAAGAAGATGGAAAACGTACGTCGCAGCAAGACGTTTGCAGTGCGCGTCATGCCTAAACCCGACGTTTCCGCTCCCGACAACCTCGATCCCGACGCAAGCGTCGTAACAGATACAGACGCTCAGGAGCAGACAAACTCAACTGCTACCGCGGACGTTGCCGCAAAGGAGGTAAAGTAATATGGGTACTTTCTTTACAATACTTATCATAGCGGTATTCGTAAACAACTTCGTCGTAGTGCAGTTCCTCGGTATCTGCCCCTTCCTCGGCGTTTCCAAAAAGACCAACAACGCGCTCGGCATGGGCATCGCGGTAACTCTCGTAATGACGATAACCTGTCTTATCACCTATCCGATATACGAGTATATTCTCACTCCGCTCGGGCTCGAATACCTCGAGATCATCGTGTTCATATTCGTCATCGCGGCACTCGTACAGATGATAGAACGTGCGATAAAGAAATTTTCGCCCGCGCTTTACCAGGCAATGGGTATTTATCTACCGCTCATCACCACCAACTGCGCGGTGCTCGGCGTGGCAGAGCTCGTTATCGACAAAGCTCAGATGATGAGTCTTCTCGGCATCTCTTCAATGAACATCGGCATAGCCGTGCTCTACGGTTTGTTTGCGGGCGTAGGTTTCACCGTTTCGATAGTCATAATGAGCGGCCTGAGAGAAAAGATTGACCACCTCAAAATGCCCGGATCGATGAAAGGATTCCCTATCACGATGATGGCGGCTTGCTTTATGGCTATGGGCTTTTACGTTTTCAATATGATAGGTTGAGGAGGATAAAATAAGATGTACGATTTGTTAATATCCGCTGCGATACAATGGAATAAAGTAGGTCTGGTGCTCGGCATCATAGCTGCTCTTGCCGTCGTTTTCGCAATACTTATTCTTATAGTCACAAAAGTCTGCCATATACAGGAAGACGAAAAAGTCGTAAAAATACTCGAACATTTGGCGGGAGCAAACTGCGGCGGTTGCGGACACAGCGGCTGCGAAGGTTTTGCAAAATGCCTGGCTTGCGGCAAAGCTTCCCTCGACGACTGCAAGGTCACGTCCGACGAAGAAAAGAAAGTCATCGCAGAACTTGCGGGCATCGAATTCTCTTCGAGCGAGCCGACCGTCGCCGTGGTAAAATGCAACGGCGGAATCAATGCCGAAGACAAATACGAGTATATAGGCAACGAAGGCTGCCTCAACAGAAAGATGTACCTCGGAGGCTGCAAGATGTGTCCTCACGGCTGTCTCGGCGGCGGTACATGCGAAGAGATCTGCCCCGTAGGCGCGATAAAGGTCAAAGACGGCGTGGCTTTCGTCGACAAGACTCTGTGCACATCATGCGGAGCCTGCATGCAGAAATGTCCTCAGCTTATCATAGAGCGCATCCCCGCAACGGCAAAGGTATACTGCGCGTGCTCTACCACATGCAAAGGCAAAGAAACGATGTCTTTCTGCAAAGTCGGCTGCATAGGCTGCGGCATGTGCGCAAGGGTATGCCCTAACGGCGCTATAACCATGGTAAACAACCTGCCCGTATTCGATTATAAAAAATGCACGGGTTGCATGGAGTGTCTGAAGAAATGCCCGAGAAAGATAATAAAAGAACATTGATCTGAGTCAATGCAAAAACGGCTCCCGAAGGAGCCGTTTTTTTTGTATCTTGGATATTTCATGCCTTTTCGGGTCACGTCTTAATATTATTCAATTGAGTCAAAGGATCGTCGGCTCAACTTGTAGACATATATTCTCCTTTGTGTTCGTTTTTACACATTTTTATTATGTTTTGCCATTGACTCGCGCGCGCAGTGCGCGTATTATAAAATTATAAAGCAACGGGGGAATATCATGGACGTAAACGCTCAAACAATACTCTCTTATATCCGCAATCCTTTTTTTGCCTCTCACCTCGAGATAGTAAAGAAAAACGTGTACGCTAAAGTCGCCGATTTTGACTGCAAGATCGCAGTAACGGACGAACCCGTACCGTACGAAAACCGCACGTCGCTGACATACAGCGCGATAAAGCGCGGCGAAAGATGGGGCAAACTGTTCTCATGCTGTTGGTACAAGCTAACGGCGGATTTGCCGGACGAAGCGGCAAACGACGCGTCCGCATACGTCGCAGTGCTCGACCTCGGAGGCGAAGGCTGCATATTCGACGACAACGGCGTAGTGCAAGGACTTACCGACGTAATGGGCGTAGCAGACTTTATGCAACCGATAAAAGGCAAAAAAGTCGTAGCACTCTCAAAACTTTCTCCTGTAGCGGGTTCTCCTCTCACCGTATGGGTCGAAGGCGGCAATAACCGTCAGACACACGGCTCCAGATTCAAAGGAGCTTATATAGCGCGTTTTAACGGCGATATCCACGGATATTTTTACGACTTTCTTTCTTTGTATCAGTACTCGGCAATATGCGAAGACGCAGCCGTAAAGCGTAAAATAAACGCCGCTTTAAGAAAAGCGTGCCTTACTGCAGCAATACCTACCGAAGAATCCTGCAAACGCGCACGCGGTATATTAAAGCCTTTCCTCTCGGGGAACAAACGCAAAGACTTCACTCTTTACGCAACGGGACACGCGCATCTCGACCTCGGCTGGCTGTGGCCTGTCAGGGAAACCAAGAGAAAGGCGGAAAGAACTTTCTCCAACGCGCTCGCAAACATAGAAAAATATCCTTCATACGTCTTCGGAGCAAGTCAGCCTCAACAATTCAAATGGATGAAACAAAACCGCCCCGAACTTTACGCTAAAATCAAAAAAGCGGTCGAAGAAGGACGCATAGAGCCGCAGGGCTGTATGTGGGTAGAACCCGACACCAACGTCCCCTCGGGCGAAAGTCTTATACGTCAATGCAAATACGGCAAAGCTTTCTGGAAGGAAGAATTCGGACTCGACTGCGACATGCTCTGGGTCCCCGACGTATTCGGATACAGCGGCAATCTGCCTCAGATACTGAGAGGATGCGGCGCTGACAGATTCATGACGATAAAGTTGAGCTGGAACACGGTAAACAAATTCCCTTACCACTCCTTCGTATGGAGCGGTATAGACGGCTCGAAAGTGCTCGTGCACATGCCGCCCGAAGGCGACTACAATTCTACCGCAAGCCCTATCGCCGTCAAAGCTTCTGAAACGCGTTACCGCGAAAAAGGCGTGTCCGACAAAGCGCTTATGCTGTACGGTATCGGCGACGGCGGCGGAGGTCCGGGAGAATATCACCTCGAAATGATAGAAAGATGCAAGAAAATAGACGGGCTTCCTGTCGTAAAACAAACACGGGCTAAAGAATTTTTTGACGAACTCGCAAAAGACGCGGCAAAACTGCCTCGCTATAACGGAGAACTGTATCTCGAAAAGCACCGCGGAACATACACCACGCAGTCGCGCATGAAACGTTACAACCGCACGGCGGAAAGAGCTCTTCAGCTCACAGAGTGGCTGTGTACCGTCGCGGCAGAAAAAGGAGCGGCTTTCCCTCAGAAGGATTTCGACGAGATATGGCAGGAAGTACTGCTCTATCAATTCCACGATATGTTGCCGGGCTCTTCGATAAACAGAATATACAAAGAGTGTCACGAACGGTACAAAGTATTGCTCGGAAGACTCAACGAGATGCGCGATAAGGCACTCGGAACTCTCCGGGTATCCGATGCGCCGTCGGTGATAAACGACTGTCCGTTCAGAAGAAGAGGATATCAGGAAAAAAACGGCAAACTTTATGCTTACGACGTCGAAGCTTACGCCTGCGCTCCTCTTACGGAAACGTCTGAAGACACGGCAAACGCCGGCTTGTCCGCAAGCGAAACCGTTATAGAAAACTCTTTCGTCAAGGCGGTATTCAATAAAGACGGCGAAATAACAAGCCTTACCGACAAGACGGACGACAACAGAGAATACGTCAGATCGGTTTTCGGCACGATGAGAGTTTACACCGACAAGAGGCTTTATCCTTACAACGCCTGGGACATAGATCCGAACTACGAGAAGAGAAAGAGCGTAAAGATGAAACTCGTATCTGCAAAAGCGTATGTAAAAGGCGGAAAAGCTACCGTAGAGCAAAAACTCGTCTACGGCAAGTCAGTCGTGACGAGAAAGGTTTACGTCACCTCTGACAGCCCCGTAGTTTACTTTGAAAACGTCGCAGATTGGCACGAAACGCACAAAATGCTGCGCGCAGACTTTTTCCCGAAGGATTTTTCGGATAAAGTAAACTGCGAAATTCAGTTCGGACACATTTCGAGAAGTACGAAAACAGAAAACTCTGTCGAAAAAGCACAATTCGAAATATGCGCTCACAAGTGGGTGGACGTGTCTGAAAACGGATACGGAACAGCTCTTCTCAACGACTGCAAATACGGTCACAGGGTCAAAAACGGCAAGATAAGCCTCAACCTTCTCCGTTCTACGGTATATCCAGATCCCGAGGCAGACAGAGGCAGACACGAGTTTACGTTTGCGGTCTTCCCGCACAAAGGCGGAGTCGAGAATACCGACATAAAGAAATACGCTTACGAACTCAACCGCCCGCCGATACTGCTCGACTTCACTCCTTCGGTCAAAGGCGCGCGTACAGACAATGCCAACGTGATAATCGATTCTGTTCACCCCGAAAAAGACGGTATAGCTATAAGATTGTACGAAAGCTCGGGAAAACCGCAGAAATTCAATCTGAAGACTGATTTCGGTTTCAAAAAGATATACGCCGCGGATCTTCTCTGCAACGATCTTGTCGAAATTAAGGCAGACGGCCTGAATATCAGACCTTTCGGAATAATGACTCTGCTGCTCAGATGATCGGAAAACCCGCTCGATATAAACAAAAAAAGGATTGCTTTTCAGCAATCCTTTTTTATAACCTGAATCCGTTTTAATTTTCAGATCCCGACGTTTCTTCTGCCTTTTCAATGTTTTCCGCAACTATCATATCTTCGAATTTTTCTTTTGCGAGTATCTTAAGAAAACCTTTTTCTCCTCGTTCTTTTCTTTCTTTTACATCCTGTAAAATGAATTCCTTCTTTCTTTTGCGGAAAGCCTTGTATTCTTCTATAAAAGCCTTACGCTTTTCTGCAGACTCTTTATTCAGCCTCTGTTTTCTCTCTTCTTTCATAGCTTTCAAGGCTGCTTTTATCTCTCTCTGCGATGCACCCGAAGACGCAAGTTCTGTCTGTTTGTCAAAAAGCGCTTTATTGAAATCTTCTTTTTCTTTGACCGCGGCAAGCTGTCTTTCTTCCGCCTCACGTTTGAGAGCCTCTACCTTGCGTTTTTCTGCCTCGTGCTCGCGTTCGACGTCCTCGAGGTATGCGGCATACATCTTTTTTATCTCTTCTTCGGGCAATCCGACGCACTCTTCTCTGCCGCAGAACTTTTTATATTCGAGCCTCTCTCTTATTTCAACCATATCTTTTGCCTTGAGATTGCAGAAGATATAAGGAAGTGCCGCAAGTCCTCCCGCTATCATCGCAACGATGACCACCCACTGTATGATAGGTTCTCTGACTGCTGCATCGGTGAGTATATTGTAATCCGTAAGTCCCGTGGTTTCGTCGGCAACGAGTCCGAAGTTCTCGTATATCATAGAGAAGGTTACGGTAGACAGTATCGTACCGATCGTTGTTATCATCAGCATGAAGTTTTGCGCAAAACCTTCAAGACGCGTACCGTATTTGTCCTGATGATAGTCCAATCCGTCAGACAATATGCTCGTCTGCATTATGTACTGCGGTCCCGACGCGAAATTATAACAGAAAAGCGCAATGACGAAAAACACGAAACCGTTTCTGAAAGTGAAAAGCATGAGAAGTGACGCGGCACAGTTGAGCGCGTGAGCAAAGAAAGCTGCGTTTTTGGTGCCCATCTTTTTCATAAGCAGAGGCGCAAGTATTATGCCGGGGGTAAAGCCCATAGAGGTAATGGTCTGGACGATACCGAGAGCGGCGGAATTGCCGAGCTGATAAGTGCACACCCAGGCAAGCAGTACTCCTATACCGCCTTTGAACCCGTCAAAAAATTTGGATATCGAAACTATCCAGAAATATCTGCTTTTGCTTATCTCTCTTATACCCTTGAAAAAAGGCAGTTTTTCTTCTTTTTCACAATCTTTGATTAACGTACGCTCGCGCGTATTCGTCATGACGAGAAGTCCCATAAGGAATCCCGCTATGGCAAATATCGGAAAGAATATCCTGTAAGTCAGAATATTCGTCATACAGTCCTTGCCCAAGAAAATACCCGCCAACGACGGCAACAGAAGTTGTACAAGACTCGGACCGAGATTTGCAAGAAACTCGGAAACGCTCAGGATTTTTGTGCGTTCGTAAGAATTCGGCGTGATCGTCTGCGATACGCCCATATAAGCGTTGTTGTAAAGCGGCTGAGCGATAGTAACGAGATTTATCAGTATGCCGACAACTACGACCTTTACGACCGGAGGGGCATCCAGAGGTATATATGCCATACCTATTATACCCACGACGGTAGGTATGCCTGCCCAAAGAACGTACGGTCTGAATTTGCCTATTTTAGTATGCGTATTGTCAACGAGCATGCTGACGAACGGAGTCTTTATAATGCTTATCACGTTGGTTATGACGGTAAGAATTATAAAATGGCGCGGGCTCAGTCCGTAAACCGATCCGAACAAAAGACACGTCGATGCCAGCGTCATGTATGACAGAAGCGAGCCGAGCGTCTTAATGCCTATGCCTCCGATGCAGAAGTTGAAAACTTCTTTGTACGACACATACTCCGTCTTGCGAGGTTTCTCCCAATAACTGCGCACGTCGTACCAGACGTTTGATATTTTCCCCATTACCTTTCTCCTTGCTGCTTGAAAAACAATGCAAAGTATGTTACGATAATTGTAACATCTTTTTATAATAATTAAAAGACGTAATTAATGTATGAAAGTTAAAAAAACAAACCTGAGCGACGATGCCGTAATTTTGTGGAATTATTACAACCCTTCGATGCCTTTTTTCGTAGGCATGATAGGGACTTCCGACTGCGTTTCGACAAACGACAGCGGATATTTTACCCAGCGGAAAAATTCTCAGATCACCGCTATAGAATACATCGTAAAAGGCAGCGGAACTCTCGAAATCAACGGTTCGACCGTAAAAGTAAAAGAAGGCGGAGTCTTCTTCATTACAAAAAACAGCAACCACAGATATTATCCCGACAAAGACAACCTCTGGATAAAAAAATGGCTCGTGATAGACGGCGAGCTCGCGCACAAAATGCTTGGATGGTATCTGCCAAAAGACGTCTATTACGTCCCCGATTTTAACGCAGAATATCTCTTTTCAGGCATGAACGATCTGCTGAAGACGTATTCGGATAACATAGAAGAGTTTCTGAAATACGCAACGTTGCTTTTCTGCAGTTTTATGGTAGACGTAAACGCCTCTTTGACGAGATTCGGCGATAACGTAGCGTATAAAGTAAAATACGCCATAGACTATTCTTCTCACGAAAATCTGTCAATAAAAGACATAGCCGAAAATCTGCATTATTCTGTAAATTACGTCATCCGCTCTTTCAAAAAAGAGTTTAACATGACTCCCGCTCAGTATTATCTCAAGCGCAAAATAGAGCTCGCAGAAATGTATCTCAGAACGGGCGAAGAAACGATAAACGAAATCGCAGACAAGCTCAATTTTATAGATCAGCACTATTTTTCCAATGCATTTAAGCGTCAGACAGGCATGACACCCAGCCGCTACCGTGCGCAGTTCAGAAAATAGCTGAGGTTTGTGAAAATTATAACACTCTCGAGTTGCCTGCCAGAATTATCTCTTTTATGTGATTTTTTACACACAAAAAGTCTGCACATTTTTTGAAATGCGCTTTTTCCTGTTTTCTCAGTGAAGATATCTGCTATAAATCCTGAACCGCCATTCTGCTCAAAAACTCTTTGACCGTTGCAGGACGATCATTTCTCTTATCTTCTTTCTCTGACCCCGACGTCGTCTGCAACGACGGCGAAAATAAGATTATTCAGTTTGCGTCTGCTCTCGAAATATCTCTTTTCGTCCCCTGACAATTTGCCTGCGTCAAGCATGCGCTGCAAATTGGCAATACGCGAAAGTATGCTGCTCGTTTCGCTGTATCTGCTGCTCATTTCCACCCTTCTGCGGTTCAGACCGCGCCTTGCGGCTTTGTTGAAATCCACAATAATCATTTGCCTACCTCCCAATCACACAAGCGAATTATATTACTTTTGTGATTAAAATGCAAGGAAATATCAAAAGATAAAATCAATACGCGCAAATAAGTACTTTTTCGACTCTTTTCGCGGTACGTAATGCGTATTTTTAATTTCAGCAAGCAAAAATCAGACTTGATTCGGTTAACGTCCCGCTGTTTTATATAACGATATTTTTGTATAGCTTTACGTCCTCGACATC
The DNA here is from genome assembly GCA_944383895.1 of uncultured Christensenellaceae bacterium. GTDB lineage: Bacteria > Bacillota > Clostridia > Christensenellales > UBA3700 > Ornithoclostridium. Next base: position 40,223 of record CALWRH010000004.1, on the reverse strand, counting down.
CGTTATGTCAAGTATTATCCCGTTGAGCTTACCCGTCGAATATATAGGCGCACGGTTTATTATCGTAACGCTGAATTTTACAGAATAATTTGCAGGATCCCCACACGTCTGTACAGCAAGATCAGGCTTTAACGTATTGACGTATCCGAGAGTGGACGATCCCATATATCCGTGATGTCCGAGTTTCAGCACGTTGACTTTGCCAACTAAAGGAGCTACCCTGTCTTCGTCACCGTCGAAATTATTAAGATCACCGCTGAGCATGACTTTGTATCCGTCTTTCTCTACGAGAACAGCGAGAGAATTTTCGTTCTCTCCGACCTTTTCTCCCTCCTCAGCCTCTTGCCCGTTGTATATGGTAATCTTATAGTTGCCGAAAGTGAAAGATACATCCTCCAAGTCCTGTATAAGCTCTGCACCCTGCGCATTTATCGCGTCCACTGTCTGGTTGTAAACCTCGAGATTATCCCAGTTCTCGACTTCAGACTTCTTTATCCTGTCTTCGTGATAACGCTTGAGATATGCTCTCCCGAGATGCACGTTGTCCTGAGAAAGCACGGTGTCGAACCCGCCGAGATGATCAGAGTGCGCATGAGTTCCGATTATAAAATCGAGATAGATTTCGCCGTCTTCGTCCGCGCAGAATTCGTTGAGATAATCGACGACGAAATCCTCGTATCCTTCAAGCTCCAGATTTTCGAATCCTCGCGGATTGTCTGTGTCTTCTCCGCAGTCGACAAGCGCGAATCTGCCTTTGCTTTCAAGCAATATTGCGTCGCTGTTACCGACATTGAGAAAATGAATCCTGTCACCGCCTTTGCTGCCGTCGTACTCGATAAAATCGTATTTTTCAGAAAGCGTCATGTCGAATATGCCGCAGACTACGGTAACGAAACACCCGATAAGCACGAGCGCCATGATCACCGATATCACGGCGATAAGTGCCTTTTTACCCTTTGTCATATATATTCCTTCCCTTATAATTATTTCCCCGTAAAATCCGCCTCGGACCGAGATACGTCAGCCGTCGATAAAGTTACAAACGTACTTTTGCGACGATACCTTTATTCTTTACCCGAATATAAAAATTTATATGCAAAATCTCTTTATGCGTATTATTAAAACTGATCGGTCTTTGCTCAACATCGCAAAAACTGTTCAGGATTTCCCGTCCCTATCACTCTGTGGACATATCCCTCTGTTATTCACCTCTCACTTTTTTTATATTATAGCCAAAAAGCCCGCCCGATGCAAGGGATTCGCGGTCGGCGGGCTTTGCATTATTTCTTTTCAAGGCAAACCAAAGTCTCTACATGTTTTGTTTCGGGGAACATATCGTACGGCGTGACCGACATGATTGTATAAGCGTCGTCGAGCCGGGCAAGATCTCTTGCAAGCGTAGCGGGATTGCATGAGATATAATATACCTTGTCGGGCTTAGCCGATTTCAGCGCGTCGAGCACTCTTTCGTCGCAACCTTTGCGCGGAGGGTCGAGAACGACGGCAAAACGTCTGCCTTGCTCTCTGAGTTTTTCTGCGAGCGCAGGCAACTTTTCTACGCAGTCGCCGCATATATTCTCGACTTTTCCGACATTGCCGCTCTGCTCCGTGAGTTCGTCCGCGTCGGCAACCGCCTCGGGCACTATCTCTATGCCGTACACTTTATCCGCGCTTTTTGCAAGCACGTTGGTAAGTACTCCCGCGCCGCTGTAAGCGTCAATCACGACCTTGTCCGCGTCCTCTTTAATACGCTCCGCTACTGCCTCGTATATCATATCCCTGACGCCGTCGTTGACCTGCATGAACGAAAGCGGACTGACTTTTGCGCGCACTCCGCAAATATCCGCATCCAGCCTCTCGCTGCCGTAAAGTACTTTTATGTCCGGCGACATGATCACGTTGGTCTTTTTTGTATTGCTGTCAAAATACAGAGAAAATTCCCTGCCCGTGTTCTTTAATACCTCTATGAGTTTCTTTTCCAAAGGCAGTTTTTTGCCGTTGGCAACGATTACGACGGCATATTTGTCCCCTACCCGTCTTGCGACGAAATGGCGAAGAAAACCCGTGTGTTTCTGCTCGTCGTAACAGTCGAGCCCGACCTCGTTTGCGTAACGCAGAAAAGCGTCGAGCATATCCTGCATGCCGCCCGTATACATAACGCACGCACCGAGATCTTCTCTGACTCTCTGACCGAAAGGCACTACATTGTGCGTATTCCCTTTATAGTATCCTGCGACTACTTTGCCGCCGACTTTTGCGAGCGGGACCTGTATCTTGTTGCGGTAGCCATATACCTTCCCATCGCCTCGCACGTCGTCGACTTGCACCTTTCTGCCCAGAGCCTTGTAAAGACATGCCTCGACGTTTGCCTTTTTTATCAGAAGCTGACGGTCATATTTTATATGCTGCATATCGCAGCAGCCGCAGCGGTAAAATATCGGACACAGAGGCTCTGTTCTGTCAGGCGACGGCTCGAGGACTTTTATCACTGTCGCGCGGGCAAACTTTTTATTCACCTCTCTGACCATTACGCGCACCTTTTCGCCCTGCATGCAAAGCGGCACGAAAACGACCATGCCGTCTACGCGCGCAACGCCCTCTCCTTCCATACCCGAAGAAACTATTTCAAGATCGAGAATATCGCCTTTTTGCATAACTGTATTGTAGCACAGAATCCTTATACAACGCAACATCTCTGTATAATAACTGAACCTGCGCGCACAATAAATCAGGAGGTGAAATTATGAAAAAGACTAAAAAAAAGAATACGTCGACGGCACGCGACGTAGACAAACAAAATCTTGAAATGAGCCTCAAAGACGAAGCGGACGGTTTTTACCACTTTGAAGACAAACTCGACGAATATATCGAGGACTGACCGTCCGACGCCGCTCTGTCAAGGGGCGGCGTCTTCTCTGTTAAGAAACCACTCGATTATCTCTTTGAGAGTCAGATCTTCTATGCCTAAATCTCGGGGTGACTTGTCCTCGTATCTCTCTCCGAGAAATCCGAACATGCCTGCCTCGTCCGCCTTGCCGAGTTTTTCGAGCGTAAGCGAAGAATAGCCCCAATACAAAGCGACAAATATAACTATTACCGCGACGACTATCTTAGAAAGACAGCCGCCGCAACCGCAACCTCTTCTCATACCCCGATTATTGACCATTATTGCGGCTCGTATACAAAAAACGGCACGGACGGAAATATATAAATTTTCCATGCCCGTGCGTCTTAATTGCGGTTTGTTATTTTGTTTTCAAAATTTTTTCAAGGGTAAAGCATTATCATGCGTCGCGCTTTGTGAGCACGATAACTTCGCAGGCGTCTTTGTTCAGTTCGACCTCGAGTCTGTCTTTGAGCGCATACTCTTTTGCGGAATACACTTCTTTACAGTCGTAAACCACGCCTTTCTTCAATCCTGCGTATCCGTCCTCGATAAGCTTTTCTACGCTTATGCGCGCACGCTTCTTTCGTCCCGTCTTGTTGAAGAAACATATCGCCGCTCCGCCGCCCTCGAGCGGTCTTGCAAGCACGTCCACGCTGCCTTTCACGATTCTCTTTGCCGCTTTGCCGAGCGAATCCTGATCTACGGCTATAAGGTCCTTATTCGTGACTATATCGAGGACTTCGTCCTTTATGCTCCTCAGATCGTTGCCGAGTATAAGCGGAGCCGCCATCATGCACCAAAGTGCAAAGTGCGACTTATTCTGTTCCTCGGTGAGCTTGCCGTTGCCGACTTCGAGCATATCGGGATCGTTGTATGCGCCGACGGACGCATACTTGTAAAGTTTTACCGTCTTGTTGTAAATCATTTTTATCCATACCCACGACGGTATTATATCGCCCGTAGTACGCCACATATTGCCTGCAAGAGCGCCCCATTTCCACGGCTGGTTTTTACCCCACTCGCAGATAGAATATACGATAGGCTTTTCGGGTTTTCCGCTCTCTTCAGCCACTCTCGCGGTCGCAACTTTGAGCGCTTTGCCCATCGTCAGATATTGCAGCATCGCGCTGTCCGCTCTGCTCGATACCGGATTGAAGATACGCACCTTGTTCACGCCCTTTTCAAGCTTTACGTTGAGCTGGAAACGCGAAGTCAGGTTCCAGAACTTCTGCGGAGGTATCGGGCAAAGATAAATATCGTCGTTAATTATGACCATTGCCAGCTTTTCGAATTGACTGTTTGTCTTTTTACAGCACAGCGTAAAGACGTATTCGCCGCCGTTTTCGCTGTACACGTTGTTGTATTCCATAGCACCGCGGCATTTGTCCATACCGCTCACGAAACAGCCGGTAGGCAGTTTTTTGCATGGCATGAATTTTGCGAGTCCTTCGAGTTTAGCGTCTGTACAGGGATAGAATTTTCCTTCTTTCTGCCCTTTTTCGGTAAGCTCTATGCCGTATACGACGGGTCCGTAATACGGAAGCGGCACGTTGTGACAGAAGTCGTATTTGAAAAACTCGATCCCCCACTTTGCAAACGTATAAGCGTCGCGGTACTCGTTGCCGAGGCTTGCGGGCAGATCCTCGCAGGTCAGCGTACCGTTGGAAGAATATATGCCGACTTTGAGCCCGAGTGTGTTTATTCTTTTTACGAGCGACTCTATACCGCCGCAGAATCTTGTAAGGTCGCCTTGCAGATTGCCGTCGGCGTCTCTCAGAGAGCTGTGCCAGCAGTCGTCCATATTTATACGGTCGTAACCTGCCGCAAGCAGTCCTTTTTCCTTCATCGCGACAGCAGTGTCGTAAATCAGGTCTTCGTCTATATTGTTCTTAAATGTGTTCCAGCTCGACCAACCCATAGGCGGCGCGGTAAGCGTTCCGTTGTCGTACTTTTTATCGGGATAGACGTTTCCCACTTTTGACGGACGCGTAAAAACCGTCTTCAAAAAACATATCGGGCACATTGAATTGCGTTTCATAATATCCTCCGTAATGCGGATAACTTTCCGCTGCGTCTATTATAGCATACGCAAAACGCCATTACAACAAGGAGTTTCACTTGGTTTGTTTTTCTCACACTTAGTGTTATGTTTGTTAAAATAACAAACACATACATGATATTTCCCATTGGAAAAATTTGTGCGTTGACCCTTTTGCACCGTGCATTATAAAATAACGGTGCGGGCGATACCCGTAATCACATCAATGGAGGCAGGAAAATGAAGACCGTAACAATTATCGTCGCTATCGCCGTAATAGCCGTTTCGGCGTTCGCGCTTGTATCTTGCGGGCAGTCTGACTACAATAAAGTATTCGCTTTTTCTATCGCGGACAAAATCGACGCGTTGATATATGCAAACTACGTCGGACAAAACCAGGGCGGCGACAATCAATCCCCTTCCGTTTCGGATCAGGACACTCTCGTTGTTTCCCTGACCAACGGACTTAACGTGCGGAGCGGAAAAGGCACGTCCTATTCTTCTCTCGGCACTCTCGACAAAGGAGACATGGTCGCGTTTATCGCACTCGAAGACGGATGGTATAAAACAGTTTATAAAGAACGCGTTGCCTACGTTTCCGCAAACAGCTCATACTCTACGCTGTACCGTATGGACAAAGGCGACGAAAAAGTAGAAAGCGTAATCACAGTAGGCAAATCTCTGCTCGGATATCCTTACGTCTGGGGCAGTCAGCGTTACCACTGGGGCAACGGGATCCTCAACACCAATTTCGTTGCGGGAGAATTCGACTGCTCGGCGCTTACCCAATACGCTTATTATAAAGGAGCAGGCGTTCTCCTCGACGTAACGACGAGAACACAGGTTCTGCAGGGCGTGCGCGTAACGCGCGATAATCTGAAAAGAGGCGACCTCATGTTCTTCACCAATTCTTCCCGTTACAACCTTACCGGCACTGAAAGAGTGGGACACGTCGCGATATACCTCGGCGACAACTATATCCTGCATACGGCGAGCGATCACGCCGTTATCGAGCAGATATCTTCAAAACGTTGGTCTTATTTCATAGAAGGCCGCAGAGTTCTCTGACATCAAATAGCCCTCCGCAACCGCGGAGGGTGCCTTTTTGCTCTGTTATAGGGCTACGCTACGGCTAATATTATGCCGTCTGCTATCTCCCTGCACAGTTCACGCCTGAAATTTTCAGTTTTCAGCAGACTTTCGTCCTCTGCGTTGGATATAAAACCGCACTCGATAATTATAGACGGTACCGCCGCGCATTTGGTGATATAGAAATCACCCGATTGCGGAGCAAGGTCGCTCCTCTTGCTGTATCGGTAATTTATCGTCGCGTTAAGCCTTTCCTGCATAAGCGAGGCAAACGACTCTCCTCTGCCCGTATCGTCGTAAAATACCTGCACGCCTCTGCGCGCAGCGTCGCTGTAACTGTTGAGATGTATACTTACGACGCAGTCGGGGCGACTTTCCTTTATTATCTCCGCACGCATCTTCATATCTTCCCTCTTGCTGTCTGAAAGCGAATTTTCGTTTTCTCTCGTATAAACGACGTATACGCCTTTTGCAGTCAGTATATCGCCAAGACACATAGCTATTTTCAGATTGAGATCGCTCTCTTTTGTCCCCGTTACTCCAACCACTCCGCCGTCCATACCGCCGTGCCCGGCGTCTATAACGACTACCGCGCCGAGAGGAACATAAGAGTTCGCAACCGTCTTTGCAACGGTAAATACTCCTACCGCCGTCAATGCGAAAACCAGCGTTGCGGCAACTACGCAGATCACAGTCTTTTTTCCTATAAAAACCATATAATTTCTCCCGTCTGCAAAACTTGTCGCAAACATGCGAAAATTTGCGAAAAGCGGCATTATTGAACAGTTATCCACAGACTTATCCACCAAAACATCCGTTCTTGTGGATAACTCCGCATAAAAACAACCGCCGGCATAATCATTTATATGTGTAGATAAACCGCGTTATGACGCATTTCGGAAGGCATAAAAAAACGCCCTTATAAAGAGCGTTTTCATGAGCCGTTTTATACAGCTTTTCCCGTTTTATGCCGCTTGACCAATCGTCATTTTTTCATGAGTTTTATTCTTTCTTTGTAATCGGGCATGTATTTTGCAACAAGCGCATAAAAGTCGCGCTGATGCCCCGCATGACGTATATGACACAGCTCGTGCAGTACGACGTAATCTATAACGCTTATGTCTTTCTCGGCAAGACGACAGCTTATTTTTATAATACGCGTATTCACCTCGCATCTGCCGAGATACGAACGTGCAGACGTGACTGCGACCTTGCTTGCATAAAGTCCCGTCGTTTTCTGCCACTTATCGAACAACGGTTCAAGCAGCGGCGTTATCGCTTTTTTGTAAAAACCGAGAAGAGCTTTTTCTCTTTTTTCTCCGTCCTTTCCTCTTACGATGCAAATGCCGTTTTCGAAACTCACCGAGGCGCGCGGAGCAGTTTCGTCAACTCTGTCGTATAGTTTCCCGAAAAGCAATACTTTGCCTTTTGTCTTTTCGGAGGCAGACAGATGCTTTCTTATCCACTCTGCATGTTTTGCGACAACGGAGCACGTCTTTGCGTCGCTGTCGTAAAGCGGAGCGGTAACTACTACTTCGCCGTTTTTTATCCTTATCGTGGTATTCTTGACTCTTTTCCTGACAACGGTGAAATCTATGCCGCCCTCGGTCAGGCGGTAACTGCGTAAAATCGGACGGGGCATATCAATTCCTCCTGTCGGAAATCCTGCCCTCGTCGACGAATTTCAGATAGGACTTCCTGAATTCGTCGAGTTTCCCGTCCTGCTGAAAGCTGTAATGTCCGTCTTTTGCGATTATTATATGGTCTATCAGAAGCACGTCCATCATTTCGCATGCCGTAACCGCCCACTTGGTAAATTCTATATCTTCGACTGACGGTTTGGCGATGCCTGACGGATGATTGTGAGCGAGATAAACGTATTTCGTCTGAGAATTCTGACACAACATGATGAGCTCTCTGACGCGCAGTTTGCAATCGTCGCTCGTACCCTTGCCGAGCTCGCAACGCTCTTTCAGCCTTCCCGCACTGTCTACGCATATCGCGTAAATACGCTCTTCTTCGAGCGTGCTCATAAAGCTTTTCAGATAATCGAGTATCTGCCCGCGCGTTTCCATTTTAGGCTTTTGCAGCATTTTGCTCGAATAATAACGCCTTGCAAGCGACGACATGCTGCTGAGATACAAAGACGCGTTTTTAGTCATGCCTTTTACCGCGGAAAGCGCGACAGGATCGCTGTCGAGCACGGCGGCAAGCGAACCGAACTTCGATATAAGATCGTGAGCTATGCCGTTGGTGTCCTTGCGCGGAATAAACGGATACAAAAGATATTCGAGCACCTCGTGCTCGTTCAGCGAATCGAGAGAATTTTCCGCTACTCTCGTACGCATCCTTTCTCTGTGATTTACGTGAGGATTATTCTTTTTGTCCACCCTTCTCTTCTTTCTCCTCTTGTCTTTTGTTGTATTTCTCTATCCTCTTGCGTTTGAAGTCGCGTATTTTTTCGTCCATGCCTTCGACTATCTTTTCTCCGTACTTATTGTCGAAATAAGTTATTATCCACTTCGTACCGAGCATTGCGACAAGAGCGATAACGGAACTTACTATTATCCACCACGCGTATTCGAGAGGAACGAAATTCATGCCGAGGAAAGTCCCGTCCATAAACCTGTTGTCGAACCATATTGCAAGCAGAGATACGACAAACATAACGGCAATGACCGAAAGTCTGAATTTATTGGGCGGCATGCTTATCACAGTCAGACACACGAATCCCGCCATAGTGAGCGCAAAAGTAGCCATGACCGCTTTGACAGCCTCCACCGCTTCGGGCGTAGACGCTATCGGAGAATAATCTATTACCGCCGCGTTCATTATCATTATAAATCCCGTAGCCGCAATAAGTCCTACCGCAGCCGACAGAGAAGATTTCAGCACGTTTCTAAGGAAATTGCCTTTAGGCCGCGCTTTCGTCGGTTGCAACGCAAACAGGAAGGTCGGCACGCCGATGACGAAAAACTCTATCATCAGCATTTTCTTGGTATCGAAAGGATAGCTGTTGACTTTTGTAACTATTGTGATTATCGCATAAAGCAAAGTCATGAACATTACGAATATATTCTTCATAATGTACAGCGCGGAAACCTTTTCTATATTGCCTATGACCTGTCTGCCCTCTTTGACTATATCGGGCATGGACGCGAAATCGTTGTCCATAAGGATAATTCTCGAAATATTTCTCGCCACGTCGTTTGCGCTTGCGAAAGATATCGAGCAGTCCGCCTCTTTGAGCGCCTGAACGTCGTTGACGCCGTCGCCTATCATACCTACGGTCCTGCCTTCGCTCTGAAGTTGTTTTACGATCGTCGCCTTCTGCTCGGGCGAAACTCTGCCGAATACCGCCGTATCAGCAGCGACCGCTCTCAGACTTTCTTCGTCAAGCTCTGCGCAGTTGACGCTGTGATCGCAATTCTTAAGCCCCGCCTTGCCTGCAATATTTGCAACCGTTACGGGATCGTCGCCCGAAATTATCTTTATGTCTACGTCGTTTTCGTAAAACCAGTCGAGCGTCTTACGGATATTAGAGCGCAACGTGTCCTCGAGCGCGAATACGAAACACGGCACCGTCTTCGTCTTGTCAATATCAGCTATCGATCCGTCAAAACGCGATAAGAGAATACTTCTTCTTCCCTTTGAGGAATTGTTGCTGACAGCCTCTTTGACTTTGCCCTCGAGCACTCCTACGAAATCGGGCGCGCCGAGAACGTAAGTCGCGCCGCCTTCGAGCGTAACCGCACTGTACTTGCGCGCGCTGTTGAAACTCATCACGTCGCTTACCGGCATTATCTCGCCTTCTCCCACTCCCTGCAAAAGAGCGAGCGCAGTGGATTTGCTGTCGTGTGTCGCACTCATTATCGTATTGAGCAAGTCTACGGGGCTCTCTATATCCCCGACCTTTACGGTTTCAACGAGTTCGAGCTTTCCGTCCGTGATAGTGCCCGTCTTGTCGAGGAGCAGCGTATCGGTGAGCGCAAGCATTTCTATACCCGACAGATCCTGTGCGAGCGCATGCTTTTTAGAAAGCTTGAGCACGCTTGCCGCAAGCGCGGTAGAAGTCAGCAGGAACATGCCTATAGGTATCATGCCCAGCACGCTGCTCGAAACCGTGATCACGGTATCTTTCCACGCTCCGCCGACCGTTATTCTGTCAGCGGCAAGCAAAAATCCCGCAAGTATCACAAGCACTACGGTTATGCCCTTGATAAGGGAATCGAGCACCGAGAATATACGGCTTTTGGGCTTGCTGACGCGTTTCGCTACCTTGGAAACGCCTTCGATATATCTGTCCCTTCCTACGCGCGTCGCTATGCAACACGCCTCGCCCTCGTGCACGTTGCTGCCTGCAAGGATATTTGCGCCCGCTTCTTTGCGCACGGGACGGGATTCTCCGCTTATGATAGATTCGTCGACCTCTATGTAACCGCTCTGAACTACCGCGTCGACGGGGACCTGCGCTCCCGCGTGTATATAGAATACGTCTTCGAGCACGAGATCCGCTGTGTTGATATTCACGCGCTTGCCGTCGCGAACCACGTCGCACTTGGACTGAGCGACAAGGGACAGTTTCTGCACCGTCCATTTGGCTTTTATTTCCTGAATTATACCGATGGCTATGTTGATGAAAATGATGCTCGATGACAGCGTATAATCCCATGCGCCTATCGCGAGCAACAATATTACGAGAAGTATCGTAACCGTATTGCAGAAATTGAAAATGTTTTCGAAAACTATTCTGAAGTATGATTTGCTCGAATTGTCGGTCTTTTTGTTTATAAGACCGTCTCTGACGCGTATCTCAACCTGTTCCGCAGTAAGCCCCGTATCTGTGGTCGGGAAAAACTTTTCTGCGTTTTTCAGTTTATGACTGTCGTGCTTTTTCTTGTTGCGCGCACGCTCGAGTTTTTTAAGAAGTCTTATTTCTTTCATATCTTCATTATAATAACATACGCACGACGCGTCGTGCAAATAATCGCATATTCAATATTAAAAAATACATAAACGGGCAGAAATGTATATTTATGCCCGTTTCAGCACTAAACTGTCCTGCCGTTTCTTATATTGAAACAGAGTTTTTCGTCTTTTCCTTTCTCGGTATAGCTTATCTGTATCACGTTTTTGGACAAATAACGCACGTCTTTTACCGTTGCATCACGCGAAAAACTCTCCTTCATGATGCGCTTTTCTTCCTCTCCGTAATCGCCTGCGTTGTCCGAAACGAAAAGCACTCCGCCTACGAGAGAATTGACTTTGGCAAGCAATTTCTTCTGCGCGTCGCTGAACTTTATATTGTCTTTTCTCAAGAAAAATACGTCGGGGTCGCATGTGAAAGCTCTGCCGTTGAGATGATGTCTGAACACAGAAGAAGTGATCGCGTTGTATGTCGAAACTATTTCGTTGTTGGTGAGTTTCGAGAATACCCTCTCGTTAAAACTCAGATCCACATCGCTGCCTACTCTGCAGAAATCGCACGTCCCGAACGCGGGGAAAAGCGGCACACCGCAACCGAGTAACCACTTTTTTCCTACACGGGCACGCAAAAACTTCATTGCGTCAATCATGAGCTCTCCTCTTGTTTTTCCGCACTTGGGATACATCGCCGCGGCATAGAGGAAGTCGAGTTTTACCATATCGTACCCCCAATCCCCGAGCACGGTATCGAACACTTTTTTGAGGTACTCCTTTACTTCTCCGTTGGTAGAGTCGAGCACGTACGCGCCTCCCCAACCGATGTTGCCTATGACGGGTTTTCCGTCATTTTTGACGAGCCAGTCGGGATGTTCTTTAGCAACGCGGCTGTTCCTCGCGCAAAGATAAGGCGCAAGCCAGAGCCCTGCCTTGAAACCGCGCGCATGTATTTCTTCGCACAGCTTTTTCATGCCCGAAGGAAACTTTTCGGAGTCTGTTTCGAGCCAATCCCCTACTGCCGCCTGATATCCGTCGTCTATCTGAAATATCGTTGCTCCGACGTCGGCTTTTTTTAGTCCCTCGAGATCTCTCATTATGCTGACCTCGTCTATTTTGCCGAAAAGATTGTACCAGCTCGTATATCCGCACAGCTTTTTCTCTCGCGGCTTATCTGTACCGAGCATAGAAAAATATGCGTCGAAAACTTCGTCCTGAGTACCCTTGTCAAAATAGAGATCGTAAAGCTTGTATCTCTCTCCCGCGCGCAGAGTCAGACCTTCGAGGTCTTTCACAACCTTTATTTCCTTTCTGTCCCTGCTGTGGTAAAACACGGTATAGCCCTGACTTTCGTCAAGACTTCCGACAAAAGTAAATTCGTTGTCGTCCCTTATGTAGGTGTAATAAAAAGAGTGGCAATCCCCTGCTTTGCGACTGTATTTCGCAAAATCGTAATCGCCGAACGCCGCTGCGAATTTTCTCGCCGCCCCGTAGCGCACAGGCAGACGCAGACCTTTCTGGACGTCGTTTTCTCCGTATTCTCTCGTATGCGTCCACGACTGAAAACCTCCGCCGAACACTTTTGCGCCTGCGGGATACGGATAAGAATATCTGAGCTCGCATATCAGCGGAGTGACGTCTTTATGCGCGAGCACCCACAGTTTGTAACCTTTTTCCGAATACTCGCAAGTAAATTCCACCTCGTCTCTCGAGCCGTTTGCAGTCAGGATATCGTCACCGCACCTGAACGCGAATTTGAGTATGGGTTGACCTAACATGTTTCACCTCTCGGACGAATATTTTATTTTCACGACAGCGTTGTCTATAAGATTGTGCAGTCCCTGCCAATGCAACTGTCTGCGCTCGAACCACATCTTCTGAAAGAAAGCTCTGACTTTGCCGGGCATGGCTGTCTTTCCCGATACGCCTTTATAACCTGCCCTCTCTAAAAATTCTTGCGTAGCGTCAAGCCTTTTGCAGAAACCGTCAAAATCCTCTCCGTGCTTGCCCCACATTGCCTCCGCTATCGCCAAAGCCCTCGGAAGCATGCGTCTGCACGCGGTTGCGAAATCGGGAACGTATTCGCTCCACAGCGCGATCTCTGCGCCTATGAATTTATCTCCCGCTCCTTCGGGCACGGGCTTGAAGGCATAACTCTTTTCGAGATTTATATCAGCATACGGCAGATCCACATAAACGTAGGCACTGTCGCTGTTTATTATACCGCCTCTCGAGCATGCGGCAGATACTATGTCTTCTGTCTTTACGACTCCGTTTCCCGTTGTCCAGAGCTGCCATACCATCTTATCGTGACAGGGCAAGGACAGATCGGTTTCGTTCCACATTATCGGAGTAAAACCTTTGTCCGCGACGTAACCTGCGACCCTTTCCATAAAGTAAGCCTGCAACGCGTCTTCTTTTTCAATGCCGAGTTCCTTCATCTTTTTCTGACAGTGAGGGCATATCTTCCAGCGCGTCTTTACCGCCTCGTCGCCCCCGAGATGGATATAGCGTGAATCCTTGAACATCTCAGCTATCTCGTCTATCACGTCGAATACGAAACGGTAGGTGCTTTCCTTGCCCGCACACAGGATATCGTGTTTAACGCCCGAGTGCGTGGCGACTTCCAGCTTTCTGTCAAAGCATCCCAGCCACGGATAGCACGCGAGTGCCGCCTGAGAGTGACCGGGGATATCGAATTCGGGTATCACTTCGATATTTCTCGCACGGCAATACCCGATTATATCCTTTACATCCTGTTTTGTATAATATCCGCCGTGAGGTCTGAACCCGAAATTGGTATGCGATCTGACGCTGCCCTTTTCGGTAAGGAGCGGATATTTGTCGATCTGGATACGCCACCCCTGATCTTCTGTAAGATGCCAATGGAATACGTTTATCTTATTGAGAAAACAGAGATCTATTATCTTCAGAACGTCTTGTTTCGTAAAGAAATATCTGCCCGAATCGAGCATGAAACCGCGGTAAGATATCTCGGGAGCGTCATCTATACGGCAACACGGTATCCTGCCGGAATAGTTGTTTATCAGCTGCACGAGCGTTACGAAAGCGTACAGAAGTCCGCAAGGCGCGCATGCCTCTATCCCGATTTTATCATTGCAGATATCGAGTCTGTACCCCTCTTTCTCCTTTACAGAAACGTCGCTTAGTTCAAACGTAACGGGAAGTCCGTCGTCTTCCGTCTTAACTCCGTATTTTACGAGAAAATCCTTCACGTCAAAGCCGTTCACGACAGCGTCGTTGCAAAGCTTTACGGAGCTGCAATCCGCAATGCCGTCTTTGAACTCGACTTTTGACGGGTAAGGTATCAATTTTAATTTGTCAGCCATTTTCCCTCCTGCCCTATGCTGAAGGCATAAGGACCCGTCTTACGGCAGGCCCTTATATCCCGTTATGCTTCGGGTTGAATAATCATATAAGCTTCTCCGCCCGCTACGCAGATCATCTTTGCCGCTGCAACGGTGTATTCGTCTGCATAGACGCGGAATTTCTTTTTGAGCGTATTGCTGTCAGTAACCGACAGATAATTTGCGTTTACCGCGCAGAGTCCTTTATCTCTGACCTTTTCTATGTCAACGACGTCGCCGTCCTTGAAATTGCTTTCAAGCTCTTTCAGCGACAGCTCCGCTTTTATGAAACGGCTTGCCTTCTGCGGTGCGTATATATATTCGACCGCATTTGTCGCAAAATCGTCAGGGATAGCGTCAACGTCTTCTTTCTTTGCCACTCCGTCTTTATTTACGAGATAGCCGTATCCTTTGCGCTCTACCGTAGAATATCCGTCAAGAGTCAGATCTTCTGCAAAATCCTTCGGAGTGTATTTCTTGGGGAAGATAACGAGCTCTTCCGCGATCCTGTCGATAAGCATCTTTACCTTTTTGACAGCGACTTTAGAGCGCACGTTGATCATCGTGGGCAGTTCCGCCACACCTTTCTTGTCGCTGACGTCGCGGTGGTGATAATACTTGGGATCGATCTCATTAGGATCTATCGCGAGATATACTTTGAGCGTCTTGCCGTTTATCGCCATACGCGCGATATTGTTTCTTCCCTTGTTGAAGTTTTCTTTATGGCGCGACATCCTTGCGTGCATGCCGTAAGACAGTAAAGCGTTCTTGATATCGCTGTAGAACTTCTTCACGTCGTCGCTTGCGATACGCAGTTTCATATCAAAGGTGAATCTGGGTTTAGCGCGGCGTTTATTGGACGCGACCTCTTCCCACGTTATTTCGCCCTCTTCTGCAGGTTCTGCGCTTTCTTCATCCTGACTTTCTTCGTCCTCGTCTTCTTCCGTTTCTTCGTCTTCCAAGACTTCTTCGGGCTGCTCCTCGGGCTCTTCGGATTCTTCTGCAACCTCTTCTTCAGGCTGCTCCCCGATCTCCTCCTCTTGTTCAATAACGGTTACGCCCTTTGCAAGCAGACTTTCCGCATAGGTCAGCCTCGAAAGCAGTTTCTCAAGCGTAAGCATTATAAACGGATAATCGTCCGCTGCCTCGCAAGGCTCCGTGCTATACTCGACAGCTTCGTCAGTTCCTCTGACAAGGCTTTCTGCGTAAGTAAGTCTGGAAAGGATATTCTCTATCGCTCTCATCACGAACGCGTTCTCGCCCGCATCGGTTTTTACGACTACCGCAGGCTGAGGTTTGCCTGTCTTGGTTTCGAGATAAGACAGCCTCGACATGAGCTTTTCTATATCGAGCAAAACGAAACGGTTGGACGATCTCAGTCCCGATACTTCTTTTTCGAGTTGTGCGTTTTTGTCTTCGAGCGATCTTATCGCCACTTCGGCTTTTGCCAGCCTTTCCTCGAGTTCTTCGTTCTGTCTGTAAATTCTGTCGAGAGTCTTCTGCACGGCCTCGAGCGTCGCGCCGTAATCTTCGTGTTCTTCGGTGACGGCCGCAACTGCGCCGAACACCTCGCCTTTGCTTTCTTCAGCCACGCAGCAAGGTTCTTCAGCCTTGCTTTCGCTCTCGGGTTCTTCTACAAATTTTTCTTCTTCGTCGCATACTATGCTGTCCGTGAGATAAGAAGTCTTAGCGTACAATATCTGCAACGCTGAGGAAATCACTATCGCACCGAGCGCGAGTATAAGCGTAGCCGTATGCTGCACGATTATATAACTTATGATCATTACGATGCCTGCGGGAACGAGCGCGAAGGAATACGCGTCCATAAAGTTCATCGTCTTGTTGTACAGTCTTATAACAAGTCCGATGATAAACAGAACTCCTGCGATACCGCCCATGACGGCGCAGTTTCTTATCATCTCGGTTTTGGAATATTCGTTGAGATCGAAAACGTTGAGCCAGCCTTCAGCCTGCGCGAGTACAAACATGAGCGCGATCACGAGCGCCATGACGATCATAAACCAGGTCGAAGGTTTCTTGAACAGGGATATGTAATAATCTTTGAAATTGCTGTTGCTCTTTTCTCCGTGAGTGGATATGAGTTTGTTGTTTCTCGGAGAGAAAACTATCCATCTGACTATACTCACGATAACAGTGCATGCAAGCGGTATCGCATACACGAGCACTTCCTGTGCGTTTCTTATATTCGCGTCGATCGAGAACTTCTTGACCATGATCACGATATCCGCGATTCCGACGACTATAAGAGCGACGTCGAGCGCGCTCGTCCTTTTTGACGCTATCTTCAACGCAACGAACACCACGACCATTATAGCAAGTACTATGCCGACGGCTATCAAAGAATATTTGAGAGCCGAATTAGTCGTAAGCTCTTCTTTGAGTTCTCCGTACATGTAGTTGTAGAACATGTAATAGATAACATAGATCATCGCAGAAAGCGATAAAGCGGAAAAAACTCCGCCGACGCGAGCTACAGTCTTGTAGTAGTCGAACAGCTTGAATCCGCTGCCGTATTTCGCTTTTTTCATAACAATTCTCCTCTTATATCTCACCGCCTTGAGCGGCTTTTTCACATAAACGTATCGACTATCGCAGCGACGTCGGCAGGCATGCCCGCAAATACTTTCGCGCCTGCCTTTTCAAGCACGCTGTAGTGTCTGAACCCCCATGCCGCAGCGATAAAATCCACCCCCGCCGCTTTCGCGCAAAGTACGTCCGCCTCTCCGTCTCCGCAATACAATGCCTCGTCAGAAGTATATCCGGCGTTTTCAAGCAGTTCTTTCAGCGCAGCGGGATCGGGCTTGACCTTAACGCCGTCCTTTTGACCTACGGCATAACTTATCTTATCTTTGAAATAATAATCGCAGAGCGCTTTCACCGCGCTGTCGTATTTATTGGACAATACCGCGATCTCAAGTCCTTTTGCCTTCAGATCGGCAAGCATCTTGTTTACCCCGTCGTAAGGCCTCGTCTGGTTCTGCATGTCCTTGTCATAGAGTTTCTTGAACGCTGCCTTGCAATCGTCGAATTTATTCTGTTCGTCACCTATCGCGCGTCTTATCAGCATATCCACTCCGTCGCCGACGAACTGTCTTACTTCTTCTTCGCTGCGGCAAGGCAATCCCACGCTCCAGAGCGCGCCGTTCACCGCCGCCCAAAGGTCTTTGAGCGAATTGAGCAGCGTCCCGTCAAGATCGAATATTATTATCTTCTTCATAAACAAATATTATCAGTACTCCGTCTTTTGCGGATATCTCCGCGTCTTTGCCGACAAACTCGTTGCTCACGCCGAGCGCAAACACGTTTGTCAGCATTTTATCCGTTATTTCGTATTTCAATCCTTTTATAGTGACTCCGCGCGTAACGTCGGGGCTGAAAACAGAAATCCGTCCTCTACTCTTCGCAGGCAAACGCAAACAGCCGTCTTTAATAAAGTATACTGTATAGCCCGTGCTCTCGAACCTGACTTTTTTACCGCGCTTTGCAAGCCTCGTACCGAGCTGCAGATTTGCAAGTGCATGATCGGGTCTGCCGCCCAGACAAGCATAAAACACGATCTCGTCCGCGCCGTGTTCCGCAGCGTATTCCGCCGCGCAATCCGTGTCCGTTTCGTCTTTTTCGGGCTTTAGTCTGATCACTTTTTTCGCGTCTGGACAATAGCCGAGAGAATCGAAATCTCCGACTACGAGATCGATAATCGTTTTGTCCGCGATCTTTGCATAACCGCCGTCAGCCGCTATAAGCAGATCTCCGTCGTTTTTTATAAGCATGTCCGCGCAGAAATCGTCTGCCGCGCCAACTATAAGAGCCTTCATTACATTATCAACCCGTATATCTTCGCGAGTTCGTCCTCTCCGAGAAGTCTGGGTACGGGATACAGAGGATTGCCTTCCGCTGCCGCGCGCTTAGCCATTTCGGGCACGTCTTCGGGCTTTATTCCGTCTATGTTAGAAGGTATGTCCATAAGCGCGTTCATCTCTTTAATTCTGTCTATAAACTTCGTCGCCTTTGCCGCATCGTCGTCTTTATCGGTGCATATTCCCGTTATCTCCGCAAGGCGGGCAAGCGGCTTGTGCGCGCTCTCTCCGTAATACTCGAGAACAACGGGCAGCAATACGCTGTTGGCAAGTCCGTGCGGAGTGCCGTAAAATCCTCCCAGCGCGTGCGCCAGAGCATGAACGTAACCGACGTATGCGCGGGTAAACGCTACTCCAGCATAATAAGACGCCCTCTGCATATTGCGACGAGCCTCTATGTCGTCGCCGTGTTCATATGCCTTGAGCAGATTGTCGAATATGAGTTTTACCGCTTTTTCTGCGCTCTCTTTCGTCTTCTTGGTATTGCTCCTGCCTATGTACGCTTCTACCGCGTGCGTCAAAGCGTCCATGCCCGTAGTTGCGGTGGTCGACGGAGGCAATGCCGCCGTGAGTTTCGGGTCGAGTATCGCGTATCTCGGGATAAGGCTGAGATCGTTTATAGGATATTTTTCGTGAGTCTTGGAATCGCTTACGACTGCGGCGATCGTGGTTTCGCTGCCGCTGCCCGCGGTGGTCGGTATCGCGTAAAGATCGGGGATCCTCTTCATTATCTTGAGCAGTCCCTTCATCTTCTTCACCGATTTATTGGGTTTTGCGGCTCTTGCGCCTACGACCTTGGCGAGATCCATAGGAGAACCTCCGCCGAGAGCTACGATGGAGTCGCAACCTTCAGCCTTGTAAAGAGCGTAGGCCTCTTCTATATTGTCTATCGTGGGATTGTTGACTACTCTGTTGAAAAGAGCGTATTTCACGCCGTTTTCATCAAGTCCCCTGATAAGCTCGTCTGCGAGCCCTTTTTTATATACGTTGGGACCGGTCACGACCAGCATTTTGGCATAGCCCTTGTTCCTGACGAAAGCGCCGAGTCCGCGCGTGCCGTTTTCGAACTCGAGAAGTTCGGGCTCTCTCCACGGCAAAAGCGGTGTTGCCGCCTTCATTACGGTCTGATAGGTCCTGCACCATATTTTCTGCAAAGCGTTCATAAAAACTCCTTATAACTCAATACTTATCGCACGTTTTAGATAAGTATACTCTTTTTTATTATATTTGTCAACGCTATAAAAAACTGCCACGTCGCCCCGTCCGATCATGTGCAGACTTCAAGCCGTATCCGATTGTCGTAATTTCCGAATCATATGCTTATTCGTGAGATTTACAACTCATTTTTCTTCAATCCGTTTACTTAATGCTTATGCGGTGCTAAAATATATCTGAAAACTACGAGGTGATACGATGAAAGTTGTAAAAAAACAAACCAACAGCAAAAACTGCATTATATGCGGCATGTGCAATCCCGCAGGCGTAAAAGCTCCTTTTTACGAAATGGAAGACGGCAGCGTCGTTACTCTGTTCTCTTATTCTTCCGAACATCAGAGCTATCCCGGCAGAGTTCACGGCGGCATGATAACCTGTATGCTCGACGAGCTGATAGGCAGAGTCATCTGGGTCACAGATCCGACAATACTTGCCGTCACTCTCGACATAAACGTCAAATTCCGCAAACCCGTACCCTACGACACTCAGCTCATCGGCATGGGCACTGTGGTGAAAAACGGCTCGAGAGCTTATACCGGCAACGCCTGCATAAAAGATATGCAGGGCAACGTCCTTGCAGAAGGTACAGCTACATATTATAAAATGCCTGCCGAAAAAATTACCGATGCAGACATGCACGAAGAGCTCGATATGTTCGTACCCGACGACGTAACGGAGATCGCTCTGCCCTGACCTGAATCAAACGTCAAAAAACGCGCCGTTTAGGCGCGTTTTTCTTTGTTATCTGTACCATAAATATGACTGTGTCAATATACGATGTTTATCGGATTGCCTTCTATAAAAGCGTCTATATTTTTCTTTGCAGCTTTGAGCAGTCTTTCCCTTGCATCCCTGCTCGCCCATGCGACGTGCGGCGTTATAATGCAGTTGTCCGCGCCGAAAAGCGGGCTGCCGTTTTTCGGAGGTTCTTCGGCAAGCACGTCCGCGCCGTAACCAGACAGCGTTCCTTCATCGAGAGCGCGCCTTACGGCAGACTCGTCGACAAGTCCTCCGCGCGCAGTGTTCACGAGTATCGCTCCTTTCTTGACCTTTGACAAAAATTCGTCGTTTACAAGCCCCGCATTGCCTGCATTGAGATCGCAGTGCAGCGTTATCACGTCTGACACCTTGAGCAATTCGTCAATATTTTCAACAAGCTTGACCGATTTGTCCGTAGAGTAAGAGTGTCTTCTGCATGCAACCACTTTCATCCCCATCGCAAGAGCAATTTTTGCAACGGCTCTGCCTATGCTGCCATATCCGATTATACCGAGGGTTTTTGAGTGCAGCTCAGTCACTTCGCCTTTGTAAAGACAAAAATTTCTGCACTCTCCCCACTCGCCTTGGCTCACGCTGTTTGCATGCGCGAAAAGCTTTGCCGCCAGCGCGGTGATGAGCATTATCGTATGCTGCGCAACGCTTACGGTCGAATACGCGGGCACGTTGCATACGGGTATTCCTCTTTTCTTCGCCGCTGCCACGTCTACGACGTTATACCCCGTAGATAGCAATCCTATATATTTCAGATCAGGCAGGTTCTTTATCGTATCCGCGGTAATATTGACCTTGTTGTCCAATATTATGTCTGCGTCTTTGGCACGCTCGACCACTTCGCCGTCTTCGGTGTGAGGATATACCTGCACTTCTCCCAGCGTTTCGAATTCTGCCCACGACAGATCTCCCGGATTTGCACACTCTCCGTCAAGTATGACTATTTTAA
The DNA here is from genome assembly GCA_944383895.1 of uncultured Christensenellaceae bacterium. GTDB lineage: Bacteria > Bacillota > Clostridia > Christensenellales > UBA3700 > Ornithoclostridium. Next base: position 19,108 of record CALWRH010000004.1, on the reverse strand, counting down.
GCTTTTTCATCAGGACTTTCCCCCTCGTCGTATTCTTTATATTGCGCTTCGTAAAGCTGTTTGTAAGCTCCGCCCTTTTCGAGCAGCTCTTTGTGAGTTCCGCGTTCTTTTATCCTGCCCTCTTCGACCACGATTATTTCGTCCGCGTTTTTTATCGTGCTCAGCCTGTGCGCGACGATAAGCGTCGTCCTTCCCTTGCAAAGATCGAACAGTGCCTTCTGCACCGCGACTTCGGTAGCGTTGTCCAGCGCGCTCGTAGCTTCGTCGAGTATCAGGATGGACGGATTTTTGAGAAATACTCTTGCTATACTGAGTCTTTGCTTCTGCCCGCCCGAAAGCTTTATGCCGCGCTCTCCTATCTGCGTATCGTAACCGTCGGAAAGACCCGCGATATAGTCGTGTATATTCGCTCTCTTTGCGGCGGTAATTATCTCCTCGTCTGTCGCGTCCGTTTCGCCGTATGCGATATTCTCCTTGAACGTGCCCGTAAAGAGAAACACGTCCTGCTGAACGATACCTATATTCTTTCTCAGCGACTTGTTGGAAATTTCGCTTATCGGCATGTCGTCGATATATATCATGCCTTTTTCCAGCTTGTAAAACTTGGGGATCAGATGACAGAGCGTAGTCTTGCCGCCGCCGCTCGCGCCTACGAAAGCGTATATCTTGCCCGCAGGTATATCGATATTTATATCTTTGAGGACCTCGGCTTTTCCGTCATAAGAAAAACCGACGTTTTCGAATCTGACGTGTCCCGCAGGCCTTTCTATATCCTTTGCATCAGGGCTGTCTTCTTCCGCTTTCGCGTCCATGATCTCGACGAAACGTTTGAATCCGGTAACGCCGTCCTGCAACTGTTCGGAGAACATCAGAAGATTTTCGACGGGAGATATAAACAGCGAGATCGACAACATGAACGCGACGATGTCGCCGTAATCTATCTTTCCTTTGATACAGAACAGACCGCCCGCAATAAGTACGACCGCGTTGCAGACCTGCGTCGTAAAGCTCATGCTTGCAGAAAATCTGCCCATCGCCTTGTATGCCTTGGATCTCCAGAACACATACGCGTCGTTGTTCTTTTCAAACTTATCCTGTTCGTATACGTCATTGGCATACGCCTTTGTCACGCGTATACCCGATATACTGTTCTCGAGCGTGGCGTTTATGTTGCCCGTTTCTTCGCGACTTTTTGTAAACGCGTTGTTCATGTCGTTCTGAGCCTTGATCGAAACGAGGATTATAACGGGAAGAAACGCGAACACGATAAGCGCAAGGAGCCAATTGATCGTACACAGATATACAAAAGACCCGACTATCATGAAAGACGATATGAACAGATTTTCGGGGCCGTGATGCGCAAGCTCCGAAACGCTGAAAAGATCGTTGGTCATACGCGCCATGAGCTGACCCGTTTCGTGATTGTCATAATAAGAATACGGGAGTTTCTGCAAATGATCGAACAGATCGCTCCTCATCGCCGCCTGCATTTTTACGCCCATGACGTGACCGCAGTAATTTATGTAAAAATTCATGCACGCACGGACGATATATATGCCGACGAGCCCGATGCCGAACAACACGATCTCTTTAACCATGCCGTTAGGTATAAAATCGTTGAGCATCTGCCTCGTAAGCATAGGATAAAACAATCCGCATAGCGAAAAGATAAGCGACGCCAGCATATCCAGCATGAACGTTACTTTGTGCGGTTTGTAATACGAAACGAAATACGCAAATAAATTGCGCTTTCCTTTTTTATCTGTCTTGGTTTTCATTGAAATTAAAAATATATCAGTCTGCGCTGCAATACTCGCTCGCCGCAAGAGCCGCTACGCTGCCGTCCGCCGCTGCCGTCACGAGCTGCCTCACCTTTTTTGTACGGCAATCGCCTGCAACGAATACGCCGTCTGCCGCGATGCAATCTTCTCCCGCGATTATATATCCCGCTTTATCGCGTTTTACGAGCCCTTCGAATATGTCGGTAGACGGGGTCTGTCCTACCGCGACGAATACTCCGTCGAGAGAAAGGTCTTTTTTCTCTCCCGTCAGGGTGTCTTCGAGCGTTACTCCGCTGACCTTGTCGCCTCCGAGGAGCGCGACCACTTTTGCATTGAGGATAAACTCCACGTTGGGAAGGTTCTTGACTTTGGTTACCTTTTCGGGTTCTGCCCTGAACCCCTCTCTGCGATGTATAAGATAAACCTTAGCGCACATGGACGCGAGCACTTCTGCATCTTCGAAAGCGGTGTTGCCTCCGCCGACTACCGCAACCGTCTTGCCTCTGTAAAACGCGCCGTCGCACGTAGCGCAGTAAGATACGCCGTAGCCTGTCAACTTTTCTTCTCCGTCAACGTCAAGCTTGCGATTTTTCGCACCCGTGGCGATTATAAGCGCTTTTGAAAAGACTTCTCCGCCGTCGTATTCTATGTTGAAACCGCCTTCTGCCCTTGATACTTTTATGACCTCTGAGCTTATCATTTCCGTACCGAGTTCTGTCGCCTGGTTGTAAAGTCCCATTGCAAAATCGTATCCGCTGACTTTGCCGAGAGCGGGATAGTTGTCCACTTCGGGAGTGACCACTATCTGACCGCCGGGCATGTAGCCCTCGAAAATTATAACGTTCTTTCCCGCGCGTTTTGCATATATCGCCGCACTCATACCCGCCGTGCCGGCACCGATTATAGCTATATCAGTTTTCTGCATGTCTTTTCTCCGTAAAATTTATTGACCTATCTTTTCGTCAAGATAAGACGCCATTACGTCTGCAATATGAGTAAGCACAGCTAAAGGATATTTTTCGTATGCTTTAGATATGCTGTAATCTCCGCCCTTTACTCTCGTATCGAAACCGCCCATGTGCCAATTGATAGCCATCGCCTCTTCTCTCGTCAGACGCATGAACCCGTTGACTATATAGACGGATTTTTCGCCGTGTCCGTAAGGAAGATCTTCGTTTATCGCAAAGTAAGGTACTTTCTCCCACACGTCGTTTTTCTTCTGATTGCGGTATTCGACCTTATAAAAATTAGCTTTGCATACGTCGTGAAGAAGTCCGCAGATAACGACGTTTTCGTCGGTTATCGACGTTATCGCATCATTTGCCGCATGCAGTTTTTTCTCCTGATCGACGAGCATTTTGAGCCTTTTGCACACGTTTATGCTATGCTCGCAAAGTCCGCCTTCGAACGCATTGTGAAATTTAGAGCTCGCAGGCGCGTAAAAGAAATCCGTCTTGCCGAGCCACTCGAGCAACTTATCCGCTCCAGGACGTGTAACCGCGTTGTTGAAAATGGTGATAAATTCCTTTTTATTTTCTTCGCAATCCATTACTCTTCTCCTCTTTGTCGCTGACTAACATTATAACGGATTGCCGCGCTATTGTCAATGCGCGTTCTATTAGCGCGCATTATTATTCTTTACTCTGAGCCTCTGTCACATCGTCTTTGAATTCTCTCTCGAGCTGTATGGTCCTCACAACGAATTCGCATATTTCAGGCTTTGCCAAAGAATACATCCTTGCGTCGCGTTCAAGCGTTGCGATAGCCTTATCCGCGCTTGACACTGCGGATCTTACGACCTCGCTTTCGTCGTGCTTTCCGCCAAACTTGAACTCTATGCCCTTTATCGCAAACCACTCGCTTATTTTATTAGCCCCTTTGGGCTCTCTTCCCTGCGCGCGAATCACCGCATCGATCTGATCTGCAAGCTCCTTGTGTTTCGCAACATAATCTCTGATTACTTCGCACACCTTTCCGTCTTTGCAGAAATGTGCCATATTTTCAAGCGCAGTCGCGCCCATCTTTACTCCTTTCGAGCATTTCGTAGCAAGTTTATAACTCTGTCCGTCCATAATAGACCTCCGTTTTTTGTTTATTATCCGCAAACTAAACTACTTATATTCTCTCTGCAAACGCATTATATACCGTCAGTTTAGCTCAACTGTCCGCTCGACATTAATGATATAAAAAACGATTTCACAATAATTTGCTTATAAACCGTTGCAAAATCGTCGTTTTTATGATAATATTGCTTTTGCGATAAAATATAGGTGTGCAGAGATGGCTGAGCTGGCCTAAGGCGCGACTCTCAATCGTGTGTACGGTAAAACGTACCGAGGGTTCGGCAATCCGCTGCAAGCGGTTGCTTTCGCGGCACGCACCCCCTATCGCTTTTCGCAACAGGTTTCTGAGCGAATATTCCTCTCTCTGAGAGAGGGCAAACAACTTAATAATAACGTGCAGAGATGGCTGAGCTGGCCTAAGGCGCACGATTGGAAATCGTGTGTACGGTAAAACGTACCGAGGGTTCGAATCCCTCTCTCTGCGCCAAGCGGAACCGTGTTTGAACCCACGGTTCCGTTATTTTACTTTCAAAGGCATTTCTGGCTTTATATGTCAAACAACAAGATACATACCGAAATTGTCAGATAAATATCTTAAGCAAAAACGCAATAAATCCGGAGTTTTCACAAAATAAGACGGCTTTTATGCCGTCTATTTTTATTCATCTTCTTTATCCAATTATTACATAGTTCAATAATTATCTCCAATTTTTTGAAGCCGTTTCGTTGAGGCTATCGTAGCGCGTATTTCTCATAAGCCAAGGCGTAAAAAATTGTTTATAAGGTAAAATTGCCATAACCGGGAAGATAACTTCTCGGTTGTTTTTTTATATGTTTTATTAAACAATTTTTTATCCGTTTCCCTTGACTTATGAACGGTATGAATAGCAAGATTTTATCTTTTATCAATACGCGCTTCTTGCCTCTTGCCGAAAGGCAGATCAAAAAACTGGAGGTAAAGAAAAATGAAAAAAGTGGTTTTCTCAGTTACCAAAGCTGGTAAAAACTCAAACAGAGTATCGGGAGTGGGTTACATAACCGATGAAGATTTGCTTGTTCCCATGATAAGCAAAAACGGTAAGGCTTATATAAGAGTCTTTGAGGACTGTATAAAGCAATGCCATCAGATACCCGGAGAATCGGATGAATTCAAAGGAACTTTCTATGAGATCCGCGAAATCGAATTCGAAACCAAAAACGATGCCGGATACGAAAAGCGAGAAATAGAAATCAGCTATTACATCTGGTACAAACTCGCAGATTAAGGAGGAAGATATGAATAAAGCAAATGAAATCAAAATCGTTATAGGATCCTGGGGGTCTTATAACGAATGCAACGAAAAAGCACTGGGTAGCAAATGGCTTACGCTTGCAGACTATTCAGATTGGTCGGAAATAGAAGAAGAACTTGAAAAAGAAGGCTTTGTTCTTAACGGTATAGACGAAGAACTTTTTGTGCAAGACATAGAAAATTTCCCTGCGGATTCAGGAAACTGGGACTACGAAAACCCAAAAAATCTGTTTGAAACACTCTTGAATTCAGGCGTTTTTAACGATGATTACAAGTACCAAGTCATGCAAGCATATTGCGAAATAAACGGCTACGATTACTGGGAAAAACTCGTAGAGCGAAACGGTGAAAGCTGGGATACGGACGTAATACTATATCCCGGATACGACTGGTACGATCTGGGGTATGAACTGCTGCACGAAGGAAATGAAATACCTGGATATTTGGATGACTATATCGATTATAAACGGTATGGTGAAGAATTAGAATACGAAGGCTATCACGAATACAGTGATGGCATTATTTTTATCGGAAAATAAAGGAGGAAAAGATTATGAAAGCAACAATCACCAAGAAAGAGAAAGCAATCGAAATCCTGAAAAAGATGGACATTTACAAGCCGTACATAAAGGGCTTTGAGGAAGAAGATAAGGTATGCTTCTTTGAACAGTTCGGAGGTTTCTGGATAGACCAGGAACCGGAAGTGTACGCAAAGATGAAAGCCATCGAAGAAAAGCATAAATGCAAGGTTTATGCCGTTACGCACGAATACACGGAGTTCGGAGAGCTTTACTCTTTCCTTATCGTTACCGACTATCCCGAGGAATGGGACGATCTCGTATACAGCGAAGGAAATCAGCACACGGCATTTGCTTACGTCTGGAACAAGGACGATGACTGGTGCTCCGAATTCGGCAGCGTAACCGTACAGAGTTTCGGCGGCGGAATAAGAAGGATCGCGTGAGGTGAAATATGAAAGTATATCTCGTAAAACTTGATTGGTCTACCGAAGACAGCAACGACGTGGAGATAACCGTTTGCGGTACATACGAAAAAGCATACGAAAAGTTCAAGGAACTGATCGCAGACGAAATGAATCCGCAAAATTCCTGGGCGGGCGAAATTGAATGGGATAACGACGTCCCGAAAGACGACAAAATCGAATTTGACTTCCTCGACCGCAGGAACGACACCGATGAGACCGAGTGTTATTGGATGATTACCGATACATGGAATTACGGAGTGCATACCTTTATCTCAATAGAAATTAAGGAGGTCTTATGAAGAAAGAAAAAGAACTCAAAGCGGTATTAACAGCGGTATTCGCAATAAACAGAACGAGCGAAAATCAAGATAAAGACATATCTCTTATACTCGATTATGCGTTCAGAACGTTTTTCGGAGCGAATACGAATTTGCTTATACTTGCGTGCGCAGGAAAAACAAAGCAAGAAATAATGGGCGAAGTAGAAGGAATACTGCACAGCTTCACGAATTATGAAGAATATCTGGAGGAATACAAAAATGCAACCGTATAAAACAGCTGCACATATCCACTCGCTGGAAGGCAAAATGGCAGAAATTACCGTACTTGAAAAAGTAGGCGACAACGATTATATCGTGGACTATATGGGCGTGAAGTGTCACGCCCTCTATAATTGGTACGTTTGTGAATACTACGCAGACGACGTTTACAGCATAATAAAGGAGGACTGAAATATGGCAAAACTCAACGACCTTAAGAAGTACATTGATTACGAATTCTCGTCCGGATGCTATACGGGCGAAGATTACAAATCCTTTCAGACGAAGTACATAAATTATCTGAAAGCGATGTGCAAAGAAAACCACTGGGAGCTTGTCAAGGTAGGCAAAAACCATTACTGCTTTTCGGCATTTATCAAAAGCTCGGAAAACAAGTGTGTTTATCTGTCCATCAGCGACGTCAGATACTTCTCCAATGAGTGGTACAGTCACATACTCGTCCGTACGGCGAAAAACGAAGTGGATTACAGAGGCGGTTTCAACAACTATACGACGCTCGAAAATCTGGACTACACCGTGGCAAGACTTCTCAAAGACTTACCCTTTTAAGGAGGCAGACAATGAAACTAAATCTTGAAGCTAAAACAAAGGAACAGGAACTCGTAAAAGCGTATCTCGAAGAGAACGCAAGCGAAGTCCTGGCAGAGAAAATCAACAACGGAGTCCGTATCGAAAAAGACGGCAAAACGCTGATAAACAAAAAGACATTAGACGGCTTTATGAAATACGCATCTGATGAGGCGAGGAAACTTGCCTCCAAAGGCGCAAATTCGGCATGCGTTGAAGATAAAGTCGTGTACGGCTGGGCTGTGCATTACTTTGAAGAAGACTCGATAGAAGGCACACTGTACAATGAAGACGGAAGCGAATACAAGCCTGCGCCTAAGGTTACGGACAAGCCTGTCGTAAAACCAGTGCAACAGAAGAAAAACTCTGCTCAAATATCTATGTTCGATTTTGAGGAAAAGGAAGAACAAGAGAACAAAAACGAGCAAGAAGACCAAGGCGCAGAAGCAGAAATCGAAGATGAACCGCCGACTCAGGAAGAAATAAACGAAATGCTTGCAGAACTTGCGGAAGACGAAAAGTTAAGTCGTCCGCAAGAAATAATCGACGTTGAAACCGGCGAGATAATCTCTGAACCGCAGGACGAAATAATAAGCAAGTTGAGGAACATCCTCGGCGATTGTTTTATAGTGAGGTGAAATATGAAATTGACAGACATCAGACCTATTCCGAAATACATATTGAACAAAATTAGAAAAGCGGATAACAAAAACTTTCCGAGCCCAAACGGTCACGTTCGCTGCTATGCCTACTTAACCACTTGGAAAAACGAGCTTATAAAAGTAACCGTTGCTGTAAAACATCGCTACAAAAAATGGTACTGCAAGCAAGTTGCCGTTCACGGACTGAACTCGAAAAAATGCTTTGTAAAAGATATGGAATACTGTTATTGCGCAAGCATGGGTTTTCGTTTCGGCTGGTACGAAGAAGGCTTGCAAAAATACGAAAACTGGTACGAACGTGGTTGGTGTTGGGCAGACGATAAATATTACGATCCATATGCTACGCTTATCAATCCCCACTTTATAGACCGCTTACCGGAGTTCAAGTACAGCGCATATAAACTGTATCAGGGCTGCAATATTTTTAAGTATTTACGGGTTTATAGGCAATATCCACAGCTCGAAATGCTGATGAAACTCGGCTTTACGAAAATTGCTATGAGTACAACCATATTAAAGCGTTGCGGATCAGATAAAGCCTTCTGCAAATGGCTCATTTCTAATAAAGCGTTGCTTCAAAGCAGACACTACTATATCGACGTCATTGTTCGGGCATATAAAACGAAAAAATCACTTGATCTGTTGCAGTCATACAAGGAATCCAAACTCAGACTTGTCCACGACAGTAGCCTTACTCCCATCAAAGAACTGTTCAAAGGCAAAGACCTAGAGCGGTTCTTCGACTATATAGCAAAACAACAGACCAACCCGAACACTTATCTCGACTATCTGAAAGCCTGCCAAAATCTCGGACTTGATATGAGCGAAGATAAGCACCGTTTCCCCCACGATTTCAAACGCTGGCACGATATTCGCATAGACGAATACGCTACAAAAAAGGCTATGGAAGACGAAGAAAAACGCAAAGAGCTTTTTACAAAATTTGCAGAAATTGCAAACAAGTACAATGCTTTGCAGCACTCAAAAAGAAGCTCATTTATCTGCATTATCGCCCGCAGCCCTGCCGACCTTATCCGTGAAGGAGAAATGTTGCATCACTGCGTAGGCAGAATGAATTACGACCAGCGTATGGTACGGGAAGAATCGCTAATCTTCTTTATCCGAAACAAACAAGAACCTGATATACCATTCGTTACGGTCGAATACTCCTTGAAAAACAGAAAAATCTTGCAATGTTACGGAGAACACGACCATAAACCAAGCGAAGACGTACTGCACTACGTCAACAAAATATGGCTGCCTTATGCCAACAAACAAATAAGACAAATTGCCGCATAGGAGGAAAAAGTAATGGCAAACTATTTTAGAATTACAGCATATCACCCCACCGAAAACTTTTCGGTCATTATGGACTCAAACGGAATGTTTGAAAAACTCTGGCAATTCTCAGCCGATCTTGTGCAAAAAGGTTTTAAAATAATTGAAGTCGGCGACAGCAATAAATTTTTGGAAGGAGAAATACCCCTTTACAAGCTTGAACTCAACAAATACATACTTCGTGCCAATGCAAAGAATACACCACAATATACCACAGTTAATGTCAATGGAATAAATTATAAAGCCATAAGGGTAAAAAATAAAACCTACATACCGGATAAAAATATAATCGAATCCGATTATTAAGTAAAAGTCCAGATTTCATAATCGAAATCTGGACTTAAATTATGTTTTTCGCTTTATGCAAAAATTTTATAAATCTGTTATGCCTTTTGTAATATATGCACCTAATACTTGAGCCAACAAGACTGGTACTGCATTGCCTATTTGTTTTCCTATTTCTTGCATACTTCCATAAAAGATATAATCGTCACAAAACGTTTGTAAAGCGGCAGCCTCTCTCAACGAGATAGCACGATCCTGCTCAGGATGTCCAAATCTTCCATTTGATAGGCTAAAGCATTTAACCGTCAGTGTAGGCGCTGGCTCATCCCATTTCATCCTACCATAAACATCCGTATGCCCTGTGAAATTCTGATGACATTTTAAGGCTAAATTGTCGGGCCAATCTGTGCGACTGCCTCCATCATGCGGTGTAGCCTTTATACGTTCAATTAAAATTGGTTTTAAATTCGCACATTTATGATTTGGAATGTTTATATTTTCTTCGCCTGCATTAAGATACGGAAAATGCGAGATTGCATCACGTACTGTTCTGTATGGCAAAAGTCCAGCTTTATTTCCATGCGTGGGAGCGGGTAATTTAGGAATAAACAACCTTGAAGCAATCAAAATATATCTTCGCCTATTCTGTGGAACACCATAATCCTTCGCATAAACAATTTTTTCATCAAATGCATAACCTTCTTCTTTAAGCATTGACTTAAATTCATCTAATACCTCTTTACCTTTCCCTTTTAATCCAGGAACGTTTTCTATTAGAACGTGAGCGGGATGCAATGCTTTTACAAACCGACCAAATTCCACGAGAAGATTGACTGCTTTATGAGGTATTGGATTACCGTCTTTATCAAATTCTTCGTGACGTAAAACACTAAAAGGCTGACACGGAGCGCACCCGACTAATAACAATTCGTCCTTGTTAATTAATTGAGGAACTTCCTCCATCAACTTTTCTGGGGTAAGCTGGAGAATATCTGTTTCCAGATATCTTATATGGTTATTTTCCTCATACGTTTTCTTGCACATCGGATTCGAATCTATTCCGCATAATACTTGTATCCCGGCATTCAAAAGGCCTCGAGTCATTCCGCCTCCGCCACAAAAAAAATCGACCGCTATCATTCTTGCTTATCACCCTTGTTAGGTATTAATTTTTCTGCCCATCTTTGCACGTCTAATGACGGCACGCCCGGTCTACATGCGTTTTGCATATATGCCCAAACCAGACGTTCGCAATAAGGCGAACTTAACGAGATTATTTTTTTATATTTTACCAGATCATCAAATTCTATTGTAATTATGTCTTTCATATCAACAACCAAATCGGGCAATATTTCACCAAAAGACGGAAGAAAAAATAAATTTTTTTCATATCCCGCATTAAGATATTTGGACAATCTTTCCCTAGCATCTTTAGTTTTAGATGGTAATTGCAAAGCCGAATTTAATATTTGGTTGTCTTTACATTTTACAGCTAATATTCGGGAAATTCTTTTGGTTATGATATCGCACGATTGGCTTATTATAACATAATACGTTCTATCTTGCGGCGCTTTATTGTTAAAATCATCATCTAAACAAACAACATCGCCAGTTAACATATGTTTCGATAATGAGGGATATATGTATTGTCCCCATGCTGGAAGAGTTGAATCTTGCAACTCATATGAAAAACTGTCTTTCATTCTACAATTACAAAGGTATGCAATAATATTTTTATCTCGAATTCCATCTTGAAATACATATTTAAGAACATCAAACGATCTTCTAAATGCCTCATGCATCTTTTCCTGCATTTCCTTGATAATTTGAGTATAGGGCGCTATTTGAGACAGATATTCTTTGACTGGACCTTCATCGCCCTTGCTTATAAAACGTATTAAAGGAGATGGGTATTTTTCTATATCTACAGAAGCATTAACAATTTGTCCCGAAAAAACGCAAACGGGTCGAAAAGATTTATTCCAGATTTTATCAAGTATAGATGATCCTGGAAAACAATCATCTGCTTCATCCTGCAAATCAAGAACGATAATATCCGGATTATATTCTTCGATATAGGCTAATCCTTTTTCAAAAGGTTTGTTTTCCTGTTCCCATCCCTGTTCTGCGCAATAATCTATAATACCAGCAATATCGTCAGTATTATCTTCAATCATTAGTACTTTCATTATTATGCTCCTTTATAAGGCAAACTTATTTGAAATGTCGCGCCATTTATTCTTCCGGGAATAACTACCGATATTTGAGAATCGTATTTATTCAATATCTCAGTAACAATTACTAGTCCCATACCAACGCCAAATTTCTTTTTCGTAACTCCAGGTGAAAAAATTCGGTTCGCGTCGTTTTCATTAATTCCTGGACCATTATCACTGATGTCGACAAAAATTCGATTCTTCTCAGCAGTTGTTACTTTTATTGATATTTTGCGGTCTTCTTTTATGTTCTCTTTAGATGTCCAATATATTGCATTATCTATCACGTTAATTAAAACTGTTTGCAATTCTCCTCGATGCATTGGAACTATAAGGTTTTCTTTACACTCTATTGTAATCTGAGTATTATTATCTGAAACTTTCTTTTCAAGAAGAGCTATACTATTGTTGATTTCTTGTAGCAAGTCGCAATAATTCTTACGTTGCCTTAATCCCGCGTCAAAAATAGGCGCAAACGTATTAGATACATCAATCATACGAGAATGCGCTGTAACAGCTAAGTCATAATAACGTTGCAATTTTGCATTTAATGGAGCAAATTCTTTGTTGCTTGCATCAAGATAGCGTTTTACTGATGTCATTCTTCCGCGAATTTCATGAATTATAAATCCGGAAATCGAACCAACTGACGCAACCTGTCCATAATATATTAAACGATCTCTTAAGTCTTCAAGTCGTTCTTGTGAATCCGTATTAAAATCCTTGACTATCTGGACTAATTCTTCTATTGTTCCTCCGTTTTTTGCTTTTTCTTCAACTTCACTAACAAGTCCTGTTGAGTCTATCCCCGCTAACAAATCTGTCAGTGTTCTTGAACCTTCCCCCGAATGTGCTTCGGTTTCCATGCGGTCATTTTTCCTCAATCCTTCCAACAATTTTATTGCCGATTTGATAATTGTGGTAAACTCAAGATATTCGATTGTATCAACCAATTTTTCTCTGTCGGTAGCATCTTTAATATTTGGATTAGTTTTCGAAGATATATTAACAATACCTATAATTTGATTTGTACTTATACGATCGCCAACACGACCGACTCTGCGTAAATCCAGCCCAATCCAATCTCTTGATGATTCGGATTTTGGTAAAACAAGAACTCCATCACGGTAAACACTCAATCCTTTGTATGCACGCAATGTGTTTTTGTACAATGCGCGCTTCATTGAATAGAGTTCGGTGATGTCTTGAATCGATTCAGCGTCGCGATCCCAAACTCTTATCTCCATACTAAAAGCACCGCAACTAGGTTTAACATCAGAAAGCGCCCTAAAGGTTTTTTGAGAATCTTTATTTAGTTCTTCGCTTAAATCTTCCAATATTTCATTCCATGTTAAACTACCTGATGACTTGTTGCTAAAATCAAGTCCCTTTTTTAATGGAGAAAAAGAGTATTCCCATGCTACATCTCCCCTCTCATCAACATTTGCGGTAAACAAATACTTAGGATTGTTTACAAAATCTGGAACAGTTATCTCTATTGGATTCTCTACTCCGTCATATTTTAATAAAATATTAAATTCATCTTTCGGGGTAAAAGGATTAATGATTCTAGATAATTCTTCTTGTAAATCAGCTAGTTCATCTTCTGCCCAAATGTGGCTTAAATTTGATATTATCAGCTTTGTTCCGCTTTCATATGCTATTTCGTTTTCGTTTATTTTCTCTAAAACGAAGCTACACTCCTCAATTGAGCGAGCTGAATTAAACTCTTCCCAATCTAATTCAAGCTTATAACATCCTTCTGTTTTTGTTTTTGTTATAATAGTTAGTTTTGTTCCTAACCTAGCGGCAGAAAAACGACCCATCCCTTTGTTTCCGGAAACAGCGCGTACTTTTCCGTTTCTTTCGACAAAGGGATTTCGCACTTTATTATTGGTAGCAATCACAGCCCAAGCATTTACAATAATATCTTTGCTCATACCAAGTCCGTCATCAACAATTGTTAAAGTTTTATTCCCCAAGGAATCTAAATCAAAAATCACCTCAACATTGTAAGCGAAGGCATCATATGAATTTTTAACTAGTTCAATTAATGCTACGACATCGCTAGTAACTAAATCTGCACCAAAAGCAGAAAAAGCTTTAGGATGCATAACTATTGGAATTCGTTCTATTTCATTAACACTCATTTCAATCTCCTTCTCAAGATTTCACTATTTCAAGTACTTTTTTAAACAGTAAATCTTGATTTTTCTTTTTCAATTCACATTCCCATATTCTAATCACGGTCCATCCTCGCGCTTCAAATCGTGCAGTAATCTCTTGATCGTGCCGAATATTTCTTTCTCTTTTCTTTTGCCAATATTCTTGATGGTCTGCTGGGCGAGTATTTCGACAATCGTGTCCGTGCCAAAAACAACCGTCTACAAAGATAGCAATTTTTTTGTTAAGAAATACAAAATCAGGATGTCCTTTTACTTTATAGCCTCGCATCCAGCCATGTATGCCGTTCTCTTTGAAATAGCGTATAAGTTTCAACTCCGTAGACTTATTCCCTTTGGAATGAACCCCGCTCATTATTAAAGAACGCTTTTCTGTTGTAAATATGTCAGCCATATACTCAACTATTAGCGGCGAACCTTTCAAGAGTCAAATCCGAAATCAATCCGCTTATATCCTTACCTAAGTTATTTACTATAATGTTATCGAAGTCGGCATAATCCAAATTACGAACGTCGTGGAATATATGATTATAGAGATATTCGGCAAACGTATTCGCTAAGATAATCACTATCGGGGAATCTTTAATATCTCTTTTGGTCGCAGGAACATATCTTGACGTAATAACTATTGTATATTCGCCTCCAATTTCTTCTCTTTGTTCACGAAGCCTCCCCGCATTTATTCCAAGTAACTTATTAGCAGTAGATTTCGATTCAACGGCAAATTTTTTCCTTTTCGTTATGTACAAACATTCTATATCCGTATGAGCGGCGCCGCCACGTTTAATAGCCTCAACATTGTAAAACATGTTAAAGCCTTCCGCCAGCACTTCCTCAAATAAGTATGCTGTCTCATTTTCCGGGTTATTGGAATACTTTTCAATCAGCTTAGGCAATTCAAGAAGTTTACTCAATTCCTCCGACTCGCCAATCTCTTGCAACAATAATTGAGGATAGAAGCTATACACTTCTTTGATACAGTCGATCGTCAACCTTTCTGGATCCTGCAAGCGAACAGGGGTTGCAAAGCACGAATATTCCGTTAACATTTCCTTGATAAACGGAATACTATCAGAGCAAATAGTAACATACCCCTTGGTAGCCTTTCGTCCAGTTGGTAAACTTTTGCTATTTGTCTTTGTAGGATGAAACAATTTACAAATCACTTCTCCCTCTATTTTATTTATTATGCCAACTTGACTGAGCAATGTCTGAGTATAATATTCCCATTCATACACAGTATTTACATATGTATGTTCATCCGACTTCAACCTCTTGGTGAGTTCTATATCAGATAAGTCTCTAATGGATAATATTTCGCTCACTATCTGCTCGTAATTTTCTGGCGTGACCGAATTTATAAATGGAAGAATCAGCTCCTCTTCGTAATTATAAAGTCTCCCGTTCAGTCTTTCATCTGTCAAAAGCTGAAAGATCAATCTGAATGGATACAATTGAAATTCACGACTCGTTCCGTTCGCCGGATGCTGAAATTGTATAGCAAACAGCATTGCTATAAAAATTTTTCTTAACTTTTGCTCGTCAGAAATATACTTCAAAAACAGATTCCCAAGCGGACTAAAAATAAACTTTTTATCTCCTCCAGATTTATCCTCATATCCAAACATCCAAAATTCAAGGGTGTTAATCCTATGATTAATAGAATCTAGCGGACGTTCCTCAGGATTTCTTGTTTTATACAGATCTAATGCGGCAAGCCGCTCTTGCATTCTATGACGTTCCAAATCCGAAACGTCAGTTTTACAACTATTTTTCACATCTAGAGCCACCGCTTTGATCATTTCATAACTGCAGGTGTGCTTATAAAGAATCCATTTATCGCGAGACACAGTAATCGGCATATTCATTCCCTCCCAATTTTATCAACCACTTCAAACAGAAGTTTTGGCGGAATCGCTTCGCCAATTACCGTTCGTATAAACGTATCAGTGGATCCTTCAGGAAAATCTATATCTTTCGGGATAGAAGACACAATAAACGTTTCAAGCAATGTAAGAACTCTCGCGTCAGAATATGTGCCATCAGGTAAAAGTCTTCCTGGATGAACGTTATTATGAGAACTCATACTTCCACTGAACGTAGTCCTTGTAGGACAAGGCTCATCCCACGTCATACGCTTAAATGTGTTATGAAATCCTTTAATTCTAGTACCATCTTCTTTCTTCGGATAGTAAACCTCGTTAGTGAGCGCGCTTTTGCCAGTAGGAGTATGTCTTAATGCGAGGACAGCTCGCTCGTTTTGAGGCTTTGCATAATGCCATGGAATACCAGAATCCTGTCCAGCTTCAAGAGATGGCAATTCCCCAATAGCCTGCGACAAAGGAATTTCTTTTTGTTCTTCAGGCCATCCCCAAATTAAGCCCTTTTTATAAAGCTTCACTATTGCGCGCGGTCTTGATTGACAAACGCCATAATCTTTCGCATTTAATACTTTAATATCAACAACATATTTTTCTGAATATTTCTTGTTTAATATTTCTCCCAACTTCAAATATTCGCCGTTAAAAGGGAAATACATATCAATAAAAGTAGGAACATTTTCAATTAATATATAATCGAAATCACAAGCGTCTATAATTTCAAGTGCTCTTAAAATTAAAAAATTTCGTTTATCTTTTTCGTAATGAGCTTGAATTTTATTTTTCCCTAACGTGCTTAAGCCTTGGCAAGGAGGAGTCGCAAACAACATCTTTACTCCATTTTTCTTAACGATGTCGATCATATGATTTTTAACAGAGTCATCTAAAATGTCTCCACACACCATTTCGGCTTTCGGGTAAAAATGGCTATAACATTCCGCACGTTTAGGCAAAAGCTCATTGCCAGCAATGACTTCTACGTTTGTGCTATGCAATAACAGTTCTCCTATCCCTGCGCTTGAAAACAAAGAAATAGCCTTAATTTTTTCGTCGTTCCTCATATTATCATCCTCTAAATCAATGCCTTGAACAATCTTTTTTAACATAAGCGGAGGAATAGATTCACCAATACACTGACGTATTAATAGCTCTGGCGTATTATCCGGTATATTCCAATCAACAGGCAATGAATCCAGTATCATAAGTTCTAAAGGCGTTAAAACTCTGGCATCAGAATACGTTCCGTCAGGTAACAGCCTTCCCGGATGAACATTCCTTTGAGACGCAATACAATCATTACGTATCGTTATAGTAGGAGCAGGCGCATCCCAACGGATTCTTCTATAAGATGAATGATATCCCTTAACAGGCGTGCCATCTTTTTTCTGCGGAAAATAAATCGGATTTTCAAAAGCTGTATGACCTGTTGGAGTATGTTTCATCCACAAAATATTTTCCTTTGAATGGGATCTTGCAAAATGCCACTTTATATCAGATTTTTGTCCTGCCTCTAAAGACGGCAAATCCCCGATAGCTTCTCTAACGGTTACTTTGTGATCGGATTTTTGCGGCCAATCCCATCTTTTACCTTTTTTATTCATCTTAATTATCGCTCTCAGACGAACTTGCGGTACGCCATAATCAGATGAATCGACTACTTTACTATCAATATCATATTGAGCGCCGAACTCTAATTGCAGAATTTCTACAACAGTACGCAACTGACCTGAATAATTAAGTTGAATTTTTAACAGTGTAGGAACATTTTCAATTAAAATATAAGTAGGAGTCAATCTCTTGATAGCCTTCACTACATACGTAATAAGATAATTGCGTTTATCTGTTTCTAAAGCGTCTTGACGTCTATTTTTGCCCGCAACGCTCATTCCTTGACAAGGCGGAGAAGCCAACATAAAATCCAAAGGTTTTGGCGATGCTGCAATTATTCTTTCGAAAACCTCATCATTAGTAATATCGCCGCATATTACATTGGTTTCGGGAGATATTTTTTTATATAAATCTGCTCTTTGTTTTACCAATTCATTTGCAACTAAAATATCTATTCCAGCGTCTTTGAAATAAGTTTCACCAATTCCAGCGCTTGCAAACAAAGAAATCCCTTTTAATCTTTTATTATTCATAAATTATATCCATTACCTCTCCGATATTACAATGAAGAACTTCGCAAATTTTAATCATAACCGCCATAGACACGAGCTCATTATTATTAAGCTTTGTTAAAGTCGTTGATCCTATTCCAGTTTTTTCCTTTAAATCTTTTTTCTTCATTCCTAAATCAATTAACTTTTTCCATAGTTTAACGTAAGATACCATAATACCTTTTACCTTTAGGATTTTTATATCATTATAGCATATCATAACCGATATTTCAACCAATAATAACGATGTTTCAAACAAAATAACCGATATATCGGTTATTATTAAATCTCTCGACCATCAATCTTAAAACATTAAATGCAACCGTGGCGTGTGCTTGTCTTGATACGAGAGCGCCGGCGCTTCGCGCCGCCGCGACAAGCACACGCAAGGCTGAAATCAGCAGGATAAATCAAACAAAGCGCGACGGAAGCGGAGTCGCACGCTGAACCGCTTTTTGCGACTTCCGCTTTTCCGTCTCGCGGCATTTTGTTTTTGACGTATATCCTTTTACTGTATTTCAGTTGCCTTTGCGCAATTTTTCTATTACGTCCTTGCTTACTGGTCCAATATACTCGCCCTCGTCCCAGCATATGAAGTTGTCAAAGAGCAATAATTTCGATTCCTCAACACCGATTTTGCAGACAATATCGTCATCTTCGATATCAGAGTAAAAGAATTGAGGAAGACCTTTTGAATATACGATCTTCTCTCCTGTCTTTTCCATATACTTTGCCAAATATGCTATTGCGTTGCCAAGATCGGTTTTGCTGTCAACAGCCTTAAAATCAGATCTGCCTAAACGTTCGTTGAAGTACGTATTCTGGGTAGTGACCTGCACTTTATCTTTTATCGGGGAATAGTCTTTAACGACTATAAGTTCGCCCGGCATGCTTCCCTCAGGAATGTAGAACAAACCGTGAAAATGCAGTCTTTTCTTTTCCGGAGACCTTTCCCAAACTCCGGCATACTTCCACTTCTTTCTGTGGCACATCATCTTGAAGCAACATCTCAGCTTTTTCTTAAAATCGCTTTCAGACAGTTTTGCCCCGTCATACGTAAACGTTGCAACCTAATTTTATGGACACTCTAAGTTAAGGCAAAAAAAGCGCATGAGTCCATATTAAGGTGAACCCATAC
>CALWRH010000003.1 GCA_944383895.1 uncultured Christensenellaceae bacterium | reverse complement strand
AATCCTTTCCGGATTGTTTTATACGACTTAGACAGACATATAAGAATGTATATTATCAAATTTCGATTTCTGTGAAATAATCATCCACCCGTCTAACGGGTGGTTTTTCACATATCGGGCATAGCCCTTTGGTACTAGCCACGTCTAAATGACGTATATTAGACTGCCACCTGCGATTGTTACTCAGCGTTTCTTGGTTTCAAACGGATCGAAAGCTTCTGCTATGCATAACTGCTCTACCGTTTTATCTTCTTCTAATTGCGTCCTGATATATTCTGCTATGCGTTCCTTATTTTTTCCTACCGTATCCACATAGTATCCTTTACACCAGAACTCTCTGCTTCTGTATTTATATTTCATGTTTGCCCATTTTTCGTATATCATCAAGCTGCTTTTTCCTTTCAGAAATCCCATAAAACTCGCTACGCTCATTTTCGGTGGGATTTCTATTAGCATATGTATATGGTCGATACATACCTCTGCTTCGATGATATTTACTCCTTTCCATTTGCACAACTCTCGTAGAATTGCACCTATCTCTAATCTCTTTTGCCCATAGAATACCTTCCTGCGATACTTGGGTGCAAATACAACGTGGTATTTGCAATTCCACTTCGTGTGTGCTAAACTGTGTATGTCATTCATTTGACTTTGTCCTCCTGTTATTTAAGATTAGATGGCAGTCCAATCTTATTGTACAACAGGAGGACTTTTTCAGCACTCATCGGCTTAGCCTCTATTGAACCACGCGACTATCGCGTGGTTTTCAAATTACAAAAAAAGCGTTCCGCCACTTGGAACGCTTTATATCTTCGTCTGATTTTCCCGTTTGTATTTTATTATGCTCCGTAGCCGCATGCGGTTTTGAACGCGTCGAGTTTATCAGCTTTTACGAGTCCTTTGTCAACGTTGAGAGATATGATTGTAAATATCGCGTCTGAAGACGTAACCTCGCAGCCTTCAACGTCGTCTGCGACAAAGTCTTTCATCACAACGTTTATTTTTGCAAGTTTTTCGACATCGTTTGCAGCGATATCTTTAAGATATGCGTCGAGTACGGGTCTTATAAGACCTTCCCTCTCCTTGAGAGGAGAACCCGTGAGCTGTCCTTGCAATATAAATATCACTCCGTCCTTCTTGTCGTTGAAATACGTTTCCCATTGAGTCTTGAGTCTTTCTGCATCTCCCTTATGCTCGTTGCCTACATAATCGGACTGCAAAAACCTACTGCGCTCAAAAAGGAAATCGTTTTCATCGCACACGTCGCTCGTCGTGTCTTTATAAAGTATTATTATATTTTTGCCGAGATCTCTCATCTCTCCGAGCGTGATAGCAGAAGGATCAGAGCAATCGCTCTTTGTCAGGACTTTATCCATAGGGAGAGTGCTCTTCATGAGCTGTATAAGCCCCTCTTCTGTGTCCAGCCATGTATGCTGAAAATCGAGTATGACTATTTCATTCTCGTTTTTATTGACAAAATCATTGACCGCGGCAAGACTCGGCTCAACCATCTGCCCGAAAGACAATTTACCGATAGCGGGCATATCGCTGTCTGCATGGATAAAATAATAGTCCTGCTCTTCGGCATATATATTTACTGTCGCGCGCATATCGAAATATCTGACACCTGCTTTAAGCTGATCTTCTATCGTGCTGTGCTGCGTAGCCCACACTACGTTTGCGCGGTATGTTCCGGCATCGTGAGAACCGACTATCGCTATTTCGCCTATGGTCGCGTCGTCTGAGATATAACTCATCCAGTTTTCTTCAAATATTTCAGATTTCAATTTTCCCGTCTCCTCTTGACTGTCATTTGTATCGCAAGCCGCTAAAACCGCTACAAACGCGGTAAGCAGACAGACGATCAATAACGTAAGAACAATTTTGTTTTTCAAAATACACTGTTTCATATAACCACCTCGTCGATATAATAACATTAATTATTTAATTTGACAACCGTTTGTTGTGCTAAATCCTGTGTTATCATAGCAGAATACGAGGTTGCAGTTTTTATTTATTAACGTTTTTCTCCATATCCTTATATGAATCGTTATCGCAATCGGGCAAAACCTCGTTGTACGTTTCTTTTATCTTTTCCGAACTTCCGCAACCTGTGCCCGTATCAGATTCCGACGTCTTTTCCTTTTTGAAAAGCGACGTCTTTTTTACGATAAGATCGATGGCGAAAGCTCCTAAAGGCGCGGTAAAAAGTATTGCGACAACCGCAACCGCAAGAACGGTATCTCCGCACGCAAGTCCCATCGCGAGAGGCACTCCTCCTATCGCAGCCTGTACAGTCGCTTTGGGTATATCTTTCCCGATACGGCAGAAAACAGCAATCCGAAGACGAACATGAGCGCGATACTAAGCAAAAACATTTTTTATCCTCCGCAAAAAAAATTGCCGACGGTTCCGCAATCCGTACGGTCGTCGGCAATACTCCCGTACAAAAGCAGAAGTCATCAGCATGAACGCGGTTCAGGCAAAAAGCCTCGGGAGGACTTCATCCCCGTTATTACGATATGATTTTATACTTTCCCGCAAAAGTTGTCAATTCTTTTCACAATATATCTTCACTCTTCCGACGTCGCCAAAACGCAAAGACATCATGAAGATTTTTTCGTACCCGTGTAGTTTATTCAATATTTTCTATAACATATCCGAAAGGTTCCAACGCATGATCGGCATAATATACCCGCTCTGCATTGTGGTTGATCACAAAGCGGAGATCCCCTTCTATGCTGCGTCTTCTTACTATCTCTACTCCATCGGGAGAATACACGGGCGTCACTGCCGCAAAAGCCATTGCCTTGGACGCGATTTCGTCGATCACCTCTTTTTGCGGAGAACAAGCGACGTAAAACGCAATACCCTTCCCGTATCTGTTTTTGGTTATCGCAGCGTAATCCGAATAAAACGGATCGTCGTAGCCGTATAACGTTTCCGCAGTAGTCGGAGAACACATTTCTCTGTACACGCCGCACTTTGCGTGTTTCGCGGCAGCTCCGCTTTCACCATTAAGCGTGACGGAATCTTTCTCCCACAGGCTTTCCATTTCTTCTACAGTTATCCCGAAAAGATCGGTAAGTCCTACGGGCAACTTTTCTCCGTAAACGAGATTGTTGTCCTTATCCTTGACAGACGTCCTGTACGTCGCTATGACTACGCCCCCTGCCGAAACAAAGGTTTTCAGCCTTTCTCTGAGGCTCGGATCGCATATTATCATATTTGGCACGAGCACTATCTTGTATCTCTCAAAACATCTGTTCCACGGCAAAACGTCTACCTGCACATTGACGCGGTAAAATGCGGCATACAACTTTTTCATCTCTTCTTCGCTGTCGAAAATTTCGCTCTGACGCTGCAACCTGAAAGCTGCGAGCGAATCGAAATCGTACAGCATGCAGACTTCCGCATCGGGCGGCTCCGAAATCTTGTCCTCCACAGCTGTCAGCCTTGCGAAAAGCTCGCTCACTTCGCGCCACTTCCTGCCCTCTTTATCGTCCGCGTCGAGCACCCCGTAGCAATACTGCTCCGCACCTTTTATTGCGCCTCGGTACCTGAAAAACATTAGCCCGTCGCAACCTCTCGCAACAGCCTGTATGCTCCACATTTTGGCTTGCCCCGGGCGCGGAGTATACCCCGTCACGTCATGTCCCTGCGCTCCCATTATTGCCTCCGTTATCCAGAAACACTGCTCTTTAAGCCCTCTTATATAGTCGAGAGCGAAAGCGATTTCGTGAGGCTCGAGAGGTTTTCTCTGCCCGCCCCATACGGGATAGTTGTTATAAGCGACCTTGTCGGTAAGTTCCGCTATCCTGCAGTAGTCGAGACTTTTGCAAAGACCTCCTCCCGAAAAATCTTGAAAGACGACCGCGGACGGAATAACGCTTTTTATGATTTCCGTCTGCATGCACTCGAACTTCTCGATCTTGCTCGAGCAGAACCTCTCCCAATCGAGTCTGAGCGACGGATTGTGCACCGTGATCGTAGCGTTGGGCGCGTTTATCTCTTCGAAAGAATTGTATTGCTGACTCCAGAACGCCGTCCCGTAAATCTCGTTGAGTTTTTCAGTATCTCCGTACTTTTCTCTTAGCCACTCTCTGAAACCCTTTACGCACTTCTCGCACCAACACACGTCGCTGCCCTCGTGTCCGAGCTCGTTGTCCGTCTGCCACGCTATTATCGCTTTTTCGTCCCTGTAATGCTCGACGAGTTTTCTGATTATACGCCTGCACCTGTCGAAATAGACTTCACTCGAATAGCAACAAGTATGTCTGCCGCCGAACGTTCTGACTCTGCCGTCCTCGAACTTTGACGCGACCTCCGGATATTTTGCTGCAAGCCAAGCGGGAGCCGTTGCCGTAGGCGTGCCGAATATCACGGAAAGCCCTCTTTTCTTCGCCTCGGCAATTACTCTGTCAAAAAAAGAAAAGTCGTATTCTCCCTCGTCTTTTTCCATAACGTGCCAACCGAATTCTCCTATCCTTATCGTATTGCAACCGAGCTTTACTATTCTGTCGAGATCCTTTTCAAGCATCTCTTCAGGCCATTGCTCGGGATAATAATCTACTCCTTTAATCATAAAGTCTCCTTTTTTCGCCGTATGCAAAGTTAATGTCACATCAGACCGCCGTCATCTACTTTTTCGCTGCCCGTGTCTGTTCCTGCCATATTGTCAGACTCAGACGCATGTTTTCTGTTGTCAAGTTCGGCAAGGATCCGGCGATAATTCTTATCTCCGAGTCTGTATCCTTTGAAGTACACTAACAGGCATGCGAGCATAAGCACGGCGGGTATCGCTATCATGATTATTCTCATGCCTGCTATCGCCGTAGCGCTCTGAGCCTCGTTGGCTTTGTAACCTATTATCTTGAGTCCTATACCCGACACGAAAGCACTGAACGCTCCCGCAAGCTTTACTACGAAAGTCTGAGTGGAAAAGAGGATGCTCTCGTTACGCGTGCCCATCTTGTACTCTCCGTAATCAACCACCTCGGACAAAATCACGGTCAGTATTACAAGCATAAATCCTATGCCGATATTGATTATCACGCTCGATAACGCGACCCATACCGCGTTTGTCGGAGCGAAATACCCTGCCGCGAGCAACAGTAAAAATCCTGCTGCGGGCAAAACGCATGCAGATATGAATAGCAACTTTTTGTTTATTTTTTTGCCAAGCAACGGATAACTAAGAAGCGCGCCCATCTGTGCAAATCCCGCAACTGCGGTATATATCGAAAACAGTTCGTCTTCTACGTTGCAAACGTACTCGAAATAATAGAGAGCAAAGCTGTTGGAGAGCTGATAAGCGACGTTGAAGAACAACGCTATGAGCAAAACGACAAGTACCTGATCGTTTTTGAAAAGCACCCTCATCATTTGTTTTACACTCGTTTTTTCAGCCGTCAGCGCGGACAAGGGTGCCGACTTTTCTTTCACGTTGAAAACGGTTATCAGCGACGATACGACGAATATCACCGCAACCGCTATCGCGAAACGCGAAAAGCCCGCTATCTTGTCTTCCCCGCCGAAATACTTGACGATATAAAGACCTCCCGACCCTACGATAAGCCATGCCATGCTCGCAAAAAAACGCGGTATCGCGCTTATCTGGTTGCGCTCGTTCTCGTCGTTTGTGAGCGCGGGCACCATGCTCCAATAAGGAATATCCATGATAGTGTACGTCATACCCCAGAGAACGTACATAAAGCCGACGTATATCGCGTAATTTACGGGCGAAAGATCTACGTCCGCGTACATTGCGATGAGTACTGCGGCATTGACGACCGTGCCGATGAGTATCCACGGTCTGAACTTGCCGAACTTTGAACGCGTATTATCCACGACTACGCCCATAAAGGTATCGTTGACCGCGTCCCATATACGCGCCGCGGCAAACAGTATCGCGACGAACACAGGGTCCGCGAGCCTGTAATCGGTCAGATATTTCATAAAGAAAGTCGACACTATGGCATAAACCATATCTTTGCCGAACGCGCCTATACCGAAAGATATTTTGCTTTTCCAGCTGAGTTTTTCCTGCATGATCTCTCCAATGATATTATGTAGCCGCATATGCTTTGTGGACTGCGCACGCCCGTCCATGACAATTTTTTACCCTATTTCCAAAAAAATACGTTTAAGGCAGAAAATGCGATAAAAAAGGATGACGAGCCTATATTTAAGCTGAAAACCGTCATTATACCATCTTATGCAAAATAACCGTTTTGTCCTTATTTTGTCCGATTTCCTCAGGAAATATAATTTATATTTGACTAATCTTCAGATATAATCTAAAATAAATAACGAGGTGCTTATGAACTACATTTCTTTATGCGGAGAGTGGAAACTCTCGAGAAACGACAGCAACGAAATTTTCACGGGCAACGTCCCCGGTTGCAACTTCACCGATCTGCTTGCGGCAGGCGCGATCCCCGATCCGTTCATTGCATGCTACGAAAAGAGCGTGCAGTGGGTCGGAGAAAAGATATGGACCTACGAGAAGACATTTTTCGTCGACGCTGATTTTATAAAAAACGCCAAGCAGGAACTCGTATTCGAAATGCTCGATACTCTGTCTGAAATTTACCTCAACGGAGAACCTGTCGGAAAAACGCAGAACGCTTACCGTACTTATGTTTACGACGTAACGGGTCATCTGAAAGAAGGAGAAAACGTCGTCAAAGTTGTATTCTTCTCTCCCCTCGACTATATACGTCAATGGCACAAAGCAATGCCTATGCCCAACACTACCGAAGGTGAGGCAGGCAGCTGCCATATAAGAAAACCCGCGTATCACTTCGGCTGGGACTGGGCTCCGCATCTGCTGCACTGCGGCATCATGAAACCCGCATATCTGCGCTCTTATAACGGCGCAAGGCTCGACGGAGCGAAGATAACGCAGATACACTCGGGCGGTGCCGTAACTCTTGAGATAACACCCGAGATCGTTGACGGCAACGGCGAAACTGTAGGCTACAAACTCACCTGTCCCGACGGCAACGTCATTACGGCGGCGGGATCGGGAACGGTAAAAATAAAAATAGAAAATCCCGAGCTCTGGTGGACGGCTGACCTCGGCAAACAGCCTCTCTATAAACTCGAGTGCGTACTCGGAACGCAGACAAAGACTTACAGGATCGGTCTGAGAACACTTGAACTCGACCGTTCGAAAGACAAATACGGGGAAAACTTCAGATTCGTACTCAACGGTGTGGGCATTTTCGCACGCGGAGCGAATTGGGTGCCCTCTGACAGCTTTATATCCCGCACTACGCGCGCCGATCTCGAAAAGATACTGACGTCGGTCAAAAACGCTAATATGAACATGCTGCGCGCATGGGGCGGCGGCTATTACGAAAGCGACGACTTTTACGATATTTGCGACGAACTCGGCATACTCGTATGGCAGGACTGCATGTTCGCGTGCTCGCCCTATCCTTATACCCGCAAGGACTTTATCGAAGAAGTAGCTCACGAAATTGAAGACAACGTCAGAAGAATACGTCATCACGCCTCGCTCGCTCTCTGGTGCGGCAACAACGAGCTCGAACAGATGAGCGGCGCATGGATGATAAGACAGGACATCATCGCTCAGGCAGGCGACTATTTCTATAAAGATCTGCCCGCTCTGATCAATAAATTCGACGGCATTACGCCCTATCATCAGAGCTCCCCGAGCGGCAACGGCTATATGAAAAATTACAACTCGGACGATTACGGCGACTGCCATCTGTGGAAGGTATGGCACGGCATGCGCCCGAGCGACTATCTGACAAAGCGCAACCCGCGTTTCTGCAGCGAATTCGGTCTTCAGTCGCTCCCTCATCAGAACACGCTCGTACGAATAAACGGCGGAACTATGCCCGTTTCCATGAAAGATCCCGTAATGCAGGCGCATCAGAAGGCTCCTTTCGGAAACAGCCGAACTCTTTACTACATCGTCGACAGACTATGGTCCCCCAAGAATATGGATGACCTCGTATATATGACCCAGCTCAGCCAGGCGTACTGCGCGAGAGTCGCTACAGAAAGCTGGCGCACGCGCAAAGGTCGCTGCAACGGTTCTCTGTATTGGCAGCTCAACGACTGCTGGGGTGTAACGAGCTGGTCGGGTTACGACTATTACGGCAATCCCAAAGCGGTGCATTACGAATCCAAGCGTTTCAACGCGCCTCGCACCGTGGTTATACTTGCGGATAAGGATAAACGCACCGTATACGCTATAAACGATACCCTTTCGGACGGAGATTTCGAAGTAGTCTACGGACTCGTATGTTTTGACGGAAAAACCGTTTACGAACAGACCCGCCCGATCTCTCTCAAAGCAGGAGAAATCAAGGAGATAGCGACCATAAAGCCGCGCGAGCACGGCAGATCCAAATCTCTCGCGGTATTCGCCGTCCTCAAATCAAAGGACGGAAAAGTTATCGCATCCCGCTGTCATACCGCAGAAAAAGAAAAGAAGTGTCATCTCACCGACCCGAAGATAACCTATTCGACTTCTCTCTCGGACGGCGTATACGAAATAACACTCAGGGCATCGGCTTATGCGCGCGGCGTAGAGATAAGTCTCAAGGGCATTGACGGAGAATTTTCGGACAACTTCTTCGACATGCCGGCAGGCGCCGAGGTCACGGTAACGCTGCCCGTTTCTTCAAACGACAAAGAAGAGCTCGACAAAGCTCTCAGAATACGCAGTCTTTACGATATAGAACGCAAGCAAAGTGCCGCACAGGACAAAATGTTCGCCACCAAAGTGTTCATGGAACCGTTCAATCTCGCAAACTGGATATACAGGACCAAAGAATAAAAGGAATATATGAATAAAGAATTTTTCACTCAACCTCTGACATCTCTTTGCGCTACTCTCTGCGACTTTGCGGGGGTAACGCCTCCCGAGCACGCCGCTCCGCTCTGCGACGAGCTGAAACAGAGTCTGATATCTCAGAGCGGCGTAAGCAAAACGGACAGGATACTCATGTACAATCCCGACGCGGTAGCGGATTACATCTACGACAAATACGCGGATAAATTCGCTCTGTGCGAGCAGATCGCGCCTGTAAGGCAGAGGTTTATCACGGTATTTCCGCCCAAGACCCCCGTATGCTTTGCAAGCATGTATACGGGAGCGGCACCCGAAAAGCACGGCATAACGAAATACGAAAAACCCGTAGTCACTATAGACTCGATATTCGACGCATTTATAAGAGCGGGCAAAAAACCTTGTATCGTCAGCGTTAAAAATCAGAGCATGGACAAGATATTCAGAGGCCGCGACATGGCGTATTTTTCAGAAAAGTACGACGACGAAGTGGTAGAGCGCGCTCTCGAGCTTATGGATAAAGACGAATACGATCTGCTCTGCGTCTACAACCAGCGCTACGACGACTCTATACACCGCACCTGGCCCACGTCGGCAAGATCGCGCCACGCACTCGACTGCTATGCCTCGTCCTTTGTCAAACTCGGCGAAAAAGTCAAAACGTGTTGGCAAAATCACGACACGCTGATCGGATTCGCTCCCGATCACGGCGTACACAGAATGCTTATAGGACTCGGCAATCACAGCAGCAATATCCCGCAAGACATGAATATATCTCATCTGTACGGCATAATCCCTAAAAAATAATCAATCAACCTAAACCCAATGATATAAAAGCGCGGACATCCGCGCTTTTTGTTTGTCAAACAGAATAATACGACGCGTCGAGGCAATTATTATAGTATGGTTTACAAGATAATTATAAACAGCCTCGTCGCCTTCGTATCCCTGTTTCTGATAGCCAAACTGCTCGGCAAAAAGCAGATAGCGGAACTGACTTTCTGCGACTACGTCGTAGGCATTTCTCTCGGCTCTATTTCAGCAGAGTGGGCTATCGACGACGGCGACAAACCGTGGTACGTCTATTGCATTGCAATACTCATATTCTTCGCGCTCAGTATGATAATCGACTTTGCGGAGCGCAAAAACCCGTTACTTAAAAAACTTTTCAAAGGCTCGCCGATAGTGCTTATAAGCGACGGCGAAATTGACTATGTCAATCTCAAAAAGAGTAAACTCGACGTCAACGCTCTGCTCGGCATGTGCCGCACGGCAGGTTATTTCGATCTGAACGACGTGGCATACGCGGTATTCGAAACGAGCGGAGAATTGAGCATACTGCCCCGTTCAGACGCACGTCCCGCAACTACGTCCGAACTCGGAGTAAGCGCAAAAAAAGCCACCCTCATACTTCCTTTTATCATTGACGGAATAATCTTCAAAGACGCTTTGAAACGGGCTGGAAAATCAGAAAATTGGCTTATTGAAAATCTCAAAGGCGAAGACGTAAAGCGTGTACTGCTCGCCTGCTACGATCCCGCAGAAGACAGACTTTCGGTAAAAATGAAAAACAGCGAAAAATTTGCGTCCATAGCCAAATAAAATGCGTATTGACAACGTCGTACAGTTGGACTATCATTAAATTATGGTATATTTTTATCTGATAGGCGCACTGTGCGTAATAAGTTCTGTTTCCAAAGCGTATTTTGACACCAAAGGCATGCTCAAGCAGGAATTTGCGGCAAAACTGCTCGCAAGCGTCAGCTTTATGTTCTGCGCCGTCTACGCGATATACAACAATCCCGAGGCAACGCAGTACGGCATATTCATACTGTGCGCGCTTATATTCGGCACGATAGGCGATATACTTCTCTGCCTCGACGGATTTTTTAAGGACAACGAAGATTATTTCAGATTTTTCAATACTTTCGGCACGGCGGTATTCTTCGTAGGGCACATAATGTATATGGTACTGCTTTTCGTTTACGCCCCGATAAGCGAAACGCCTTTTCTCCTTATTGCAATGCCCGTGCTCCCGCTCGTACTGCTCGCACTGATACTGACTAACAAGATAACTCTGTCTAAAGTCAAGAGCTATCTTATGCTCGTATATTTCGCGGTCGTAAGCGGCGTTATACTCGGTGCGATAAGTTTCGTCATAACTTCTCACGACAGACCCGTAGGCTGGATAGTGCTTTCCGCATCCGTGCTCTTCGCCTTTTCGGACGTGTTCCTCGGACTTACTCATTACTGCCCGTCGCTGAAGATAAATCCCAAGATATCGCCTTACATAGTCATGCCTACCTACTGCATCGCGCAGGTATTGTACGCTTTGTCGATCTATTACATAATATAAACAAAGTATAAAAAAACCGATCCTTACGGGTCGGTTTTTTTAATCTTTCAATTCAGCTTTATACCTGCTCCTGACTTTCCGAAACATCCGCGGCAACTTTTCTTCTTTCCTCGAGCTCTTTCTTTATATTATCGAAACGCTCTCTGCTCATATTTGCGCGGAAAGCGAATATTACCGATATGAGGAATATAACGCTCGGCACGACGGCAAGCACTACTCTTATCGCCGTGAGCGCAGACTCGGGCTGCTCCACTATCGTATTGTCCGTGCTCTCTATGTATCCGAAAAGTTCGAGCACCAGCGAAACCACGGCGACGGCTACGCCCGACGCAAGCTTGTACATAAACTGCGTTATACCGTAAAACGCACCCTCTCTTCTGACTCCGTTGACGTATTCGTCCACCTCTACGACGTCGGGCAGACTCGCATACGGCAATATCTGTATCGCAGACATGCCGAGTCCCGCAAGCACGCACATAACTATCGTACTCCACACCACTTTTTCAGGAACGAACAGCGCAAGACACAAAGCAAGCGTCATATATACGCACGCCACGGCGTAGACCTTGTGCTTGCTGAATTTTTCGCTCGCCTTTACCCATACGAAAGACGAAAGTATCGCGCATATCAGAGGGGTCGCGATAAACACCATGCTCATCGTACCGCCGCCGAACCCCATCGTATCGTTGATGAAGAACATGAATACGCTCATTATGATATCGAATCCCACCATGCTGAGAAGATAGGTGGCGATCACGTTTCTGAACTCTTTAAGCTTGAAAAACTCCTTGAGCGTCGTAAAAAATCCCTGCGTGTTTTCTTTTGCGGTTTCTTCTCTCTCCTTTACGGTGAGCGAACATACGAAGAATATCACAGCGGCGAGCACGCCGAATATGACCGACGCAACGGCGTATGCTTTGCTGAGCGATCCGAGCGCGGCGTAAAGTATGCTCTCCATGCCGTCCGCAAGCAAAGCGAACACAGCAGCTCCGAGCAGCATGCCGACGTTTGCCATCGCTATTCTTATTCCGCTTATCGACGTGCGCTCGTCGTAATCGTCCGTCATATTTGCGGTAAGCGCGTTGTAAGGGATATACACCACGGTCCACGCCGTATTGTAAAGCATGTATACGAGCGTATAGTATATCATCTTCGCGACCTGCGCGTTCTCTCCGAAAGGCGCGAGCCAAAGCAGGATAAAGCTGAGTCCGTAAGGTATAGCGCCGAAAAGCATGTACACTCTGCGCTTGCCCCATTTGCCGAACTTTGTCTTGTCAACTATCCTGCCCATCATGTAATCGGTGACAGCGTCCCACGCCCTCGCAATAATAAACACTACCGACGCAAGACCTGCTTTAAGACCTCCGACGTTGACGAAGAAATACAGCAGATAAAAAGAAATGGCGGCGAACAGTATGTTCACCGACATATCTCCGTTGCCGTAAGCAATCTTCTGACCTAAAGATATTTTACCTTTACGTGTTTCTTGCATAATTTCCCCCTATGCAATTTTATTTATAGCGTTTCATTTCCTCTGCGATGATCGCCTTGACCTTAGCCGTGCAATCCTTGAGCGCGACTCTCTCGGCTTTCTTTGTTTCGCGCATACATATCTCGACTTCTCCGTCCGCGAGAGTCTTGGGAGAAACGACTATCCTTATCGGCATACCCATAAGATCCGCGTCCGCAAACTTGACGCCCGCGCCGCAGTTTCTGTCGTCGAAGAGAACTTCGACACCGTTATCCGTAAGGTCCTTATACATAGCGTCCGCCTGCGCCGCGACCTTTTCGTCGTCGTAACGAAGTGCGCAGACGTGTACCTGCCACGGAGCGACCGACATAGGAAGTATGAGTCCGCTGTCGTCGTTTGATTCCTGCGCAATAGACGCGATCGCTCTGCCTACGCCTATGCCGTAGCAACCCATTATAGGATTGAACGCCTGACCGTCCTTGCCGTGTACCGTCATGCCCATTGACTTGGTATACTTGACGCCGAGCTGGAAGATGTTGCCTATCTCTATGCCGTTTTCGACTCTGAGCTCTCCTCCGCATACGGGGCATCTCTGACCCGCTTTGACCTTGGATATGTCGACGTACTTTACGTCCTTGAAATCGCGGTCGGGGCTTACTCCGACGTAATGATATTCGGGCTTATTTGCTCCGCAGACCATATTGTTGGTACCCTCGATCGACTTGTCGTATACTACGGTGAGTTTGTCCGAAAGACCTATCGCGCCGATATTGCCGCATACGATATCTTCGCTTATGCCGCCGTCGTAAGCAACGACGTTTTTGCCGAGCACCTTCTTGAGCTTTGCCTCGTTTACTTCGAGATCTCCTCTGACGAAAGCAACTACGAGTTCGTCCTGCTCTCCTTTTACCGCGTAAACCACGGCTTTTATAGTTTTATACTCGGGTATATCGAGGCGTTTGCAGACTTCTTCTATGGTCTTGTCTTCGCCCGTAAAGACCTCTTTGAGTTCCTGAGGCTCGTCGTCGTGTTTGTCGAGCACGGAAACGGCTACTTCCATATTAGCGCGGTAATCGCAGTCGTTACAGAATACTATGCTGTCTTCGCCCGCGTCGGTTATAAGCATGAATTCGTGAGCTACGCTGCCGCCCATCATACCTGTATCCGACTTTACGTCGACAAAATTCTTAAGACCTATCCTTCTGAAAATGCGATAGTACGCGTCGAACATCTTATAATAATATTCTTCGAGTTCCTTCATATCGTTATGGAAGGAATACGCGTCTTTCATCGTGAATTCTCTGACTCTTATAAGACCGCCTCTCGCGCGCGCCTCGTCGCGGTATTTGGTCTGTATCTGATATATCATCATCGGCAGCTGCTGATAGCTGGACACGGTGTGATTGGCAAGATGTACCGCCGCCTCTTCGTGCGTCATGCCGAGCAGCATGTCGTGATCGTTCCTGTCCTTGAAACGCACCATTTCAGAGCCGATAGATCCGTATCTGCCGCTGCTCTCCCAAAGTTCTCTCGGCATTACGACGGGGAAAAGCACTTCCTGTCCGTCCAATGCGTCCATCTCCTCGCGGATGATAGCCTGTATCTTTCTGCTCATCCTCTGACAAGGAGTCGTCATGGTATATATACCGCCGTAAACCTGTTTGATAAATCCCGCTCTCGAAAGCAGAACGTGACTTTTGATTTTAGCGTCCTGGGGCGCCTCTTTGGTCCTTTCGCATACCAGCTTGCTGAGTAACATAAAATTCTTCCTTTATATCGTTCGTTAGTTGAAATTTTAGCATAAGGAGGAGCCAAAATCAAGCGATATCGCATATAAGGATAACTATAAGCGCGAGCGCGCGCCTTAAATATGAATATATGCGCATATCCTCATACGTTCAAATCCTCTTTCGGACATATCTTCATAAGTTCATACGTTCAATTCTCGCATGCCGATACGTTCATATGAATAAAAGCGCATACTTCAGCGGCTTTTACATCAAAATACACCGCGCTTTTATCCGCATACGCCCTGCCCGCCCGCCAATATCGTCATCGTCAAAAAAATAACTTGACAAAGTATGCAAAAATTAGACAAAAGCTATTTGAACTCGTCCTTGTTTGTGTTATAATGAACGCGGAGGACTTTATGGAAAAACAAAAACTCGATTTTCTTAACGCTAAATCCGACGAGATCCGCAAAATCCTTATCGAAATGATAGGAAGACTCGGCGTCGGACACGTCGGCGGCTCGCTTTCCGTAGTAGATCTGCTGACCGTGTTATATTACGACCTCGCAAAGGTCGATCCCAAAAACCCGAAAGATCCCGACAGAGATCGCATCGTTATGAGCAAAGGTCATGCAGGTCCCG
Source organism: uncultured Christensenellaceae bacterium (assembly GCA_944383895.1). GTDB lineage: Bacteria > Bacillota > Clostridia > Christensenellales > UBA3700 > Ornithoclostridium. Next base: position 216,072 of record CALWRH010000003.1, on the reverse strand, counting down.
CTCTTTACGCGGCACTCGCGTCAAAGGGTTATTTCCCGATGGACGAGATCAAGACCCTCAACCAGTCAGGTACCAATCTGCCCTCTCACTGCGACATGAACAAGACTGTCGGCGTCGATATGACTGCCGGTTCTCTCGGTCAGGGCATAAGCGCAGCAGTCGGTATGGCTCTCGCGGGCAAGATGGATAAAAAGGATTATCACGTCTACGCTATCATCGGCGACGGCGAATCTCAGGAAGGTCAGGTCTGGGAGGCTATTATGCTCGCAGGCAATAAAAAGCTCGACAACCTCACCATTTTCCTCGACAACAACCGCATGCAGATAGACGACTACGTCGACAACATCAACAGCGTCGAGCCTTTCGACAAAAAATGCGAGGCTTTCAACATGCAGGCTATACGCGTCAACGGTCACGACAAAGAGGCTCTCGAAAACGCGATAATAAAAGCAAAGAACACCAAGGACAAATGCACCTGCATCGTTATGGATACGATAAAGGGTTACGGCGTACCGTGGGCTGAAAACAAAGGCGTAGGCAGCCACAGCTTCTCTATTTCCGAAAAAGAGTGGAGAGAATTCTGCAATAAGGAGACAGACTGATGCAAGATACCAAAGAATTACGCGAAATATACTGCGACAGCCTGCTCGAAATGGCTGAAACCAACAAAAACATCGTCGTTGTTGAGGCAGACCTCACCAACTGCATAAAGACGGGTCGTTTTAAGGCGGCTCACCCCGACAGATTTATAAACGTAGGCATTGCAGAGGCGAACATGATAGGCGTATGCGCAGGTCTTGCGACTTGCGGAAAAGTGCCTTTCTGTTCCTCTTTCGCACCGTTTGCGACGCGCCGTTGCTACGACCAGATATTCATCTCCGTCGCTTACAGCAAACAGAACGTAAAGATAGTCGGCACCGACCCCGGTATAACCGCTGAGCTTAACGGCGGCACACACATGCCTTTCGAAGACATGGGCATTATGAGAAATATCCCCAACATGGTATGCATAGAGCCGACAGACGCTGCAATGCTCAAATCGCTTATGCCCAAGATAGTGGATTACAACGGCCCCGTATATCTGCGCATTATGAGAAAGAAGTGTGAGCAGATCTATGCAGAAGGCGCGGATTTCGATATGTTCAAAGCGTTTACACTCCGCCAGGGCAACGACGTAACTATCTTCGCAAGCGGCATTATGGTTTCACGTGCGCTCGCTGCGGCTGAAAAGCTCAAGAGCGAAGGTATAGACGCCGAAGTCGTCAATATCTATACATGGAAACCTATCGACGTAGAAACCATCGTAAAGAGCGTTTCGAGAACGCGCGCATGCGTAGTCGCTGAAAATCACAACGTGCACAACGGTCTGTTCGGTGCGGTAAGCGAGGTGCTCGCAGAGTACTGCCCCGTTCCCGCAGAGGCAGTCGCGGTCAGAGATCAGTTCGGCGAAGTCGGCAAGATCCCCTATCTCGAAGAGAGATTCGGGCTCAGAGCCAACGATATCTACGACGCGGCAAAGAAAGTCCTGACAAGAAAAAATTAATCTGATACAAAGAAAAAGAAACGGCTCAATGCCGTTTTTTTTATCTTTTAACTTATCAAAGCGTCATTATTGACTTTTTACAGCCACTCAGAACATTTGACCTTAGCTCTCGCAATCAATTTTATTGTGCCCTTCTGACTGTCTTGAATTTGTTGCAATATGATCACTACCGCGTGTTACCCTGCAATCTGACAACTTATTTTTTATTATGAGCATGCAGAAAAGTTCGCGATCAATTTATTATCTTAATCATAAAATATACTGAATTAACTTGTTTATCCCACCGAAAAACAATCAAAACGCAAAAAAAAGAAACGGCACAATGCCGTTTCTTTTATCGTCTGATTATCTGTCAGTCTTTTTTGTCGTCGGTTTCGCTTGCCGCAACTTCGAGAACGGGAGCGTCCTGTTCTTTGGCGACTTCGTCGTTTACGACAGAAGTTTCTGCGCCGTCTTCACCGACCTGAATTCCTGCAACGGCTGCTCTGCGACGCTCGATCTCTGCTTTGATCTCGTCATATCTCGCGCCGTACAGATTGTATTTCTTCTTATACACGATATATCCGATAAGGCATATCGGAATCGGGATAAGGAACATGAACACTCTGAGTATGGTAAGAGAATCGGCATTGAGCACGCCTCCGTTAGCAACGTCTGCGATCTGCTCGTAACCGCCGGCTCCATCGTTAAGAGAAGGATTCCACTGACTGAGTATCTGCGGAAGATTTGCCACTTCGATACCGATACCGAGAAGGAGCATTGCGATCGCGCCCGCGAACTTGGTGAGCAGCGTCTGGACCGAGAAGATAATACTATCGCCGCGCTTGCCGTTGAGGTATTCTCCGTAATCGACGACGTCCGCGATCATGACGGTAGAACCGATCTGGTTGAGTCCGTTGCTCGTCATAAGGAACGCGCCTGCGATAGCGACTATGACGACGTTGATCCATCTTGCCGCGCTGTTTCCTATAGAACCGTATTCGGGTTTGAGTATAAAGAACACAAGGAAGAGCGCCGCCATGCCTATCATCGCCATAAAATAGTTGGCACCGTATATCTTTTCTCTCGGGATCTTCTTGGTGATCAGGTTGTAGAAGAACATCGCTATACCCTGTCCCGTGCAGGCAACTATCGTAAACACGGTATATCCGACGTTGGGGTCAAGGATACCCATAGCATCGTTGCCGTAGTAAATAAATATATAGAGTATCTGGAAAAGCGATATCGTAGTCGCCGAACAGAAGAGGACGTAAGATACCGCATACGATCTCAATTGATCGTTGCTTTTGAAGAAATTGAAAATCTCTTTTATGCCTACGTCTTCGGACGGTATTTTATATCTCTCTTTATTGCACAGCACCGTTACCGTGATAAAGCAGAACATAAGAACGGCTACGATGATACCCATAGCAAGATATGCCGTCTTTACGCCGTACTTGGGAGTTATGAGCGGCATGCAAAGCGAAGTACCTATAGTAGATGCGACGAAACCGCCGAAACCGCCTACGAGTTTTGCGAGCGAGCTGAGCTTATTGCGCTCTTCGGTCGAGTTGGCGATCGTCGGGATCATGGACCAGAAAGGAACGTCTACTACCGTAAACGTCATGCCCCAGATGATGTACATGAATATGTAATAGAAATATCTGACGCCCTCCGCAGTGGTTTCCGTATTGAGCGGGATAAACATAGCTACGAGCGAAACCGCGTTGAGCAGCGCGCCTATCGCTATCCACGGACGGAATTTGCCCCATTTCTTGCTTGCTTTTGTGTTGTTGACGAGAGTTGCGAGCAACGGATCGTTGACGGTATCCCATATCTTTGCGGCAACGAACGCGAACGTAAGCACGAGCGCGTTGAGTCCCATATAGATATTGAGGTACGCAAGGAAAAATACGTTGATGCAGTTGTTGCTTAATTCTCTGCCGAGCGAACCGAGCGAATAGGTGATGTTTTCGCCCCATGTAAGCCCTTTGTTCAAAGCTTTAGAACTCATAATCTTCTCCTTTCACCTTAATTAAAATAATTGTAACACACGTTACGCGCGCATTTCAACAAATATTTCTGTACAAAATAAGTATATATTTTTACTGTTTTGTGTATAAAACATACTGAAAAACAATGTTTTTCTTTATTATTCTCCTAAAAAACACGCCGCAACCGATAACCTATCCGTTGCGGCGCGATTTATTATACAAAACCTGACTTATTATATGCGGTAAACAACTGCCTCGAAAGGACGTATCTCTCTGTTGCCCAAAGGCAGGATTTCGTCGTAATTGCAAAGTTCCGCGTGCGCGCTCTTTCCTTTCCACTCGTCGGGAAGCCTGAACCTCACAGGTTTTTTGCTAAAATTGCATATTACCGCAAGAGCCTCTTTGCCGACTCTCCTTTCGTAAACGTAAAGCTTTGTGCTATCCTTGTAAAACTCGTTGAATTCGCCGTTTATTATCAGATCGTTTCCAAGGCGATATCTTATCAGCCTTTTATAAAAACTCAGTATACTGTCAGGGTCGTCTTTCTGCGCCGCTACGTTTTTGTAAACGTAATTCGGATTGAGCGTCATCCAGAGTTTTGCTCCGCCTTTACTGAATCCCGCATTTGGTCCGTCAGTCCACTGCATAGGCGTGCGCGCATGATCTCGTGCCACTTTAGACAACGCATTTCTTACGATCGGCAATGTAAACGGCGCGTATTTTCTGAAACTCTTCAGCACGTTTACAGACAAGACGTCTTCATACACTTCTTCGGCTTTCATTACGGGGTTTTCTCTCTCGTCGCAGGTCTTCAGATAATTTGCCTCTTTTACGGGAAGGTTTGTCATACCTATCTCCTGCCCCTGATATACGAAAGGCACGCCTCTTTGCATATAGAGAGCTACCGCAAGCATCTTTGCCGCCTCGTCGAACCGTCCGCCGCAATCGTAACCTACGAATCTCGGGATGCATCTCGGCTGATCGTGGTTTTCCCAGAAAAGCGTCGGCGCACACGTCTTGGGCAGAGCCTGCCAGCGCGCGAATATACGCTTCAGCTTTTTAAGGTTCACCTTATGAGGCAATATCTGCAGATATCTGTCGCTGTTTGTGTGTTCGAAGGCGAACACGCAGTCAAGCTCCCCGACGCTTTCGTCGATATATCCCTTTGCGTTTTCTGACGTAATGCCCATCGCCTCGCCGACGATAGTCGTATCGTATCTGTTCCACGCCCTGTCCGCGAGCTCCTTGATGAATTTGTGATAGTTTTCGGTAAGGCAATACTGCTCAAAACCTATCAAAGGCAACTTGATCTTGCCGTCGGGCAATCCGTCGTTTTTGGATATATAAGTAATTACGTCGCATCTGAATCCGTCGACGCCTTTTTCAAACCAGAAATTGCAAATATCCGCAACTTCCTGTCTGACTTTCGGATTGTTCCAATTGAGGTCGGGCTGCTTATAAGAGAACAGATGCAGATACCACTCGTCCGTTTCCTTTTCGTATTTCCACGCTGGTCCGAGAAAATTAGACATCCAATTGTTAGGCGGACGCTTGCCGTTTCTGCCCTTGCCTTTTTTCCAATAATAGTAATCTCTGTAAGGATTGTCCTTGCTCTTTTTGCTCTCTTTGAACCAATTGTGTTCGTCCGACGTGTGATTGACTACAAGATCCATGATAAGCCTTATTCCTCTGTCGTGCAGCCCCTTTATCAATTCCTCAAAGTCTTCCATCGTTCCGAACTCGTCCATGATGTCGCGGTAATCGCTTATATCGTAACCGTTATCGTCGTTGGGGGATTTGTAACACGGAGAAAGCCAGACGGCAGTAATGCCGAGTTCTTTGAGATAATCCAGCTTGGAAATAATGCCCTTGAGATCTCCTATTCCGTCGCCGTTGGAGTCGCAGAAACTGCGCGGATAAATCTGGTAAAAAAACGAATCTTTATACCATCTGCTCTTCATAATCTTCCTCCTCTGCCGCGTTTTCCGACGCGACCTTGTATTTTGTACTCGCAAACGTCAGTACGCTCACGCTTTTTGCCTTTGCCTTGATCAGAACCCTCGCAACTTCGCTCGCCGTAGCGCCTGTGGTGAGCACGTCGTCGACAAGCAGTATCTTTCTGCCTTTTACCGCGTCTTTATCGCATACGCTATATACGTCTTTTACGTTCTCTTCTCTCTTCGCGTGTCCGAGCTTTGCCTGTTCTTCGTTGTCTTTTGTCTTTATTACGACTTTGTCGAGATAATCGAGTTTCAACGCCCGAGAGATATTTCTCGCAAGCAGATCCGCCTGATTGTATCCTCTCTTTCTTTTGCGCTTTGCCGAAAGCGGAACGGCTATCACGCAATCGCAGTCAAAACCTTCATCGAGATATTTGTCTGTCATCATGCTTGCCATGTACGGAGCGTAATACCTGTGCCCTCCGAACTTCAGCGCATGCACGAGTTTTACGGCATCGTCCTTGTATACGCATACCGAACGGGCAACGTTGAAATATCTGTCGTTATTCTGACAAGTATTGCAATAATCCGCCTCGTTGAGCAATATTCTGCCGCACTTTCTGCATATTTCACCGCTGTTGAGAGGCAACTTGTCAAGGCAGTTCGTGCAAAGCCCGCTCCTCGGCTCAAAATCCAGCTCTCTGCCGCATACAAGACAGTTGCAATCGTCTACAAACAACGTCTTCGCAATGTTTTCGAGCGCTATATTCAGTTTTTGCAACGGCTTGCCGCCGTAAGGGCAGTAGCCTTTCATCAGTCAAAAAGCCCCGTAGACATGTATCTTTCTCCGCCGTCAGGCAAGATCACAACTATACGTTTCCCTTCGTTTTCCTCTCTCTTTGCGACCTCTATCGCAGCGGCGAGCGCCGCCCCCGACGATATACCGCAAAGCAGCCCCTCCGCCAAAGCGAGTTCTCTCGCGACTTCTTTAGCGCGATCGTCCTCCACGTCTATTATCTCGTCGATAACGCTTTTGTCAAGCGCGTCGGGCACGAAGTTTGCGCCTATTCCCTGTATCGCGTGAGGTCCCGCATAGCCTTTCGTAAGCAGCGGACTTGCCGCAGGTTCTACTGCTATTACTTTGACGTCTTTATTATTCGCTTTCAGCACTCTTCCCGTACCGCTGAGCGTTCCGCCCGTACCTACTGCCGATACGAAAATATCTACTTTTCCGTCCGTATCTCTTATTATTTCTTGCGCCGTAGTGAGCTCGTGCGCCCTCGGATTGGCGGGGTTTGCAAACTGATTGGCGATGTATCCGCCCTTTTGCTTTGCAAGTTCTTCCGCCTTGTCGAGCGCCCCCTGCATGCCTTGCGCAGCGGGAGTCAGCACAACGGTCGCGCCGAGCGCGGCGACCAGCTTGCGTCTTTCTATGCTCATGCTCTCGGGCATGACGAGTATCACCTCGTACCCTTTGAGCGCTCCGATAAACGCAAGCCCTATGCCCGTATTCCCCGACGTAGGCTCAATGACAGTGCCGCCATTTTTGAGCAGACCGTCCTTTTCAGCCTGAGCTATTATCCCGACAGCCACTCTGTCTTTTACGCTGAAGGGATTAAAGCTCTCGACTTTTGCCGTTATTTCGGCTTTAAGACCGTATTTTTTTGCTAAATTGTTCAATCTTACAAGCGGCGTGTTGCCGACAAGCTCCGCCGCGCTGTCGTAAATTTTCATTGTTCGACCTCGTATTTTTCTTATATAAATCATACCTTATTATCCGCGCGTTTTCAATAGCTATTCTGCATTTTTTTGTCGTTTTGCGCTGCTTTTGATATTGCTTATTGAAAAAGACTTTTTCATAATGTATAATTTATTCGGAGGTGCTTATGAACAATCTGAAAACCGTATGGTCGGACACCCCCGACACTTCGGCATATCCGCGTCCGCAGATGGTGCGCGACAGCTATTTTTCTCTTGACGGAAAATGGGACTATAAAATAGTCAAAGGCGACCTTTCCTATATGCCTTCAGAAAGCGAGATCTACGACGGCAAGATATCGGTGCCGTTCTCGCCCGAAAGCATGCTGTCAGGAGTAAACCGTACTCTTATGCCCGAAGAAGTGCTTATCTACCGCACTGTTTTCACAAAACAGGCTTACGGCATAGCTCTGCTTCACTTCGGCGCAGTCGACTATAAATGCAAAGTGTATGTCAACGGCAACTGCGTTGCTGGGCATACGGGAGGCTATACGCCGTTCGAGTGCGAAATACAGAAGTTTATCAAAGACGGCGAAAACGAGCTCGTCGTATGCGTTACCGATCCGTCCGACACAATGCCCGTGAGCAGAGGAAAACAGGCAATAAAAAACGGCGGAATATGGTACACCCCTTCAAGCGGGATATGGCAAAGCGTCTGGCTCGAATATCTGCCTGAAACATACATAAAGCGTCTTATCATACGCCCCGATTTCGATGCGAAGATTGTTACTATAAGCGCGATAACCAACACGGGCTGCAATAAATTTGAAATAACGACCTTAGACGGAAAACACTGCTCTTCAATTGACGGTGTTGCAACTCTCGACTGTAAAGACTGCACTCCGTGGACTCCCGAAAATCCCGTCTTGTATCCTTTTGAAGTAAAGTGCGGTCAGGACAAAGTCGGCAGCTATTTCGCTATTAGAAAATTTTCGGTAGGCAGACGCAAGGACGGCAAGCACTGTTTTATGCTCAACAACAAACCGTATTTCATGACGGGACTTCTCGACCAGGGATATTGGTCTGACGGATTGTATACAGCACCCTCCGACGAAGCTCTCGTATACGATATAGAGCTTGCAAAAAAATGCGGTTTCAACACTTTGAGAAAGCATATAAAAGTAGAACCTCTGAGATGGTATTACCACTGCGACCGCCTCGGCATGATAGTATGGCAGGACTTTATAAACGGCGGAGGAAAATACAATCCTTTCGCAATACTCCTTCTACCCAACATCGGCATAAACGTAAAAGACGACAAGTACGCTTTTTACAGCCGTAAAGACGAAACGGGGAGAAAGCTGTATTATGAAGAAATGAAAGAGATAACCGAGCTTTTGTACAACTGCCCCTGCATCGCGTTATGGACGCCTTTCAACGAAGGCTGGGGACAATTCGACAGTCTCAAGGCATGCAGATATCTGCGTTCTCTCGACGACACGAGGATCATCGACCACGCAAGCGGCTGGAGCGATCAGGGCGGCGAAATAAGGAGCATACATAAGTATTTTGTGCCTTTCAAAATGCCGAAACGCGAAAAACGTCCCGTGATCCTCAGCGAGTTCGGCGGTTACAGCATGAAGATAGAAGACCACGCTTTTTCCGACAAGATATTCGGATACGCGATATTTAACGATAAAGACAAACTCGATGCTGCATTAAAACGACTTTGGGAAGACGAACTGATACCGGCAAAAGAACTCGGACTTTGCGCAAGCATCTATACGCAGTTATCTGACGTACAGAGCGAAGTAAACGGTCTTGTCACCTATGACAGACGTATTGTTAAAGTAGACGAAAAAGCTCTCAAAAAGCTTAACGACGATCTTGTAAAATTATACTCTGAATAATTTTATGAACACGGGCACGTTAAAATACAGCAAAAAAACGCACGGCATTTGCCGTGCGTTTTTTTATCGATAGCTGATTACTTTGTAGCTTTCTTTGCGCTTTTCTTAGCTGCGGGTTTCTTCTCTTCAGCCTTAACTTCTGCTTTAGCCTCAACCTTTTCAGCCTTCTTTGCAACTTTCTTTGCAGCAGGCTTCTTCTCTGCTTTTGCCTGCTTAGCGTTGAAAGCGTCGTAAGCGACTGCGCAAGGATAATCTACCTGCTTGTCGCATTTAGCGCAATAATCGTAACTGCCGCAGCAGTCGTAACCTTTCTGTTCGCTGTCGATCCATTTTTTGATATCGAGATCGTTTTGTCTTTCTACCTTGTTCATCTTACAATCCTCCGATGAAATAATATTTTGTTCTGTTTTGTTATATCACCTATTGATAAATAAGTCAAATAAATGGTGACGAAAAACAACTTTTTGATTAAAAATTATAATTTCAAGTGTGTATATTATCATCGCATTAATTTTGCAGCATTGACAATCATACTACTTGAGTCTTATAATTTCAGGTGAAAACGATATGACGGGGAGAAAAAAATGAAAAAATCAATAGCTGTATTTTTGTGTATTCTGCTTATCTCGATCACATCTCTCACGCTTATTTCGTGTTCTGACGACGATTGGAAAGAAGACGGTCTTTACGATCTGACTTTACCGACTCTCGGTGAAGACGGTTGGTACATGGTTTTTGAAGACGATTTCAACGGCAATACTCTCAACGAAGGCATTGTATTCGGCGACGGTTACGAAGGCAACCGCGAGATCTGGACGACTTCTCCTCACTCTCAACGTTGGGCAAGCGACGACGAGGACAAACCTGAACAGGCATGCTATTGGTGTCCTGAAACAGTCAGCGTGAAAGACGGAACTCTTCAGATAAAAAGCTATTATTCTTCAAACCACGTCTGCCCCGACGGCACATGTCCTAAAGAAGGACGTTTTACAGGCGGCATCGAAACCCGCGCGATAGTCGGAGATCAGAGCGACAACAAAGGTACGTCGGACGAACTGCTCTTTGCTCAGGCTTTCGGTTACTTTGAAGTCAGAGTGAAGTTCCCCAAAGCGAACGGACTCTGGTCCGCTTTCTGGTTGCAGTCTTCCAACATGCGCAAAGTCGGTGCAGAAGGCGTTGACGGCACAGAGATTGACGTCTTTGAAAGCGCGTTTATAAAGAATAAAAAGAAGATGGGACACGCTCTGCTCTGGAACGGCTACGGAGAATACGCAAAAGTAGAAGACCATATCGTTGATACAGGCAAAAATCTCTACGACGGATACCACACATACGCGCTGAAATGGACTCCCCTTTACTATGTATTTTACATTGACGGAGAACCTACCTGGGCAAGTACGGGCGGCGGCGTTTCGCACGTCAAAGAATTTTTGCGTCTTACCGTAGAAATTGATGCGGGCGACGGATACGGCCCCCACGGTCAGCGCATAGGCAAATTCGACAAAGACTCGAACAGCGTGTTTTACGTCGACTATGTAAAGGTATGGCAGAATTCGTCTTATGCTCAATACGAAATACCCGACGAAGCATTTGCCGGCGACCTCGATCTTGCAAACTGAATATAAAAAGCGCCTTTCGGGGCGCTTTTTTGTTATAAGATATTGTCCTAAATAAGTAGCTGACAAGCAATCTGACTCAGATGTTGCGATATCGGTTTTTGTCAACAATTTGTGTTGAACGGAAAACAGCGATATGTTTATAAGATTGGCAGTTGAGCCACATAAATACCGACATTAATAATGCAAACGTAATCAATTGACGACCACAAAGTTTATTGTATTTTCTGTCAGTACTCTGTCCTGCCCAGCAAAAAATCCAGCGACAGATCAAACAAATCGCACAACGCTACGAGTTGTTCGTAATTGCACTCGTAAATTCCGCTTTCAAACCTTTGATATACAGGCTGCGCTACTTCTAATTTATCCGCGACCTCTTTTTGCGTAAGTTTCATTGCAAGCCGAGCGTCTTTCAATCTTTTGCCCACCTCTTTTTTTAACATTTTTAGCCTCATTATATTATTTTCTTCTTGACACAATAATACAGTTTATGTATAATCATTAGTGAAATTATACAGTTAGTGTATATTTTTAATATTTAGGAGTGTGATTTTTATGGAAAACAAACCCGACAAAAGCGTTAATGATTTTAACACAGAAAAAAACATGAGTTCTGTTAATAACACTAATGATGAAGTAAGTCAACTCTCGTCAGAACAATTTTCAGCAATACAGTGCTCATCAAAAGACAACATTACTGTCAATGCAAACAAGACGGGTGCACCCGTCAATGCGCAAGCAAAAACGCCTGCACCAAGTACAAACGCCGCCGCAAAACAGACTGCAAAAAAACAAAAAATAATCTTTATATTCACGGCAATTGTTGCTTTGATTGTAATAATCTATCTGCTAAGCAACGCATCCATGTGCAGCACATCGACTTCTCTGCAGGGAATATCTGTTGTAGAAGAAGAACTTGTTACCGATTTGAATTACGCAGTTATCGGAGAAAGCCTTTACCCTATATTGCTCGTCAAAGTAAAAAACACTTCTTCGACCACAAAAAAAGTATCTTTTGAAGCAAACTTTTATGCAGACGGCGAACTGCTCGGCGACGATCAGGCAAGCTTCGTTGTCCTGGCTCCGGGCGACGAGGCAATACTTAAGGCGCAGAGCAACAGAGGTTACAAATTCTGGACTCAACACGAATACTCTTATAAAATAACAAAGTGGTGGATATTTAATCAATAAAAAATTGCGACAATGCATTTTATAAAAAAAGCACCCGAAGGTGCTTTTTTATTTATCTGTTTTCATTTTGTCGATCTCATCGAGCAATTTTTCGAGTTCTTCGTATCCTCTTACCGTATAATCGGGTTTCGCCGTGCCGCTCAAAGTCTGCCCTTTAGGATTGAACCATATACCCGTTATCCCCGCGTTGTTTGCCCCGAGTATGTCGGACGTCAGAGAGTCCCCTGCAAGTACGACGCGCGATTTGTCCAATCCGTCTATATGCGAAAAAACGTAATCGAAAAATCCCGCATAAGGTTTGGCGCACCCTATCTGCTCTGAAAAGAACATGTCTTCGAAATATCCGTCTATTCCCGCGCTCTTCAGTCTTACTATCTGTGTAGGCTGAGTGCCGTTGGTAACGAGAAAGAGTCTGTACCTTTTGCTTATCTTATCAAGGAATTCTACGCAGCCGTCTATGACATATCCGCTCTCTGTAAGATGAGCACGGTATGTAGCACCCGCCGCAACCGTGTCCTTATCCTTTATGCCGAACTCTTCGAAGAGCAAATCGAAACGCAGTCGGTCGAGATAAACACGCGTGATCTGTCCCGTTTCGAGCAATTTCCAGCAATGAAGATTTATTTCAACGTAACGCTGTACGATTTTGTCGCTGACAGGCACGTTGAATTCTTTGAGAGTCTTGACGATAGCCTCTTTTTCGCTCTTTGCAAAATCGAGCAAGGTATCGTCCGCGTCAAGCAATACGATAAGTTTATCCATACAATTATAATATCACAAGCCTTGCTGCGTTTCAACAATAGAAAACAAAAGAAAACCGCGGCACGATCGTCGCGCCGCGGCATCGGAGATTATAAGTTGTGTTGTAAAAGTCAATTTGAATTTTCGCCGCAAAGCGCGGTTCTGCACCTTGACGACAACACGCAAGCCATATTGACTGCGTCATGCATAACAAGCTTTTTATCGAGCCCCGTATGCTGCACCAATATATCTGCGCACGTTTTTGTAAACTTACTCAGCGTTTCGTATTCCAGCTCTCCTTTTTTCGTAACCGAAATATGCTTGCCGTCATCCTTTACGATATACCCTTGCTGCTCAAGCGACAACAACTTTTTATATACGCTTGCCCTCGCATAAGTGAGCTTTGCAGCAATATCCGACATGATGACCTTCCCTTTTTCTCTTTTGATTTGCTCAATAGCCTGCAAGTACCTGTATTCTGCCGCCGTCATACTATACGCCTCCGACGATTTTATTATATTCAATACCAAGGTCATTGTCCCTTTATCTCCGCATAGGGTTAGCAATCGCTAACCCTGACGCAAAAAATAAAACGGAGGACTTTTCTGAACCGTCTTTTATTATATAGTCTTATTTGGCGCGTGTCAAACAGTTAGCAATAACTAACTATAAATTTTTATTATCACCTACTATCGGCCTTTTGCAACCGTTATGATAATATTTCTGCTCAAAGCGATTGCTTTGTTCTGATTTTTAAGATGGTTTACTCAATACTTATTGATATAATGCATTATTACACCGTGCGAAATCATGATTTTGCCAAACATAATATATAAAACGATATGCGATACGGACCCGTTTTTATATAAAGAACTGATCATCTTAAAAAAACGGAGCGCAATACGATCCGTTAATTTTGCCTATATTGTTGTTTATAATTGAGATCAATCTTTATCCCCGAGTTTTTTGACCTGATTCTTAATCGCTCCGAAACTTTCGTCGCTTATGATATGCTCTATCCTGCAAGCGTCGTTTTCTGCCGTTTCGTCGTTTACGCCGAGCACTTTTACGAGAAAGCTCTTTATTATCCTGTGTTTTTCGTAAACCGAATTCGCCTTTTCAAGACCTGCAGCGGTAAGCTCTATGTATCCGTTATCGTCGACAGTGAGATATCCCGCCTTTTTCAGAAGTCCGACAGCCCTTGAAATACTCGGCTTGGAATAATTCAGTTCAACCGCAAGATCGATGGAACGGACGTTGCCCTGTCTGTTTTTGAGTCTTAATATGGTTTCGAGGTAATTTTCGCCGGATTCCTGAATTTTCATATGCTCACCACCTTGTAACTTATAATCATTTTAACATTTTGCCGTATTTTTGACAAGCAAATAACCGATAGCTCGATGCAAGAATATAAATGCAAAAGTTTTTGATTGGTTTTTCTCAGATACGATTTATCTATCCGTTTTCTATATGGAACCGATCTCTGTTTAGAGCTGAAATTACAACTCGACAGTACGTTTCGTCCTTTATTTTCAATGCCAGACGCATTAAACATCGCCCCTGAAAATTAGAAAAATATAGGCATTGACAACATTACCGACTTATCATATAATAATTTTGACCCCGGGATCGGGGACTCAAAAAGGAGATTTAACAAATGAATATCAAAGGCACGAAAACAGAACAGAACCTGATGACCGCTTTTGCAGGCGAATCTCAGGCTAGAAACAAGTATACCTACTACGCATCCAAGGCTAAAAAAGACGGATACGTTCAGATCGCCAATCTTTTTGAAGAAACGGCAAACAACGAAAAAGAACACGCTAAGATCTGGTTCAAACTTCTTCACGGCGGCATAGGCGCAACGACCGAAAACCTCGCTGACGCAGCTGCAGGCGAAAACTACGAGTGGACCGACATGTACGCTACCTTTGCAAAAGAGGCACGCGAAGAAGGTTTCGAAGAGATCGCAAAACTCTTTGAAGGCGTAGCCGCTATCGAAAAGGAACACGAAGAGAGATACCGCACTCTGCTCGCAAACATCGAAAAAGGCGAAGTCTTCAAGAAAGCGGGCGAAAACGAGTGGATCTGCACCAACTGCGGACATATCCACTACGGCAAAGAAGCTCCTCAAGTATGCCCCGTTTGCGCTCATCCGCAGGCATATTTTCAGCTCAGAAGTCAAAACTATTGATATGAACAATTCGGCTTTCCGCGCACTTAGTTACGGCGTATATATTTTGAGCACATGGGACAACGGCAGACCTACTGGCTGCACCGTAAACAGCGTTATGCAGATCACGTCTTCCCCTGCCACTATCGCCGTCAGCGTAAATAAAAACAACTATACCCACGAGTGTATCGCAAGAAGCAGAAAATTCGCTGTCAGCGTTCTGCACGAACAAAGCGCACCTGACATCATTGCAACTTTCGGTTTTTCTTCAGGACGTGACACGGATAAGTTTTCCAAGGTCGAATACTCTGTCCTCAGCATGATGCCTGTAGTGAAAAACAGCGCAGCCTATATCGTATGCGACGTGGAGAAAACGATCGAAACAGACACGCACACCGTTTTTTTAGGAAAAGTCACTGATGCGGACGTTCTCGAGAACAAACCTCCGATGACTTACGCTTATTATCACAACGTAGTCAAAGGCAAGACCGCAAAAAACGCTCCGACTTATATCGAAGAAAAGACGGAGAAAGGCAAATGGGTCTGCTCTGTATGCGGCTACGTCTACGACGGCGAAACGCCGTTCGAAGAACTGCCGGACGATTTCAGATGCCCTGTGTGCAAACAGCCTAAAACGGCGTTTGTAAAAAAATGATCGTATTTAATATTTTATGCCGTCCTTTCAATACGAAAGGGCGGCATTTTTTATTCTGTCTTTCCGTATGGACGAAACGGCGTTCTGCACAAATCTAAGAGAGTCGAAAAATCCATAATTCTCCTCTTTTATTTATTTGACTGTTTTTATGCGCGGTAATATAATACCTATGGTCAATTCAGAAAACGTCAACCGCGTAATCGCCGCAATCAAAGAGGAGATTTATGGAGTTTTTTATAACAACGCTGATAGCCGTAGCTACTATGCTCGTATACGCTTTGCCGGGATTTATATCCGTAAAGGCAAAACTTATCAAGCCCGAAAGCATTTCGGCTTTTGCAGTCATACTTATGTATGTATGCAGTCCTTGCCTTACCGTCTACTCGGTCAATGCTGTACCCGTCTACACAAAAGAGCTTATAATCCAGATCGTAGGCTTTTTCTTTATATCTATGGTGGCGCAGGCGGTAATGCTGGGACTTGCCTTCCTTATCCTACGCAAAAAATACGACGACGTAAAATACCGCATCTACAACGTCGCGACAAGTTTCGGCAACTGCGCGTTCATGGGCGTACCGCTTTTGCAGGCGCTCTTCCCCGACAATCCCAACGTGACGATACTCTCCGTGTCATATCTTCTCGGCATGAACATCTTCGGTTGGACGATAGCATCCGCAATGATAACGCGGGACAAAAAGTATATAAAACCGTGGAAAGCCATCGTAAACCCTGCAGCGATCGCGATGATAATCTGCCTGCCGCTCTTCTTCACGACCTGGAGACTGCCCGAAAAAGTTGCAGACATCTTCACTCTGCTCGGCAAAATGTCTACACCTATGTGCATGCTGATCATGGGCATGCGCCTTGCCACCGTAAAGCCGAAGTCGCTTTTCTGCACTCCGTCGCAGTACGTTGTGGTATTCACAAAGCAGATGATATTCCCGTTCACCGGCATGCTCCTGATATGGTTCCTGCCCTTTGAACAGTACGTCAAATATTCAATGTTTATCTTAAGTGCGGCACCGATAGCAAGCGTTGTCCTCAACTTCTCCGAAATGCTCGGCGAAGGTCAGGAAAACGCCGCCAACCTCGTTCTGCTCGGCACAGTCTTCAGCGTGGCGACTCTACCCGTAATGACGCTTATCCTTCAAGCTATCGGAAACGCGGCGTAATTTTCAGCTCTAACGCACGCGTATTAATAAACATATCGACAAATAAGGACTTGGGTAAATACCCAAGTCCGTTTATATTTTTATCAACTTAAGTTATGTCATCCACGTTTCCAATAATAATTATTGTAAGTAGATCTAAGATACCATGCCGCCGTTGTAGGATTTGCAAGAGAGGATGAAGAAATGCTTGTACCGCTTGTAGACGTATATGACAATGTATACCACCAACCTTGAGTATTTTCAAATATCACGCTTGTAAGCGAACTGCAATTACAGAACGCAAACTCTCCTATGCTCTTTACGCTGTCCGGAATCGTTATACTTGCAAGCAAACTGCATCCTGAAAATGCATAATCACCTATAAAGCTAACACTGTTAGGTATAGCGATACTTAAAAGCGCACTGCATTCAGAGAACGCATAGTCGCCTATGAACGTTAAACTGTCGGGCATAGAGATACTGACAAGCGAATTGCATCCAGAGAAAGCATAATTGTCTATGGCTGTTAAACTGTCAGGCATAACAATACTTGCAAGCTGCCTGCAATCTTCAAATGCGTTTCTGCCTATATTTTTTAGTTTGCTGTTCTCATCGAACTTAACATTTTTAAGCATGTGGCATCCGCTGAATACATAATCACCGATATATATCACGCTGTTTGATATAGTGATGCTTAACAGAGAACTGCATCCTGAAAATGCGTAATTGCCAATGCTCGTTACGCTGTCCGGTATAGTTATATTTGTAATTTGACTGCAATCTTCAAATGCGTACCCTTCTATGCTTCTAAGTTTGCTATTTTCGGCAAAATTAACGCTTTCCAGCTCATAACATCCGCTGAACGCATGAGAGTCTATGCTCGTTACGCTGTCGGGTATATTGATACTTTTAATTTGTCTGCAATCTTCAAATGTGTTTCTGTTTATATTTTTTAGATTGCTGTTCTCATCGAACTTTACGTTTTTTAGCATATGACATCCGCTGAACGCATGAGAGTCTATGCTCGTTACGCTTGACGGTATCGTTACGCTTGTAAGCGAGCTGCACCCATCGAACGCATAATTGCCTATGCTTATTACGCTATCGGGTATTGTTATACTTGTAAGCGAGCTGCAATATTCGAACGCATAATTGCCTATGCTTGTTACGCCGTCGGGTATTACCAAATCGGCTATCGGCATATTGTTAAAATATAACATTTTGGCATAATACAGCGGATTTGAATATAAGTTTCCAAACGCTATATTACACCAATCCGTAATATCCTTTATGTACACCTTTTCAAGCGAAGTACAATTATTAAATGCATTATTCCCCACTCTTGTCATGCTATCGGGAATAATAATCGTTTTAAGATTTGTCATACCGGAAAAAGCACTCTCGTTGATTGCTGTCGTTCCGTTTTTGACGGTAAAATAATCATTGATATCATTTTTTATCTCGACAAGTAAATTATCGACATACAATATATCGTTATCCCAATTTGAAGGATCATTATATAGCGCAGTCTTCTTTATAGCTTTTGGATTCAAATAAGTCAAACTATCCGGGACAATTATTTCCATTACATTAGTAAAAGCATCAAAAGCGTCATTGCCGCTTACACTCGTTACCCCTTGCAATATTACTATTCTTGTAATATCTTTATCAGAATAATCTCCTTCAGGTCTTATCTCCCCTCCACCATTGTAATTTTTGCTAATGTAAAGAGTGTTTCCTATAACAGCAGCTCCATCAGAATCAAATTCCATTTTATCGAATTGTCGAACAGAAACCGTATATTCCCCCAATGAGTCCGAGAAATAATACTGCTTTTTATTCAAATCATAATTATCAGAATTCAGTGAAAGTATGCCCCCAGAAAAACTACCGTCGCTGTATTTTGCGACATATCTCATTTGTGCAGAATAACCGTATTCCTCATATATTCCATCAATAACCTGAAAACTTTCGAGCTGCCTATTCTCTTTTTCCTCTCCGTCGACGGTGGGCGAAATGACCTCGCAGACGTAAGATTTTACCGTATCTTCGTTTCTATCTTGTTCGCCGTCGCTGTTGAATACGACCGTGGTTTTTTTATAAACTTCGTTCTCTTTCTTTTCTTCGAGTCTTTCGATAATCGCATCGATACCTGCCGTGCCACTTAACATTGACTCAAAGTCGTCTTCGTCGAAAGAGTCCGCATCAGACTCAAAGCCGTCCGTAAGCTTTTTGTCCTGAGCCTCTATAAGTTTGTTTATCATGCGCTCGGCGGCGATATACTCCGTGCTGTAATAGGTATAAGACGAACTGTCGGCTTTAGCGTTTTCCGGCATGCCGAATTGCTTTATAACGTCTGCCCTTGTCTCTGCAAAGCCTTACGAAACCGAACTGAACGGATTGGTGTATACACTCTGCACGATAGAGGTGATGACCACAGCGATGACAAGCGCGCCCGTAACGATTGCCGTGCCGAGACCAACTTTTTTTGTCGCTTTCTTCTCGACGGCTTTTACATCGTCCGAAACTTCAACGGACTGCACCCCGTCTGAATTGACGAACTTGTCCTCGAACAGAAATCTGAGCACGGACAGCGCCATGCCGACTATCCCGACGAATATGCCAAAGCTGAGCCCCGCTCCTGCATCCGCAAACCACTCTCCTGCACCTGAACAACCGGTACAGCAGACGATAAATACAAGGAAACTTGCTGCAAAATAAATTATTTTGCTCGCCTTGCTTTCTTCTCTGTTGCGGAATACAAAGAACTTTACACAAGCGTACGCGCCGTATATCAAGCTATAAAAGGTGGTTATCATAAGTATCGCACAGACGGCGGTAAATCTTCCGTCAACATACAGATTGAACGCATTGATATAACCGTTTCCCGCCGTGTTGATACCCTCGTGTAACATTATAGGCGAAGCAAGGATAAGGAAAATAAGCAGGCTGAAAAATACCTTGCCGATATTAAGAGCGACTTTGTAAAACTTCTTTACACCGTTTAGCAATGCCTCTTTGTCGAAGGTGATTTTTAACTGCCGCTTTTGTGTTTCTGACGCTTGTCCTTCAAAAGCATAACCGCATTTTACGCAAAAGTTCTCGCCCTCTGCTCTCACTTTTCCGCACACAGGGCAGACAGTCAGTTTTTCTTCTGTCCTCTCCCCGCACTTGGGACAAAAAGCACCGTCATACTCGGTGCCGCATTTCTTGCAAATCATAAGCTCCTCCAAATCTTATAGTTTTACAGTAATATCGTATCAGCCACAATTAGAACAATAAAGCTAATCATATCTATAATTATAGATTAGATTATATAATCTTGCAAGTTTAATGATTAAGTTTTTTATACAATTTTAATAATAAGTATAAAGGAGTTAATCAAAAAAATGAACAGACTGTTTGAATTAAGAACAGAAGCAAATCTCTCTCAAAGAGCCATTGCAAAACTTCTGAATATCAGTCAGGGAACATACAACAACTGGGAAAATTCAAATACTCAACCGTCCATAGAACAACTTATCGAATTGTCGCGTCTGTTCAAAGTTTCTGTCGACTATATAATATGCAACTCTGACGAATACGGCTTTACAGATATAAACGATAAAATTTCTGACGAACAAAAATTTCTTCTTCAACTTTTTGACCGCCTCGATCACGAAGGCAAAACATCTCTTCTTAACTTTCTTCAAAGTACTACAAAGAGCAGAAATCAAAAATAAATTATACACTGTTAAACCGTGTTAATATTTTCCCAAGAAAAAACAAGGCGGGCTTATGCCCGCCTTGCCCGTAATACAGCCTACCCCATCCGTCTGTATACTTTTGTAAGCACACACCGAGCCGTGTGGTTGCTGTTGCTCTTTACATGTGACTGTCGCAGCTATGCGTCCTCCGCACAGTTATATAAACATTATTTATATTATAATGATAGCCTATTTTGTTGTCAAGCCTGAAATCGACAATTATCGAAAAAAATCGACTATTTAACACAATCGTAAAAGCTGTAGAATATTTTTCAGACTCCGGCAGGTAAATGCTCATTAATTTTTCCAATAAAAAAGACGGACGAATCCGTCCGTCTTTTTATTATCGCTTTGCTGATTACGCGTTGAGGATTTCGGTAGCCTTGCCTGCACAGCCGAGAACTTCGGTAAGCTTGTGCTTGACAATGTACTTGATGTTCGCTCTTGCGTCGCCGAGATACTGTCTGGGGTCGAAGTGATCCGGATGCTCGACGAAGTGCTTGCGGATACCTGCGGTGCAAGCCATACGCAGGTCGCTGTCGATATTGATCTTGCATACTGCCATGGATGCTGCCTTTCTGAGCATGTCTTCAGGAACGCCGATAGCGTCTTTAAGAGCGCCGCCGTTCTCGTTGATGATCTTTACGAATTCCTGCGGAACGGAAGACGCACCGTGGAGAACTATCGGGAAGTTGGGCAATCTCTTTGCAACTTCTTCGAGGATGTCGAATCTGAGCTGCGGCTTGGTGCCCGGCTTGAATTTATATGCGCCGTGAGAAGTACCGATCGCGATAGCAAGGCTGTCAACGCCGGTCTTGGTAACGAATTCTTCTACTTCTTCGGGTCTGGTGTAAGAGCTGTCCTCTGCAGAAACTTTTACTTCGTCCTCTACGCCTGCGAGTCTGCCGAGCTCGCCTTCTACTACTACGCCGTGATCGTGAGCGTACTCAACGACCTTGCGGGTAAGCTCGATATTGTCTTTGAAAGCGTGATGACTGCCGTCGATCATGACAGAATTGAAACCGCCGTCGATACAGCTCTTGCAAAGCTCGAACGTATCGCCGTGATCGAGGTGCAGACAGATAGGAAGATGGCTGACTTCTTCAGCAGCCTCTACCATCTTGCGCAGATAAGTGGGGTTAGCGTACTTTCTCGCGCCGGAAGAAACCTGAAGAATGAGAGGAGCGTTTTCCTCGGTAGCAGCTTCTACGATACCCTGGATGATTTCCATATTGTTCACGTTGAAAGCGCCGATAGCGTAACCGCCCTCGTATGCCTTCTTAAACATGTTTGCCGATGTAACCAATGGCATATTAATTACCTCCAAAATTGTTATCTTGTTGTTAATATTGCACGCCTTGCGGCGTAAATTCCGTTTCCAGTCAGATCCGTGCAACGGTTATATACCGCCTCACGCATCGCTTATATTTTATCACAACGTTAAAAAAATTACAATGCTTTATGATAAATTTAACGTCTTTTGTGCCTTATAAGGTCAGGCGAGATTTTCGGGATTAAGACCTTTGAGTTCGTCTACCACGAAAATGCCGTCTTTTCTGATAAGTCTGTCGTCGAAATAAATTTCACCGCCGCCGAACGCTTTTGTCTGCACGAGCACAAGATCCCAATGTATCGCGCTGCGGTTGCCGTTGTAAGCGTCGTCGTAGCAGCTGCCCGGGGTAAAGTGGATGCTGCCGCTGATCTTTTCGTCAAACAGTATGTCGCCCATAGCTTTTGTGACGAACGGGTTGACGCCGATAGCAAACTCTCCGACGTATCTTGCTCCCTCGTCGGTATCGAATATCTTATTGACAGCCTCGGTATCGTTAGCAGTAGCCTCGACGATCTTGCCGTCCTTGAACAAAAGCGATACGTTCTCGAATTTGATGCCGTCCTTTCCGCTGGGAACATTGTAAGTGATCCTGCCGTTTACGCTGTCTTTTACAGGCGCGGTATAAACCTCTCCGTCAGGTATGTTTCTGAGACCGCAGCACTTGACGCCGCCAATGCCCTTTATCGAGAAAGTAAGATCGGTGCCGGGTGCGACGATACGAACTTTGTCAGTCTTGTTCATAAGCTCTACGAGCGGAGTCATTGCCTCGCCCATCTTGCGGTAATCGAGGTTGCATACGTCGAAATAGAAGTCCTCGAATTTTTCGGTGCTCATAGCGGACATACAGCTCATGCCCTGCGTCGGATATCTGAGGACGACCCACTTTGTATGCGCAACGCGTCTGTCGTGATGTACGGGCAGCGAATAGAATCTGCTGTACGCGCTCATCCTTGCCGCGTCGATATCGCAGGTTTCGTAAGCGTTCTCGCCGCCTCTGATACCGATATAAGCATCCATCTTATCCATTTTAGCGCAGTCGAACTCCGCCATCTTTTTAGCAAGCGTTTCGTCCATGCCTTTATAGAGTTCGCGCTGTATGCGGTTGTCGAAAATACTGACGAACGGATAACCGCCCGCCGCATAAACCTCTTTTATCACGCAGTTTACGAGTTGATAATCAACGCCGAACGCCTCGATGAGAACGTTCTCTCCTTTCTGTACGCTGCACGAATAGTTGACCAGATTCTTTGCCAACGTTTCTATTCTCTTGTCTACCAACATATATAAAACTCCTTTCGCCTTAAGGCGTCGTATATTTCAATAATATTTTATCTCTTGTCTGATGTTTTTACACGGTTTTGCATACGGCTGACATCTTTGCATACAATGCACGATTGTTGCAAATTTGCCTGCCCGTGTATGTTTTACATGCTTTGCGGAGCTGCTATACCCAGCAGCGCAAGTCCGCTTTCGAGCACCTGTTTGGTCGCGCCGACAAGCGCGAGTCTTGCGTTCCTGACTGCGGGAGCGGCGTCTTTTATGTTGTGCTCGAAATAGAACTTATTGAACGCCTGCGCAATGTCCACGATCTGCCTCGTAACTATGCTCGGCTCGTATTTCGCACCTGCAGCCTCTACGCTTTCGGGATATTTTTCAAGCTCTTTTACAAGCGCATATGCCTCGGGATCAGACAAAGCCGATTCGTCGAACTCGTCCCCTTCGGGCACGCATTTTTCAAGCAGCGAGCAGCAGCGTGCATATGTATATTGAACGTAAGGTCCCGTTTCTCCGTCAAAATTTAGCACTTTGTCGTAATCGAAAACGACGTCCTTTATTCTGCCGTTGAACAGCATAGCAAACACTGCGGCTCCGACGCCGACCTGTTCTGCCGTGATCTCTCTGTTCTTTAGATCGGGGTTCTTTTCTGCAATTATCTCCTGCGCCTTGGCTACCGCTGTATTGAGCACGTCTTCGAGGAACACAACTCTGCCCGTACGGGTCGAAAGCGCGCCGTCTTCGAGAGATACCATGCCGTGCGCGACGTGTACCATATCGTCCGCCCAGGGTTTTCCCATCATGCGCAGGACTTCGAATATCTGCTTGAAATGCAGATTCTGCTGATACGCGACGACGTACAGACACTTGTAAAAATCGTAAGTGTTCTTGCGGTAGACCGCTGCCGCAAGATCTCTCGTAGCGTACAGCGTAGCACCGTCGCTTCTGACAAGCAGGCACGGCGGCATTTTATCGCCCTCGAACCTGACGACTTTAGCGCCGTCCGAAAGCTCGAGAAGACCTTTTGCCTCGAGCTCGTCGAGTACAGGCTGCATTTTGTCGTTATAAAAACTCTCTCCCGCATAAGAATCGAAAGTGACGTTAAGACGCTTGTAGACTTTTTCGACCTCTTTCATTGTCACGTCTTTGAAATATCCGAACAATCCGAGCGCGTATTCGTCGCCGTCTTCTATCTTCTTGAACCATGCGCGAGCCTCGTCTTCCAACGCGGGGTTCTTTTCTGCCTCTTCGTGGAATCTGACGTATATGTCGAGAAGTCCTCTTACTCCGCGCCTGTCGATATCCTCTTTGTTGCCCCATTTTCTGTAAGCAACGATAAGCTTGCCGAACTGAGTGCCCCAATCTCCGAGATGGTTTATGCCTACCACCTTATAGCCGAGCGCACGGTATATCCTGCAAAGCGCTCCGCCTATCACGGTGTTGAGAAGATGTCCCATATGGAAAGGTTTTGCTATGTTGACCGACGAAAAGTCGATACATATCGTCTTTCCCGCACCTTGCTCTGACGTGCCGTATCCGCTGCCCTCGGACAGTATTTTTTCTATGACCTTGGACGCGACCATCTTCTTGTTAAGCGTAAAATTGACGTATCCCGCGACTGCCTCTGCCTTTTCGAGGAAATTGTAAGAACCTATACGCGACACGATCTCGTTTGCGAGAACGACGGGGCTCTTTTTGAATTCTTTAGCGAACTTGAAACAAGGCAGACAGTAATCGCCCATCGCAGGATCTTTGGGAACGGTGATGAGCGGCTCTATATCAGCGCTGTCCACGTCCTGAAGAATAACTATGTCCGCAAGCAGTTTTTTGTAATCCATTTTGTACCTCTTTTATACGTTGAATCTGAACAGAACGACGTCGCCGTCCTGTACGACGTAATCTTTTCCTTCGCTTCTGACCTTGCCCTTTTCTTTAGCCGCGTTGTAAGAACCGCACTCGAGAAGGACCTGCCAATCAACGACCTCTGCGCGTATGAATCCCTTTTCGAAGTCGCTGTGTATCTTGCCCGCTGCCTGAGGAGCTTTGGTTCCCTTTACGATCGTCCACGCACGCGTTTCCTTCTCTCCCGCAGTCAGATAACTGATAAGACCGAGAAGTTTATAGCATGCGGAAACAAGCTTGTCAAGACCGCTCTTTTCTATGCCGAGCTCCTGCTGGAACATCTCTTTTTCTTCTTTGTCCATGCCTGCGAGCTCTTCTTCTATCTTAGCGCAGAGCACGATGACTTCGCTGTTCTGAGATGCGGCGAACTTCTTGACGTCCTTGACGTAGCCGTTGTCTTCCTTGCCGAGATCGTCCTCGCCTATGTTTGCCGCGTATATCACGGGCTTTGAAGTGAGCAGGAACATATCGTCTATGATCGCCTGCTCGTCCTCGGTAAAGTTCATAAGACGTACTGGCTGACCTTTCTCGAGATTTGCGTATACGCCGTCGAGGAAGTCTGCCTCTTCTGCATATTTTTTATCTCCGCCTTTTGCCGAATTGCGAGCTTTTGCAGAACGTTTCTGCACGGTTTCCATATCCGCGAATATGAGTTCGAGATCTATGGTTTCTATATCTCTTAAAGGATTTACGCTGCCTTCGACGTGAGTGATGTTTTCGTCGTCGAAACATCTTACGACGTGAACTATAGCGTCAACTTCTCTGATGTGAGAGAGAAATTTATTGCCGAGACCTTCACCGTGGGACGCACCTTTTACGAGCCCCGCGATATCTACGAATTCAAGCACGGTCGGTGTGATCTTCTTTGAATTGTAAAGCGCGGCGAGCTTGTCCAGCCTTTCGTCCGGTACGGCAACTACGCCCACGTTGGGCTCTATCGTACAGAACGGATAGTTCGCGCTCTCCGCTCTCGCCTGCGTTATCGCATTGAACAGCGTACTTTTGCCTACGTTAGGCAATCCTACTACTCCGAGTTTCATTGTTCGTTCTCCTTTCGGCGGTCTGAGTTCTCGGACTCATCGTCCTTTGCCTCGTCCGTCAGATCTTTACTTTGGTTTTTACCTACGAGTTTCAAGGTGTTTTCTTCGCCTTTTATAAATCTCTTAATGTTAGAATAATGTCTAAGCAGAACTATAAGCCAGATTATCAGCGAGCAGACAAGGACTGCCACGTTATCCCTGCCGACGACGCAGCTGTATATCGTTATTGCAGTTATGCACGTCACCGAGCCTATAAATCCGTATTTGACAAAAAGCAGCATAATTATAAGCACTGCGAGGACGACTGCCCCCACAACAGGGTACGCCACAATAAACACGCCGATAGACGTAGCGACGCCCTTACCTCCTTTGAACTTGCTGTATATCGGGAAAACGTGCCCCAAAACGGTTATCAGCCCGAGAATAAACAACCAATCCGCGCTGCCTATCCAATACATGCCGATGACCGCAAATATCACGCCTTTAGCGCAGTCGCAGACAAAAGTAAGCACTCCCCAGAGCTTGCCGACAGATCGGAGCACGTTCATGGTGCCGGGATTTCCGCTGCCTTTTTTTGTAATATCCGTACCTTTTAATCTTGAAAAAATTATCGCGAAATTTATCGATCCCGTAAGATACGCCGCTATACACAGCAGCGCCTTGCCCCACCATTCCATTATGCTCTGAATACCGCCTGAAGACATTTTTGGATATTATAGCACACCGACCGTAAAATTTCAACCAAAGGTATACTCTTTATGCGCGTATGCGAAAAAATTATATAATAATCTATATTCCGTCTTTTTTCGTCAATACGGCACGATTCAGCAGTTTATGATACTTTTCTCCTTTATCTGTTTATTATCTTCAACTGCAAGACAAAAAAAATTCTTGACCTTATATGTTAAATCTATGTATAATGAATCTGGCGGGAGATATCCGCTAAGGAGGTTATTATGAAAAAGAAAATGCTGCTTGCATTGATAAGCATCGTCCTTGTATGCACGGTCGTGTTCTTTATGGCATGCGACGGAGAAAGCGATACTTTCGACGAAAACATCAACCTTTCGCATGACGATCTCGGCGTAGCTCCCAATGCCGAGGCAATTAAAGGGATCGACGCTCCGGACGCTTCCAAACTCAACGCTACGAGCAGCGAGCTCTCTGAAGACGCAGCGGTAAAAGAGGCTGCCACTTACCTTTTCAATCTCGCAAATGACAATCTGTCCAAAGTAAATTATTATGCAAACTATGCTTACGGCAGCGGTGTCGCATCTGTTACAAGCATGAACATGAGTGGTTCAATGCAAGTGCGTGAAGTGCGCATAAAAGACGGTTCGGCTATGTATATGGAAACGATGGGCAGAGTCGTGAACGGTTATAAAAACGATACCCCAGATAAAAACGATTCGACAGTTCTCGGACTTTGTCGCGAACTTCTCGACTACGGCAACCGCAAATACACCCCCGACGGCAGTACCTTCTACGTTCAGGAAGGAAAATCCAAATGTCTGCTCTCAGGCGTCATCGACAATTTCTATACGGATACCGCATACATAGATTGGGATAAATGCGACGACGCGAGATCGATGTCCGTGTCAGATTTTATGAAAGAAGATTATTACAACAAATCTTACGTCGAAGTTACCAGCGCAACGATAAATCCGAGCACTATAAAGAACGCGTCTATTGTATATAATGAAGACGGTTATTACGAGATCGAAATCACGGTTGACGTCACCACCGACGCACTCAAACTTTCCACCGAATCCACGAGAGAGTCTGCAAACAGCGACGATATCGCTTACCGTTATCAGACGATAAAGTGTCAGATATGGGACTGCGGTCTGTTCAAACAGTACGAAACGTACGACAGTTGGGAAGGTTCTCTCGGTATTTCAACAAGCCCTATCCTCAGTTGGATAAAGCTTAACGGCTACAGCGAAAACGAGTGGCATAAGACGTTTACTTACAACAAAGAAAACGCTCCCGACTACCAGATCCCCACTTCCGTAAGCTGGGCTAAATAACTGATAGCGCATTAAAAACAAATGCCGCCTTTTCGGGCGGCGTTATTTTTTGCAATTTACGTTTCACACTCCTTGTCCGTTGAAATCAGGGACGTATCCGCTGTCCGCGCTCTGCTCTTCCTGCACGAAGACATTGCAAAACCCGAGCTTTTCGACGTGTGCGACCACGGCCTTGTACTCAATAGGCTTGAGCCTTCTGTTTATCTCGGGATAATTCTTCAGATCTCCGAAAGGGATGTATTGACTCATTACGGACAGATAATCTTTTTCTTTGTCGATGATTTCAGACAGAATATCCATTACTCCTTTTGAATTAGCCACTGCGCCCGGCAGCACGAGATGTCTGACTATTATGCCCTTTTTCATAAGGCCGTCATTTCCGACGACGGTTTCCCCCGTCTGTCTTTTCATCTCCTCTATCGCCTTTACAGCGACAACGGGATAATCCGGTGCGTTTGAATATCTCGCGGCGATCTCTTTATCCGAGTACTTGAAATCGGGCATATATATGTCTACAAGCCCTTCTAAAGTTTTGAGAGCGTCCGTCAACTCGTATCCTCCGCAGTTGAACACTACGGGTATACGCGGTTTGTAGATCGTAAGTGCTTTTGCTATCTGCGGTATGAAATGGCTGCCCGTAACAAGGTCTATATTGCACGCGCCCTGCTCTTCGAGCTCTTTGAATATATCCGCGAGCCTATCTACGGAGATTTCTTTTCCCTCTCCTCTCGACAAAGCGAAATTCTGACAATAAACACACTTTAACGAACACCCGCTGAAAAAAATTGCTCCGCTTCCGCGCCCGTCGGCAAGTACGGGTTCTTCCCAATAATGCAGTGCGGCTCTGCCCGCGACGACGTTTTCTCCGACAGAACAGTATCCTTTTTTAATACTCCTGTCAACGCCGCAATTCCTCGGACAAAGCCTGCAGATATTTGCGTCCATCACACTTCTATATAACGCGCTATACCGTGTTTTATAAGTTCGGAAAGTTCTCTCGCAAGTTCCTCGAGGCTCTCCGATCTGTCGGACAGATACCAATCTCTGTAACAGTCTACGACACCCGATACTATAAATGACAGTACGATGTTGGCTCTCGGCGCATTGCTTACGTTAAAGTTGTAAGAATTGAAAAGCTCCTTTTTGAGCATGTCCTTGATTTTTCTCATAAAGTTGCCCGATATCGTGCTCGAGAACAGCAACTTGTTGAAAGTTTCGTTTTCACTGCCCGACACTCCGTCGCTTATAGCAAGCAGAAGCGGATACGGATCCGTCTTGATCTTATCCATATCGAATTTGCCGAATATCTTTTTTATATCGTCGAGAAGTTCGTCCTCAACGTCTTCGAGCACGTTATACACGTCGGTATAATGCAGATAAAACGTCTTGCGGTTTACGTCTGCCTTTTCAGCAAGCTCCTTGATCACAATATGGCTCATCTCCTGAGTGAGCACCATCTCTTTGAAAGCGTCTTTAATCGCCTGCCTTGATT
The DNA here is from genome assembly GCA_944383895.1 of uncultured Christensenellaceae bacterium. Taxonomy (GTDB): domain Bacteria; phylum Bacillota; class Clostridia; order Christensenellales; family UBA3700; genus Ornithoclostridium. The sequence goes on along the minus strand of CALWRH010000003.1, from coordinate 186,663 downwards.
TACGGCTGCGCTTGTCGTTTTTGAATCTGTTGACGTGTTCCATTTCAAAATCTCCGATTTGTTTTATATTTCTATTTTAATATACAAACGGGGAATAAGCAACAATTTTTTACCTTCGGGGCAAAATTTTTTTATGTATTGAATTCATACACAAATGTGTGATAAAATAAAATTATGAAATGAAAGGAGAAAAATATGGCGCAATACAATCCTTACGACAATTTTTTGTCAGTTCTGGACAAAGCTGCAAAAGCCGTCGGCATGAAAGAGGAGGATTACGTCCTCATCAAGTATCCCGAACGAGAACTCAAAGTATCCGTTCCCGTAAAAATGGATGACGGATCGGTGCGCGTTTTTGAAGGATACCGCGTACAACACAGCACCTCGAGAGGCCCTTGCAAAGGCGGTATAAGATATCATCAGAGCGTCAACGAGGACGAAGTAAAAGCTCTCGCAGCCTGGATGAGTTTCAAATGCGCAGTAGTCAACATCCCTTACGGCGGAGCTAAAGGCGGAATCAAGGTCGACCCTTCTACTCTGTCCAAAGGAGAGCTCGAAAGACTGACACGCCGCTATACCGCTATGATACTGCCGATAATCGGTCCCGAAAAAGACATCCCAGCTCCTGACGTAGGCACAAACGCGCAGGTCATGGATTGGATCATGGATACCTATTCCATGATGAACGGCTATACTATCCCGGGAGTCGTAACGGGTAAAGATCTCGAAGTCGGAGGCTCGCTCGGCAGACCCGAGGCTACGGGACGCGGCGTAATGATAATCACGATGGAAGTGCTCGACAAATACAAGCTCGCGCCCGAAGACGTAAGCGTAGCCGTACAAGGTATGGGTAACGTAGGCAGCGTAGCGGCAAAACTTCTTTACGAAAAAGGCTGCAAAATCGTAGCCGTATCCGACGTATCGGGCGGAATCAGAAATTACGACGGGCTGAACATACCCGAGATATGCAACTTCGTAAAGCAGAAAAAACTGCTCAAGGATTACAATGCGGACGGCGTCGAACATATAGACAACCATGCTCTGCTGACGACGAAATGCGACATACTTATCCCCGCCGCTCTTGAAAATCAAATCACGGGTGACATCGCGAAAGAACTCAATTGCAGACTCGTAATCGAGGCGGCAAACGGTCCTACCACCGTCGAGGCGGACGCCGTGCTCGAAGAACGCGGAATCGTGGTACTGCCCGACATACTGACCAACGCAGGCGGCGTTATAGTATCCTACTGCGAGTGGGTGCAGAACCTGCAATCCCTGACTTGGGACGAAAACGACGTCAACGCAACGCTTTTCAAAGTCATGACGAGAGCTCTTACCGACGTTTACCACAAGGCGCGCGATTACAAGATAAGCTATCGCCTGGCAGCGTACGCAGTAGCGATCGAGAGGCTGTGCACGGCAAAGAAAAAGCGCGGTATATTCCCGTGATAAAAAATCAGATACTTAATAATAAAAAGAAACCCGACACGTGTCGGGTTTTCTTTATGCCGTATTTTGTTGTTTTTACGCAAGATTGAGCAGATCGTCGGATGTTATCTCCGCATCTCCGTAAGTGTAATAACTGAGGCAGGTCTGCTCGCATGATACAGTGATCGGGAACATATTGTGCTGACCGCTGTATTTCTCGTTTCTCTTCCAGATAAGGAACTTCATTTTGCCGTCTATTTCAGCTATTGCGAAATCTATAGTGGTGTCCTCTATGCTGAAACCTTCCGCTTTCGCACCCGTCATATCGAGGAATTCTTCAAAAGCCGCTTTATGCACGGTCTGCATCATCTCATTGCTGCAATTTATAGTTATCGTGCAGTAATATACCCCGTCTTTTTCATATACTTTATCGTCGTGCTTATCAGACAAATATTCTTTTTTGCTTATGTCGTAGGTGGTGAGATGCTCTGTGAGCACACGGTTTTCTTCTGCAATATCTCCAGTAAACTCAGAAAAATCGTTCCAATGCGCAGTCTTGACCTCGTCCCCGTCCTTTGAAATATCTTTTTTGTTGGTATTGTTTGAAGAATACGCTTTAGCTCCGTCAAAATAATATCTTTTCGCGCATGTGCCGCTATCCGCACCCGTACCGTAAATTATCTCCTGCGAATATATCTTATCGCCGACTACTTTGCGTATAAGATGCGTATCTCGGGTCGCAACGATACCGAGCCAATCTCCGTCAGCAGCAAAAGCGAAATACTCGTCCCTGACATAGTTGGTATCGTTGATCCAATTTTCGTATGCCTCCATAACGAGATCGTAGGCACTCATGCCTTCTGCGACGTCAAGATCATGATGATTGCCGAGATATTCGTCCTTAGGTTCGAGTTTTGTCAACTCTTTCTTATCGCAAGCCGCCAAACTGAAAAGCATAGCGAAAATCATAACCACTGCAAGAGCGCAAAAAATCAATTTCCTTTTCATATAATCTCCTTTCGGGCGCTTGCCCGCCGCTATTATTTAACCACAGCGTCGCAAAGCTTGTCAACAATATGCAATACCCGCCTCAAATTCGTTAAAATTGTGGCATAACCCGTATAAGCTCGCAAATTGAACCGATAACAGGCTGTAAAATCATAATATTTTTATATGTTCAGACAGCGATCGGACTGTATTTGCAATAAAAAAGCTGCGCCCGAATTGATCGGACGCAGCCAGAAGGGGTTATTATTAGGGAATTAATCCTTATTATCTTTACTTCTTAACGCCGTAGTATGCGTTGAGATACATCTGTTTGATCTCGCTCATGAGCGGGTAACGCGGGTTAGCGCCCGTGCACTGATCGTCGAACGCGTCTTCGACCATGCTGTCGAGTTTTTCGAGGAATACCTTTTCGTCTACGCCTGCGTCTTTGATCGTCATCGGCAGACCGATCTCTTTCATGAGATCTCTTATCTTAGCGATAAGTTTCTCGACCTTTTCTTCGTCCGTCTTGCCCGTAATGCCCACAAAGCTTGCCACTTCAGCGTATCTTCTTACGCAATCGGGGTACTTGTACTGCGGGAAGGTACCCATCTTGGTCGGAGCCTTAGCACAGTTGAAACGTATTACTTCTTCGATCATAAGCGCGTTTGCAACGCCGTGCGGCAAGTGGTGATAAGAACCGAGCTTGTGCGCCATGGAGTGACATACACCGAGGAACGCGTTAGCGAACGCCATACCTGCGAGAGTGGATGCGTTTGCCATCTCCTCTCTTGCCTCTGCGTCGTGTCCTCCGAGGCTGTATGCTCTGGGCAGATATGTGAATATGAGTTTTGCCGCCTTGAGCGCAAGACCGTCGGTATAATCGGTTGCCATCATAGATGCGATAGCCTCGAGAGCGTGGGTCAAAGCGTCGATACCGGACGCGCTGGTCAGTCCCTTGGGGATGTTCATCATGAGATCCGCGTCGATAATAGCCATATCGGGGAGCAGCTCGTAGTCCGCAAGAGGATACTTGGTAGCCGTGGTTTCGTCGGTGATGACGGCGAACGGAGTGACTTCACTACCCGTACCTGCAGTGGTCGGGATAGCTATGAAGTAAGCCTTATCGCCCATGTGCGGGAAGGTGTATACCCTCTTTCTGATATCCATAAATCTCATCGCTAGATCCTGGAAGTCGACTTCGGGATGCTCGTAAAGCGTCCACATGATCTTGCCTGCGTCCATAGCGGAACCGCCGCCGATAGCGATGATAACGTCAGGCTCGAAAGCTGTCATAGCCTTTGCGCCTTCTTTAGCGCAAGCGAGCGTCGGATCAGGAGCTACGTTGTAGAACGTGGTGTGCACGATGCCCATCTCGTCGAGTCTGTCGGTGATAGTCTTTGTAAAGCCGCTCTTGTAGAGGAAGGTATCAGTTACGATAAACGCCTTCTTCTTATTCATAACGTTTTTGAGTTCTCTGAGAGCGACGCCCAGACAACCTTTCTTGAAATAGACCTTTTCAGGTGCTCTGAACCACAACATATTCTCTCTCCTTTCCGCAATCGTCTTGATATTGATCAGATGTTTAACGCCGACGTTTTCGCTGACGCTGTTACCGCCCCAGCTGCCGCAACCCAATGTGAGGGAGGGAGCCAGCTTGAAGTTGTACAGGTCGCCTATACCGCCTTGCGAAGAAGGAGTGTTTATCAATATACGGCACGTCTTCATAGCGCGCTCGAATTTGTCCATCTTTTCCTTGCCCGTTTCTACGTTGACGTAGAGTACGGAAGTGTGTCCCATACCGCCGTCCGCGATAAGCTTGCTTGCCTTTGCGATAGCGTCGTCAAAGTCTTCTGCCTTATACATTGCGAGAACGGGGCTGAGTTTTTCGTGAGCGAATTCTTCAGAAAGCTCTACGCTGCTGACTTCGCCTACGAGCACCTTGCTGCCCTCGGGGGCGTCGAAACCGCTCATCTTTGCGATCGTGCAAGCGGTCTGACCGACGATCTTTGCGTTGAGAGCGCCGTTGATAAGAATAGTCTTTCTTACCTTTTCGGTTTCTTCGGGGGTGAGGAAGTATGCGCCGTAAGTCTGCATTTCTTCTTTGAACTGCTTGTACACGTCTTTGAGAACGACTACGGACTGCTCGGATGCGCATATCATACCGTTATCGAACGTCTTGGAGTGGATGATAGAAGACGCAGCCATCTTGATATCGGCAGTGCTGTCTATTACAGCGGGAGTATTGCCCGCGCCTACGCCTACTGCCGGCTTGCCGGAGCTGTAAGCGGCTTTTACCATGCCGGGACCGCCCGTAGCGAGAATAAGATCTGCCTCTTTCATGATCATAGCGGAAAGCGGAACGGTAGGTTCGTCGATCCAGCCGATGATCTCCTCGGGTGCGCCTGCTGCGACAGCAGCATCGAGAACTATTTTCGCCGCTGCGGTAGTGCTCTTTTTAGCTCTCGGGTGCGGTGAAATGATAAGCCCGTTTCTTGTCTTGAGTGCGAGAAGCGATTTGAATATTGCCGTCGAAGTCGGGTTCGTAGTCGGGATGATTGCCGCTACAAGACCGACAGGCTCTGCGATCTTGGTAATGCCGAAACCGGGATCGGATTCAAGCACGCCGCAAGTCTTTACGTCTTTGTAGGTATTGTAAATATATTCTGAAGCGAAATGGTTTTTGATGACCTTATCCTCTACAACTCCCATGCCGGTTTCTTCGACCGCCATCTTTGCGAGAGGGATCCTCGCTTTGTTAGCCGCCATAGCCGCGGCGAAAAAGATCTTGTCTACCTGTTCCTGCGTATACGTTGCATACTTTGCCTGCGCCGCTCTGACGCGCGCAATCTTGTCAAGCAACGTAGCCTCGTCGTTGACGATGTTTGCCATAACAAATAACTCCTTTATAAAAAAAATTGGTATCGGTTGTTATTATACGCAAATAGTCCGAAATAATTTCCGCCGTCGCTCTTCTCCTCTTCCTGCAAGGGAAAACTCTACGAAAAGCCGCAAGACTAATATGCGCCAATCTTCAATTGTTAATTTTTTCACAATTGATTGTTGAGTATATTATATCTGCGTCGATAACGTTTGTCAACAATTTAACAAACAAAATTCAAACTTTTTCCGTTAAACTTTTGCAAATATTGTTAAAGCTGTTATTTTATAGTAAAAACATGTATTTTTTACGTTTTGTATACTGTTTTCGTATGATCATGCCGCGGTTGACCGTGTAATAAAATTAACCCGTTTACTCTCTTCTGAAACCATGATGAGATTCAGCCCGTAACGGGAGAAAAGTTTTCTTCTCCGTCTGCTATTAATTTGATCTTATTGGGCACGCATATTATGCTGTCACCGGACTTCTCGAGTTTCGGCATATATGTACAGTCCTGAGAATAACTGCAATCGGCGTCCGTCATCTTGACAGTTTTCTCTTTTTTATCGATAAAAAACACGTTTATCCCGTCGTCGGTCTTTACGTTAACGGTATAGCCGTACTTATCCTCTTTTATATCGAAAGCATCTTCAAAGCCGTCTGAAAAATAAAATTCGTCTTTCGCAAAGTCGTATGACATTATTTCCGTATCGCCGTATACGACTCTGAATCCTTTCATATCGTCCTTGCCCGGAAGAAAAAATATAAACAAAAGCGCGACGGCGATCACAAGCACACAGGCATACGGCACTATGTCCCATAGCGTAAAGTATTTGCTATTTTTGACGTCTTCAATGTTTTTCTTCTTCATAATTTACGCACCCGTGTACGTTATATGCGTTATAGTGTCTTTCCCGAGGCATTTGTCTTTACGCTGAAACCGCCCTCTGTCTTTACCGCAAGCGTGTATGTGTAACCGTCAAGCTTTTCTGCAAGTTTCAACGCGTCTTTGCCACCGAGCACGCAAAATGCGGTAGAATAGGCGTCGCAGAGCGCGGCGCTTTCCCCGTATACGCTCGCCGTCAACACGTCGCTGTCATACGGTTTTCCCGTAGACGCGTCCAATATGTGGCTGTATCTTATCCCGTCTATCTCGTAATACTGCTGATATCCGCCGCTCGTTGCAAGCGACTTGTCTTTGACGTAAGCCTTGAAATAATATTCTCCGCTTTGCGTCGGGGACAAAACCGAAACAGTCCATGCCCCCAAATCCGCACCCGACTCTTTACGCGCGTTTTTCAGCATAGCCATACTGCTGCCGCCTATGCTGACGTAACCGAAAGAAAATCCGTTTTCTCTCAGTATCTCCGCTATCATATCGGCGCAGTATCCTTTGCCTATGCCGCTGAGATCGAGCTGTTGAGTATAAGTCTGATTTCCGACTTCTACCGACAGATCGGATTTTACGACGTAAAACTTTGCGTCTTTTTCGTAAATTTCAACCGTAGAGAAATCCGCAAGCGTTCTGAAAGCCTCGACGTATTCGTTGTCGGGCAGCTCTTTTTTATGATCTTGTCTGTCATAAGGCTTTTCGGGAGAATAAGTCCCCTCGTTGAAACGCGGAGAAAATCCCCACAGATCGACTGAAAGCGCAAGCGCTGGATTGAACGCGCCTTCAGTGTCCCGATATGCCTGTCCGGCAAGAGAGAGCGCGTCGTAAGTGATCTCGTCTATCTCCAGAGTTTCACCGGACGCCGCCTCGTTGTAAGCACGCACGTCGCTGTTTTCGCCGTCCTGAGAAAGCAGCCCTTCTACTCTTTCGAGCGCAGAGGTTATCTCTCCTTTCCACAGTTTATCGAGATCGTCTTTTTTATCCTGAGGAAGATAGCACGCAACCGTGCAGTATGTATTGAAAAAATCGTACGTCGTGTACTGCGCCGACGTATAATCGGTCACGTCCACGCCGTCGACGACTATTTTGCAGCCGCACAATCCGACCGCAAGCAATATTGCGAGCACGGCGCATACCGCCGCTTTCAACGTCTTTTTTGCCATAGATATATTATATCAAACAGGCGCGGCGAATTCAACAATAAAATATGACGTATACCACGCAAAAAACCGCTCGTTTGTCAACCGTTTATAGCAAAATTTTCTGATATTTTTTTGGCGTTTACAAAGTGGTGCTTATTGATTTTTCGCGCGCTATATTATATAATGTTTGTAAAGTGCATATCAAGGTGTTTACTTATGAGAAAGACAGGTTTTGACAGCAAAAAATATCTATCCATGCAATCCGATTTCATCGATAAACGCATCAAGCAGTTCGGCGGCAAACTTTATCTCGAATTCGGAGGAAAACTGTTTGACGATTTCCATGCCAGCAGAGTCCTGCCGGGATTTGCTCCCGACAACAAGATCGTCATGCTTCAGACTCTCAAAGACAAAGCAGAGATCGTCATCGTCATCAATTCTAAGGATATCGCAAAGAACAAACTGCGCGCAGACCTCGGCATAACCTATGACGAAGACGTATTAAGACTTATCGACATATTCAGGAGCAAGGATCTCTACGTTGGCAGCGTAGTGCTTTCTCAGTTCAACGAAGAAAATATGCCCGCCAAAGCATTTCAGGCAAGGCTCGAAAGACTCGGGCTCAAGGTGTACCGCCATTATCATATAGACGGATATCCTCACAATATACCGCTCATCGTCAGCGACGACGGATACGGCAAGAACGAGTATATCGAAACCACGAGAGAACTCATCGTCATTACTGCACCGGGTCCCGGCAGCGGCAAAATGGCAACATGCCTTTCTCAGCTTTACCACGATTATAAACGCGGCATAAAAGCCGGATACGCAAAATACGAAACCTTCCCTATATGGAATCTGCCGCTCAACCACCCCGTCAACATGGCTTACGAGGCGGCTACCGCAGACCTCAACGACGTCAACATGATAGACCCCTATCACCTTGCCGAATACAACAAGGTCGCGGTCAATTACAACAGAGATATAGAGATCTTCCCCGTACTCAACGCGTTGTTTGAAAAACTCATGGGGCACTCCCCTTACAAGTCACCGACAGACATGGGCGTAAACATGGCAGGATACGCGATCTGCGACGACGAGGTATGCTGCGAGGCAAGCAAACAGGAGATAATCCGCCGCTATTACGCCGCGCTCGTGGCAAGACGCAAAGGCGTGGACAGAGGCGACGAGGCGGGCAAAATTTCCCTTATCATGGACAAGCTCGGACTTAAAGCAGAAGACAGAGCCGTCGTTCCCGCCGCAAACGCGGTAAAAGAACGTACGGGCGGACCTGCCGCAGCGATCGAGCTCAACGACGGAAGAATAGTCACGGGCAAGACGTCTGACCTCTTCGGCTGTTCGTCTGCCATGCTGCTCAACGCGCTCAAAGCTCTTGCGAACATCGACGACGATATCAAACTGTTGTCTCCCGTTGTCGTAGAGCCTATACAAAAACTCAAAACGACAGTGCTCGGCAGCCGCAACCCGCGTCTGCATACGGACGAAGTGCTCATCGCGCTCTCGATATCTGCAGCAACCAACGATACGGCAAAAAAGGCAATGGCGCAGCTCGAAAAGTTAAAAGGATGCCAGGTACACACGACAGTCATCCTCTCCCCCGTAGACGAAACCGTATTCAGAAAACTCGGCGTAGACGTAACGAGCGAGCCTGTATATTCTACAAAACAGCTCTATCACAAAAACTGATAAAACGTAAAAGAGCGAGCGCCCCCTGCAGGCGCTCTTTTTTATGCGCGCGTTAAATTATAAATATCATTATTATAATGCTTTGCCGTTCCCCTGCTCTTATACTTGAAATATGCAAAAAAAGTTTTATAAAAAATGATAATTATTCTCATTTTTGCTTGACAAGCCTTTTTTCATGCTATATAATAGGCTCAGGAGGCAAGGAAAAGCGATGAATTATTCAAGACAGCGCGAAACGGTCCTAAGCGTACTCAAGTCGACAAAAGACCACCCTAGTGCGGATTGGATATACAGCGAGTGCAAAAAAGTTATTCCCAATATCGGGCTCGCAACCGTTTATCGCAATCTCGAACAGCTTGTCGCGCAAGGCAAAGTTATAAAAGTGCCCGTAGGACAGGACAGAGAGAGATACGACGCGGACATATCGCCGCACTGTCACGGAGCTTGTCCTGTATGCGGCAAAGTCTGGGACGAAGACATATCCTCTCCTCTCCGCGACTCTCTTAAAACAGAGTGCGAAAAAAATCACAGCGACGGTTACTCCCTGACATTTTTCAGAGTGTGCGGGGATTGTAAAGCAAAACAAGGTCAACAATAATAAATATAAAATAAATAAACACATCAATAAAAAATCGGAGGATTATAATTATGGCAAAGTTTGTATGCACAATATGCGGTTACGTTCACGAGGGAGATGCTGCTCCCGAAAAGTGCCCCGTTTGCGGCGCTCCTGCAAGCAAGTTCGAGAAAATGGCTGAAGAGATGGTATGGGCTGACGAGCACAGAGTCGGCGTTGCTCAGGGTCTTGACGAAGAAGTCGTACAGGGTCTCAGAGAGAATTTCAACGGCGAGTGCGCAGAAGTAGGCATGTACCTTGCTATGAGCAGACAGGCAGAGAGAGAAGGCTATCCCGAGATCGCAGAGGCTTACAAGAGATACGCTTTCGAAGAGGCTGAGCACGCTGCTAAATTTGCAGAACTTCTCGGCGAAGTTTTGACCAGCGACACCAAGAAGAACGTCAAAATGCGTATGGAGGCAGAAAACGGCGCTTGCAGCGGCAAGATGAAGCTTGCTAAGCGTGCTAAAGAACTCGGTTACGATGCAGTTCACGACACCGTTCACGAAATGGCTAAGGACGAGGCAAGACACGGCTGCGGTTTCAAAGGACTTTACGACCGTTTCTTCAAGTAAGATAACACAACTATCTTTATATATTGCAAAAATCCCCTCGCGGCGTTGCCCGAGGGGGTTTTTTTATAAAGAATTTTGAGCGATTTTTGTTGCAGCCGTCAGTCGGCGAATATTATCACTGCTTTATCCGCAAGCTTTGCGCCCGCGGCTACGGTATTGCCCGTCAGAAGATCTTTGACTGTTTTGTCCGTATTCAGGGATTTTGCCGAACCCGTTGTATTGCATGCTACTACTACCCTGTGCTCTTTTGCTCTGCGTTCGAGATAAAGCACTCCTCCGCTTTCGTAAAGCTTTATGCTGCCCGTGATCTGACTTCTGTATTTCTTGCGAAGCATGCCGAGAGTCTTGTAATGACCGAGAAGTTCTTTGTCCTGACTGTCCCAATTCATAGGTCTGCGGCACAGAGGGTCTTCGTATCCCTGCATGCCCGATTCGTCGCCGTAATAGACAGAAGGTATTCCGGGCAGGAAGAATTGAAGTGCAGACGCTATTTTAAGCCTTGCCTTAGCAGTTGCGAGGATATCGCCTTCGAGCACTACGTTTGCTCTGGCAGCCTTATCCAGCCCGCTTATATTGTAATCGCTCAGTCTGTTGAGGACTCTGACCGTATCGTGAGAACCTATAAGAGTCATCGTGCAGTCAAGCGACTTCTTGGGATAATTCTCGCAGATTGTCATTATCGCGTCTACAAAAGCTTTTGATCTTCCGCCTCTCGCGTAGTTTATTATCGCGTCTTTGAAAGGATAATTCATTACGCCGTCAAGCTCTTTTCCGAGAAGATAATGTCGGCGCTTTGAATAGCTTATCTTGTTGGACGCGTCCTCCCAGACTTCGCCTATAAGCAGCTTTTTATCGCTTACGGACTTGACAGCAATGCGTATTTTCTCTACAAATTCTTCGGGGAGCTCGTCCACGACGTCGAGTCGCCATGCACTGACGCCCATCCTCGACCACTTGTCTATGACTCCGCCTTCACCGAAAATAAGTTTGCGATAGCCTTCTGCCCTCTTGTTGACCGTCGGGCATACCGTAACTCCCCACCAGCACATATACTCGTCGGGATAGTTGATGAAGTCGTACCATCTGTAATAAGGCGATTGTTTTGATTGGTACGCGCCGATGCTGTCGTAATTGCCGAATTTGTTAAAATAAAGGCTGTCCGCGCCCGTATGGTTGAATACGCCGTCGAGCATTATGTATATGCCCTTGCGCTTTGCCTTATCGATAAGCTCTTTGAATTTTTCTTCGGTACCGAGCAACGGATCGAGTCTTAAATAATCTCCCGTATCGTAACGGTGATTTGACGACGATCTGAATATCGGCGACAAATATATGATATTTACGCCGAGCGACTTGAGATAATCGAGTTTGCTGATTATTCCTTCGAAGTTTCCGCCGTAAAAATCGTTGGCTCTGTATACGCCGTCAGCATCTTTGAGAGTGAGCGGCTCGTTCCACTGCTTATAAACGCTGTGAGTGGACGTATCTACGCCGGGATCCGCCTCTTTGCAGAATCTGTCGACGAATATGTGATATATCACACCGCCTTTGAAACGCTCAGGCGTTTCGTAATCTTCAGAATATACCGTGAGTTGAAATTGGCTTTTAGTGCGCGGATTGAGGTATTCAGTAATGCCTTCTTCGCTGAATATTTCGAATTTATACCAATAAAGCCCCGCTTTGGGAGCCGTGATCCTGCAACCGAACATGCTGGTCGCCACGTCGCTTTTGCCTTTGTACTCGAGCTGATAGCGCGTGATCTGCCCCGTAGCGTCGTCGGTCAGCGCAAGGACGACGCTGTTGATAAAAACGCCGTCCTGCGCATAAGTATTGAAATCGAGTTTTGAGCCTTCTTTGACTGCTCCGAAAGGGCGTTTGCAGTCCTTCGAACGGCTGTCAAAATAAAATTGCATTATTTCTTAGTCGTGGTTTTGCCTTCTTTTACGGGTTTGAGGTTCCAGATCCTGGTTGCGTATTCTTTTACGCTTCTGTCAGAGGAGAAGAATCCTGCATTAGCGGTATTCATAAGAGACATCCTGCCCCATCTCTCTCTGTCGCTGTATGCCTTGTCGAGTCTGTCGTGCGCGTCGCAGTAAGACTGGAAGTCCGCAAGCACTTTGTAATGGTCTGCGTTTCCGCCGCCGCCGACTGTCAGGCTGTCCGCAATCTCTCCGAAGTAAACTCCCGCGATACCGCTCCTGAGTCCGTCGATGACCGCTTTGATACGCGGATTGTTGTTGTAGTATCTGGTAGGTTCGTAACCGTTTCTGCAAAGCTCTTCTATTTCGTTTGCGAGAAGTCCGAAAATAAAGATGTTTTCGTCGCCTACTCTCTCGTGTATCTCGATATTCGCGCCGTCCATAGTACCTATGGTGACCGCGCCGTTTATCATGAACTTCATGTTACCCGTACCGGACGCCTCTTTGCCTGCGATGGAAATCTGCTCCGAAACGTCGGACGCAGGCATTATCATCTCTGCAAGCGTAACGCGGTAGTTCTCGAGGAAGACGACTTTGATCTTGTCGTTGACCTGAGGATCGTTGTTGATGAGATTGCCGAGCGAATAGATCAGACGGATGATCTGCTTTGCCATATAATAGCTGGATGCAGCTTTAGCGCCGAAAATAAAGGTTCTCGGGTTCATCTGAATATTCGGGTTCTGCTTTATGGCATAGTACAGGTCGAGGATATGCAGCGCGTTGAGGAGCTGTCTTTTATACTCGTGCAGACGCTTTACCTGAACGTCGAATATAGAATCGGGGTTTACTAAAACGCCTGTGCTCTCTTTGATGTAATTTGCAAAATCAACCTTGTTTGCATGCTTTATCTCGAGCCATTTGTCGAGAACGTCGCGCTTACCCTTGAACTGCTCGAGCTGTTTGAGGTTGTCGGCGTCTTTCAGGAAGGAATCGCCTATGAGCTCGGTAATGAAAGCGGCAAGTCTCGGGTTTGCCTGACACAGCCATCTGCGATATGTGATACCGTTGGTAACGTTGGTGAAAACGCCGGGGTTCATCTTGTAATAATCGTTGAACACGTCGTTTTTGAGTATATCGCTGTGCAGTTCTGATACGCCGTTTACCGTATGCGACGCAGCAAGGCAGAGATTAGCCATCTTAATCTGATTGTGAGAGAGTATCGCGTTGTAAGCGACCTTGTTCCAATCGTTGGGATAGAACTCCCACAATTTATTGCAGAATCTCTGGTTAATCTCGCAGATTATCTGATAAATACGCGGCAAAAGCTGCTTGAAGAGGTTTTCAGGCCATTTCTCGAGAGCCTCTGCCATAACGGTATGGTTTGTGTACGAAATAGTACGCGTAACGATATCCCAAGCCTTTTCCCACGTATAGCCGTATTCATCGAGAAGAAGTCTCATAAGTTCGGGTATACAGAGAGTCGGGTGAGTATCGTTGATATGGATAGCAACTTTATCGGGCAGCGAATCCAGCGTGCCGTAATCTCTGAGATGCGTCTTGAATATAGACTGTATGGATGCGGACACGAAGAAGTACTGCTGCTTAAGTCTGAGCATCTTGCCTTCGGTGTGGTGGTCAGCGGGATACAGGACTTTGGTAATGCTCTCCGCAAGCGCTTTGTTTTCGAGCGACTTGACATACTCGCCCTGAGCGAAAAGCTGCATATCGAAATCGACGGGAGCTTTTGCAGTCCAGAGGCGGAGCTTGTTGACTGCGTCGACGTTATAGCCGCTGATGTTCATGTCGTAAGGAATAGCCTGGATTGTATCGCAGTCATGATAGTCGATATAAAGTCTGCCGTTTTCCCAACGCTGGCTTACGCTGCCGCCGAATCTGACCTCGAAAGTGTCTTCGACTCTCGGAGCGAGCCATACGTCACCCTCGTTGAGCCACTCGTCAGGCATTTCAAGCTGCCAGCCGTCGGAAATTTTCTGTTTGAAAATGCCGTAATCGTATCTGATAGAAAAGCCGCTTGCGACGTAATTGAGGTTAGTCAAAGACTCCATGTAGGCAGCCGCAAGTCTGCCGAGGCCGCCGTTGCCGAGTCCTGCGTCGGGCTCGATAGCGTAAAGGTCGTTGAGCTTGAATCCGTAATGCTCTACCGCCTTGGCGAAAGTATCGGTCATGCCGAGGTTGAACAGATGGTTTTTGAGCGATCTGCCGAGAAGGAATTCCATCGACATATAGTAAACCTGCTTGGTCTTCTGCTCTTTTCTTCTTCTTTTGAATTCAAGTCTTTTTTCAGTCAATATGTCTCTTACCGCCATACAAACTGCACGGTAAGCCTGCGCGGTGCTTGCCTCCGCGAGCGGTTTGCCGAAATAGGTCTGAGATTTCATTTCCAAAATCTCTTCGATTCTTTTTGTATTAAGTTTTTGTTCCATATATTCTCCGTTAAAAAACTATGTAAAGGCTTGCCCTGAAGACAAGCCTTTATTTATCGCACAACTGTATTATAAACTAAATTTTGCCTTTTGTATAGCAATTGATACGCCTTGCGGCAGTGTTTACAGATTTTCGTACAGTGCGATGTACTGTTTGCAGATATTGTTCCACGAGAAATCCTGACTCATGGCGTTCTGCACAAGCTGTTTCCAATCATCCTTATAATCGTAGTACAGACCAACCGCTCTTTCTATCGCATAAAGCATATCGTGCGCGTTGTAAGAATAGAACGTAAAGCCCGTGCCCTCCTTTGTAGCGCCGTTGTAAGGCACTACGGTATCCTTAAGTCCGCCCGTTTCTCTGACTACGGGTATAGTGCCGTATCTCATAGAGATCATCTGGCTGAGGCCGCACGGCTCGAACTTGCTGGGCATGAGGAATATATCCGCGCCTGCGTATATCTTGCTTGCAAGATCGCCCGAGAAACCGAGCACTGCGCGCAGCTTGTCGGGGAAACGCTTCTGCATGTCTTTGAGAAGGGACTCGTATTTCCAATCTCCGCTGCCGAGCACGACCATCTGTATGCCTTTGGACAGTATCTCTTCGAATACGTTGGCGATAAGGTCCATGCCTTTCTGCTCTGTGAGGCGGGTGACCATGCCGATGACGGGCACGTTGGGATTCTGATCGAGGTTGAGCATCTGCTGCAAACCTTTCTTGTTCGCGGCTTTGTCTGCGACAGTATCCTTGTCGTAATTCTTGAACAGAGCCTTATCCGTAGCGGGGTTGTTGAGATCTACGTCAATACCGTTGATGATACCGCAAAGCTTGTATTTTCTCGCGCCGAGTATGTCCTGCAGACCGAAACTGTAATAGCTGTTGAGTATTTCTTTGGCATAGGTCGGCGAAACCGTCGTAACCTTGTTAGAGCACTCTATCGCGCCTTTCATATAATTGACGCAGTTCTGATACTGAACGAGCGACTTTTTGTCTGCGGGAAGACCTATGATGTCGTCGCATATCTCATTGCCGTATTTGCCCTGGAACTGTATGTTGTGTATCGTGAATACGGTACGCGCGTTCTTGCAGTACGGCGAATTTCTGTAATACACGTCGAGATATACGGGAGTCAGACCCGTATGCCAATCGTGGCAATGTATGATATCGGGCGTGAAGTCCATGATAGGCAGAGCCTCGAGCGCGGCTTTGGAGAAGAACGCGAATCTCTCTGCGTCGTCGTAATGTCCGTAAATGCCGTTGCGCTTGAAATAATACTCGTTATCGAGGAAATAATATGTTACGCCGTCGTACTTCTGCGTAAATACGCCGCAGTACTGATATCTCCATGCGAGCGCGACGTAGCAGCATCCGAGATACTGCATCGTCGTCCTGAACTTGTCGGGTATGTTGAAATAAAGCGGCATAACGACTCTTACGTCGTAATTCTCCTTGAGAAGTGCCTTGGGAAGTGCCGCCGCAACGTCAGCGAGACCGCCCGTCTTAACGTAAGGCAACGCCTCTGCCGCAACGAACAGCACTTTCTTTTTATACTTCTTTTCTGCGGGCTTTGCCTCCGTCTTTACGGGAATTACTTCGGTCTTTATTGCCTCGACGGGTTTTTCCTGAACCTTTTCCGCGACTGCCGCCTTCTCTTCGGTCTTTTCAGCTTTCTGCGCTTTTACCGCTTTCTTTTCTGCGGCTTTTTTGACCTTGGGCTCGCTCTTCTTCCCGACCGCTGCGGGTTCAACAACTTCTTTCTGCGCTTTTACAGCGACTTTTTCGGCTTTCTTCTCCGCCTTTATCTCTGTGGTCTGCGCCTTTGCGACAACTTTTTCAACCTCTTTGACGGGTGTTACGATTGCCGCTTTTTCCTCCTTTTCAGGAACCGCCGATGCTACCGTAGCGGGCTTTTTCTGTGCCGCGTCAGGCTTTTTGGTCTGAGCTTTTTTAGCCATTATTCTCTCTCCTGTTTATACTACTTTGTTTTTGACGATGACAACGGGATAATTCAGAGATCCGCTGATCGTCTTGTCTTCGGTAACGGTTACGTCTTTGTCCGTTATCGTATATTTTAGTTCGGAATACTTCATGATATGACCGTTTTCCATAACTATCGAATTGGAAATCACTGCGCCCTCTTCCACCACGACGCCACGGAAAAGTATACTGTTTTCTACTTTGCCCGCTATATCGCAGCCGTCCGCTATCAGTGAATTTTTGACTTCTGCGCCCTCTCTGTAAAGCGTAGGCACAGAGTCTTTGACCTTCGTGAATATCTTGCCGTAACGGTAGAACAGGTCGTTTCTTATCTTCGGATCGAGTATCTTCATGCTCTCCGTATAGTAAGATTTTACGTCGTCTATGATCGCCGCGTATCCGTCGACGTGGTAGCAATATATCGCAAGAGTGTCGACTTTCTGCTGAATTATGTTCTTTTCGAAATCGAGCATGCCTCTTTCGTAAGAATCGGTAATCAGCGACATAAGCAGGTTTTTCTTTATGAGATAAATATTCAGACCGACTTCAGCCTGCTCGTCCGAGTTGTTTGCAGTAAGTCTGACGCCTGTGACTCTGCCCGTGAAATCCTTGTCTACGAGCACTCTCTTGGAGGACGTAGGATGCGAAGTGTATGTAAGCATCGTGATGTCCGCGCCGTTGGAAACGTGCTGTCTGTATACGTCGTCGAAATCTATGTTGGACGCAATATTGCTGTTGGTCAGGATAACGTATTCTTCGCTTGCTCTCTCCATATAGTCGAGTATGCCGTACAGAGCCTCGATCTTGCCTTTGAACATACTGCGCGACGTGTTGGACGCATACGGGGGGAATATCGCAAGACCGCTGTTTTTACGGTTGAGGTCCCAGTCACGACCCATACGCAGGTGGTCCGTCAGAGAAGAATAATTGCTCCTCGTAACAATGCCTATCGTGGTGATATTGCTGTTTACGAGGTTGGACAGCGTAAAGTCGATAAAACGGTATCTTCCGCAGAACGGGAGCGACGCCGTCGTTCTGTGAATAGTCAGTTCGTTGAGTTTGGTTTCGTTATCGCTTGCGAAAACTATGCTCATTATCAGATTGTTCATATTTTCCTCCCTTAATCGACCATTGCTTTTACGGGAACTACCTGACCCGCTTTTACGACCGCTCCGGGTCCTACGACGGTGATCTGCCACTCTCCTTTTACCATACCCGTCTGAGTGTCGCCGACTTTGGCGTTTTCTCCGATTTCCGCGCCGTCGCCGACAATGGCATATCTTACGACCGCACCCGACTTGATCACCGCGCCGGGCATTATCGTACTGTCTTCAACTACCGCGCCTTCTTCTATATGCACGCAAGAAGATATGACGCTGTTCCTTATCGTGCCGTCTATCTCGCAACCTTCGGTAACAAGAGAATTCACGACTACGGCATGATCTCCCATATAGTGAGGAGGCTCTGCCGCGTTTCTTGCGTAGATCTTCCAGCTGCTGTCCTCGAGGCGCAGACCGCTCTTCTTGTCGAGCAGATCCATATTCGCCTCCCAGAGGCTGGAGATCGTTCCTACGTCTTTCCAGTAACCGTCGAACTTGTATGCGAACAGTTTCTGACCGTCCTTGAGCATATTGGGGATTATGTTTTTGCCGAAGTCGTTGCTGCTCTTTTCGTCAGCCTCGTCCTCGATAAGATATTTCTTGAGTTCTTTCCAATTGAATATGTAGATACCCATAGACGCATTGGTGCTCTTGGGCTGCTTGGGTTTTTCTTCGAACTCGTATACAGAACCGTCGGGATTGGTGTTCATGATACCGAAACGCGACGCCTCTTCTATGCTTACGTTTATGACGGCGATCGTACAATCCGCTCCTTTCTTTTTGTGGAAGTCGAGCATCTCGGAATAGTCCATTTTGTATATGTGATCGCCCGAAAGCACGAGGACGTACTCGGGAGAGAATTTGTCGATAAATTCGATATTCTGATAAATAGCGTTCGCAGTGCCCTTATACCAGTCGGATTTCGCGCTCTTCATGTAAGGCGGCAAAACGAATACGCCTCCGTTGAGCCTGTCCAGGTCCCACGGCTGACCGTTGCCGATGTATTGGTTGAGCGCGAAAGGTCTGTACTGTGTCAAAACGCCTATCGTGTCGATGTTCGAGTTGATGCAGTTCGAGAGCGGAAAGTCTATGATCTTATATTTTCCGCCGAAAGATACTGCCGGCTTGGCAAGATTGGCAGTCAGGCTGTAAAGTCTTGTACCCTGTCCGCCGGCCAATAGCATAGCCACACACTCTTTTTTGTTGGAATACATAATCTCCTCCTCATCAAATATGTTGCGGTACGCATAGCGTCCGCGTTTATATTATTTTCACTTTACGGTCTTTTCGACCTTTTTCTTTCTCTTCTTTGCTTTACCCGCTTTAAGGTAAATCACGCTGTTGGGAGCAACGTCCACGCTGATGTACTGCGGATAACCGTGCATATCGCCCTCGAACGGCTCGTATCTTAGTATCGTCGAATTGCCGCCGTACTTGGGAGAATTGCTGTCGAGCACCACGTCGTAATACTTGAATTCCGGTACGCCGAGGCAGTAATTCTGTCTTCTCACGGGGCTGAAGTTTATAAGAGCGACCGTATAATCTCCGTTCTTTGCCTCGCGCTTGAAAGCAACTATATTCTGCGTGTTGTCGTCCACGCATATCCACTTGAAACCGTCGTAGCTGCAGTCTTCTTCGTACATCTCTTTATGCGCAAGATAGTACGCGTTGAGATCCTTTACGAAATTGTGCAGATTGCGGTGGCTATCGTAATCGAGAAGGAACCAGTCAAGCTGTTTTTTGTAATCCCACTCGATAAACTGACCGAACTCTCCGCCCATAAACAACAACTTCTTGCCAGGGTGAGCCATCATATAACCGAGGAAAGCCTTGTCCCCGTCGAACTTCTCGTTGTATTCTCCCGGCATCTTGTTGAGAAGAGATCTCTTGCCGTGCACTACTTCGTCGTGAGAAATCGGCAGAATATAATTTTCCGAAAACGCGTAAGTTATCGAGAACGTGATCTTGTCGTGCATGTCCTTGCGGAAGAACGGGTTGGCAGACACATAACAGAGTATGTCGTTCATCCAGCCCATATTCCATTTGAAATTAAAACCGAGACCGCCGTCGTATGCGGGCTTGGTCACCATCGGGAAAGCGGTGGATTCTTCCGCTATCATAAGAAGACCCGGGTGCTTTGAAAGCAATTCCGTATTGAGCTGCTTTATAAAATCGATCGCCTCGAGATTGTAATTGCCGCCGAAGGCGTTGGCTCTCCACGCTCCGTCCCTTCTGCCGTAATCGAGATAAAGCATACTCGCGACCGCATCCATCCTTATGCCGTCGACGTGGAACTCGTTTACCCAATAGCTTGCAGAAGAAATGAGAAAACTCTTGACTTCGTTCTTGCCGTAATCGAAAACGCGCGTACCCCACTCTTTGTGCTCTTTTTTGAGCTCGTCGGTATACTCGTAAAGCGGCTCTCCGTCAAACTCGTAAAGACCGTGCGCGTCTTTGGGAAAATGCGCGACGACCCAGTCAAGGATAACGCCTATGCCGCTCTTGTGCATTTTGTCTACGAAGTATCTGAAATCGTCGGGAGTGCCGTAGCGCGAAGTCGGCGCATACATGCCCGTCACCTGATAGCCCCAGCTGCCGTCAAAAGGATATTCCGTAACGGGAAGTATCTCGACGTGCGTATAGCCCATTTCTTTAGCGTATACGCTGAGCTCGTCAGCTATCTTGCGGTAATTGTATATATTGCCGTCCTCGTATCTGCGCCAGCTGCCGAGATGCACCTCGTATATGTTCATTGCCGAGTGATACGGGTCGTATTTCTTCTTCGATTCCTGCCACTTGGAATCCCCCCAGACGTAGGAAGAGCTGAACAACTTAGACGCGTTTCCGGGTGCGGTCTCGGCATGCGTTGCGAAAGGATCGCACTTCATCAGAATTTCGCCGCTTTTTGTCTGTATGCTGAATTTGTAAGTGCTGAAATTCTCAAGCCCTTCTATTCTGCACTCCCAGATATCTCCGTCCCTTGTCATCGGATCGACTTCTCTGTCCCATTTGTTGAAGTCGCCTACGACGCTGACGCTCTTTGCGTGCGGCGCCCAGACCCTGAAAGTCCATATCTTGCTTTTGCCCTTGTTTTCGCACAAAGGACAGAACAGTTTGTATGCCTCGTAGTTTGTTCCCTCGTGAAAGAGATATACGGGCAAACTGAGTTCTTTTTTCTTGGATTTTTCTACCATACGGACTTCCTCTCGTAAATTTACTTGTAATTATTATATCATACACGCATATTGATTTTCAATATGCAATAAGAATTTTTTACCCGATTTTTGGACGCTTTTTTTGGCTTATCGCCTGAAAATCCGACGATTTTCGGCAAAAGAGCGCGTCATCGTGTTTTTTCGACCTTTTCAGGATATACGAGCCCCGTCTGTCTTCTGCACTCGTCGAGGATCTTCATAACTTCCACCGTGTCCGACGGACTGACGAATCTGCTCTTTAATTCTCCTCTTCTCACGCTGTCAGCTAAAGCGTCAAACTCGTAAACGTAACCCCTCTTTCCTCTTATAGTCCTCTTTTTTTCTCCGTTTTCACCGTATATCACGGCTTTTTTAGGACGGGTGTAATTAGAAATCACGATCTTGCCTTTTTCACCCTCTATCACGCCTTTGAAACTCCTGAGCCCCTCGAAAGTACACGTCAGATCGCATACCGCGCCGTCGTAAACGAGAGTTATCTCGTCGCTGTAATCTATCCCGTCCGCTATCTTTGCGCTGCATTTTATTTCCTTCGGCGTACCGAGCAGCATCTGCGAAAAAGATACGGGATATACCCCCACGTCGAGCAGAGCTCCGCCCGCGTATTCGGGTTTGAAAAGCCTGTCCGACAAAAAGGATTTCACCCACGTCGCAGGTGTCGAAAAACCGCCCGTAAAACGCTTTACGGCACCTATTTCTCCTCTTTCGACCATGTCTGCGACCTCGAGCACCACGGGTTGAAAACGCGTCCACATCGCCTCGCATACAAATACTTTTTTGCTTTCTGCGAGGTCGAATACGCTCTTTGCCTGCGCCGCGTTTACGGTGAAAGCCTTTTCTGTCAGCACGGGCTTGCCTGCCTCGATGCACGCGATCATGTTGTCGTAATGAACGGAGTGCGGCGTAGCTATATATAAGGCGTCCACCCTTTCGTCCGCAAGCATTTCGGTCAGCGAAGTATAACACTTTGCGCCGTATTTCTTCGCAAACTTGTCCGCCCTCGAGTAAGTGCGGGAATATACGGCGACTATTTCGTGCCTGCCGCTTTTTGCTATCGCCCTGCAGGCGACTTTCGCCATCGTGCCTGTACCAATTACGCCCCAACGGAACTTTTGCATATTTATATCTCCCTTTTAACATTTTAACATCATAGGGCAGCCGCTTTCAATACGGATTGCAAAAAAGTTGACTGTTTTGATCGCATATTGTAAAATATTCGTGCTATGAGTATTCTTTCTATAAAGGGTCTTACCCACGTCTTTGACAACAAAGTGCTTTTCAACAATGCGGATCTTACCGTAAACAACGGCGAGCACATCGGCGTAGTCGGACTCAACGGCGCGGGCAAATCCACGTTTATGAATATAATTTCGGGCAGATTGTCACAGGATGCAGGCGAGATAAAATGGCTCTCCGGCATACGTTTCGGCTACCTCGATCAACATGCGGATATCGACCGTTCTCAGACTGTCATGGAGTATCTCGAAGGATCTTTCAGACACCTCTTCACGCTAAACGAAGCTCTCGAACAACTGTACACCGCAATGGGAGAAGAGACCGATCCCGACAAACTCGACGCAATGATAGCAAAAAGCAGTCGTATGCAGGAGCAGCTCGAAAACGAAAACTTCTACGATCTCGAATCGCAGATCAAAAAAGTCGCGGGCGGACTCGGCGTCAGCGCGTTCGGATACGATACCGTAATATCCAAACTGAGCGGCGGACAACGTGCCAAACTCATGCTTGCCAAACTGCTGCTCGAAAATCTCGACGTGATGCTGCTCGACGAGCCGACAAACTTCCTCGACATAGAACATATCGAGTGGCTGAGAAAATTCCTTGACGGCTACAAAGGCACTTTTATACTCATATCTCACGACACGGTATTCCTCAACGACGTCTGCAAGATAATCGTGAATATAGAAAACGGTCAGATCAAGAAGTATTGGGGCAATTACGACGAATATCTTGCCCAGCACGAACAGAACGCGAAACAGTATGCTGACAACTACGAACGTCAGCAACGCGAAATAAAGAAGATGGAAGACTATATCGCACGCAACAAAGCGCGCGCGGCGACCGCGGGCATGGCAAACAGCCGCAAAAAGATGCTCGACCGCATCGAGATCATGCAAAAACCCGTTAGCATAGAAAAACCCACCTTCTCTTTCCCGTATACTCTGATAGTCACCAAAAAACTTCTCGAAGTGAAGGATCTCGAAGTCGGCTACGACGGCAAGGCGATACTGCCTCCCGTATCCTTTACGGTAGGCAGCGATACAAAGCTGTGGGTGCGCGGAACAAACGGCATAGGCAAGACTACCCTGCTCAAGACCATCATGGGCAAGCTCAAACCCGTATCGGGCAGCTTTTCGTACAATCCCAACGCAAAAGTCAATTATATAGAGCAGGATCTGATATTCAGGACTTACGGCTACAACGCGGTGTCTTTCATGAACGAAACCTTCCCCAAGATGTCGGCTAAAGACATAAGGACAAAGCTTGCGGGAGTAGGCATAAAAGGCGATCTCGCTACCAAAGCGATAGGCAACTTAAGCGGCGGCGAACAGGTAAAGATAAAGCTCTGCGCGCTCGAACAGAGAGAGAGCAATCTGCTCGTACTCGACGAGCCGACCAATCACCTCGACGTAAACGCGAAAGAGGCGCTCTTTGACGCGCTCGCGTCATACGAAGGCGCGATAATCCTCGTCAGCCACGAACCGCTTTATGCAGAAAAACTCTGCGACAAGATATTCGACGTCGAAACCGTAAAGCTCGGAAACTGAAACAAAGACTCATAAACCACGCCCCGCCGATAGCGAGGCTTTTTTATAAAATAGGTTGAAATTTACACTCCCCGACTAAATAATAAATACGAGGCAAAAATATGCTGATGTCCGACAATATCAGAAACACAGTTGAAAAGCTGGCAGAAAAATACGGCGTTCAGTCACTGAAAAAAGCGTCAGACGCGCTGACCGCGACTTATGCAAGCAATAAAAGCGACGGAGCCCGTCTTGTAACGACTCCCGAGCAAGCCGCCGTTTACGCGATAGTCCGCATGCCCGCGACTTACGCCGCAGTTTGCTCTGCGCTTTCTCACTCCGTGTCCGACAACACGGACGGATTTTCCACCATGCTCGACGTCGGCGCGGGTACGGGTGCAGCATATTTCGCGGCAAACAACATTCTCGGCATATCGCATGCGGATTTTTTAGAAAGAGAACCCGCAATGATTTCCGTAGCAAAAACTTTATGCTCCGCCGAGGAGCTTGACGCAGACTTTATAAAAAGCGACGTTTGCGTTTTCGACCCCGTAAAAAAGTACGATCTGGTCACGGCATCCTACGCTCTCAACGAAACGGACAAAACAACGCGTGAAAAAATTCTGGACAAGCTTATCATGTGCACAAAAAAGCTGCTTGTGATAATAGAACCGGGCACTCCCGCAGCTTTCTCTCTTCAGAAAGAAATAAGAGATTATCTAAAAGGCAAAGGCGCGGCTCTTATAGCTCCCTGTCCCGAAAACGCTGCATGCAGATTGCCCGAAAACGATTGGTGTCACTTTACTTGCCGCGTACCGAGAAGTAAACTCCATAAACTCGTAAAAGGCGGCGACGTGCCTTATGAGGACGAAAAGTTCACCTATTCCGCATTTTGTCTTGACGGCTCGATATCTCCTTGCAGATCGCGCATACTGCGCCACCCTTTGATCGAAAAAGGCAAAATAACGCTCCGCCTCTGCTCTGAATACGGGATCTGCAGCCGCACTATTTACAAAAGCGACAAGGACCTGTATAAAACCGCCCGCAAATCAGCGGCAGGCGACAGCCTTTTATAAACCGCATAAAAAAGCCGCCTCGCAAGGCGGCTTGATTTTTAATTCATATATTATTTTATCATACCGAGTATATAATCGTATGTCCTCTCTACGTTGTCCGTATTTGCCTTTATGACGATTATATCTCCTACCTGCAATCTCATTTCGCCGTCTGCGATCAAACTTTCGTCGCCTCTTATGACTTTCGTCACAAGACAGTTGGCAGGCCACAGTACGTCGTTGATACTCTTTCCCGCAAGGAATCCTCCGAGCTCGATCTCCACTTCGAGGCGAACGTCTTTGGTCGGCTCCTTCTTCCTTCTGTCAAGGGTGCGCTCGAGCATCTCGTCGTAAAGCGGTCTGTTGCCGAGAAGTTCCGCAACGAGGAACGCGGTAAATATAGCTATCGACGCAGGCAAAAATCCCGCATTATAGCCCGTGATCTCAACGATAAGCACTATCGCCGTCAACGGAGCGCGCACGCTCGCGCCGAAGAAAGTGGTCATAGACACGCAGACTATGAGCTGATAATACTGTTCATCCATGCCCCACATTATAAACAGTTTGCCGAATATGCCGCCTACAAGCGCGCCTATCGCGAGCATAGGAATAAACATACCGCCCGTTGCGCCGCTGTTAAAACAGACGACGATCAGTATCATTTTTACAACAAGCAGGAGTAAAAGCACCTGTACTGTGAAATCCTGCTCCGCTATCTTCTCTATAAGTCCGTGTCCGCCCGTATTAGCGTTGGAAAGAACGGGGATAAGCCCTACCGCTCCCGTGAGGAAAAACGCAACGAGAAGTCTTGCCCAATAAGGAGTCTTTTTCTCGACCTTATCCATCGCGCGTTGAAAACGGTTGAGCGCAAAGTTGAAGAATATAGCGGTTATACCGCAACCTAGTCCGAGTATAAAAAGCATCCAGACATTTTCGGTCGGAAATCTGTTTAGCACGCCGAGCTGAAAAAGCATGTTGTCCGCTCCGCCCCAGAGCTGCGCCACAAGTCTGTACGTTATCGTCGCAAATATGACTGAAGAAGACGCAGAAAGCAATAACATCGGAGTAACTCTTCTGTGCCCTTCTTCTATCGCGAAAAGTATACCCGTCAGCGGCGCGTTGAAGGCAACCGCAAGACCTGCGCTCGCTCCTCCGGTAACGACGTATCTGCTCCATGCCGCACGCGCCTTCATGAGTTTAGCGGCACCCTGTGCGGTAGTGGCACCTATCTGTACGCTCGGACCTTCACTTCCTAAAGAAAGTCCTGCAAAGAAACTGACGAAACTGCCTATACATGTGGATATGAGAACCCTGAGCCATCTGAACGTAAGAAGTCCTCTCATAACACCTTCTGTCTGCGGAATACCGCTACCTCTTACCTCGGGAGTAAACTTGTGTACGAGCCACATAATACCCGCAAGAGCCGCAAGTCCCAAAAATAAAAGAGGAATATATGCCGGGTTTTCTCTGAACCAGCCGTAAATATCCGTAGAAAGAGATGTCAGAAGATTTGCCGCGCGGTTGAAAAACGCGACTGAAAGTCCCGCGATAATACCTGCAAGACCGCAATAAAAGATCACGGGGATCACGATATTCTTGATTTTGTACGCATACGCGCTTCTTCTCTCTTTAGCCGTCATAGTAAGTCCTTCACTTAAATAATTTTACTCAGATTTTAACGCATTGTCAACGCATATTTTCGCGTGCGCGCATACTGCGCGCGCGAAAGCGCACGATAATCCCCTTTTTGCCTGAGTTTGTATATCCCGTTTTACGAAATAATGACGCATTTTCGTCATAATACGCGCTTATTCGACGTTTTACAGCTGTTTGTTGTAATAAGACGCAGACATTAATAAATCCCTGTCCGAACGCAAATTTACCGCTTTATCGAAACAATAACTTGCAAAGAAACCTGCAATCCGCCTGCTGATTGCCTGACTGAACCAAACCTTTCAGTTGATTTTATTTTGACGGATGAAAAACATAGTTTACCGTTAAAAGCGTAAAAAAAGCCGCCCTTGACGGGCGGTCGGCAATTCTTTCATATCAACCTAATTTGATATTACCGCATATCGCGAGTACGAAATAAAGCACAAGCAAAATTATGCAGACGATTCTCCATCCCTTGCCTTTAGCGCAAGCGTAAGCCCATGCAGGGAACGCAATCGCTATACCGAGCATGATAGTCGCGATTATCGTGCACAGATTTGCAAATTTTCCAAGATCCGCGCCGATCGTCGCATTGAGAATGAGCTGTACCACGAAGAGTACAATCGCGATTGCAAGCGACCAGAACGCACATATCTTGGTCAGATCTCTCTTTGCTGCACCTTCAGTTCTCTGTTTCTTTGCCATAATCCTTTCCTCCAATTATTTTTTTATAAATCCGCCCCGCGGCAAAATATGCTACGGGGCGAAAAATTTCGTGTATTTTACTTACGGAAAAGCCGCCCGATTACTTCAGCTCAGCGAAGTACTTGATGGTTCTTACCATCTGGCTGGTGTAGCTGTTCTCGTTGTCGTACCAGGAAACGACCTGTACCTGATAGGTGTCGTCGTCGATCTTGGAAACCATGGTCTGGGTTGCGTCGAACAAAGAGCCGTAGGTCATGCCGATAACGTCGGAAGATACGATCTCGTCGGTGTTGTAGCCGAAGGATTCGGTCTTCTGAGCTTCCATAGCTGCGTTGATACCCTCTTTGGTAACATCCTTGCCCTTAACTACTGCGATAAGGATCGTGGTAGAACCGGTAGCCGTAGGAACACGCTGAGCAGCGCCGATGAGCTTGCCGTTGAGTTCGGGGATAACAAGACCGATTGCCTTAGCAGCGCCGGTGCTGTTAGGAACGATGTTCTGAGCGCCTGCTCTGGATCTTCTGAGGTCGCCCTTTCTCTGCGGGCCGTCGAGGATCATCTGATCGCCGGTGTAAGCGTGAACGGTGGTCATGATACCGCTAACGATAGGAGCGTAATCGTTGAGAGCCTTAGCCATAGGAGCGAGGCAGTTGGTCGTGCAGGATGCTGCAGAAATGATGTTGTCCTCTGCCTTGAGGGTCTTGTGGTTGACATTGTAAACGATGGTGGGAAGATCGTTGCCTGCGGGAGCGGAGATAACGACTTTCTTAGCGCCGGCATTGATGTGAGCCATAGCCTTAGCTTTGCTGGTGTAGAAACCGGTGCACTCGAGAACAACGTCTACTTTGAGGTCGCCCCAGGGAAGTTCAGCAGCGTTAGCCTTTGCGTAAATGGTGATTTCCTTTCCGTCAACGATGATGGAACCGGGAACTTTAACGGTCTTGCCGTCCTCTTCCATAACAGCGTCCTTGTAGGTTACTTCGTGATTTCTCGCGTAGTTGCCCTGCATGGTGTCGTACTTGAGAAGATGAGCCAGCATCTTGGGGCTGGTGAGGTCGTTGATAGCGACTACTTCGTAGCCCTTAGCGCCGAACATTTGTCTGAAAGCCAATCTGCCGATACGGCCGAAACCGTTGATAGCGACTCTAACATTTGCCATAATATATAAGTCCTCCAAAAAATATATTCAATTATCCGTCTTTCGACATCGCTATAATTTTAACAATTATTGCGTATTTTTGCAACTGATTATATGTAAAATTATAATCTTTTAACCCTGATTTTGCTAAAACTCATTAAAAAAGCCGACCCCTCGTTGCGGGAATCGGCTCTCTTTGTCATGCTGGCCAATTGTTGCCGTTTTCGTATCTCACGTCGTTATTGCCTTCGTCGTTGAGTTTATCTATCTGGTCTTTGATCGTACCCGCGTTGGTGCTCAGACAAAGCACGCTGAGCTGTCCGTTCACTCCGTCGAATACCTTGGTGTAATCCTGGAACGTGCAGTCGTTTCCTCCGAAATAAACCGCTTTTACGTTGCTGTCGGATATGAAATAATTGCCGACGTAGGTCACTGACTCGGGTATGCAGAGTCTTTCGGCTCTGAGTCCGTAGAACGCATATGCGTCTATGGTCTTGATCTTGCCGTTTATCTCGTCGCCGTATATCAGGAAGTTGAAGGATTTGGAGTTTTTGTCTGCACTGTTGTTGATGCAGTTCTCGCTGTTGAACTGTCCGATATATGCGTAAAGTTTGCTCTTGTCAGCGCTCATCAGCAGATAATGCTGCTTGGTTTCGGTAGTGGATTCTCCTACCTTGTAATAATCGTCGAGTCTGACTACGACGAAATTGTCGTTGTCTTCCGCAACGGTGAATTTAATTGCTGAAGAGCTCGTGTTGGCGATACCGCCGAACGCGCCCTCTCCTATGCTCGTTACGTTTGCGCCGATTTCAAAAGTTACGAGATCGCTGCAACCGTTGAACGCAAGCGTAGGTATTTTGGTTATCGTATCGGGAAGAACGATGGTCGTGAGATCCGAGCATTTCTGGAAAGCTCCGACTCCGAGTTCTTCGAGCTTGCTCTCTTCTCCGAAGGTAACCGTTCTCAGCGTCGTGCAGGAAGAAAAAGCGTAATCGCCTATCTTTTTGACGCTTGCGGGGATCTCAACGGTCTTGAGAGAGCTGCCCTTGTTTTCTGCAAAAGCGTAACCGCCTATCTCGGTAAGAGTATCGGGGAAAGTTATTTTGTCCTTATAATCGCCGCTCGTATCGTTTCTGTAAACGCGGGTCTTATAGAAAGCTTTGTCCGCGATTCTGGAAACTGAGCTGTCGCTGCCGAAGTTGACCGTAGCGAGCGTCGTGCAGCCCTCGAAAGCGCTCTGAGATATAGTCTTGAGGTTGCTGTTTACGTTGAGATAAGCTATCTTGCTGCAGTTCTTGAAAGCCTCGATGCCGAGAGAAGTCAGCGAAGAAGGCAGAGTGACCTGCTTGTTGTTGCTGTCATTGCCGGTATAAGTCAGCGCCGTGCAGTCTTCGAACGCACTCTCCCCTATCGTGGTAACGCCGTCGGGGATAACGATATGCTCGAGCGAAGTGCAGTCTTCGAACGCGCTCTTGGGTATCTCTTTGAGCGCGGAAGGCAACTGAACGTAAATGAGCGTGGTCACGCCCTTGAAGCACTCTTCGTCAAGCGTGATCTGAGATATTTCGTCATCGAAAATAAGGTTGGTGACTTTAGAAGAAGAAAACGCGCCTTTGCTTATTCTGGACACGCGCTTGCCGCCTATCTTAGCAGGTACGGTGACCGTGGTGTCGCTGCCCGTGTACGAAAGTATCGTCACTGTCTTTCCGTCCACATCGTAGGTAAAGCCGCCGCTTGTTCTCTGTCCGCTCGAAGAAGAATATACGGCGATAAAATAACCGCCGACGGCAACAAGAACTATTGCCACTGCGACGAGTACGGAAACGAGTACGATTTTTTGTTTAGAAGTCATATCTTTTACCTTTGCGATTTTGTTTAGTATTCTGCTATACGGACGATATATTCGCTTTGCCGTCAAAAAGCGCGGTTTTCAGAGAAAAATCCGTCCTCAAACGCTATTATAACACAGCTGTCTGATACAATCAATTAAAAAATTGTCTTCGTTTATTTTTTAATAATAAGTCTTTTTTGTACAATGCCGAATCAGCGGCACAGCTTTTTGAGTACGCATAACGCGGTTTTTATGCCGTCCGCCGCCGCCGAAGTGATGCCGCCCGCATATCCCGCGCCCTCTCCGCACGGCATTAGCCCTTGCAAAGAACTGTCGCCGCTCTCTCCTCTTATTATCCTTACGGGAGAGCTCGAGCGCGTCTCTACGCCCGTCAGCAATGCGTCCGCACAGGCAAACCCTTTTATTTTCGCGTCGAATTGCGGGAGAGCCTCTCTTAGCCCTCCGCAGACGTAAGCGGGCAGACACTCGTCGAGAGGAGCAAACTCCACTCCCCTCGGATACGTCGGCAATACTCTACCAATGCCCGATCCCGTCTTTTTAGCCATAAAATCGCCTACGCTCTGACACACGGCTTTTCCTTTGCCGAGCGCGTAAGCCGCCTCTTCGTAAATTCTCTGAAAACGTACTCCCGCCAAAGGATCTTCTCCCCCGAAATCCGACGGATTCACCCCTACGAGCAAAGCGCTGTTGCAGTTTTTGCCGTCTCTCGCGTACACGCTCATGCCGTTGGTAACTACGCCGCCTTCTTCTGACTCCGCCGCGACCACGCTGCCGCCCGGGCACATGCAGAAGGAATAGCAACCTCTGCCGTCACTCGTCTTTGCCGCAACTTTATAGTCTGCGGGTGGCAGATTTTTATATCTGAAACCGTATCTTGCGGCGTTCAATTCGCTTTGCAGATGTTCTATCCTGACTCCTATCGCAAAAGGTTTGCGCTCCATAAGAACGTAGCCCGACAGCATGCCGAAAGTGTCTCTCGCGCTGTGTCCTATCGCGACCACGCATATATCGCACGGCAAGACGTATCTGCCCTCTGCGCTTTGAACGACTACCCCTTCGAGTTTTCCGCTTTTTGCTTTGAGATCCGCAAGTTTGTGCCTGAAAAGCACTTTTCCGCCCATAGAGATCACTGCGTTTCTCATAGCGGCTACTACGCCTACGAGCTTGTCCGTTCCGATATGAGGTTTTGAATCGTAAACTATCTCCTCGGGCGCTCCGTATGCCGCAAATTCCGCAAGTACGGTTGACACGAGAGTGCCTCCTACGCCCGTATTGAGTTTTCCGTCAGAAAATGTACCCGCTCCGCCTTCGCCGAACTGTACGTTGCTCTCGACGTCCAACGCTCCGCCACCGGAATACGCGCGTACTTTCGCAGTCCTCTCTTCAACGCTGTCACCGCGTTCTAACACTATCGTCTTTACTCCTGCGTAAGCAAGCGTAAGCGCGCAGAATAGTCCCGCGGGACCGCTGCCGACGACTACGACGGATTTATCTGTATTTACCGCTTTTATTTCTCTTGCTATCTCTGAAAGAGGTCTGACTCTCTCCAAAGGAGAATATGCCTGTCTGCTCGCCTTGAGAAAATCTTCTTCGTCTTTGAGCCCGACTCCTACTGACAATACGAAAGTCGCCTTTCTTCCTCTGCAGTCGAGAGATCGGCGCAACGTCTTTATGCTTTCGATACGGTCTTCTTTAACGTTCAGCATTCGTGCGACCTCGCGGCGCACGTCGCGTTCCGTAAATCCTTCGTGCAATGCGACTCCGTTGAGCTTAAACATGTTGTCCTCCGCAGATAGCCGTAGCCGCAGCGTATGCGCTCGCCCATGCCCAATGCAGATTGAAACCTCCGCAATCGCCATCCACGTCGAGCGCCTCTCCTAAGGCATAAAGTCCTTCAACTTTCCCGGATTCCAGAGTACGGCTGTCAAAGTCGCAAAGTTCCAACCCTCCGCATGCCGCCTGAGCGTTTTTTATATCGCAGTTTCCGTCAAAATCAACGGCAAAGTTTTTGAGCGCGTGAGCAAGCTTTTGCGCCTTATCCGCCGCTTTGCCTTCAACTCCTGCTCTTTTTGCCACCGCTACGGCAAGCGCTCTGTGAAGATATGCGCAAAGCGCGTCTATGCACGTCAGACCGCACGTCGATAGGAATTCTTCCACTTCTTTTTCCGTTCTGTCAGGTACGAAATCTATGATCCCCTTACAGATCTTTCCCTTTATCAAAGCACGGACATAGCGCGAAGACGCCTCAAACGCGAGAATACCCGACAAAGCGTTGTCCTTGAAGAGCAACTCTCCCCGTCCGTCAAAAACGTCCTTATCGTCGCATACAAGCCTCAGAGCGGCGCGTGCTCGTACTCCCGCCGCTCCTTTGACCGAGTGGCAAGGGATATAAGAGATGCTCGCGTATCTTTTTGTAAAGCCGTGTCCCAAAGGTGCAAGCAGACCCAGGCTGTCGAATCCCGAAGTCGCGTTGCTGCCCGTGGCGAATATGATATTTTCGCTCTCAAATTCTTTTCCGTCTGCGTAAACTCTGAATAATTTTCCGCTTTTTTCTATCTTTTTGACTTTTGTACCGCAGAGTATCTCCGCTCCCGAAGAGAGAGCGGTACGCAAAAGCGCACTGACCACGTTGTTAGCCGAAAGGCTGTAAGGATATATCCTCCCGTCCTCCTCTCTGAGTTCCAGCCCCAAAGAAGTAAAGAAGTCTTTGAGCTTTCCGTCAAAAGCGGCAAGAGCGGGTTTTACGAAATCGGGGGCGTTATAACGGTCGGGCGAAATCGCGGTATTAGAGAGATTGCACCTGCCGTTGCCTGACGCAAGCACTTTTCTGAGAGCTCTGTCTTGAGCCTCGATGACAACGACTTTGCGCCCCTTGCGCGCGAGCAGTATCGCCGCGGCAATGCCTGACGCGCCGCCGCCGATGATGAGATCCTGTATTTTCATGGATATATTATAACTTATAGCCGCGACATTTTCAAGCAATAAACCTTGCTGAATAAAGACAAAGCTCCCCCGTTAAAGGAGGAGCTTGCGACTGTTTCGATCGATCTGCCTACCCGAAAGCGGAGGGGCTTTCGGGAAAGCTTTGTTCAGCTTTATCAGCCGTAGTAAGGCGTAACCAGCACGAGAACGCTGTTTCCGGAGGGAGTAACGTACTCTATCTGCGTGGAAACCAACTTTTTATCCTTGCTGTTGACCTTAATAATGATCTTTGCGTTCTGAGCGCCGTCGATATCGAGTACCGCCTTGGTATTTTTAATATCCGCGGTATAAGTGGTGATATCGTCTTCATAGCTCGTCTTCTCGTTGGCGAGATAGTCACCCGAGAGGCTCAACGATACGTTGCCGTCGAGAACGAAAGCGGGAGCCTTGAATTCTTCGGGATTCTGTTTTTCCTGCTCGACGCCGTTCTTGGTTTCGTACTCGTAGAAGACAGTGCCGCCTCTGCTGACTTTGATATAAACGTCTCTGCCCTTTTCTCCGCTGCCCGTCTTGAAGGTAGCGAGGTTCCAGATCTCGTCTGTCGTGATCTTGACGCTGCAGGCCGCAAATGACACTACGAGCAATACCGCCGTCAACGCTATCAGAAATACTGTAAATGTTTTTTTCATAGTTTATTCACCTCTCAGAATCCGAACTTTTTCTTTGCTACGACAGCTGCTGCGATCACGGTTGCGATCACAGATGCCGCAGCTGCAGCCGCAACACCCTTGCCCGCAGCTTTCTTCGCAACGTTCTGTGCCGCGATGATGTCTGCGTTGACGGTGTCGATAAACGCCTGATAAGAGCTCTTGAGCTGTTCGTACTTCTCGGTATCGATAGCCGCCTTGTCGCCTTCGGCAAGCTTTTCGTATTCTT
This sequence comes from uncultured Christensenellaceae bacterium, assembly GCA_944383895.1. Lineage (GTDB taxonomy): Bacteria > Bacillota > Clostridia > Christensenellales > UBA3700 > Ornithoclostridium. Next base: position 152,756 of record CALWRH010000003.1, on the reverse strand, counting down.
CAAGAATATCCTTGAAGTCGTTGAAGTTGTCGCCCGTGACCTCATTGCCGATATTTGCGAGCTTGTCGTTGAATCCCGACGGATCTGCGCCTGTCTTAAAGGTGATCTTTACGGGTTCGGACGCTTCCTGAGACTCGCTTGCTTTGACTCTCACGTATACGGTGTATTCCTTGTTTGCCTCAAGGCCTGTGATCTCGTTGCTCGTGCTCCACTTGCTGTTGTCCGTGCTGTACTCGAACTCGCCTTCGGCTTTAACGTCAATAACGACCTTGTTGTAATAGACCGTGTATTCTACGTCATCTTTATCGAGGCTTGCCGCAGGTTTGGAAACGGTGGTAACGGTGATGTTGAGCACGTCGGATTCTTCGTAGTTTGCGTTGCCTGCAAACTTCACCGCAATGTTGTACGACTTGTTTGCCTGCAAACCTGTGAGCGTATTGGTCTTGTCATCCCAATCAACGCCGTTGCCGGAAACGTATACGTCGAAATTGCCGCTCTTGTCGGTGATCGTGATCTTGTTCCACTCGACAGCGATATTGAGGCCGTCTCTCGTGGGCTTGCTTATTTTTGCTTTGTTTACGGTATAAGTCGTATCTACGCTGCCGGTAAAGTTGGAGCCTTCGCCCGGGAGGATCGTAACGTTATAGGTGCCCGCATTGACGATAGAAGTTACTTCTTTGCCGTCCTGCGTGATCTTGAATACGACGTTTCCGTAAATATCTGCGTCTTTTATGGCAAGTTCAACCGCTTTGCCGTCGTAAACGGAAGACGTAACGGCAAGCGACGCACCGAGAGTAGCTTTTTCTACGGTATATTCAAACTGCGCGCTGCCCGTATAATTTCCGTTTGCGGGAGATACGGTTACAGTGTAAGTGCCTGCGTTTCTGATCTCGCTGACGGTTTCTCCGCCGAGCTGATAAGAAAGTTTGTATTCACCTGCTTTTACTCCGTTTACGGTAAGCGTTACCGCATTGCCGTTATAAACCGATGTATAAGCACCGAGACTTGCTACCTCTCCGAGATCTGCAGCTTCAACCGTAAGCGTGGGAACGTTGAGGAATTCTATCTCGTAGTTGCTTGCAGCGGTTGCGTCGAACGCAAGGCTGAGCTTGCCGTCGCCGTACTGACCGAGAGCGAGTCCCGCGACGTCTCCGTCGTAAACGTAGTACGGTTTGAGATTTGCGTCATTGTCAAAGGTTTCGTTACCCGTAGATTCGAAATAACTGCCGTTTGCGGGAACTATAACACCCGTACCGTATGCCGTAACGGCATTGTTTACGGCAACCTGTACTTTTACGTTTGTAACGGTAACGGTAGCGTCTTCACCCGTTACTGTCGTAAGATTGTAATTCTCGGAAGAAACGCCTTCTACAACTACGGTATAGACGCCCTTGTTCACAGGTGCTCCCGTTATGCCGCTGCCCGTAGTCTGATCGAAATAGGATACGACCGCGACAACGCCTTCGTCGCCTTCGATAAGGCCGTTTACTGTTGCGTTGACGGGATGTTCTTGTCCGTTATACTCTGCGCTTACGGAGCTGAGCTCAACCGTAACGTCCTTTTTCTTGACTTCGTACTTCGCGTCTTCGTTGACTATTACGTTATAGTTGTTCGTATTAGTTACGTTTACGGAAAGCGCGTATACTCCGACAGGCAGATTTGCCGCATCGGCTTTGACTTCTCCGTCAAGGGTGAGAACGTACTCGAGCTGCAGAGTGTCGTCACCTACAAGGCTTTCGGTAACGGTATAATCGCCGCTGCCCACAGTAAGCGGACTGTCGCCGTAAGTCTTTTCTCTGTTGTTCAGAGTGATATGCAATGTCTTTGCTACACGGGTAGCAACACCTGTTCCGTACTGGAACTCATAGTTGTTTTCCGCTCCGCTGTGATCGGGTTTAGCAACGGCCTCAACGGTGATATCCGCCGTGCTGTTCACGTCCGCAGCGAGATCGGTATTGTAATTGTAGGTGAACCAATCTTCTTCGCCTTCTGCGAATCCGTCTCCGCCTACGGTGTTACCTGCAGGAAGGAAGGTCGCGCCGTACTCCACATCGGTATTGTCGGGCGTAATGGTAACTATACGCTTATCGACGGTAAAGTCGAGATAGAAGTATCTGTCGTCGTTATTGCCGACAGGAGTTTCTTCTCCGATATAGTATGCACCCGCAGTGCTCTCCGCAAGCTCGAAAGTGATCTTCTTGCTGTCAGAGTTGTTTGTGAATTTGTATTCGGCAGTTATCCACTCGATCGCAGGGAAATTCTCGTGCTCGTTGGTAACTCTGAGTCTTACCGTATATTCGCCGCCGTTGTAAATAATGTTTGCAGCGGCTTCTCTGCCCGTGCCTGCGGGGAATACGGTTTCTGTACCGTTCTTGTCGGTAACCACTATTTCGAGTTCGAGCTTATGTCCGAGGATAGTGCATCTCGAGCTCGTATCTGCGGTATAATCTCTTTTGATATCGTAGTTTCTGCTGTTTTCGTTCACATAGCTGGGTCTGAATTCGAACAGATAAGTGCCTCTTACGGGGTTATCTGGCACGCCGTCCGCCCATACGAACGTAAGTACCTGACCGTCCTCTTCGAGGAAGTGTTCGCTGCCTTCCTCGTAGTGCCACATGCTTGCAAACGTTTCTTCGCTGAGAGTGTCGAATTCAGTGCCGTAAAGCATTTCGATATCTTCGACAACGATCGTTACCACCATCTGCTGAATTACGAGAGTTCCGCCCTTGATGTTGTAGTTGGTATCGAGCGACGGCATATTGCCGCAATTTACTTCGGGAACAACGATGTAGGTATTTACGTTTCTGACGCCTGCGGTACCTTCGTAAACGTTGCCTTCAGCCGTTTCGCGATAATACTCTACGTTACCCGTAAGCATGTACTTTCCGCCCTTGTCGCCTTCAGCGAGCTGGCTTTCGAGATCCATTTCTCCGGGATTCATCGTGAAATACTGACCGTTGTACGTAGCGTAGTATTCACCGCTCTCCTCGTTGTACTCCAATCCTTCGCCGCCCGTAAACGTCCAGACGAGTTCTGCTTTGTTTATAGTGAAAGCAAGCTCTCTCGTTCCGGGATTCGAAGTTATATCGTAGTTGGAATCGGCAGCAATATCATCGCCCTTAGTCTGTTCGATCACTGCGATATAATTGCCTGCGTTCTTGACGTAAGTGCTGCCCTCTGCGCCTTCTGCTTTGACCCAGGCAGCGCTTTCGCTGTCATAGACTGCGGGATAGATCCTTACGACAAATCCGTATTTTTCTATGTCGTAAGTACCGAGGCCTTTATAAGAGGGCGCGAAACTTACGTTTTTGCCGGTGTAGGCATAATTTCCTTCTTCATCAGGAGTATTGTTTCTGATAATATCGAAGGTCAGTGTTGCCGGCGTTATGGATATCTTTATACTCTTGCTGAGTTTATTGTAGTTAGAGCTGTCGTTGGACTCTATAAGGCACTCGTAAACTCCGCAATTGTAAACGTATTTTTCATATTCGTCTTCAGTACCGTAATCTCTGAAGGAAACCGAGAATCCTATGCTTTCTCCCGTTTCGTCGCATACGATAGAGATCGGGTTTTCCTGCAGTTTGGACAATTTCTGATAAGTTATCTCAAGACTGTCGTATACGAAGGAATATTCTTCTGCTCCGTAATAAGTCAGATCAGCGGGAATAATTGAGAAAGCTTTTTCCTTTTCTCCGCTCAGAGTATAATTCTTGACCGCATCCGTTACGAGTTCTACGACTACTGTATAAGTACCCGCGTCGATGTTGCTGCCGGTAACTCCGTCCTTTCTGTACACGATAGAAATTACCGCGCTCTGGTCAACTCCGGGGATCTGATTGTTTACAGTGATATCGGGGCTCTGATTTTTTGCATTGTATACAAACTCTGTCGCTCCGCTGATGACGGAAGTGAGTTCTCTCTTGGTTATTTCGAAATCGTAGTCAGCGACCGCGTCAGACAACTTGTAATTGCTGTCAGAAAGTCCCGTGATCTTTACGCGGTAAGTTCCTGCGTCGATCGCATTGCTGATACTGCTTTCGTTATCTCCGCTGACTGCAAAATATTCGAGAGTCGCGTTTACCGAATCACCCGGATATATCTGGTCGCCGAAATCTACAGAATACGATTTTACCGTCGCATCGTAAATCAGTTCGTCTGCTCCCTTTTCAACTATCGTGGGGGTTATCTCTTCTTGATTGATAGTGTATACATAATATCTCATGGATATCGGCATACCCTGCATCTGTTCGTCAGAAGAGGTAGGCTGGTTTTCAGCCTTGTATGCAACGTAGTTTTTGCCGCCAACGTTAACGCTGTAAGCATAAGAAACATTGGTATTGCTGTCAGACTTCAGACTGAAATACCAGTTCCCTACGTTCTTTGTCTGTACGTCGCCGACCGTGATAGCCGCACCTGAACCGTTATTCTGTATCATCCACTGACTTCTGTCGTTGGAAGTAGCGATAAGATTTGTCATTGCCGGTTCGAGGTAGAACTCCACGTCGGGTGCTGCCAGGATCTGAGCGTCATAATCTTTTACAAGAGAATTATAGGTCCTGACGCCGATATCTCCCGACATACTGCCGATCTTTGTATCGTTGTAATCCCTACCGTCCTGTCCTGCGACTTTATAATAGACTGCCTGACCTGTTACGAAGGAATAGGAGTGCTGAACCTTAGAAGTGTTGGGTATTGCTATAACGTTCCTCTTTGTTGCGGTATCGTAAGATGTAGCGTCTTGCTTGTTCCAGAAGTCAACAGTGTTCGAGGTCGTTCCTTCAGCATCCGTTGTCGTCCTCGTATAAGCCCACAAGATAGATCTGTCAGCGACGTCGTCCGTAACGTCGTATATAAGATTGAGATTTGCCCCGTCTTCGCTGAATTCTATATCCACTTTACGCTGATCTCCGGACAAGTTGAGCCAGTTGGATCCGTCTTCAATAACCTGTATGTAAGAGAACTGCGCGTCGGTAACGTTGCCGTAAGCGACCATGCGGTATGTGGGTTTGCTGCTGCCATAGATAACGTAGTTGCCGCTTATGTTGGTGGCAGTACCGTTGTTGATATAAGAACCGCTGATACCGACCAGACAACCCGTGATGCCATCCCCGTGGCTGTAACTGTAACCACCAGATATCTCGCCCCACATAATTACCTTGCCCGTCCAGTTGCTGACCACGTTCTTGATATAAGAGTTGCCGAGACCTGCCATCATGAACTCTTCCGCAGCGCTGTTCTGGTCGACCACACAGCCTACGAGGCCGCCGCCGAGACCCAGTTTAGCGCTGTTTTTGGTCTGATAATATTCTTTGTCCGGGTCGCAGGTGATGGTACCGCCGCCGGTGATGTAGATGTCGCTTACCAGGCTGTCGTTCTGCATTATACCTATCGCGCCTGCGGATATCGCTCTCGGAGTGCCGGTTCTGTTGCCCGCCTGGTTGTTAGCTATGCTTTTGGTGTAAACGCTCATGCTGTCGCTGAGCTCAACCGTGCTGTGAGTAAACGAGCTGTTGTAGCAATAGCCGGCGAGAGTACCGAAAGATACGGTCGCATGATACGGACGAGACGACATATTGTTCCACGCTCCGCCGTTGACTTTCTTGCTTGCGCTGAAAGTGCCGCCGTTGTAGATGCGGCAATTGGTGACCGTAGTGCCCTGACCCGCATCGTTTACGCTCATTGCGCCGAACACGCCGCCGTAAAGATAGGACGCAGCGTCGGTGCTCTCTCCTCTCGAGAAAGTAGCCGTATATTCAAAATTGATATTGCTTATCGTCGCGCCGAGAGCATAATCCGCAAAGCCGCCGCTTACCTTTATGAATACTTTCTCATCGGGTGTTGTAGCACCGCCCCACAAATTAACATCTCTCGGGGTGTACTGGAACATCGTGCCCGTGCCGTAACCTTTATCGCCGTGCGGCAGATTGAGTATTTCCTGAGCGGTATTGCCTCCGCTGCCTATTTCAGTTATATCGTCGAGCGAAGAAATCCGGATCGTCGCGCCACAACCGTCGATAACCGTGCTGTCGAGATAAGTCGCGCTTTTAGCGGTATATGTTATCTTATCGCCTTTATCGTCGTAAGGTTTAAGCCTGTATTTTCCGCCTGTAACGGGCTTGTTATTACCTAAATATTTCTCAAATTCGCTTTGATTGGTTATTGGGGTATAGTCCGTGAGGCTGTTATAATGAGCCATTGCCTCGCTCTGAGACATCTCGTTGTAGATGCCCGAAATCATACCTTCGGATTGATTGCCCGTAACCGCGACCGCGCCTTCAGTCGTCGGATAGCTTGCGTTCTGACTCTGTCCGAAAATCAAAGCGCAGAACACGACAACTGCCACGATCGCCACGAGCACTGCCGAAGATATAAGTCTCTTCTTTGCCTTTTCCATATATTTCCCTCCGTAAACTGTCTTACAGTCACTTCTTTCTCCGCGGCTTGTTTATTTGCCGCGGAGTCTCAATTGTTTCAGATTATATTGTAACGGTTGTTCTTTTTCTTCCTGGACTTTACAACCGCTGCAATGACTACGCCTGCAACAGAAACCACGATAAGTACGCCGCAAACCGCAAGTACTACGTATTTTACAACGTCCGGAGCTTCCTGAGGCGGAGTTACGTTGCCCATAGATCCGCCGCAGACGTCGCACTTGCCATCTCCGTTTGCGTCGACGTGCTCGTGATCATTGGGGTCAACAGGATCTTCTCCCATATCTTCTCCGCAGACATCGCACTTGCCGTCGCCGTTCGCGTCAACGTGTGCATGCTCGACTGTCATATCCTCGCCGCATATATCGCACTTGTTGTCACCGTCGAGATCGACGTGCTTGGTATGCTCTCCTTCAGCAAGCTCGAGATTGCCGCTGATATCGCTGAGATCGTAGTTGGGACCCGCATCGTAAGTAACCTTGTATTTGCCTGCAGGCAGACAGCCCCATGCGTCAGGTATCGCAAGATCGCCGTTTTCGTCCCAGAACATAATCTCTGCCTTGACGGTACCGTTTATTCCCTCAAAAGTGACCTCGAGCTCGTTGAGATCCGTAGTAGAAGTAAGACCTTCTGTTTCGAGTATCTCTGAAATCTTGCTCGTGTCTACCTTGTCGACCGTCCTGGGCTTGATTATCAGCAACGTATCCTGCACGAAACCTTCGTAATTCGACATCGTGACAGTGATGCTGCCTGCGTATTCGCCCGCATCTGTCTGAGCCTTAAGCGAGGAGCTTGCATCCGCTTCGTCCTTATATTTTTCGTTTATCGTATAGACTACTTCGTGTGCTTTTCCGTCGTATTCTACAGTAAGCGTACCGCCTTCGTTAGCCGAATCGAAGATCAACACGTCGCCGGGGTAAGGCGCTCTCTTGATGTAGACAACGGCAGTCGTTTCGTAAGTGATGAAATTGTTTCCTCCCGTTATCTGGAGATAAACCGTGTATTTTCCGGCAACGACGTATTTAGGTACATCGCTCGAATACTGACCGACAGCCATTTTTCTATAGCCGATTTCGATGCCTTCTTCTCCGTTTACGTTGCTTCCGGAGATATCCGCAGCAACGTAGTGCTCTTTACCGTCGTAAACCGCACTGACTCCGAAGACACCGCTTTCGATTTCCTGCGAGCCGAAGACAACACCTGTGATCGTTGCGGGATTTATCGTCATCGTGATCTCGAGTTCGCATCCGTTGTAGTTTTCGTTGCCATCGTATACCAACATATACTTATAACTTCCCGCGTCTTTGAATTTACCGTTGTTGGAGCCGTCGAAATTCACATAAGCCTGAGCAGCATCGTCCCAATACTGAAGTACCGGGCTGACACCTTCGAGTTTTTGTTTGCTGAGCTCTGAATTTACTACTGCATCCTTGTACTCAATGATCTGCAGTGCGCTGTTGTAGGTCTTGGTCTGATCCTTAACGCCGCCGATGACAGTGTTTGCCTTGACTACGTTGAATACGATATATTCGCTGGTATCGTCGAGAGATACCGTGCCGTTTTCAGCCTTGGTATACTCCTTTCTCGCAAATTGTCTGAGCGGAGAACCTTCAGGCTGTTTATCGGGATCGAACGTTACGGAAACGTAATACTCGCCGACCTCGGTGATAACAGCGTTTTCTCCGAGCAGTTTAAGCGAATTGCCGAGCTTCTGATAATATATTATCGTAAACACGATGTCCTCGCCTTCTGCAGGAGAACCTTCCGGCAATTCGGGGATATAAGTGACCGCTTTGCCGTCGTTATACTGAACCTCTTTATCCGGTACGAATACTTCGAGATAAGTGGATTCAATGGTAATTACCTGCTGATACTGTCCTTTTATAGCGTAATTGCCGTCCTCGATCTTGGCTACAGCGGTATAAGAACCGATTTCGCTTATACCCTGATATTCGGGGCTGAGCTCTGCGCCGTTGGACTTCTTCCATGTGATCTTTGCATACTGCAGATTACCGTCAACGTCTTTGTAGTAAGCCTTCATCACATGAGTTCCCATATCGTAAGGTATCGAGAAGTTGTAATCAGTCTTTCCGTCAAGCTCGAAAGTAAGTCTTACTTCTTTCTGCTGGACATTAATGTCTACTACTCCGCTGATAGATACGGTATAATTCTCTCCCGCGTCACCGACGTAAACGTCTCCGACCTTGGTAAGTTCTGCATAATCCTCCATCTCGTAAACGGGGCTGTTGATCTTGATAGCGTCAACGTATGCAGAATATTTTCCTCCGACGTTCATATAACCGCCGCCGACGTTATCGCACTTGAATCTGAAGTACATATCGCCGCCGGTCTTGTCATTGACGATCCTGACTTCGAGACCGTCGAAAATGTCGCCGTAGATCCAGTTGAATTGAACTTTGCCGTCTCCTCCTATCGTATAAGAGCCTGCACTCATCTCAATATTCTGTCCTTCGCTGAAGATCTGACCGATATCGAAAGCCATGTTGAGCTTGGAGATATAAGTCGCCTGCTGGAAAGACTGCTGAACGCCTGCTTCTCCGCCGAAATCAACAGATACTTTCATCTCTAACGGGCACGTATCGCTGGGTGCGAGTCCGATATTCAGATAGCAGTCGCCTGCGTTTGTTCTGGTATAATAGACGTCGAATTTAAGCCATGTAACTCTGAAATTGCCTTCTTCGCTGCTTGCCGTGAATTCACCGTTGTAATGATCGAACTTCGTCAGAGGCTGATCGTCCGCTATATCGAAATAGAACTCGATATTGGGGTTGAGCACCGCGGTACCGTCATAACTCTTGGAAAAGAAGTCCGTCAGGTTAACGTTCTGATAAACGTTATTTACAAGATCGCTCAGGTTGTAAGTAGTTCCGGCAGATTTATCTCTCACCATGATATACTGCGCGTTGAACTGAATTTTTGCGTCGCTGAGGTCGATAGTGAACTTGTTATGCGTTACGCCATCCGCCAATGCGGTAACACGCATTACCACAGGCGTTGCAACGTCATATCCGTCCACACCAGAAGTAAACTTCAGGAATACAGCGGCGTTGTCCATGCTTTCAGGTATAAGAATAGTAAGTTTGCTGCCCGATACAACCGAAACTCCGAATTCGTACCTGACCCACTTTTTATCGTCGGGAGGAACAGTTACGTCATCACCGAGAGTCGTGTTTTCGTCGATATAATACCATACATACAGTCCGGAGCTGCCGAAAGTCGACTTGAAGTCTATCTGCAACTCGTATACGGATTTTCCGTTTCTGTAAATATAGGTCGTATCGGTTTCCTGCACTTCGATAGGAACGGTATCGATATTTACGAAGTTTCCTTCATTGAGTTCGATCGTTCCGTTATTGCTCTTTGCGTCTCCGGCTCTGAGTCTTATGCTGGATTCGGTCACGATACGGATGATTACGGTCGCGTTGCCCGATTCTGACACCATCGTATATCTCGACTGATCCATATTGCCGAAGCTGCTGCCCTTAACCGCTTCTTCAACGCCGACAGACGTAACGCCGCTACGGTTTTCGTCGCTTAACGAAACGACGGCGATGATCTCTTTGTTATACCATCTTCCTTCAAGCACTTCTTTGCTGTCGAGTTCGGTATACGCGTCGGGGTTGGATTTTATCGCATTGTAAATATCTTCAACGGACGCACCTTGCTCAAACTGGTCTGCTAAATAATACTTTTCTTCAGAAAGCACAGGCGCAGCGTTATCGATTTTGATAAGCGCATCCTGCTTATCTATATCCGCTCTCATCGTATCCGCAACGGCTATATAGTAACCGTCATCGGTCTTTACGTATGCGGTGACGCCGTAAATGGTTCTGCCGTTTTGCGGAGTGGTAGCCGTTTCGATTATATTAAAATCGTTGGCGCCGTTCTGAGGCAATTCTGTTATGTTGTTGTTGGTACCGCCCTGATAAGAATAAGCGTCGATTATCTGCGAGGTCGGTTTTGCATTGTTAGACGTCAGCGTTACGGGTATCGTAGCCTGATTGACCCAGTCGCTGTTGTTATAATTCAACGAAAGCGTCGCTCTTGAAACGATTACCGTAGATCTGATGCCTTTATTTACGGCAAGAGTTCTTTGCGAAGAATCGAAGTACGCATAATTCTCATTTTCCTGTTCGTCAATTATCGCATAAGGATAAATGTAATAGGTGTCGGGATAAAGCGTAAGATCCTTGCTTATCTCTCCAGCACTTGCTCCGCTGAACTTCCAGGTATAATAGCTGTCGTTTACGGTAACGTTACCGTTTGCGTCCGTAAGCTTGAGCGTCGGCATCATATCGTCTATCTCATTACCGTTATATTGTCTGGACGTAGCGATCGCGCTCGTCAGAGTATAATCGTAAGTCGCGCCGAATTTGACGACGTAACTACCTTTTGACATTGTCGAAGGATAATACTGAACGAAAGATCCGAGCTGATCGGTAGGCTTGTAGACCGTACTCGAAACCGAACTTTCGGGAGAGATGTCTGCACCTATCGAATAAATATCTGCGCCCCAGATCATGCAACCCATAAAGTTGCTGTCGTATTTAAGCTGATATCCGTTTTCATTTGTACTTCTCGTTATCGATTCAAGCTGCACATCCTGACCTTCCATAAAGTTTTCAGACTTTGCCTGGATACGCAGATAGTTATCCTCAAACGTTACGCTGACTTCGCTTCCGCCCGGATAAAGGCTGTGTTCCCACAGATAAACTTCTATCCAATTAGATTTCATTTTTGCAGGATTGGTGGTATCCTTGCCGCCATTTGCGTAATGGTCGAGGTCAAGAGTTTCATTACCAGTTACGTCTTTGTAGTTGAAAGTGAAGATAACGAGGTCTTGTTTATCGCTTCCCTGATCCGCACTGTATAAGAAGTCAAAAGGCATACCTCTGCGTGCGCGTGCAGCAGCGGAATAGGTATTGGTTACGTCAACGTAACTCGTACTGCCGTAAGAATCACGTCTGTAACCCGTCCAGTTGGAAATTATTCCTTTGACCTGATTCGCGCCCATCGGCTGTGCAACGGAATAGCAGTTTCTTCTCTCAACGCCCAGAGTATAGTTCGACTCTCTGTATATTTGTATCTTACCAGCCGTGACACCGCCCGCATAGCTTATAGACCAAGGCTCGTTCTGTCCGCCGAGAGTAAGGTTTTTTCCTCTCTGTGCCCAAGAGCAGATATCTCCGTTACCGTCGAGGTAGCAATATGTAAGCTGGCTGTTGTTTCCCTTTATCCAACCTACGAGACCGCCTGCAAAAGTGGTAGCGTATCTTGCCGCCGAATCTGTCCCGTTTGAATTGGAACCGTCTGCCTGCGCCCAGATCGCTCCGCCCACATACATATAGCAGTTGTTGATCACGCCGTATCCCATATTAATACCGGCAATACCACCGACTGCCGCGCAGTTTTCGTGTGCTTCAGCGGGATCGGCATGACTTGAACCGTCAAACGAAGTCCTTGCCTTTGTGTTTCCGTTGAATATCGCCTGCTGATCGACGTATACGTTCTGTATCGTACCGATATTTATACCTGTCACGATACCGTAAGCGTAAGGAACATCCGGATCCTGCGCAGAGTCGAGAGAGTTCGTATCCTCTATCTTTCCGTTCGAGTCAACCGTTCCGCCGTCTCTCATTGCGCCTTCTGCCGCATTGTAATTTACAGTAAGATTTGCAATAGTGCCTGCATTTACGCCGACAACTAAACCAACGCCGCGTACAGCGTTGCCGTCAGTACCGGAAAAGTTGTTGGAAGACTCTCCGATGTCGCTCTGCGTGACCTTATAATAAGATTCGTTGCCGCTTTTTGCACTGCCGCCGCCTTTTACGGTAGAGCTGAACGTAATGTTCAGATTATAACCGTTACCGTCAAGAATACCGACAAACTTCTGAGAACCGACGTCCTGATTGATATTGCTCTGTTCCCAGTCAATATTCTGTCCGAGTACGATTATTTTGTTTTTACCTGCATCGGCTTTTGCACCCGATGCAGTTTCGAGGTGCTGTTTAAGTTCGGACGCGCTGTATACCCATACAACCGAATAATCCGAACCTACGTTAAACCTCGCCTTTACTGCCTCTTCGGCACCTTCGGAGAGATGCTCGACCTCTCCGACGCCGTGATCGCCTATAACCGATTGCTTGGCGTTACTGTTGATACCTGCAGCAGAGGTCTGACTCGTAGTGAAATCAAACATGCTGAAAACCGTCACGGCCAGCAACGCGGCAATTATAAGCAGCCCTACAGTGATAGTAATTTTATTCTTCCTTATATTTTCCATATTAAATGCCCTCCGTGACGTCCGTCGTTGCGTCGGCACTCGATGTCGACGCACCCATTACGCAGACTCTGCCGTCAACGTTGCTTGCATAGCGAGTACCGCCGCAGTCGGAAACCGTAACGAATACGGTATATTTAGACGCCTTTTTGTTGGCCTCGCTTGACGGATCTTCATCGAGATAATACCAGATGACTCCGAGATCGGTTGCGTTCTGCGGCAGGTAACTCAGGTTAGCGCTGACGCTGATCGTACGGGTCTTGTATACCTTGATATAATTGCGTTTTTTACCGTCCTCTCCGACGATCTCGACTATATCGTCGCGAACCTCGTCAGTGATCTCCCCGGTATAAAGCTCGAGATCCTCTTCGCATCTGTATCTCATAGTAAGATCGATATTGCCGTATCTCTCATTTGCGATCTCTTCGCTGAAGTTGGAGAAATAAACATTGTTTACGGTATCGTACATAACAACTACGAAATCATATCCGTAATAATGGTAATAAGAGATGTCGTATTCTCCGCTGTCTCTCGTAGCAATCGTCTTCATCCTGACGGGTACCGCTACGTCTATCGTAGTGCCGTCGGATCTGAGAACTTTTGCAATCGCTGTACCGGTAGATCCGGAAGACAACGTGATGCCGTCAAGATTCCACTCTTTGACGTTTACCGTATAAATGGTATCGTCGAGAGGCATGATCTCTCCTGCCGCCGAAGTTTCGGGTTTCTTGAACTGCACGTCCAAAGTAGTACCGAATTCTCTGTAAGTGTTTATCTTCTGTCCGTTGTTCTCAACCGTAATGTAGCCGAACGGATCGAGGACAAGCTCGTCGTAAGCATAAACGGGATCTTCTTTCGCAACCACCTTATACCTTATAGTGTAGTTGTTGATATTGTCTTTCGTCAGCTTGACGGTTATTTCGCGAACATCGCTGCCATCCATGGAGATGTCGATATTATCGGCGCCTTCCCACTCGTATACGCCTATCGTAGCCTTGGAGCCGTCCGTATAGGTGACCTCTATCTGAGACGGGAACGGATCTTTGCCGAGATAAAGCACGTCTATCGGATTTACCTCGTAGTAATCGTCTCCGCTGCCGGCGCCGGCGATATTGAGTTTTTCTATATCCATACCGTCAACGAATACTCCGACATAAGCTTTCTGCAGGAAGTTCTGCTCGAATGTTCCCACAAAGGATTCACTGATGCCGTTAGCGATAGCAGCCGCTCTGTATTCTTCGGTAAGGAAACCTATCTCGACCTGCCACTGCTCGCTGCAGCTCTCATAATCGGGTACATACGTCGTGGGATCGAAAATCTGTCCGCTGCCGTCGTACCAACGTATCGGCATTTCCATTACAGTGTTGGACGAGAACTTGACATATGCCGTATCCGGGAAGTATGTGAGTTTTCCCGCATCGTCGAGTGCGTTGTATTCGTAAGGATGAACGGTGAATTTCTGCTGAGTCAGTTCCTTATCGAAATAAACTCCGATGATGGTGTTCTTTACGACGTTGACGTCTATCTCTTCGCTCCACTTGAAGTAGCCGTTTGCAAGCGCGTCATAACCTTCTGTATCAGGATCGACGCCCATCTTTTCGCCGTACTTGGTCGTGTCGAGAGTTACGGTGCCGCCGTATTTACCTACGCTCGTGTAGCTGAGGTTAGCCTCATTGAACTGGTTGCCGTCTTTGTCGGACGTAATGTTGATGTCAACGTATACCTGCTCATTGTAAGACTGACCCGTGCTCTCTTCATAGTAGTAAGCTATAGCGGTTTCGGGTTTGATCGAATTTTCGCTGTAACCTATCTTGTTGAGGAAGTAGGTATAAGGATCTATCTGCAACGAGTTCAGCGTACTGCCGAGACCGAGTGCGGTGATATCCTTTGTCTTGATGCTCACGGTAAGCGTTACCGTCTGTTTTGCCGCCGTACTCTGAGCGATCAGAGCCTGAACGGGCACGTTGACGGACGACATATCGTTCTGAGCCTTGTTGCCTATTATGCTGTTCGCATTTTCGGTGTTTTTCCACTCGTCGACTTTAATCCTCGACGTCGCGCCGTCGCTGTACTTGATATGCAGATATTCGGGCGTGAACGGATCGATGTTTCTGTTGTCTTCGGTGAATCCGTACAAGTCTATCTCGAACGTATTCGGTTCGCTGCTGCCAACGATATCCACTACCGTACTGTCGAGGAAGTGAACCGTAAGCGTCTTGGTAACGCCGTTTTTGAAGGTGACGTTGATATTGTCTTTCGTATGTTCGAGATAAGTATCTGCCGCATACGAGAACCTCGTCATTTCTTCAGTACGGATGCTGCGACTTACGCCCGTTGCGAGATTTATCGTGATATCGTCTACGATATCGTCGTATGCGTGGGTCTCTATCGGCTCGATAGATCTGATTTCTGTAGCGGGAAGGATGTTGACTTTGATATCGAGAGTCTTTTCCTCTCCTGCGAAGTCAGCTACTGCAACAACGTATCTTACAGTCGCCTCCACATCGCTGTTTGCTGCCGCGTCTTTAGAAATCTGAGCTACGTTGAGCAGATCCATAGTAGTTGACTTCAGCTCTGCCCCGCGTACGAGTTCTCCTAGTTCGTTCATCGTAGCGATATAGAACTTGACGTTGGATTTCTGGACCGTCGCATTATATTGATAACGTGCGGTCTTGTTTGCAAAATACTTATTGAACAACTCGCTGTATGCGGTTGCGTTGTCGCCGCTGTACTCGTAAGGCTCGAAGTTGACCGAACGCGTTATATCGCCCCAGTCTACGATACCCGGCGAAGAAGCGCCGTCTACCGTGTTGTCTTCCTGTCCTACGCTCGCGGATTTGTTGAACAGATAGATCTCCGTCTTATAGTTGGAATTTCTGCCTTTATCGTATGTGATCTCTCTGCTCTGGCTACCGTAATACGACGTATGCGTAAGCACGTTTCCGTTTTCGTCTACAACGGGTTGATTGTCGTCGTATCCCTTAATATAGATGTTCGCAAACGTACCGTCGAGAGTATTGATACCTACGTTGAATCTGTTGAATACCGGGAACGGCAACAGTCTCATCAGGATATCGTGTATCTCTTCGTATGTGCTGTTGAGCAGCGTATCGGTGATAAGCGGAGAAAGCGCCGAGCTTACCATGTTGGCTAAAACTTCTCTGAGCAACGGAGTGAGCTGTGATTTTAAGGTTTCCCAGAAACCGCCGCTACTGTTGACTCTGTCCCAGTTGACGTTTGCGAGATAGTTTGTACCGCTCGTAAACATGTCGGGAGCAAGCTCGGACAGATTGAGGATCGTATCGCGTCCGAATACCAACGACATTACGCCGTCGATAATTCTGTTGATTTCGTATGCATTGAAGGATACGTCGATATTGAATACGCCTGCAGACGTAAGTCTGACGTCTATACCTCCGTTGAGAAGTTTGAGGACGTCGAGGTCCGCAAACAGCTCAGCAAACGGGCTGGGCTCTTCGGTAGTCGTATCGCCTTCTGCCATTACGGTCGGTTCGTTTTCTGCTGCATTAGCCGCAACAGCGCTCTGTTCTTCGCTTGCAGCTGCAGCATCTATCTGATCTATAAGGTTCTGGAACACGGGTCCGAGAGTTCCTATAAGATCGAGGTCAACGTCTATCGCAACGTAGTCACCGAAATCTACCACAAGCGAAATGTTGCCTTTTGCAAGATAGATAGACATCTTGTTCGCGTTGTAATTGAGAACGATATACGCAAGCGACTTTGTATTGGACGTGACCGATGTATCGTTGAAATCGCCGTCCGCGTTTACTCTTGCAATAGTTACAAGGAACGCGCCCGCGGGGATCGTAGGCGATTTAGCCGCATCCGAAAGAACTCTCTGCGCCTTGAGTTTTTCTACGCTGAGTCTGAGATATTTATTGTTTCCTCCGGTGTCGATGTTGTTGTTGAGGATATCTATGGAAAGCGCAATATCGAGGCTGTCGAGAAGTGTCTTTGCCATAGTTTCGCCGGTTGCCGCATTGATGTCTACGACAGAGGTATCTACCGAGATATCGGAGTTGCCGCCGACCTGCAGCTTGAACGAAGAGCTGAAATCAACTACATCGCTCAGTCCGAGATCGAGATCGATCTCTCCGTTTACCATATCCAGTCCGAGATCAGCGTTTATATCAAATCCGAGACCGATACCGAGCAAAGTTCTGAATATCTTGTCTATAGTGCCTGCCGTAAGGTTGAGGTAGAGGTTAACGTCCTGAGCGTTAAGACCCGAGAGCAACATGGTTATAAGTTCCATCGTGCTGTCACCGCCTTCGTTTGCAGCAGGTTCAGCAAGCGCGAGGCTCTGAGAAATGCTGTCAGCCACTTCGTCGATATTAACGTCTTCCTCGGGAGTGAGCAATCCGTTGATAATGTCTGACAGGTTGAGATCGCCTATGTCTGCGATCATCTTATCGATGTAACCGATGAGCAGTCCTACAAGATTGCTGTTGGTCATCTTGAACGAGAACAGACCGAGACCGGAAAGGTCGATAACGATCTCTCCTCCGGTAATACCGAGACTGAGTATATTTTTTTCTCCGTATTTGAACTCAAGGAGCAACTTTGAATTGGTGATCGTTTCGAGATCGAGGTCCCACTTCAAAGTAACCGTTGAAGTACTTGCCCAGTCATCGAGATACAAGTCTATGGGCAGATCGAGATACTGACCTTCGGCTATCAATATATTATTGATTATCTTCTTAAAGTCGATGTGACTGTCATATGTATTGAGATTCATCTCAACGTCGATAGACATAACTCCTATCGTATCGATAATAGCCTGGATAAGATCGTCCGTATAGTTTTCTACGTCCGCTTCTACCCTCTTTTTGGTTTCATTGAGTTTGTCACGGACATATCCGACAGTAAGCGGATATTCCTTTGTGCCGATTTCGATCGCCATTTTGAAATTCTGCGACTGATCGGATTCTTCGGGTTGCATGAAGTTACCCGACGCATCGATAGTCCAGCCCTCTGTACGGGTGATATCCATCGACAAAGCGAGATCTATAGCCCCGAGATCGAAATCTCCGAGACTTACTCCCGCCTTTTCAAGCAGATTTCCGACTGCCGCAAGGGTAGCTTCCGCATAGATCTTTTCGGCATTGAGTCCGAAGATGATCATGCCGTAATCGGAAAGCTCTGTACCTGAAGCGGTGCCGTCGCTCTCTGCAAACAGCGCGCTTTCGGATACTTCGCCGGATCCGCTGCCCTCTTCAGATCCGAACAGCGACATAATATCGAATTCGAGATCGAAATCGGTAAGCAACTGATCGCCTATCTTAATGTTTTCGAACAGATCGAGCAAAGTCTGAACGAAATCGAACTCGATACTGAGTTTCGGCAACGTAATGTTCATGATCTTGACGTTTGTAAGATCGAGAAGGATATGCGGTTTCCACTCGCCTGTTCCGCCGCCGGACATATCCTGCGTATAGAAACCGTAAACGCCCATGATAACCGTGCCTGCGTCCATACCCGTAATGCCGCCTACGCTGATGTCGTCAATAGCGGTTATTTCTATTGCGAACATGGAGTTGGAACGAGTCGTCTTATCTATAGATATCATAATAGATAATGCGACGTTCATGTGGAAGTCCTGAGTGAACTCCCACTCGAGAGGCATACCCTCTACCTGTTTGAGTCCGAGGTTGGAAAGGAACTTGCCTATCGCGTAAGTACCCTGATTGAACGTTATCTCGGCTCTTGCGTTGAGATCCACACCGGACAGCACGGATCCGAGCAGATTGCCGAGATTGCTGTCATATGTGGTCAAAGATATCTTGCTGTCGATAAACTCTGCAAGAGAATCGACGTTTTCATCCTCGAAGTCTTTCTGATTGAATCCGATAAGGAAGTTGTGCGCCTTAAGACTTACGTCAACGGGATCGCTCGTAACTATGTTTCCGTTTTCGTCCTTGATGACGTTGCCTTCGGCGTCTTTATCGGGAACGCCTACGGTAGCACCTACTTCAACGCTTTCGATGCCGCCTTCGAAGATGTTGAGAGCGACCTTACCGTCGAGCGCTATCGGCAATTCGATAGGCGACTCCATAAACTGATTGATCGCGCTGAAGAGTTTCTGATTTACTTCGATGACTATCTGATCTCCGGTCGCGTAAACGCACTCCTGGAATCCTACCACGCTTGCAATAGCGGTGATAAGGGTCTGGATAGTCGGGCTGATATAAACGACGTCCTCACCCGTTGTTTCGTCTTCTGCAAGGGTGATCTGATCTCTGCCCGTAGAAGACAAGCTGAGCGACTGAGCGTCGGAGCCCATATTGAAATCGTCCCAATTGGTATTGAAATATTCGTCGATAGCCGTCGTTACCATCTCAACGAGATAAGAAACAACTCCTTTGAGGTTGACGTTATCTACTCTTATATTGTTTGCTTTCCAATAGTTGGGCATCATGCTGTTGAGAGATACGTACAGCGAACCGTTACGATAGTAGATACCGAGCAACATCGGGACTTTTTCGTTCAGAATTATGTTGCCCTCTTTGTCTATCGCATATATTTCGAGTGCTATGAGGTTGTTGTCGTCTGCGCTGCCGGTGTAATTCAGATCGAGGTCAACGTTTGCTTTCAGACGGTAACCGAATTCCGAGTTGAGCACGAGAGTGTTCTCGGGCAGGTTAAGATCGGGCGCAAAAAGATTGATGAGTTTTGCGACGTCGAGTCCGTTAGGATTGTTGAGCTCTCCCGTCGTACCCTTGGTATAAAGGTTGAGATCGATATCGAACTGCAGATTCGAAAGCGAGAATTCGTCTGACTGTCTTTGTTCGAAATCGGGGAACTCGATAAGATCTTCTTCATTGCCGAAGGTGAGCTCGAGATTATCGACGACCCAAAGGAATATCTGTCCGTCGACGTCATTATCGGGATCGTTATCGTCCATAACGATCTTCATGTCTTTTACAGCAGTGTCACCCAGCGACTCGTCATATTCGAGATTGACGTAGAAGTTAGCTTTTACGAGCGGCAACGTGCTGTCAAGCCAACTCAGAAGCGGCTGCAGGTTGAGTTCCATACCTACCAAAGCTCCGATATCGAATATCTTGAGCAAGCTGTTGATACCTGAAACGAGTGAATTTATAATTATTTCGAAATTGTAGCTTTCGCTGACGATAATGCCCGTTTCGTTGTTCTGAACTGCCGAATAATACGGAGAGTTGAACAGCAGGTTGACGAGTGCGCCGGCTATGTCTATACCTCCGATGCCGGACGTTGCCTGTTCAAGCAACTCTCCGAGATCGAGATCGATAAGCAGGTCACCGAGGAAAGCTATAAGATAGTCGGGTTTGATATCGCTGAAGTGAATAAGCGGCTGATCTTCGCCAACGTCCATATACATCTCGTTGCCGACAAAATACAAAGCGAACGTTGTCTTGTCAAGCATTGTGATCCTGAACATGAATTCGTTCTTACCGCCTACGTTGAAGTTGCCTTTTAAGTCGATTTTCGCGGTACCGTTATTGGTGGTCATGGTCGTCTGTATATCCATGACAGCGGTCCTCTGACGTTCGGGCAGCTTATCGAATATGGTTTCGAGAGAGATCTTGTTGTTTCTGTATTCGTTTATGTAAGTGTATTCGGATTCTTCTCCGCCCTCTTCTATCCATTTTGCATAAAGAGTAATGTTTTTTTTCAGAATAAGCGGGAAACTTACAGGCGAACCTTTCAAAGACTGTCTTGAGTACCAGCCGCCGAACTTATAACCTTCTCTTTTGGTGACAGGCGACGTTTCGATGACAGTACCCGTGAACTCCTCAACGGCTGTACCGCCGTTCGTAACGAAGATTACGGTATACTCGTCGACCTCTACGGTGTCCTTAGTCCACTTTGCGTAGAAAGTTGTATTGTCCGTCATCTGATACGGATATTCGACTGCCTGCGTATAGACGTCGTCAAGATACCAGCCCTGGAACGTATAGCCTTCTCTTGAAGGCGGAGTGGGCGCTGACTTGACAACTGTAAGCGTTTGAGTCGTATTTTCCGAATCCATACTGACAAGCGTCAGCGTGAACAACTGCAGATATTTGGCATAAAGCGTTATATCCGATTTCAACTCCATCGGGAACGTAGCCTTGTTCTGCAGATTCGCATCGGTATACCAACCCTCGAATTCATAACCGTCCTTAGTCGGCGCGACGGGCGCGACGTTCAGGTCCGTAAGATTGCGGACTTCGGTTTTGTCTCCGAGATTGAGCGTAACGGCGAAGGTGTCTTCTGTGGGCGTACAACCTACAACCGTAGCAAGAACCAATGCGACGATAACAATGAATAAAGATGTTACCAGCAATGCTTTCTTTCTCATAACACATTTCTCCCTTTTTTTAGCGCGCGCATATAATTCCCACACGCGTGCACCTATTCACTATTCATAATGCAAGCAAGTCCTTAAAAAATCCTTAAGGTTTTTATTTGCTCTATACTGTTAAAATATTAAAAACATAGGTTTATCGACACATTTTGAAGATTTTTTAATCTTTTCAGAATTGTTTGATTTTACATAGATTTTACATTTGCGTCGACGTTTTTTTACTTAAACTCTCAATTTTTGACTAAAATCGCGTTCTTCGCAATGTATATGTTAAGCGTTCCTATCCCACTGAAAAACAATGCGGTTATACATCTTTTTTACACCTGTATTCATCATTTAACAAGTAAAATACTTTGCTTTACGTCACGGCTTTTTTACACCGGTTTTAACGTAATAAAAAAGAAAAAACCTCTTAGAAAAAAGAGGCTTTTCAGTCAACGATTCACTCCTGTTTTTCTTTTCTCGCGATCTCATTTTTTCGCTTTGGGCGTAAACTCTATTTCGACCACAAATCCGTGAGGGACGTTGTTTCTGACATATATTTTTCCGCCGAGCGCGCGAGCGATCTCTTTTACGATCGCAAGCCCGAGTCCCGTGCCTCCCGTCTTGCTGTTCCGGGATATGTCACTTCTGTAAAAACGGTCGAAGATCTTTTTCATTTCAGCCTCTTCAACACCCTTTCCGGTGTCTTTTACGGAAAGCAATATCTTATTTTCCTTGCGTTCGAGATATACCCCTACATAATCTTCAGGCACAGTGTATTTCAAAGCATTGTCAAGCAAAGCAATAAGCATCTGACGGTATTTATCCTTGTCGGTAACGAGATATATTCCGTCCGTTATGCCGTCCACGAACTCTTTGTCGTCCATCTCGCACATCATCGCAAACGGCTCTACGATATCCCTGGTCAGACCGCTTATATCTGTATATTCCATGTTCAATATCGTCTTATTCGCATCCGACGCAGACAAAACAAGCATTTCTTTAACCATGCGTTTCATACGATGAGTTTCGTTGACGGCGTTTACAAGAGCGTCAGAAACGTCTTCGACTTTTTCTTCGGGATTAGCGAGTGCTTTCGAAATATTGGTGTTGATTATCGCTAACGGGGTGTTGAATTCGTGAGAAATATCTGATATCAGACGAGCGTTGCGTTCAAGAGCCCTTTTTAGCGGTTTTGTCTGACTTCTGACCGCAAGAATTCCGAAAACGCTCTGAACTATAAAAGCAAAACCTATCATCAGCGAACATATCAACAAAATCCCGTCCTTCAGCGCATCGGAAGACTCCATATCAACGTATACGCGAACATATGCAGCCGTTTCGTTATAGGGATCGGACATAGTATGCGTTGCCACAAGATAAGACGTCTTTCCGATCTCAGCTCTTGCCAGACCGTAATAATTCGCTGCCAACGAATAGGATACGCCTTCATAATCGTACATGCCGTATCCTTCTTTGTCGATAAGACGCTTGTTCAGATCATAGTAAACAACTATGTAGTCGGGATAATCCCTTTCTATGTCTTCAGCGGACTTTACTTCGCTTTGCGAAAGGACCAATGCCGCAGATTCTGCGTTTTCGGCGTTAAAAGTATAGAAAACGTAATTTACGCCTATCGTCAGCAACATAATTACGACGATGATCATCAGCAACGGCAATAAAACGTTAGTGAGCACGAGCTTGCCCACCTGCGTAGTCAACGTCTTGTTGTTTGCCTTTTTACCGCTCATTTCTCCACCATAATTCGTATTTCATCTCTTTCAAGATTAAAAACTGTTTAACGACGCGCCGACAAAGATAAGCTTTGCGGCACGAAAACATACGGCTGACTGCTGTGATCCCGCCATTGACGGCGCTCTTTATTCCTCAGGGTGTTCGCTCCACATGTACCCGACGTTTTTGACAGTTTTGAGATGGTTGCTCTCTCCGTACTTGGACAGCAATTTTCTCAGATTGCTGATATATACTTCGGTCACGGTAATTATGGTCTCGCTGTCAAATCCCCATATTCTGTTAAAAAGCTGTTCCTTAGGGATTATTATGTTGCGGTTTCGTATAAGATATTCGAGAATGTCGTACATTTTTCCCGATACTTTAACGTATTGTCCGTTGATCTTGAACATCTTTCCCGCAAAATCGAGTTCAATGTTATCGCAGACGTAATTGGTCTTGAAATTGTTGTTGTGTCTGCGAAGAATAGCCTCGACGCGTGCAAGGAATTCGTCACGCTCGAAAGGCTTCGTCATATAGTCGTCAGCTCCGAGTTTCAGACCTTCTATCTTTTTCTGAACGTCGTCGACCGCCGTCAGAATAAGCAGCGGACAGTTATTCGTCTTTCTCAACTGCTTGAGCAATTCGAGTCCGCTCATTTTAGGCAACATGAGATCCAGAACTATGAGATCGTAACTTTTTGTCCCGGCCATAAAAAACCCTTCTTCGCCGTCATATGCGCTGTCGCTTTTGCCCATAGACGACAATATTTCTACAATAGCCGCGTTAAGAGCCTCGTTGTCTTCTATTACGAGAAATTTCATAACGGTATATCAACCTCCGTAAATACCTGTTCTTTGTCCGACAACAGTATAACATTTTTATAGTTAATTGACAAGAAATATCACATTGTCATAATTTGCATATGAAATTAAAATCATAAATACCCCGTCACAGTATCTCAAACTAAGCAGGATATATTTCAAAATTATTCGTTATTTTATAACCGTAGAAACATTGATAATAATTAATATTACTGCATTTTTTAATTCAAAACCCCGGTTAAGCATACTGAAACCTTCCGTAACATCTTACGCAACGGTTTCTTCTTCTACTTTCGATGCTGTTTGTTGGCAGATTCAGAAGATTATAACCAACTAAACATTGATAATAATTAATATTACTTAATCTGCGAGTATAAATATAACCGTAAATGTATAGTAAAACCTGCACACTTCTTACCGATTTTCAATTGATCAGCTCTTACTCGACAAACGTCGCGATCAACCTACGTATTCCGCATCAGACTATTTTAGTCAGGACTTTCTTTCAGTCTTCCTGTCGGTATATCTCACATAAGC
The DNA here is from genome assembly GCA_944383895.1 of uncultured Christensenellaceae bacterium. Lineage (GTDB taxonomy): Bacteria > Bacillota > Clostridia > Christensenellales > UBA3700 > Ornithoclostridium. The sequence continues at coordinate 128,600 of CALWRH010000003.1, read as the reverse complement.
AAAACACTTACCGTCAGGCGACCATGAGTTTGTATTGAACGATCCTTGCCCGCCATACAGCTCAAGCAAAACCTTATCGTCCGTACCGTCGTAATTCATTACTCTTATCTGCACGTTAAGTCCCGGCAGATGCTCAGACGGCAAAATATCTTCCTTTCTGAAAGCAATATAAGCGACCTTATCACAGTTCGGCGACACATGCGGAAACCATGAATTAAATCCGTCATGACACGTCATTTTTGTCAAATTACTCCCGTCACGATCCATCCTCCAGATATGCATCAGTCCGTCACGAGTAGAGTTAAACCAGATATGTCTGCCGTCAGGAGAAAATTCACAACCGTCGTTAAACCCGCGACCGTCTGTCAGCCTGATCTCTGTTTTAGCATTTATATTTGCCTTATATATATCGTACCTGGATTTCCTGCAAGCGCAGTAAACTATTTCTTTGCCGTCGGGCGACCAACCGTGCAGATAGCTCGGCGCGTTTTCGGTGATACGTTCGGTTTTCCCGGACCGCAGATCCACGACGTAAATTTTCGAGCAGTAAAAACCTTTCTCAAATACGCTCAAAGCCAATTTATTTCCGTCAAACGACAATGCGTGATCGTTATTGCAGTTCTCAAGCCCTCCGATATCCACGCCGCATACTTCTCCCGTCGCTATGTCGCAAGTATAAATTTTACCCTTAGAATTGTACAGTATCGACTTATTATCCCTCATCCGATTCGGAGATTCAATAACAACGTTGTCAAAACGCCTGACCTCAGCAATTTCTCCCGTTTCAGTATTTATTATTTCAAGAACACTTGACGTTCCTTTTCTGAAAAAGAAATGCCTGACAAAAAAATACAGATATACTATTTCTCCGAAAATTATACCGACAAATGAAATACCCAGCCAAAACTCTTTGTCGTTTACAAAAAGGTTCGACTGGGTATCGCGTGGTGGAGAACCCGAAATGTAAATCGAATTCGACACATACGAATTTTATAATGCAATTGCAATAAAAAAAAGTAGTGAACCGCCAAACACTATAAAAGCATCAGCACCGTTCAGATAGAACTGTCACTACTCATTTATAATATAAATAATTCAAAAGCATTTGTCAATCCGTTATTACGCTTTGACTAATTCTTGTTTTCATCGGCTTTTTTGATTCTTTCAAACAGATTTGCCACTTCTTTTTCAAGCGACTGTATCTTTTCAAGCGAATATTGCTTATATAACGAGGTCTCAGAAAGCATTCTGATTTTCTCTTCATTGTCAGAAATGGCTTTTTTTATGTTCTCAATAATTCCATTAAAGCTTTTCAGAAAATTCTTCAACCTTATTACGTTGCCCTTAACATTTTCCCCGAAAACGGAATAATAACTTACGCCAAGCCTTTCAAAACGGATATACGGTTTACTCTTTAATTGTCTGTCCGGTACAAACATGTCGAAACCGATAAAATTGCCGATACAACCGATAGGCGCGGCAAACAGATTTTTTGCGATAACCTCGGCGCAACCCTCTGTTTCGTCAAGGTATTCGCCGATCTTTACGCTTTGCGCATAGCGCGCGTTTTCATAAGTTTTTTCGAGTTTTTGTCCGAGCTTTAAGTTTTCGTCTTTCTTCTCCTGCATTTCTTCAGCTTGTTTGCGTTTAATTCCCGCATCCGTCTGCATTACTATTCTCGCGAGCCTCAATTCATTCAACTTTTCTGCGTATTCTTTCATAAGAGGCTCATCCAAAGCAAGCGCTTTGACCTGAGCGTAGCTCAGCTCCTGATTTTCAAGATCTTCCATCGTTCTGTCTTTCTGCGCTCCGCTGAGAAATTGGGCAATAAACTTTTGCTTGTTTTCCAGTATCTGCCAGGAATACGCGTCAAAACTACCTTTGACAACGTATCTGAAAATCAGAATTTCATCGTTTTCATTGCCGCGTCTGATTATTCTGCCCTCTCTCTGAACCATATCGGCAGGCCTCCACGGTATGTCGAGGTGATGCAACGCTTTGAGTTTGCGCTGCACGTTGGCACCTATACCCAGCTTGACGGTAGACCCTATGAGGATCCTGATCTTCCCGCTGTTTATGCTGTTGAAAAGACTAATTCGCGCTTCTTCGTTTTCACACGAATGCACAAACGCTATCTCTCTGCCGGGAACACCTTTTTCTTTAAGTCTAACCTTTAATTCCGTATATAAATTAAAAACTTTATTCAGAGGCGTCGATATGTCACAGAAAATAATCTGACACCCCGACGGGTATTTATAGTATAGTTCGTAAACCTTATTTACGCAGGCATATATTTTACTATGCTTGTCGTACGGCTGCGGTATCCCCACAAGAGTAGTACTCAGCGCCGCTTTTCTTCCGTCCGTAGTGATTTTAAGCATATTGTCTTTTTCTTTCATCACCTGTTTCGCACGGATCTTCTCAGTTCTTTCATAAAGCCCTTGCATATACAAACTCAGCTCTTTTCCCTTTTCGACAACTTCGTCACAATAGATGCGTTTTTCAGGCAGATCTTTTCCGTTCGCGGCATGGAAAACGGCAACTTCCGCAAAAAGTCGCGACAGTTCCGGCAGATTAACAAATTTCGAGAACCTGCTGACCATCCTGAAAGCAGAAGTGTCAACGTCTATTTCACATACTTTTTCTAACCTTGCAAAAGTCTTGACCCAATTGTCGAACTGAATGAGATTCATCTTTTCAAGAGTGCTGCTTTGCAGATAAACCTGCATATTGTATGTATCCGATATAGAATTGCAAAGAGGAGTCCCGGTTGCCAGCACCGCACCCCTTCCCCCGTTCATCTCCTGTACGCATCTGACCTTCAACAACATGTCAAGGCATTTTTCCGATCCTTTCAGATTGACTCCGCGAACGTTTCTCATACAGGTCTTTATCGGGATGTTTTTGTAGTTATGCGCTTCGTCGAGAAAAATGGTGTTTATTCCAAGTTCTTCAAAGGTTACCCCGCTCAGAGCGAAAGGCGTTATCGCAGATATGAAATCGTTGATGCTTACGGCGATCTGCTTTTGCCGACTCGCAAGAGCTTTGGCGTTCGGCGTGCAGGATATTTTCGGATCGCATATCGCGGCTTCCAGTTTGGCTATTTCGTGTTTCATTTTCTCAGTCAGATATTTTGCAGATAAAGGGATCAACCCGAAACAACTATAAGCGATTATTATTCCGTCGAAATCTCCGTCTCTGATGAGCCTCAGCACCTTTTGTCTTTTCTCCACGCCGAACGAATCCGGCGAAACTACGAGTATATTCGCTTCGGGGTATAGTTTTTTAAACATAACTTCCCATTGCCCCACTATATTGTTGGGTACGACAAACAGGTTTTTTTCAGACATGCCCATCTGCCTCATACACATAGCCGCAGCGATCATAACGTATGTTTTACCTGCCCCGACGTCGAAGGCAAGTAATGTGTTGGGCGTGGAAATTATCTTCTGCACGGCATTTTTCTGGTAATCGTACAATCGGATCTGCGTTATCATATCCTTAAACTTCAATTTGCTCCCGTCGTACTTTTGCCCGCCCCTTTCTCCGAAAAGATCGTTATACGCCTCTTCTATCTCATAGCGGCGATCCTCGTCCTGCCATACCCAGTCCTGAAAAGCCTGCATTATCTTCTTTTGTTTTTCGATTGCCGCAAACGTAATGCTCTCGCAATACTTCCCTCCCGAATAAACTTTTATTTCCCTTAGGTTGAGGGTGGCTTCAAGTATTCTCATAGCGTTGAAATACGGCAATCCGTATACATAATTTACTTCTTCGGAATTCAGATGGCAAAGCGAACAGCTCCAATGCCCGGTAATCGGCTCGTAATATATCAGGTTGTCAGGTTTCGACAACTTGAAAACTTCCCTCAAAAAATCTTTTACTATATCGAGCGATATCCACGGCACGCCTAAATATACGTTTATGTCCCGATAACCGATGCGGTGTTCGACCGTTCCCGACACCTGAATCGAGCGCTTTTCTTTTTGCGTTTTCATTTCAAGGGCATTCCTGTAAATTTTCATCCACCTGTCTAACGTGAATTCTGCCAGATCTCTTTCCGAAAGATAGTCGGCAAGCTCTTTTTCGAACGGCATTTCAACGTCATTGTCATCGGATTTGCCCCCTTCCGCAATACTTCTCAACGTAAAATCTTCAGCGTTGAACACTGAGTAATCCCGAGCGAGCAGCTCTTGCACAATTTGCTTTTTCAGGGCATTTTGAGGTAATACGATCAGTTTTTTGATAATTTCGTCTTTCGGCTTCGTTCTCATTGCAGGAAAGCGGTTTTTAAGCAAAATATTCTGCAGTTCGATTTTCCAAAGCACAGACAATTGTTGTTTAATCTCCGCTTTTTTGTTCCCCGTCGCTACGCGTATTACTTTTATCCCGTCCTTTTCAACGCACCATATCCCCCAATCCGACGGCATTTTTGCTATTGCATCTTCAACGTGCGTCGCCCCGACGACAAGTGTGTTTTCATCAAAAAAAGCGACGTATGCGTCGATCTGCCTTTTAATTCTGGCAAAATTGTCGCTGTCGCTTTTGATTTCAAATCCGCACAGTTTGTCGGTGACAAGCATTACGTCACATATCGACGAACCTATGCTCTTTTCCTGAAAAATTCTGTAAGTCCTGTTCGTTGCCGAAAGATATTCTATGAGTATCCTTCTTATCTCTTTATCGGTCATAAAGTCGCTATCCTTTCCACATCAAAAATTATAGCGCTTGTTATGTACCGTTTATGGGAACTTAAGGCATGCCAAATCCTTATTTATACTTCCATTATATTATCATTGCGTTCTATATCTACACCGAGGCACTGCTTAAACAAATCGTAAAGACGTTGCAAATCTTTTTCTTTTTCGGTTATATGTCTTTTTTTGCCATAATTCCATGCCCAGAAAGAGTTGTCGTCATACCCGTCATAACAAAATCCGTATATTTGGCTATTATAATTAAATTTTATTCTTACATACAGTTTTTCCGGTTTTATACAAACAGATTTGACTTTTATATTATTTTCTTTAAACATTTTTTTTATTTCTTGCTTAAGATTTTCATCTTTTATACGTTCATCCACCCGGCTGCTTATTGCGACTCTTCTGTCGTTATCCAAAAATTCCTTAACTGCCGTAAAACCGTTTCCTCTGTTAGTTAATGTCTTGAATACCTTAGCGAAAATTATGTACTTTCTGAAATCGTCAGAGATGTTTATGTCCGAAGGGTGAGGCAGTTTTACTATGACAGTATATTTATCTTTAACAAGATATTTTCTTGCTAAAATAAAAGCTCGCTTGCCGAAGGCGAATATAGTCAATCTTTTACTGTGCATAGTAAGGATTTCCGCCTCTTTACACAATCTGTTCACGCAACAGTTCTCCACCGCCTTTGCATGATATTGATTCGTTGTCAAAAACTTTTTGTCGCAATTCATTGAGCACTTTACGGCATCTGTAACATATGCATTGGCCAACCTGAACATCTTTACAATGCTTGCAACAAGTCCGCCGTAAGCCTTCTGCACGAAACAATTGGGGTATTCAAGATAGTCTTCATCATATCCGCCGTATATCCAATGCCAATCTGCGGAAGGGCATTTCCCTTCGTTCTGTTCGTAAATCGTAAGCTTTCTGTCTACAAACCCGGATTCTTCCCAGGACTTCTTTTCGTTACTCGGATTTTCAAACAAAAACAGCACCGGAGTGTAATTCCAGTTGATAGGTTTGTTCTCTACGTCATCAATCAAATTTCCTCCGCCGGGTTTCTTTATGCTCCTTAAAAAATCCAGCGAGTGAGCACCGTGGCAGATATACTTCATATTATATGTAAAAGTGCCGTTTTTTTCTTCGACATTAATACAGCTGCAATCTTCTTTGTCAATATCGTTGCATAAAGAACAACATCCGTCGGAGCGTGAATTGCGTATTTCTTTTCTGCTTTCGTCAGACCATTTTGCAGGCACATTATTTCTTTTCACTACCTTGTTGAACGAAAACATGTTCAGTTCCTTACAGACATCTTTAGCCTGCTCTAATTTGTTTTTGCATATCTCATCGTAAGTCATGATTTATTCTCCCTTTTATAGTTATTTATAGCATAATCAAGATTGCTTATTATTTCTTCTCTCAGCGAAACAGGGGACAACACCTCGGCATAACAAGCATATTGCATTGCCCAATACAGCATCGCTTTTTTGGACGCTCTCAACGTGGCGGTTATTTTGCTGCCGTCTTTCTTTTCAAAACGGACGTCAAAGCCGAACCAGTCTATTATCTGGTCCGCCATCCACTCTTCGCAAGATATGACAACAGTTTCAGGTTTATCCGAAAACATATAGGGCATGCTTGCGGATATCTCTTTGTAATTTATTCCGTTTTCATACCCCTTGACTTTGCGTATGTCGGTCAGAGGCTCGTCCGTCATCTCGATGTCCGTTATCCTGTCTAGTCTATAATAGTTTATATTGCCCCATTTTTCCTGCCTTGCCATAAGATAATAATGCTGATTGTGCAGTAGCAACTGGTAGGGACTGACTTTATGAAAAGAACTCTTGTGCAACTTCTTATCAATGCCGTACTTATTGTAATTGAAGGTTATCACCTTGCCGCTTTCAATCGCGCAGTCAATGACGTCTATATTGTAAAACAGCGACATATTGTCCGACTTATTCCAATCGTTTACTGTATACACGTTTTTAACGTGCGACCGAAAATAGATATTTGACTGCGCACAGAGTTTTTCTATCAGATCTTTTGAGTGTTTAGCGTTTATATGCCGACTTGACAATACTCCGTCTATTAAAAGGCGCAGTTCCGAGTCCTCAAAATCACGCTCCGCAAGATAACATCCCTTTCTCGTGTTTTCTATCTCATAGCCCGCCTCTCTCAGAAGGGAGATGTTGCGTCCTATTGCCTTTCTCTCTATCTCAATACCGTAATCGTCAGCAATCCGATTTGCGATATCTTCCTGTTTCAGAGGATGATCGACATCGCTCTTGTCTTTCAGAATTTGTAAAATCCTCAATAACGCAAGTTTTTTACTCTCCATCATAAGCCACCTTTTTTTGCATCAGCCCTTACTAACCGTCGTTTTTTCTGTTAAAAGCATACACCAGGTAATGCGACATTTTTGGTACATAATAAATTTAGCACAAAATTTCAGTATCCGCAATGGGCAAAATCGTCTTCAAGCGCAAGCCTGCCGAAAATCATTGCTGTAAGTACTGCCGCTCCCGTTGTTCCGTCATATTGCGATCTCGGAAAAAAACGACTTGCAAAATATTTCATCGAAAAGTCTTTTATCTTATCCCCGTATATACTTTTTGCAATGCTCAGATTGTCGAGAATTCTGTTTTCAATACGTTCGGCACTACGCTCCGTTATCGCATTTAATAAAAATATATCCTCAGGTTTATGCACTACGATAATGCTTGTGCTTATGAATTTCAACAGCTTTGCAGTATTGTCGGCATCGTCATACATCACCGGTTTTCTCTCTGTACGGCACGACTTTTCCAATCCCGCAACGCTGTATGTACGGACGCATATTTTATCTGTGATCCGTACTCGGTCCTTTATATTTTTATCGGCAATCTCCCACCCTTCGAATCTGACCGCGCCTATCCCGATCTGTCCGTTATAAAGTTCCAATGCAATCGCTACAAATGTTTTACTTTCAATCAATTCCGTTAAATGCATTTTCACTCCTTAAAAAGGTAAGATGTTTTCGTTTATATCTTTAATCAGCTTTACCACGTTTTCCTGACTTAGCACAGAGCGAAACTCCTCCGGACAAAAGAAAACCGTCTGACCGTAATAGTCTTCCAAAATTTTCAGTACAGCTTCTATATCCAGACTTTTTCCTGCCGCCTCAAACAGCCCGCTTACAAACAAAGGGTAGTTGTTTGCGCAGAATTCCAGTTCTTCCGTCCTGTCGGCGAGTTTCGCCGTTATTACGAACTTGAAATATTCTTTAAGCGCACACTGTTCTTCGTCGTCCTCATTTTCTCCTTCGATATAAAAACTACCGTTTGCCAAGAGCAAAAGTCGACAATCTTTTTTAGCGTTTATAAACACGGGCTCAATATTTCTTATATAATAAAAAAGACCTGCCTGTGTCATTGCATCCGACGGTTTTGCTTTTTTCATTATACCGTCCAATATCCCTTTGGGGGTATCTGTCGGCATCATATCTCCACCGTAGAAAAACGTCCTGATATAGCCGTTTTTCTTGATATAGTTTTCGATCAGACCCTTGCTTATCTCGTGATTGTATACGGGAGCGGATTTGTTCTCGATAAGAAGCCTTTCTGCCATTATGTCTAGTTCCTGATTATCATATATCAGTTTGTAAGAAATGTCATCCGACAATTCAATACATACATATATGTCGTTATCCTTATAATAATCGTCTTCATAATACTCCTTGTCAACAACAAGTTGAAATACTTTCTCGTAAATCGTTTTCTCTTTTGCGTTTTGATAAAATATAAAATTTATGCCGTCCGACAACGCCTTCTCAATAATTGTGCCGTTGATATCCGCTTTTATTTTTTCAATCTTCATTTTTATTTTTCCACCGTAATGCTTGCGTTTTCTGCCCGCTGTCGGCAGCAACGTAAAATTTCCCTTTTTTGACAATCAATTTATGAAACAACAGATCGTCCAGGATTTTACATGCATCGCCAAAAGCGCTTTCGGTAATTCTCTGCACGTCTGCGAGTGCCATCTCTCCTTTTTTCGCTTCTTGTAAAACAAGTTCATAGCGATCGTCAAAATAACACGTTCCGTTCACGCGTCTGACGGAATCAAGAGTTCTTATGTCCTTTATTTTTCTGCCCAACGCTCTTTCACAAAATCCTATGTCGTCGCATATAATGTGCGCCCCTTCGATAAAACGCAAAAATTCTTGTCTTACATCGTTTTGTTGCGGACAATTTTCAAGTTCCTTATTGCTGATGCCGAGAAACTTCTCGACAAACCTTTCGAGCGCTCTTATCGGTTTGCAAGGTTTATCGAATATCTTGCTGTCGACGTCTCTGCCGAAATCAACCGCCTTAAACCTGATTATAGCAGGCACATCTTTGTCGTTGTCGCCCGCAATCAGGTTTATATATACATATCTGTCCATCGTACTTTCCTCTTGCAGATTTTTTTCCTTATATTATCGTTTTCCGACTGTTTCCCGTTGTGTTTTCTAAATACTTACACGTTTTTTAACACGCTGTAATTCAACTCGCTTATGCTTGCACAATAATCCGAATAAAGCGAAAACGGATATGAATCATAAGATGTTCCGATGATCTCGACAATATCTCCGGGCATGATCAATTCATACCCTGAACTGATCGTGGTACTCTTTCTGCCGTCTGTTCCATAAACAACACACTCAAATCTCACTTTTATAGGATTGTTCGACTTATTCTTAACTTCTACCTTCACGGCAGGCTTAAATCCTTCTCCCCCCAGATAAGCAACCAGCTCAGGGCCGCTTACGACTTCCATTGCGTTTTCAGAACAAGCATTTGTGTTTGCAAGCACGAAAAATATCACGCAAACAAAGACAAATATCCCTGCGCCGATAATCAAATTTCTTATTACCTTTGTCCGTCTGTAATAAGCTGCAAGTTCTTCTTTTTTTTGCTCCGATAAACGATCTTTTTCGTTATCATTCTTATTTTCCTCAAACTCCTGCATAATAGTATCTCCTTTGTTTTTTCTTAATCATAGCGTTTCAAAAGTCCCAAATACGGGACTTTCACAAAAAATAAACTTTTATCTTTAAAATCAAACCATAAAAATGTCCTGCTGCTATCACGCAGCAAAGCAAAATCGCAAAACTATTGAAAATAGAGAATATCAATAACTATGGCATAACAAGAATCAAGCCCACATAAGCCTGTCTGAACAACGAGCGTTACCGTTCAATGCGACGGAGCGGAATCACAAAATAGAATTGAGGAGAGTTTCGCCGTAACGGCGAAAGCCCTCACGTCATTTTTATTCTCTCTAACATAGATTCACCCGTTCGTGCGACCTCCTGTCGCGTGCAATCTGCACGCAACGGTCACAACAAACTGCTCCACCACGCATAAAAAACGAGCCTTTCGGCTCGCTTATGAATGGCTTTAATGGATTATAACTCTGCCGACAAAATGTCATACCTTATTATCTAATATGTCCTAAAATAAGAAAATCGTCAATGCTTTTCTCCCTATAAACTACAATATTCTTATTATACTGTAATTAATATCTATATATTTGATAGTTTAATGGATAAGCAACTTACAACTCTATCAATGTTATATCCTTTTTTATATTTTCTAATAAACTTGAAACTGTTGATATACCTTTGCCATTTTTCCCGTCCATTTTTGTATTATTGCAATAGAAACAACCGCTATGATATTCAATTCTGGTTGGAATATCATTTATGTTTTCTATATAAGCACTAGAAGATTCATCATACAAATAACCCGTACCGCTATGATAGCTAACATTGTATCCATTTTTCTTTAATTGAGCATACAACGCGTAACTCATTGCTTCTACATACTGACTACTTAACCTTTCTTTTTTATACAGAATAACCCTATCTTTATAATTCGATTCAGTATCTTTTCTAAATCTATTTTGAGACATATAATCAAAAAGTTCAGGGATCTTGATTAAATTATATATATAATCTTCGCTTCCGCTATATTCATCAATGTATTTTTCAAGATTTGTTATGACGTCAGTTGCTTTATCATTTTTTAATGCACTGAAAAATTTCTTAAAAACGTTGAACGATTTATCTTCACGGAGTAATCTTCGCCAATTATAATACTCGTTTCCTCCTTCAAAAAAGAATGTGTCGTTGGAATTAGCCCCTATAGAAAAATTTCCAAAAGTTAAAAGAGCTCTTTTTAAGATATTATCATTTTTATTTATCATCTCTTTACTTAAAATCTTGCATATAACTTCCCAATTATCATTAAAATGATCAATATCTTCCTGTCCTGATAATAAATTTTGACTCGTGATGCCCTGCAACCTCAACATAAAACCTATTTGACCATCAAAATACGCTTGCTTTTCAGCAGTTTTCAATGGATTATACCAGCTTTCATTGCTAAGAATAAGCTGTGCTTTGACCACTTCTTCTTTTAGTTGGTTTTTATCAAAAAAAGCAACATTGGGTTTTTCACAATCAAGCGATGCAAAATATTTGATTGAATCAGCGCAACATTTTGCAGATATATTATTGATTGATAGACAAGCTTTACAATATTTTTCTTCAGTATCTATTTCAGTATTTTTAACTAGTTTTTCTATTATATCAAACCAATCCTTAAATGCTTTTTCAGAATATTCATTATAACCTACTACCGCATATGAAGTAATTGCATTTAAGATCACGCGCTCCTTTCTTTCATTATTTTCAGCTTTAATAATGATGTTATTAAAAATATAATCAAACAAATTGATATCGTGATTTTTTATCCAATCAAGCAGATCTAATGTATAAAATATTTCTTTTGCTATTTTTTTACTTGATAATTTATTGCTATAATTGTGAAAGTTAAAAAAACCTTTATTGTAAATTATTTTCTTCGTATTTTCATCATATTTACCATTCATTGACGGTAGAATATTATTAAGCAAAATCCAATGTAACAATTTTAAGTAAAAAATATCACATTCATTTGCTAAATCTAATGCGTATTTTTTCTGATTTAATTTAAAATCCCAAATCATTGACATCCACTTTGTATCAATATTGGTTTTAAAATCATTGCAGAAGGATTGAGTTATATTCTCAGAATCAATTTTGCTCTCAATATATTCAAAAAGATCAGACTTAAAGATCTCAAATTCAGTAAGCGACTTTCCCCTTGAATTCATTTTTATATATAGTTCATTTTCATTGCCCATATTTTCTATGCTAAGAGCCATATACGTAATACCACAATTATCATCAACCAATTTATCTGAAAATATGGTATCTTTAAATTTCAAATCAATTTTTTCTATAACATTAATAAAAGATGAGACTGAAGGATCCCTCAACCACGATAAAACAAACCACTCTGAATCCTCAATAAAATTTCTTATTTCTTTAACCTCATCTTCTTCGAAGTATTTATATAAATTGTCAATTAATTTCTCTATAAAACGCTGTGTTGTGATACGAGTTTTGTAGAAAAATTTCTGTTCAAGAACATTTAATTCTTTGCGCTTATTTTCTTTTGAAAAAGCATAAATATGCAAAATCAATAGCGTTGTCAATCTTTGTTGGCCATCTATCGGGATAAATATCCCGTTATCTATCTTGCCATAAATATAATTCAAATCAAGTAAACCTCTATTAAAGAGCGCAGCATACATATCATCCAACAAACGGTCGAAAGAAAATTCTATTTTCAAATCCTTTCTTCCTTGCGCATAATCCCTTTGAATTTCAGGTATTTCAATTTTTATATTATTACCATTAATAAATTGCCAGAATGAGACCTTTTCCCCTATTGACATAATAATCACGCCTCCTTTCCCAATATTCTTTTAATTTCATTTAAATAACATTCTGCATCAACAGCATTCCACTGCAACATATTCACAAGTCCATTGCTATCAGAGTACATTTTTAGAAATACATTTTTAGTGCAAACCGGGATAAACACCTCACCACGGTCACGTTCAATTATTTTTTTTCTCTTAACCGCAAACAAAGCATTTTTATATGATTTATTTGTTTCTTCATCCAGTAAAGTGAGATTTCCTATTCCATTTTCATTAAAATTTCCGTACCTATCATTAATATCATTATAAAATTGCACAAACTCTGCCGAATTTGCATTATCAACTTTTTCATCAATAAATTTTCTTATCTTTTCAATTGTATCTTTCTCTTCAATATATTGTAATTGATTTATCATCGCTTCCAAAATTTCTCTTCGTGTTGCAGCATTAGCATTGCCAAGCTCTATCTCGTTTGCACGTGCGTTTATGTGTTCTATATTCCATCCTTGTTTTCTGTCTTTAAACTGTCTAAAAGAAAATTTATTACTCGTTTTGCTATTTATCATTGTGTAAATATTAAAACACAACAAAACATTAAAGATATGCTTTCTATGTGTTACTATGTCATAACTTAATGATTCAATTTTTATATTTTGAAATTTCGACTCTATTTTTTCATTAATAAACTCTTTGAGTTGTGACTTTTTCTTTTCTTTTGACTCTGCAATTAACTTGTTGATCACTTCAAACGGTTGATCTGTAACAGTAATGAGAAAACCTATTTTATGATATGTATCATTATCATAATACCACATTTTGAGAGTTTCATGAATTTTTACAATCTCTTCCCAAATCTCATCTAAGCTATTTTTTACTTTATGCTTTAACAAGGCACATAAAACCAAAAAAGGAAATAGGTTATCTGTTGTCCTGATTTTCTCATCCTTTACTTTTGGATCACTCATAAACGAAAGTGAATAAAGCTTTAAAAGGTAATCGATTCGTGTTTGCTTTTCGTCATATATATTGGCGATAAAAAACCAGAAATCCTCATCATGAAGCGACTGTTCTATTGCATCCCATTCAAACGAAATCTTCAATATTCTATTTTCATCGCTGTTTTGATGATCATCTCTTCGAATAAGAAGTAATGCTTTAAACAGCTCAGCATTAGTTAAAGGTATTTTGCCCATATTAAGTTTTGTAAAAACTTCACCCGAATTTGCTTTATCGTCAACTTCATACCAAATAAACTGCACATTTGAATGAATTTTTTTGCGAATATCATCCCGCACATCGTCTTCCCTAAGGCCAAAGGATTTAAACCATTCCTCAATAGTCTTTTTTGCATTTTTTATAAAATAATCGTCAATTTTGCGATCATTTACATACATAATATTATACGGTAGAGTTTTTCCTTCTCTATAACATACATCTAAAATAAGTAAAATAGTTGTCAAGCGTTGTTGTCCATCAATAAGTTCCCAGACATTCGTCGTATCTATTTTTATCGCATGAGATAGGTTTTTTACATGGTTAAATTTATCAAAGTTTTCAATAAGCAATTTTTTTACAACTAGCGGCTGGAGACAGTATTTCAGCTTTCCGTCTTGAGTTTTAAATTCCTTTAGATCATTTAAAAGCGCAATTATTTGAGTATCGTCCCATCTATAACCTCTTTGATACTCTTTAATAATAAATGTTGCCTCTTGAAGCGAGTTAAATTGATCGCTATCTTCATCCTGAAGCACCGTTCTTATTCCTATATCTGACATATTTTTTCTCCTTTATTTTTTCACGTATACCTGACGAATCAATTCCATAACATATCCCATATCGACGTTTTTATCCAATCTCATTGCGTATTGTTCAGAGCTCCACAATCTGTTGGAGATGTCGTAAGTAAGATTCTCTGTATCTATAAGTTCACCTTGTTTAAGAGCGAAAACTACCTCAATCCAATCTTTTTTTAGCCATATATCAATAACGTTCTTTGTGTTGTTTTTCTTGAAAGCAATATAATTTTTTCTGTATACAGGAGTGAGGTCAAAATCGTTGTCCGCAATTCTGTCTTTTAATTCGAAATAAAGTTCTTTTGCTTTTTCAGTTGCATTTTTCAAATGATACTCTTCATCATAGGCTTTTATCTCTTTACTGACCTGCTTAATCGTATCAGTTTCAATAGTGTTTATCTGGATCTTTTTGCAAGCGTTTTTGCGCTGATTAATCCTCTCTATTTCATATAAATCGGATTCATACTTCTTTATTTCAAACAACTCAAACGGCATATCTCCAAACGAAGTTGCATCAATCTGATATTGAGTAAATTTAGGTGAAACGAAAACGACCCTTGTTTGCGACCAGTCAAAGTCCTTAACCTTTCTATTTACGTCAAATTTCTCATTGTAAAGCAAAACAAGTTCGGCCTTTCTGTCGATTACCGTTTTAAGATAAGCGTATCCCTGATCCACCAGGCTTTCGTTTCTACCTCTTTTATACTCAGCTATAACAAACGCGTTATTTTCCTCGTCAAAAGCAATGCTGTCAAAACGGTAATTGTCTGTTGTTACCTCGGTTTCAATAAATTTATATCCCATTATCGCAGTCATATTTCTTTCGACAAATCTCTGTAAATCACGTTCCAATGCAAAATTTACGTTTTTCAGTTCTTTTAACTGCCCTTCTTTTTCCTTGTAAATCATATTTTTTCTCCTTGTTGTTAAGCCGCTGCGTTTGCGTTAATGTAATCTATTGCCTTGCGGATCGATGTCCAAATCGACATGTTGGTAAACAATTCAACCACACTTCCCTTGTCTGTAAACGGAGATTCCTGCAAGACTGATAAATCTTTCATAACTCCGTTTCTTACAATATATTCGATGATCTGATTGACAAAGTAAATTTGTCTGTCATCGAGGTTCACGTCTTTAAGGAACATATTGAAGGCTTCTTTTGCCGCATTCATATCGAGGCCGACAATGCTGCGGACGAATTCTCCGAGCGGTTTTTTGCCGTATTCAGCCTCGTATTCTTCTTTTGTTCCTATTTCCCCCCAAAGCGCATTTTCAAGTTCTTCGATATCTTGTCTGTCAAGCGGAATGTTGCCTTTTAATTTTGCTATCGCGCTATCACCCTGATGCTGGCGAACGTAATACTCGGCTTTTGCCTTGTAGTTTTTAAGATCGTCGTTTTCAAGCTCAGACTCTCTCCACTCAACAGACAGAACGTCGTCAGCAAAATCGGTAGTATACTCAATTGACGTCCTGGGGATATACTTCATGAGATCTCTCAGCTTGATCCTTATATTCTCAAAGTCGTTTACGTCGGCAGTTTCAAGAAAATCCGTATGCAGGATTTTCTCTATCAGTTCAGACTGCATCATGATCTCAGGGATATTCGCAACGCCTGCAACTGCATTGACTTTTTTGAAAAGATCGCTCTTTGCTTTTGTATATTTCTTTCCTGCAAGATATGCGAGCTCTATGCCGTAAATCAACGCATCGAAACGCACTGCGCTTGCATTGTCTTCATCGGGAAGAATAAGAGGCGCGAGCTCTTCTCTTATTATCAGCGTATCCTCATAATTCAAAGCCGTAAATCCGCTTTCAGATGAATATTTGTCTACACACTTCAAGTGTTGCCTTACGGCAAAATTGTCGCGGTTGAGCTCTGAAACCTTTTCAACCAACTCTGACACAAGTCTTTTTCTGAGTTCTATAAGCGGCTGAGTCTGATAAGCAATATCCTGCAACTTATAGATAATCTGCGTTTTCAAAAAGAAGACGGCGCTCTGCAAAGCAATCTGATTGGCAGAAGGCTTACCTTCGTTGGTGCGGAAAAACTCAAAGTTGCCGCAAAGGTCGAATATATAAAACTTGTTTTTATCCTTTCCGTCAATAAGCCCGTCGCATCTGCGAGTACCTCTGCCTATCATCTGCCAGAATTTTGCCTTGCTCATGACCTTCTTGAAGAAGACAAGGTTGAGGATCTCAGGCACGTCTATGCCCGTATCCAGCATATCTACGGAAATGGCTATCCTCGGCAATTTATCTGCGACAGAGAATTCGTCTATCGCGCTTTGAGCATATTCCGTCTTGTTGTCAATCACTTTTGCGTAATTGACAAGCGAAGGATATTCTTTGCCGAAAATCTCTAATATCTTCTCAGCGTGTCTGTGATTTTTAGCAAATATAATAGTTTTGCCGAGAGTTTCTCCGTAATCGACTTTAAGTCCTTCCGACATTAAGATATGAAGTGCTTTTCTTATCGTATCTTCATTGAAAACCCAATCGTTTATCGCAGACGATGAGATAGCTTCGGGGATCTCTCCGTCTTCCTGCTCAAACGTATTTTCGTAAGCCTCTTTGTCCTCTTCTGACAGCTCGTCGTAAACTATCCCCTGCTCAACGAATTTAAGCGTTGTTTCAACTGACATAAAGTCCACAAGATAGCCGTCTTTGACTGCCTGCGCAAGTTCATAGCCATAAGTAGGAACGCCGCTCTCAAGCTCAAAAATCTCATAAGTATTCTTGTCTATTTCGTCCTTGGGCGTTGCGGTAAGTCCTATGAGCGGAGCGTCGAAATAATTGAATATATCGCGGTATTTGTTGTATATAGAACGGTGCGCCTCGTCAACGATTATCAGATCGAAATGTCCTGCCGTAAACAACTTGCCTTCTTCGTCGTTTATCTCGTCAATGCAATTTGCCATAGTCTGATAAGTCGAGAAAACGCAATGCGCGGTATAATTGTCTTTTTCTTCGCAAAGATTTGTTACAGAGAGATCGGGAAGAAGATTGACAAAACTGCGTTTTGCCTGCATAACGAGCGCATTTCTGTCAGCAAGGAAAAGTATATTTTTTAGCCACCCGTGTTTGAGAAGCACGTCTACAAGCCCGATGACAGTACGCGTCTTTCCGCTGCCCGTCGCCATAACGAGTAGCGACTTGCGGCGGTTCTTCTCGCCCAGGTAGTTACATACAGCTTTTATCGCAGCCACCTGATAATATCTACCTGCAATATTGTTGTCCACAATGATATTTTTAAGGCTTGTCCGCATTGTGCGCAGGTTGAACAACTTCTCAAGATCGCGCTTTGAATATACGGTTGCCACCTTTCTTTCAGGATAACCACCGTCTATTATGCGCGTTTCAAATCCGTTGGTAAGGAATATCACGGGACGGCGGTTGTATTTTTTCTCAAGTATATCCGCATACAGCTTTGCCTGTTGTCTGCCCTCTGCAACGTCTCTGCAAGTGCGTTTTGCCTCTATGACCGCAAGAGCCCTGCCGTCATCGCCGTACAGAACGTAATCGGCATATCCCACGCCTTCTCTGTTGGGCATACCGAATAGCTCAACTTCGTTCAGCCAGTTGCGCCCCTCTACCCAACCGAGTTCCTGCAAAACGGTATCTATGTAAATCTTGCGGGTTTCGTATTCCGTCCTTTCAAGCGGCATCGGGGAATAAGAATCTTTCTGCTCCTTTCTGCGTGCAGTCAACTCTTCTTTAATCTGTTTGTTTTCCTCGATAAGAGCGTTTATATCGATGTCGGGAATTTCTGATTTTTCAACATCTCCCTGCGAATTTTCGAGTAAGGACGCGTCATACTCCCTCTGCTCGTATCCGTTGCCGTAGCAATAAGCGATAAAGTCCATGAATACGAACAGATTTTCAAGACACAGCTTCGCCTGTTCTGCCGTAATTTTTCTTTCGCTATGCGCAACGGTATTGCCGACCTTTCTTATGTAATCTATCCTTTTGAAAAGATCATCCCCTACGACCTCTCTGAACTCGTCCGTATTGATAAGTGAGAAAATAGCGTCCTGATAAGGCATGACGAGAGCTTCGTCAACTGAATACATCCATTTGACGGCAAACTCCATTGCTCTCCTGCAATTTATCACAGCAGAGTCAACGTCTATATTTATCAGCTTTTCAGCAGTTACGGCAACCTCTGCGAAGGTGCTGAACTTGGGCTCTTTTAATAAAAAATCAAAGTTGGTCATATTGTTATTGATTTATTCTTCATCCATAACGATTTTATTATCATAATACTTTTGCGCCATACGTTGTTGTACCGAACGATTTAGCACGCCAGAATTAAATTCGCTCATGTTTTTTATTTCAAAATTATTTATAAAAGCAACAATACCATATTGAACAATTATTTTTCCTATTAATTCGTCCGCATAAGATGAACTAATTAAATTTACGCCGTTAAAATCCAATACAATACGTTTCCTTTCATTCTTTAAGATATTTAACACTAAATTTCTTAATTTTTCAGCGGCTTTACGTGTTCCTGTTCCTCCAGATTGATTTGCAATTTCAATTACTACGTTGCCATTTGTATCTTCTAAATTTTCCAACCACAAATCAAGAGGCTCATAACCATTTAAGGCTTTTGCTATATCAATTGGATTAGAATAATTTAATTGAAAGTCTACCAATGTTGTACCGCGATTTTTACCTAAATTTAAATATCCCCAACTTATCATCTTTTCTTTATTATGGAAGTCTTTATTATAGACCGCTCCACAAGAACTAATATATAATCGCCCCTTAGCTTCATCTATTATTTTTGATAACCCCCACAAGCCATTTCCTTGCCCGACTTCAATATCACGAGTTACTCTTTCTTGCAATGCTAATGTTATTGCATCCAAAGCCGATTGCGGTCTATGAATAGAATTCTTTAATGAATTATAAATTCCTATACCTGAATCAAAAATACAAACTGAAAATTGTTTAGTTGTTTTATGATGCTGAGCCATAATATATCCACTTCCAGCATTTGAATGCTGTAAGACATTGTCTAGTGTTTCATTAATACACCACTCCATACTTGATATAACACCATTTTCAACAACATCGGCTTGTCTAAGTTCTAAAATGTATGCCTTTACCAACTCATGTACTGCTTCTGAAGAAGAAAATTTCCAAACCACATCTAATGGATTATTAATAGAACCTTTATCTATATAATCTTCCACTATAAGAGGGTCGCTAAATTTCGTATGTTCTATATATTTGTTGTTATTGTCATATTCAAACTCAAACCTTATATCTTTATCTCTATAATAATCTAAAATCCCTGCAATAGGTGCACATATATTTGAATAAGTTCTACCTGATTTAACTTTCACCCAAAAATCGCTAAACCCTTTGTTTATACCAGCTAAAATTTGGTCATTAAAAGTTTTAACAACCGCATTTTTATCAACGTCAAGTGTAATTACACGACTATAACTATTCATTTTCCCTTCTCCTTTACCCAAAGTATTTTTGCATTAATGCTTTTTTTAGTGTAATCAGCTTGTCTAAGCTGTTTTTTATCTTTGACTTGTTTTGCTCAACCTTTTCAACAAAATCAGCAAATTGGTTTTGTTGAGCAATCTCTGGCACCCTTATCTTTATTTTTTCTACTATGCTTTTTGATATCTCCTTAAAAGTTGCCCCTCTTCCTAAAGAATTAAGATATTCCGTATTATATTTTAATAAGTAATATAAATAAATACAATGTAATTTAGGACCACAAATAATATTTTTGAATCCTTGATTACAGTACATATCTTTACCTACAATTGCTACTTTTCCTATTGGTGCCCTTGAAGACAAAAGAACAGTGTTTTTAGGTAGCAATCTCAACGAACAACTATTTGCTCCCTCATCCGTTATTTTCCTGATTGTATCATTTATAACGAAGTCTTCGTTAGATATTTCAGCAGGTGTAATCCATAAGTTTTTCCCGCCCCAAAAACTTACCTCATTTGTGTCAGGCGTACTTCCTCCGACGATAGTTCCCAACTCAGACAATTCCGTCATATCAGAGCTAATTCTATGTAAATCATAATCCCCAAACATCTCGACAAAGCTGGATTTTATAAGCAAATCCAACTTTTCAAGCTGTTTTTGGCGTTTTTCTATAAGTCCGCTGACCTTGTCAAGCTCATCGGCAATGTGTTTTTGGTCAGCCAAGGAACAAAAAGGAATCAACATTTGCCGCATATTGCTTTGAGTCAATTTCTGTCGTGTTGCTCCATTAACAAATCCCGAGACATCATAGAACATTAAGCTGTAACACAAATAATTTACATCGATATTTTCTTTCGGTTTCAACACGTGCGCATGGTTGTTTACCCAGCATTTCCCCGACACTCTGTACGCGATAGGTTTTTCTTTTGAACCAAAATTACCACCGTCTTCCGCCAAAAGCACTAATTCATCATCAAAAATATAGTCGTCAACATAATCCTGAACTCCATTTGCTCCATAATACGGATAAGGTCCTTTTTTTCTGTCGCATTCAGTAATCGGGACTCTTTTGTTATCTAAAATATTACAAACATCTTCAAGCAAAACTTTATCCATTGTTTCCTCACTTTACAAAAATCGCTACTATCGCGGCTATCAAGGCTATAAAACCTATCAAACCTGAACTCAATGACATCAGCATTTGTTTGTCTTTTACTTTTTCGACTTGATCACTTGACGTCCATAACATCATTGACACAACGACAACGGCAAACAACAACAATGCAATGGTAAAAATGGCTAAAATATTTGAAAATGCGGTTATAAATGGCACCCACTGCCATCCTATTGCCGCAATTATTAAAGCAATAGCACCCAACGCAAAAAATGCAAATCCCGAAAACGCAAGTAATCTATATAAAATTGCCGCACCTTTTCTTTGCAGCCATAGCACGCTTGTTATCTCTTTATCGTCGTTTTCTTCCGCCTTTTTCTCTGCCTTGACAATCGCTTCCGCGAGTTTGTCATAGTCTATCTCGACGTTGACTTTAACGTCGGGCTTTATGACAGTTGCGCTTTGCTCTTGTATTTTCTTTTTATATTTTCTTTTGCTCATATTCTTGAAATTTTTTCCTCTCACAACTGCTGCTTTTCTATACTTTCAATTCGCTTTTTTGCATTATAATATAATTCATCTTTTTTAGCTGCTTTAATTACAACTTCTTCGTATTCCGATTTAGCCGTTGCCATATCCTGATAATATAATTCATTGATTAAGCCTTTTAAATAATGTGCATATACCGCTTCATAATCTTTAAGAACAGCCATATCGCAGTACATCTTAAGACTTAACATAAAATTCGAATGTTCTTTCTTGCCATTTACAATTTTAAATATCTTTGAATAATACTCCTCTGATTTTTTATAATTGCCCAATATCATATAAAGATATGCTTTACTTGCCATGTTGACAACATCTCTTTTCCCAGACAACATTTTCATACATTTTCCGGCATTTTGATGCATTTCTTTTTTATTTTTTGTCTGCCACATTAAAAACTGTGCAATGGTAGTTTTTGCCTTATCCTCATCTATTTCTTGCAATGCATCTAGATACTTTTTCGCCTCATCACAATTGTTTTTAACGAAATTTTTAGCATACAACAAACCTATCTCTTGCTCAAGAACCATGTTAAATTCAGTGTTTTTAAAGAATATACTTTTGTCTTCATTTTTAAATAAATTAAAATGAATATTGAATGCCGATTCAACATCTAATATAGATAACTTAGTTACTCCTAAAACAAACACCATAATTGCCTTAATATAGTTTCCTAGTTCAATCATTCCGCTTATTTCTTTTTGCTGGCTTATGTATATTTTAGGTGAAAATACCATGTTAACACATCCTTCTGCGAATTTTCTGATGTCATCATTTTTTAAATCGCACTGGTAAATAAGTCTTAAATCGAGCACATATTTAGCCTCTTCCTCTTTCCTTTCGTAAATATTGCCAAACAGTACCGCATTTGCTCTTGTCCATTTCAGAAATAGCTTTACATATTTTGAATCTAACGCATTTTTACCTTTTTTTTGAATTTTATCTATAAAAAAGTTAAATGTGCACCTATTAAAGAATCCAGGTGTAATATATTTTATTACGTTTCGTTCGTTCGACATGTTTATGGTTTTTGCAATATCATTTTCGATAAACTTATCTAACTCAACTGTTTCTGAAGGATAAAGCATAATATATACTTTAACATCTTCTTTTCCGCATTTTGGTGTATAAAAATTTATCACTGTTACAAAAACACACAATAACAGAAAAAAAGCTACAGGTGGCAATAATTGCACCAGTTTTTTTGCGTCACTGAATATTTGATAATAAATAGATAAAAAAGCTATCGATATTCCTATTGCCCATAAGTATCCATATGGAAAAGCAAGAGTCCTTTTTATTTTATTCTTCATCAATTTACCTTTATCCTTATCCTTATTTCAACATCTCTTTGAGTTCTTTTATCCCCTTCTCGATCTCGTCCTCTAAGTTATTCAGATCAGCAAGAATTTCATCGGTAGACGGATATTCTATCTTTACCTGCTCAGTCTCTTTATACTTGTTGATAGACAAATCGTAATCGTTGTCAACAATTTCCTGCTTGTCCACAAAGAAAGACTGCTCAGTACGCTTGCGGTCGATCTCTTTGTCAAGATTGTGGAAACGCTCAACTATATCGTCAATGTCGTTATCCTGAACGGGAGTGCGCTTGTCGTCAAGCGAAAAGCCGTCCGCTTTCATATCGTAAAACCACACTTTGTCTGTTCCGCCGTGCCCCGTTTTTGTAAACACGAGCACAGCCGTAGAAACGCCTGCGTAAGGCTTGAAAACTCCGCTCGGCATAGAGATAACTGCCTGCAAACGGTTGTTCTCAATAATTTCTCTTCTTATCGCCTTGTGCGCCGTCGATGAGCCGAACAAGACGCCGTCAGGTACGATGCACGCACATCTGCCGCCGACTTTGAGCATGCGCAAAAAGAGCGCGAGGAATAAAAGTTCCGTCTTTTTTGTCTTGCATACTTTAAGAAGATCGGTTGACACGATTTCAGCGTCAAGACTGCCCTTAAAAGGCGGATTGGCAAGAATAAGGCTGTATTTTGCTTTATCCCCATTCTGATCAGAAAGGCTGTCTCTGTATTCTATAAACGGATTTGATATGCCGTGTGTCATCATGTTCATCGCCCCGATACGAAGCATGGTCCTGTCCATATCGTAGCCGTAGAACATCTCGTTCATATAATGCGCCCTGTTTCTGTTGTCATAGAATATCTCGTCTTTTTTATTCTCTTTCAGATACTCGCCCGCCTCAACCAGAAATCCGGCTGTTCCGCAAGCGGGGTCACAGATCACGTCATCTGCCTTGGGGTCAGTCATTCTGACAATCATTTTTATAATGTGTCTCGGAGTGCGGAATTGTCCGTTGAGTCCTGACTGTGCTATTTTTGACAACAAATATTCATATACGTCGCCTTTTGTGTCAGTGTCGTGCATTGCTTCCATAAGTCCGTATATCTCGTCAAGAGAGTCTATAACCTTTGACAACAAAAGCGGCGTGGGCAACTTGAATATGGCGTCGCCCATATACTTTGAATATGCGCTGTTTTTATCGGCGTGAAGATTTTTTATAAACGGGAAAACCCATTCCTGGACTATGTTGTAAGCCTTTGCCGCCGGCAGATCGTGGAACGTAGACCATTTAAGCTGACTGCCGTCTACCGTTCTGTCTCCGATTTTGACTTCTTTCGCAAATATGCTCTCATACGGAAGCCCCAGCATTGCGCTTTCTTTTGCTCTCAGATTGTCAGAGTCGTCCAGATCTCTTATAAACATCAAATATGTAATCTGCTCAATAACGTCAAGAGGATTGACAAGTCCCCCTGCCGCAAATATATCCCAAAGTGAGTCTATTTTGTTTTTCAGTTCTCCTGTTATCATTTGTTAAGCTCCCATATTGTAATTTGATTTTATGTATCTTCTTATGCTTGTCCAATACTCTTTTACGATATTGTAATCTTTAATGCTCGTAAACAGTTGACTTTTTCCGTCCGTTTCAACAAATTGCTCTGCAGTTGCAAAGTCTTTAAGCCTTGCTTCTACAGATTGCAATATCGCGCAAAACCTTTTTTTGTATCTAATTTCATCACTATCTGATTTTTTATTTTTATTAAAAATGCGTGGTTTGAGATTTATCAACAGCGATTCGATTGCAAACGATTTAAGTTTTCTTTTCTGTTCGCCATTCTCCACCATTTCATTTACGACAGATTTTAATATCCTGACCATCTTGGAATAAAGGCTTTTCGTTTCTCTATTCTTTTTTGCGATATTACGCTGCACTTCGACAGGTGAAAAATCTATTTCCCTTTTCAGATAATCGTCATAAGCAATAACCTTTCCGTTCGCGTGCTTACAAACAACAATGTCTACACTTCTGCGGTTTATATTTTCTTCTATTCTGATCGCTCTGCGATGTCTGCTTACATCGTCGCCGAAACTGTTTTTCAGCACATCGAAACATTTATCTTTCAACGACGTAAGATTTTCATTTGTTAAAAAGACAGCCTGAATATCGACGTCGTTCGTGCTTTTAGTCTCATTTGCGTTATTAGACGATCCCCTCAGATTAAGTTGCAGCCTATCTTCACTCAAAAGCCTCTGCATTTCTGTATCTCTGTTGAAAGCTCGTTTAATTTCACCGAGCGTATTTTCTTTCTGCTGTAAATCAATAGGACCTTTATCCCATTGCCCGAGTTTTCTGCTCAAACCAATTTTATCATTTGTCATTTTAAACCCCTTCAAAATATACTTTGTACTTTGCAAACAGACTGTATCTGTTTTCTTCTTCTTTTCCTTGCGTTTTATACTCCTCTTCGTCTTCCTCGTCTATTATAAGACAGCTGTTTATGAGCCTTTTCAGATTGTCTTTCGCAATGTCCGGCGAAAGGTTTATCGCGTTTTCGATATGCGACTGCAAATCTGTTTTTTCTTCCCCGTCAATCCATACCTTACCGTACTTTTTTGTGATAAGAATATTGTTGTGCATTACTGCGTTACGCAATTTCCTCATTGAGTCGAGATTTTCTTTCAAATGCTCGTCATAAGTAAAAATGCTTTCTATCAGCTCTTTATCCAAAATACAGAATATTTTATTCAATATTTGCATATCGACATTTTCCAGAAACTCAAATAAAGTCATCTCTTTCTTTGAACGGAAAACGGCTGAAATCTTGTTATGTTCCCATTCGTCAAAATGAATTCCTTTGCCTGTTATTTTCTTGATGTCTTCTTCTATATTCGTTTTACTGATCTTTTCTGTTCCGTATTTGTTTGCAATGGTTGCCCTCATTGCTACTTCTGTAAACGATATGATTTTATAAAGCGCTCTACGAAGTTTTATATCGTATCTGTAATGTTGAGATAGAACCTCGTAGCTGAATTTACGCTTATTGTTTTCAGCCGACACCGCATCATACAGCTCTTTATATCTTTGTTTACCTTTTAATTTCAGCTTTGCCTGAAAATCCTTCGCCTCTTCTTCACTGAGTTCAAGCAAAGGAAACTCTTTCAGAATTTCAGTCTTCTCTGTCCCTGTTCCACACATATTCGGTATATCTTCCCCCTCCGATTTTTATTATTTTACCGCTTTTAAGCAATTCGCTGAGTGCTCTCTGCACCGTCACCTGACTGATATCCGGGCACCGCTTCATTATTTCGGTTTTCGTAATCGCTCCAAGCGAGTTTTTTATTATATCCGCAACTCTTGAAGGCTTGCCCTTTTCTTTTTTGCCTACAAACTCAAGCCTTTGCTCAAGCTCTCTGTAAACAGACAACAGAATTCCCAAAGTGTAAGAAACAAAAGGCTCATAATCGTTTGTTCCTTCATGCCACCCGTAAGAACTCTCCTGCAATACCTCATAATACGTCTCTTTCGTATTCTCTATTGCCTTTTCTATACTTATATATTTGCCTACATTGTATCCGTTTCTGTACAACAACAATAAAGTAAGCAATCTGCTCATTCTGCCGTTGCCGTCCGCAAAAGGATGTACACACAAAAAGTCAAGAATAAATACAGGTATAACCAGCAAAGGATCTATCAGTTGTCTTGCAATTACATCATTGTACTCTCTGCATATCTCAGAAACCGCCGACGGTGTTTCCCACGCAGGAACAGGCTCAAATCTGACTTTTTGACGTCCGCTCAAATCTGTTTCAGCTATAATATTGTCCCCGATTTTATACCTGCCGCCGATATCTCCTCCGCAAAATTTATATAAGTCCCTGTGCAGCTGCAGTATCATATTGTCTTTAACGGGTATATACTCATAATTCTCGTGTATTGTCTTGAGAACATCGCGATACCCTGCAATCTCCTTTTCGTTGCGGTTTTTCGGCATTGTCTTGTCCTTGACAAGTTTCTCCAGCCTGTCTCCTGAAGTGAAAATACCTTCAATCTTGTTGGATGCTTCTGTACTCTGAATTTTTGCGATATTTACTAGACTATCCAAGACATCCTGCTTTGCATAAACCAACCTTTCCTCTTTTATCTTGTATTCATGCAATGTCGTAAGCATAGATACGATCTCGGGCTTCAACATCTTTTGAGCAATCTCGGTATAATTCAGGCTTTTCATTCTTATAGTCATCCTATTATCAATTTTACAATCATATATTATATCATTTATTTCATTTTGTCAAGCTTAATTTAATCATTTTGTCTCAAATGATAAAATTGAATTGCTTTTTATGTCAATTAACAAATCTAACACAAATAAAATCTGCATCAATTTACAGTAATAAAATTGAGTTATAAATTTACCGGTTGCAACCCGTGCGTGTGCTTGTCTTTTATACGAGAGCGCCGGCGCTTCGCGCCGTCGCGACAAGCACACGCCTGCTAAGCTCCGGAAGGTCGCAGAACGTAAAAGCGAGGGCGAGCGGAGATGCCCGCTGAACCGCTTTGGGCATTCCTCCGCTTTTCGCCTCTCGCTTATTTTCCGTTTCATTGCGTACCTTATTCAGAATTGCTTATCGGCAAATAATGTGCAATTTGTCTTACGACTTTTCTTTCCCTCCGAATTTGCCTTTTCGTTTGGCATTGTCGCATAATCCTCTCAAAAGTAAACGGTCGTAAAATCCTCTTTTCGGATTTTCCTTTTTCCGTTGACTTTTGCTTTTTGACATTTTAACAACGTAACTTTTCCCGTCTTATGCTCCTTCCCTTGCCTGCCGAAAGGCAAATATATTTTCGGAGGTAAAGAAAATGGAAACAAAAAGAAACTGTTACGATGTGTTGGATGAGGTTCTTTCCCCTGATAACGTAATGAATATCGGTGAGCTTATAGCCTTGAAAACCGTACAAAGACTGGTGCTTATAAAAGCGCCGAGAAGCCTTTACGTAGGGCTTGTAAGGGACATCAACTACAAGAACGTGCCCGGTTACATTATTACGGACGGATACGATTTAGCGCAGGCGGCTATTTGCTTTCTGTGCGAACATTACGGAAAGCGCGTTATCGACTTATGCTCAGATCCGAAAACGGGTAAAGCCGTAACTGTATACGCAGCATGCAGCAGGATCGTAAGCCATGAAATTTACAAGAGATGGCTTTTTAATAGAAGCACCCGTGGAATAGATATAAAGAAAGATTGCTACGAACAGGACTTCTTCAAAGGCGATATGGAAGAATCCTTTAAGAAATGCGCTAAGATCATACGCAAGATGAAACTTACCAAAGGCGAAAGACAAACTTTGGATTGCTATATAGCAGGTATGCGTTTTGTTGAAATAGCGGATACGCTAAGAATAGACCGCTCCAACGTATGGAGAAGACGAGATAGAATACAACAGAAATGTCGTAAAGTTTACGAAGAATTGAATTGAAGCGAAACGGAGCGAAAATAGCTCCGTTTTTTCATGCTCAAAAATGGCGTTTGACGATAAGACGTGTGCTTGTCTTGTACAAGTGCGGACGAAAAAAGGCAGTTAGGCGTGTGCTTGATTTATACAAGTAAGAGGATTTCAAATATGAATAAAAAAATTTTGCAAAAAAACCGTTTACATTTGCCGTTTTCGTGGCTAATAAGTGAGGGAGTAAAAATTTTTGAAAAAAGTTACGCAAAAGGGGGTCCCTTTTCGTCGTTTTCGTGGCTAATAAGTAGAGGGGGTTTTCACTTAAAAGCTCTTCTCAAAATACTCACGAAAAAATTTTTGCAAAAAACCGTGGACTTTTGCCATTTTCGTGGCTAATAAGTGAGGGACTTTTTTGCAAAGCGGATATTATAGATTTTCCGCTCAATCGTTAAAGGTCAAAACAAAGGAGATTTTATGAGGAACAGAAATATCGAGGTTATACGCATCGGCAAACCCGAACTGAAAAACGTAGACAAAAGTGAGCAGAACGCTTTCTTCTCAGTCCTTCTCTCCCGTATCGTTGCCCTTCCAAAATCGGATGAGGCTCTTTGCGTTCAGAAGTCATAACCCGACTTAATTCTATTCAATTATACGGCTATATGCCGAAGATATATAAGCGATTGCTTTGCCTTTCTTCCGTTCAGCTTAAACGGAAACGGTTTTTCCGTCAAGGGCAAGGTGCATTGCGAGCAACCCTTGACGGAATACAGCGAAACTCAAAGGATATTGACCCGTATCCGTTCCCGTTTGCCGTCGCTTCCGTCGAAAGACAAAACAAAATCTAAACATCAGGAGGTATTCTACCAATGAAAACAGCAGTTATCTATGCCCGTTATTCAAGCGATAGCCAAACCGAGCAATCTATCGAGGGTCAGCTCAGAGTATGCGAAGACTATGCCAAATCCCACGATATTGTTATCGTAAACACTTACATCGACCGCGCGATGACAGGCACGAACGACAACAGACCCGCTTTTCAGCGCATGCTCAAAGACAGCAATCGCAAAGAGTGGGATTTCATTCTCGTTTACAAATTTGACCGATTCTCTCGTAACAAGTACGAAACGGCAATCCACAAAAAAGAATTGAAAGACAACGGAGTAAAAGTCGTGTCTGCAACGGAATTTGTGCCAGATACCCCTGAAGGCATTATCTTTGAAAGTATGCTCGAAGGCTATGCTGAATATTATTCTGCAGAACTATCCCAAAAGATAAGACGAGGAAACAACGAAAGCAGAAGAAAAGGCAATCTGACAGGCGGCATTATACCGTACGGCTACAAGAACGTAAACAAAAAGGCAGTGATTGTCCCCGAACACGCAGATGTTGTCAGATATATTTATAGCCAATACTCGGCAGGAGTTTACGTCAAGGACATAATTGCAGATCTTTCTTCAAGAGGTATTTTCTATTACGGCAAACCGTTCGTTCAGAATACGATCTACAAAATACTCAAAAACGAACGTTATTCCGGCATTTACAGATTCAACGGCGAAGTCTTTGACAATATCTACCCTCAGATCGTGCCCACAGAGATTTTCGAGAAAGTACGCAAAAAAGTGAACGAAAACAGGTACGGCAAGAAAAGCCTCAAAGTTGACTTTCTGTTACGTCATAAAATAAAATGCGGATACTGCGGTTATTCTGTTATGTCTGACAGCGGAACAGCTTATAACGGAGAAAAGAAGTATTATTATAAATGCCGAGGAAGAAAAGCTAAGTTTAACGATTGTCAAAATAAACCTATACGCAAAGAAGTCCTTGAAAAAATCGTCATAGACAGCATTATAGAAGAATTGAGCGACAAAAGCACCGTGGACTATATCGTAAGTCAGCTTTTGGATATTCAGGAAAATCAAGCCAAAACAAACGTCGTTCTCAATCTGCTTATAAAAGAAAAACAAACAACGGATACGGCAATCACAAACATTATGACTGCAATAGAAAACGGCGGAAGTACATGCACGGCGATGAAGCGCATGAGAGAGCTTGAACAAAGACAAGAAGAATTGCAAAAACTGATTGTCCTAGAAAAAAGCAAGACGCCTGTACTGCTGACAGCAGACGATATCCGAAATTACTACGTTCAAGCATTACGGTTAGAGCCGAAACTGCTTATCAATTATCTGATAAAGGAAATTATCCTTTATAAAGACAAAATCGAAATACATTACAACAGCCCCGTGAATATAGGTCTCGATGAAAATCGGGGCTTTTGTTTTGCAACAAAGTCTATAAACTTATCTCTCAAAGTGCCGTACAGAAAAAATAAGATTAAACTTGGCTTTGAAATACAGATGTTCGTGCAATAAACGATGACTTTCTAATTTAGACCTCATTTTTAGCTACCTTCACTGCATTAACAGCTTATAATATTATTCTAAAAATTCTAATTCTCCATTACTATCAACTAAAATCAATTTTATTTGGGTTCGTCTTTTAGCAATTAGAGGTAACCTTTGCCATAAATTTTCATATTGTTTTATTTTTGGTAACGCTATGTAATATTGACATTTATCATTATCCATTCTTTGCAAAATCTCCCCCAACATTGAAAGAAAATAATTTACTCTCATTTGAGGACGTGAGCCACACCCTTTTACTTCAATTATCTTACATTCAGTGCCATTTTGAGCAATAATATCCGCTCCTCGATAATGTCCCCATGCAACCGTGGTTTTATACCCTAATGCAACAAAATAATCATTAACGTATTTTTTTGTCTCTTCTTCAGTTAAAAAACAATCCATATATATACCTTTTAAAATTAAAACCCAAACCGAGTAGTTCGATTTAGGTTTTCACTGGTGGAGCTGAGGAGAGTTGAACTCCTGTCCAAACGGTTTTGCGTAACACTTTCTACATACTTATCGGATAATTAGGCGTCACTTGTAACCTCTGTCCGCAAAGGATACTTCGGTAAGTCCCTTGATGGCGCGACGCAGACCGGGACGTTTCTGCGAAGCCCTGCTCCACTGACCGATGCCGGGTGCGGGGTCGTGGATCCCCCGTCCGACAGCTATGCGCGATTACGCAGCAATAGCAACTTGCTTATTATTAGCGTTTAATTTTAATTTCCGTTTTTACGAAGCCGAGCCTTCGGTATGCTTATGTTACCCTCTGTCCGCCTGTCGAATCCGGGACAGCCCCATGGGTCTATATTGTATAATGTTCAGACGGTTTTGTCAACAGCAAACGCCGCGGCCGCTTGCGTTACCTTTGTAAATTTTTACCGTTTTTTGTTATTTTACGTTGAGCTTGACGTTTATTTTCAAAGTCACTTCGTCGAGATAGTTGTCGGGGACGCTCTTTTTCCACTCTTCTCCGAAACGTCTGTACAATTCTTCCCCGACATGGAATACGTCTGCATTGTAATATTTACAAACCTCGTAACAATCGGCAATAGAAGAAATGATCTGCGCCCTTAGCTGCTGCTGTTCCGTTTCGCTGATGCCTTTTACGCTACCGTCCGCAGAAACGTAATATTTCTGCGACGGTCTTACTGAAAAATCGAGATCTATCTGCACTTCGTTATAAGATAACGCGCGTTTGGAACAATCAGTCCTCAGTATTATCGCCTCTTTTTCAGAACCGTCGTCACCTTTATAAGAGATATTTCCCGCGTTGAGTTTTTCAGTCGTATAACTGAGCGCCGCGCTCTGTCTTCTCCCGAGTCTTACGAGATAACCTTCTCTGTCCGTGACAACAACGTGCGATACGTCGAGAAGTTTTGCCTTTTCGTCTTCTGCCTCCTGTCCGAGCAATCCGAAATCGCTTTCTCTCAAAAACACGAGCGGCAGACACGCAGTCTGACCGACTTTGTAAATATCCTCGAAATACGCTTTCAGGCTCGACGTATTCTGCCCCGCCTCTTTGCGGTTGGACTGCAATATCTCGGTAAGATGATAGGACGCCACTTCGTTTACGGGCATCTGTACGGCGAGAATTTCACTTGCATCGCCTGCGCTTGCAACGAGCAAAGTATTGTCGGTTACCATATCGCTCGTGACAAGAAACTCGAGCACGTCCGTTCTGCCGCTCTTGAGAAACGCGTCGCCGAGGACTATTACATTTGTATGCGCAAACGACGCTTTGAGCCCCACGGCATAAGATATATTCTCAACCGCTTCCTGCAATGTCTTTCCTCTTGCGGAATAAACGACGAAATCGTTACCCTGCGACGCCGAAGAGCTGTTCTTGGGAATAATCACCTGTACGCTGAGCAGTAATTCTCCGTCTACGGCATCGATGCCCATACCCACAACTATGGCACGATCGAGCAGATTTACATTGGAAGACAAACCGTCCAGCAAAGCGACAAGCACGATCACAACTATGAGGATAATCCATTTGGACTTAGCTTTCCTTCTCATACAAAGCCTCCGGCAAAACATTTTTACTCTTCCCGAACGCAAACAGGCACGCAAGCGCCGCTACGGGGATAACGTAATCCGCCGCAATCGTAAAATAGCGCAGATACCCTGTCATAACCGTGTAAACCGTCTGCTGATTGCCTATGGCGAAAAATGTAAGCACTCCGAGTACTAGACACACAGCAACGGCTATTGCTTTCCTGTTTCCGAAAAAGGCGTATATGCTTTCCGTCACCGCGACAGCGAGCAGCGCAAGTTTCACCACAGCGAGCAAGAGCCACGCGCATACGACCGTAAAATCCACCGTACCGAGCAACGTGGACAATTTGTTGAATATGGCAAGTTTATTGAAAGCATTGGCTACAAGAACTCCTCCGCCCCCGTACACTGCTGTAAACGCAAGCGACACTCCCACCGAAAATACGATTATCATAATATAAGAAACCAACACGGGCACGGGATTTTTGCGTTTTTTACCGCTAACCGTAAAAAATAGCAACGGTGAAAAATCACCGAACCATGCGAGATATTTGTCACACGCAAAAATAACCTTTGCATCGTATTTTACGGGCAGTACGTTCTTGAGCGTGCCCGCGCTTTCAGCAAAAAATATATTGAGTACGACAACAGCTGCAACGAACCATACGATCATCTGTGCGGTACGTGCGAGCACATTGCCACCCTTTACGGTAAGATATACAAGCGTCGGAATAAGTCCGGCTAAAATCAATCGCCACAATCCTTCGTCAAACAACGTAGTCGAGCAATACGCAGTCGTTTCAGACGTAAAAAGCACGAGTTTCATAAAGCACGTCAGACCTATTACCGCAAGCATTATTTTCTTTACGGGCACGGGCGCAGGCAGAGCCGTTATATCCGTCCTTGTGACTACGGCATAAACGCAAGCAAGCGCGATGCCGTCAATAAGCACGAGCGTAAGCATCGCAAGCCATGCGTTTCTACCCGCTGCCGCAGTGAGGTATTGCGGCAGCATTACGACCTTGAAACATACCGAGGATATAAAAGCGAGGATCGCAAACTGCCCCGTATATATTTTATCCGAAACCTTATCTCTCATCGTTTAAGCCTCTTTCTGTTTATATTGGGTATACTGTACGGTCTTTCGTACAATTCTCTGACGCTCGCCTTATACAAAGCGTCGTTCCAATCTCCCGTAAGCGCGGGAGCGTAAGGAGCGAGATAAGAAGTGCCGTAACTGCGCAGATTTACGAGATAAGCAGTAAGGACGAGTCCGCCGAGGATTATGCCGAAGAGTCCGAGAACACCCGCTATCGCAACGAAAATAAGTCTGAGCACGCTGCCCGTATTTGCCTCGTCGGGGACGCAGTACAGACCTATCGTCGATACAGATATTATAAGGATGGTAGGAGTCGACAGTAGTCCTGCTTTTACCGCCGTTTCTCCGAGAACTATCGCTCCGACTATGGACAGCGCCATACCGACGTATCTCGGCATGCGCACGCTCGCCTCGCTGAGGATCTCGAATATGAGCAACACGAGCAGCATTTCGAACATAGGCGAAAGCGGTATGCCGTATACCGAATTCATTATGGTTACAAGAAATTTGAGCGGAAACATCTGATACTGAAATTCCTGCAACGCGACGTATGCGGCAGGAAGCAGTACGGCAATAAGCAATGCCATTATCCTTATCGTTCTTATAAGCGTAGCCCTGAGGCTCTTAACGTAATAATCCTCGCTTGCCTGAAGATGCTCGAGAAGAATAAAAGGCAGAGTAAGCACAACGGGAGAGCCGTCGACTATCACAGCTACTCTTCCTTCGAGCATTTTCGCGCACACTATGTCAGGCTTTTCCGACGTCCCTACCCTGTCGAAAAGCGACTGACTGCCGTCTTCGAGAAAAGCGGCAACGTAAGACGACTCCACAACTCCGTCAATATCAATAGCTTTGATCTTTTTGCAGATCTCGTCCACGATGCGTTTATCCGCAACGTTGGCGATATAGGCAACGGACACCACGGTATTGGTAAGCCTTCCTACTTTGAAGTTGATAAATCTGAGCTTAGGCGTGCGCAGACGTCTTCTTATCATCACGCAATTCGCCTTGAAATCTTCTATAAATCCCTCTCTCGGTCCTCTGAGGACGTTGGATACGGGCGGCTCCTGAATACCCCTTATCTGATATTTGCGCTCTGAAAATACGAACGCCCCTTCTCCGCCGTCTATTATCAGAACTATATCTCCGTCCGCAACGGTCTGCGCAGCCTCGTCGGGAGAATAGTTGAGCTTTATCGCGGAGGTCGGTCTTGTGACGGCATTGATCTTGTCGATATAAGGAAACTCAAGGCCTTTAAGCGCCTTGAGCGGAGAAAAGATATTCAGCTCGCACAGCTCCTTATCTATAACTCCGTCCACGAAAAACACGCTCGCGCTCCTGCCTGCGACGTCGAAATCCATCCTTACGAGATCTTCGCCCTCTCCGAAAGCGGCTTTGACCGCGTCGGAAAATTCTTTATAATCCGTCCTCTTTTTCATATTTCTGTTGTGCGGATTATTAAAAAAAATATTCAATTTACGCGAAAGCAAAAATATCGACAAACTTCGCCGCCGTCGGAAATTTTGCGACAGCGCGGCAAACTTATACTGTTGTTATGAAAAAGCTGCGAAATTACAAAGACGGAGATATAATACTTTACCTTCTCTCCGTAGTGCCTTTCTTTTTATGCGCCAACGCTAAGATCGACGACAACATCCTCGGACTCGCGCTCGGGCTGTACGTCGCTCTGATATACTGCAGATGCGATTATTTCCTCATCTCGCCTATGTACGTCGCAGGCTGCGCTCTTGCAGACGCGTCCGTCGTAGGACTTATTTACGCTATCTCTCCCGTAATATTTATGGGCTGCGCCAAGGTTATCCATTACGCTTTTGCCAAGCCGCTCAACATGATAAGCGCAAACGTTTTTGCCTGTTTAAGCCTTCTGCCCGTCTTCATATTCGACCTCGGCGTGCACAAGATCCCGTATGTAATAACCACCGTCGCGCTAAATCAGGTGTTCTGTTACTGCGCCACCGTGATATGTTACGCACTCGTAGTCCGTGGCGTGCGCAACAAACTCTCCGTAGACGAGATACTCGGCGGAGCGATAATGATAGTCATAATGTCACTCGGACTATACAGATGCAACGTATTCGGATTTATGCCTTTCTTCCTGATAGCAGGCTGGACGGTAATGGCATGCACGCACTGTTTTTCGCTGAGTGCGGGCACTCTGATATGTTTTGCGCTCGGAGCAGGCGGAGCCGCTGCAGAAATCAACCTCGGAGTATGCGCCGCCGTAGTCGCGATGTTTATAGTCGCAGACGGTTTCAAAAAACTCGGAATATGGTTTTCGTTTGCAGCGGTACTTCTCGTCGATCTTCTTTGCGGAGTGTTCTTCAACGCATACGCATACGATCTTCTGCACCTTATCGCGGTTGCTCTCGGCGCGTTTGCGTTCGCGGTGCTTCCGCGTAAAATACGCGCAAAAATGCCCGTTTACATAACCGACAACGGGGTAAACTCGGCAAGACAGATGGTCAAGCACAACAGAAACGAAGTGTTTTCGCGCCTCACGGGAGTTGCCAAAGTGTTTTACGAAATGGGCGACTGTTTCGGTTACCGTCCCGCAAGAGCGTTTGCAGACAAGACTCCTTCTCAGGTCGTCGCGCGGGAAATCATGCTGAGGACCTGCGCGACGTGTCCTTCCCGCGCGCTGTGTCAGCAAGCTCTCGGCAGCGATACCGGGATACTTTTCGAAGGCGTGGCATCCGTAGCTCTCGGCGGCGGCAGGATAAGCACGTCCGATCTCCCTACCTTCGTAAACGCAAGGTGCAGAAATATCCCTGCCCTTTTATCCAACTGCGAACAGAGCGTGAGCGACTTCAATACCCGTCGGGAAAACGAAAAGCAGTACGAACTCTCCCAGCAGATCGTCGCCGAACAGATGTACGGCGTGGGAAAACTTATAAGCAATCTTGCCGACGACATAAACAGAGGCATAAACTTTGACACAAGTCTCGAACAAAAACTTATAGAAGATCTGAGCTACTGCAACATCGTCTGTACAGAGGCGGTGATGTACTCTAAAGACGGCGACTTTTTCCTGAACATTACGATACGATCTGACGATCTGCAGAAACGCGCTCTCGACGAGATCGTATGTAAGGTACTCGGTTGCAGGATGCAGCGCAGCGGCGTGCCGCAGTCGGTAGGCAACGGAAAAGCAGCCCTCTCTTTCTGCGCCGAGCCGAGATACGGCGCAGTATACGGAGAAGCTACTGCTCGCAAGGACGGGTCCGACGAAAACGGCGATGTCAGATCGGTGCAGAAACTCGGCGGTGACAAACTTTTCTTTGCGATATGTGACGGCATGGGCAGCGGCAGCGACGCGCACGAAGGCAGCAACTCCACTCTAAATATGGTAGAAAACTTTTATAAAGCGGGCTTTGAAGGAGAAAGCGTGCTGAATATGATAAACCGTCTGCTGATGCTCAGGAACAAAGACAGCTTTTCCGCACTCGACCTTTGCGTGATAGACATGCGGCGCGCGATCGCGCACTTTGTAAAACTCGGCGGCGTACAGAGCTTTATAAAACGCGCCGACAACGTGGAAACCGTCAATTCATCCGCACTGCCGATAGGTATAGTAGAAGAGGCAGTGCCCTTTACCGACAACAAACTTTTATCGTCAGGCGACATAGTAGTGCTCGTGTCCGACGGCATAATCGACTCTCTTGGAGCGGACGGCGTTTCGCTTATACTCTCGAGGGCTGAAACATTTCATCCTCAGGAGATTTGCGACATGCTGCTATCTCAAGCCACGAAACGCGGAGCGAACGACGATTCAACGGTAATAGCGGTAAGGCTTGTATAAGCTAAAATAACGCACTTAATTTTGAGAGCACGCTCTTCGTGCTCTTTTCTCTGTCGTGCTATACGCTTGCAGCATACACAATACTGCCTGCGACCTGTCGCCTCTCCACAAAATCTCTCTTGACATTTTCGTCCTAAAATGAGAAAATATATCCGATACTATCAGGCGCGGCGGCAAGCCCCTCGAGGCAAGCGTTGATGCCGGGACTTAAGGCATTACTTGCACTTATTGCCAGCAGAAATTTACTGAAAAGAAAATTTTTGTACCCGTTTAGATTATCAATATATACATAAAGGACGACTATGCAAAAGAATTTCACCTTCGGTTCGTTTTCGGTATTTGAGCAGTTGCAGGACAACGCGTGCTACACTTCAAAGAGCAGATATCTTTTCTCTCTCGGAGCAGACAAACTCAAGAGCGTGAGCAGCTATGCGGCAAACTCCTCTCCTCATACGAAAAATATACAGACAAGACGATTTGCGGCAACTCTCGAAAACCTGAGCAACGTCGTGATAGACGGCAACGAATCGCGCGTATTGCTTACGGACAAAGGTTCTTTTATCTATATGAGCAACTGCTCCGACATCACCCTTAAAAATTTCATTTTTGACGTAGAAACGCCATGTTGTCCCGAATTTACCGTCATCAAAACGGGTCTTACTTCGGCAAATGTCAAATTCGCGCCCAATACCCGTGTGGAAAAAATCGACGACAGCACCTTCGACCTGCTTTGCGGCAATACCAAAATCCAAGTAGACGGCAAAGGCATAACGTACGTCAGAGCACTCGACGCGGACAGAAACGCCATATTTACTATAGGCAAAGAGCCTGCCGACATCTTTTCAAAGGTAACAAAGCTCGACATCCTCGAGGACGACGGAACAAACCAGACTGTCAGACTTTCTTTCAAATCACTCTGTCCTCTTAAAAACGGATATTCTTATTCTTACCGCACCAACGTGCGCGACGAGGCGGGCTTTGTCTTCGACAACTGCAAAAACGTGCGCATAGAAAACTGCGGCGTAAAATATATGCATACTCAAGGCGTCGTCGCTCAGTTCTGCGAAAACGTGACTTTTGAAAAACTCGATGTCCGTCCCAAACCGTCGCAGAGCGTCGCATGCACGGGCAACGTCTTCGATTTCTTCGCATGCAAAGGCACAATCAAAGTGAGCGACAGCTATTTCAGCGGCTGCCTCGGCAAAATAGTCAATATGGGCGTGCAATACGTCCGCGTTAACGGAAGGCTTGACGATCATACTCTCGCCTGCGCCTACGCTAACCCGAAATACTACGGCATACCTTTCTGCAAAAGCGGAGACGTCATCGCGGTTACAGAGCCCGACGATCTCGTATCCACAGGAAGATACCTGTCTGAAAAATGTATGGTCGACAAGATAAATCCCGACCTTTTCAACGTAGTATTCAAAGACGTCGTTCCTCACGACGCCGTAGGTAAGATACTCGAGAACACGTCGGTCAATACCGCCGATCTCGTATTTGAAAACAATACTCTTTACGACGTTCCCAACAAAGCGGTATGCGTAAACTCAGCAGGCAACCACGTCATAAACGGCAACAATTTCAAAAAAGTAACTAAAAGCGCGGTATATATCGGCGGCGATGCAAAAACCGAATTCGTAGCAGGCCGCGTAGGTCAGATAGATATAAGCGACAACAGATTCTCAGACTGCAATTCTCCGATAATATGCGTCAATCCTTCGGTAGCTGAAAACGTAGGAGATTTTGCAGAAAGCCTGAACGTGAGCGCAAACGACTTTATCGAAAGCGAAAAAACGCTTTACGACGTCAAGCACGTCCGCTCTTTTATCTTCGACGGAAAGAACGTATGCGACGACGAGAAATATTCAGGCATTACCGCGAATTGTCTGTCAACCGATATAAAAGATTACGAAATAAGATATTAAAACGTATTGACCATAATACAAAAAAAGCCCGACGACTGTCGGGCATTTTTTACGTTTAAGCCTGTGTTTTCTTTTTATTGGATATAGAATATCCGACAACCATGCCGCACCCGATAACAAAAAGTATCGAGAAAACGGTTATTCCCGCTATCCTTACGGCTCTGACAGTATCGCAGTAATCTCTGTATTCCGAAAGCAGCTCACCGACCGTGCAGACGTTATTCATGCGATCTTCTATGATTTTATCCGCAAGCGCTATTTTTTCACCCGCGATCGTCAATCTCTCTTTGCCGTAAGTTTCAGTTGTCTTATCAGTAGCTATCATGCCGTTTTCCGAAACATCGTAAGTCGCAAAGTCAAACCTGTTGAAATAATATCTTATAAGCATTTCTGCATTTTTCAGCTTATAAAGAACCTCTTCAGACTTGCCGTTTTCATCGGTTATCGTTACGCTTACCTCAAAATCGTCATCGTTCACAACAGATTTGTAATAGTAAAAAGTATACCCTTCCGCACTTGCGGTATAGTCTTCTTTTTCAGTGCCTCCGATCTCTTCTTCCACTTCGGAAAAATTCTTTTTATCGAAAAAAACCGATTTTGCTTCAGTATATGTCAGAGAAAACAAGACGAGAAATACAAGACTCACAACTATAACAAAAGCCGCGGCAGCAAGATATATAGCCGCTCCTCGTTTTGCTCCTTTATTTATGCGGGTATACTTTTCTCCGTTGTCTTTCAAATTCTCACAGCCTCCCCTCAGTACGATATAGCATTATTATAATACCGCTCGAAATAATAATCAAGTCTTAAATATAAAAACACAATATTCGCATGGCTGAAAGCGAAAGAAAACAATTGATTTCAAGCTGAAAATCCGTATACAGGTCGCAAAAAATCATATCATGATTAGATTATGTCACTACGCGTAAATAAAAATCCCGACCGTTTCCGGCCGGGACCGCATCTGCGCAAAAAGCGCATAACGTTGATGATCTCAAAGCTTGATCTCGCTCAGCTTTACGGGTCTGCCCTCTTCAAGCGACTTCTTTGCCGCAACGCCTATGACGACCGCCTGAAGCCCGTCTTCGATACCTACTTCTACGGGCTTATCGTTGACGATACTGTCGATAAAACAGCTGACCTCTTTGACGTATGCCTGCATATATCTCTCGAGGAAGAAAAGGAGCGGCTTTTCTCCGCACACTCCGTTAGCATCGGATATGACCGCATTTGACGCGCAGTCGTTGGAGATAGCTACCTGTCCGAGTTCTCCGAAAGCCTCCGCTCTCTGATCGTATCCGTAAGTCGCACGGCGGCAGTTGTCTATCACGGCAAGAGCTCCGCTCTTAAGGCGCATGGTAATTACCGCTGTATCTATATCTCCCGCCTTGCCGATCTCAGGATCGACCATGACTCCGCCCATCGCAAACACGCTCTCGACCTCGTCCCCCGACAGATATCTGACCATATCGAAATCGTGTATCGTCATATCGAGGAATATGCCTCCGCTGACCTTTATGTAAGAAACGGGAGGCGCAGCAGGATCTCTCGAACAGATCTTGAGCACGTTGAGCGCGCCTATTTTCCCTGCCTTTACCGCCTCTCTCACAGCCGCGAAGTTGTGATCGAAACGGCGGTTGAAACCTACCTGATATTTCACGCCGCTGCCCTCGAGAGCTTTTTTGACCTCGAGTATCTTAGCGATGTCGTGATCGACGGGCTTTTCGCAGAAGACGTGTTTGCCTGCCTTTATCGCCTCTATGGATATAGGAGCATGCGTATCCGTCGAAGAACATATAAGTACCGCGTCGATCTCCTTGTCAGCAAGTATCTCCTTATAGTCTTTGGTCGTGTATTCTACGCCGTTCTTTTTCAGCCACTTTTCAGTATCTTCGTTCATGAACGGATCCGCAACGGTCTTGACGGTTGCGCCTTTGACGTAACTCATAATGGATTCGCAGTGCACCTTGCCTATTCTGCCTGCGCCGATAATGCCTATTTTTATCATAATTTCCCTCTTATATTTCTTGTTTTCAGATCGTTCCGTCCCAGGTGGAAACGCTCGTCTGTTTCTTTTCGTGCTCGTCAAACCAATGCGTGGTCACCGTCTTGCTGTCCGTAAAGAATTTGAAGCTGTCCCTGCCTAGGCAATGCAGATCGCCGAAGAAAGACTGCTTGTGTCCCGTAAACGAGAAGAATCCTACGGGTACGGGTATGCCTACGTTGACGCCTACCATGCCGCCGTCCGTATAGCGGACGAATTCACGCGCATAATATCCGTTCTGCGTATATATGACAGAGCCGTTTGCGAACGGATTTGCGTTCATGATCGCAAGACCTTCTTCGAA
Source organism: uncultured Christensenellaceae bacterium (assembly GCA_944383895.1). Classification (GTDB taxonomy): domain Bacteria; phylum Bacillota; class Clostridia; order Christensenellales; family UBA3700; genus Ornithoclostridium. Next base: position 86,820 of record CALWRH010000003.1, on the reverse strand, counting down.
ATTCTTGACTCTCTTTACGCAGAGGACGGGGCCGAAAATCTCTCTCTGCCCGACCGTCATCTCGGGCGTTACGTTGTCGAGGATGGTAGGACCGACGTAAAAACCGTTTTCGTAACCTTTGACCTTGACGTTTCTGCCGTCAAGCACGAGTTTTGCGCCCTCGTCGACGCCTTTCTGTATCCAATCGCAGACGCTCTTCTTGTGCTCTGCGCTGTACACAGGACCGAGCTTGGTATCTTTGTCGTAAGCTGGACCTACTTTTACGTTCTTGGAAAGTTCTACGAGTTTTGCGACCAACTTGTCCGCAATGCTCTCCTGTACCACGACGACGGGGAGAGCCATACATCTTTCGCCCGCGCAGCCGTAAGTCGCGTTGATTATGCCCGCAGCCGTTCTGTCGAGAGCCGCGTCCTCGAGCACGAGAGCGTGGTTTTTAGCCTCGCAGAGGCACTGCACTCTCTTGCCGTATTTTGCGGCGGTTTCGTATATGTATCTGCCGACCTTTGTCGAACCGACAAACGAAACGCCTACGATCTTATCGTTGGATATAAGCTCCTGCGTATCGTTTCTGTCGCAACTCACTATGTTGAGTACGCCGTCGGGAAGACCTGCCTCGCGATACAGCTCCGCTATCCTCAAAGAAGTCATCGGGGTTGCGCCGGCTACCTTGAGAACTATCGTATTGCCGCACGCGATACATACGGGAGTCATCCAGCCCATAGGTATCATTGCGGGGAAGTTGAACGGAGATATGCCCGCGAATACGCCTAAAGGCATGCGGTAAAGCACGGTGTCGTATCCGCTCGACGCGTCCATAAGACTTTCGCCCTGCAGCAGCGACGGCATAGAGCAAGCAAGCTCCGTGCCCTCTTTTGCCTTGAGGATATCGCCTTTGCTCTCGTCGAGATTCTTGCCGTGCTCGGTAGCGCAAAGCTCGGTGAGCTCGTCCATATGCTCGATGAGAAGTTCTCTTACTTTATAGAGTATCTGCACCCTCTTGATAACGGGCACGCGCGACCATTTCTTATATGCCTCGTGAGCGTTGTCTATGACCTTTGCGACTTCTGCCGTCGTGCAACGCGGCATCTGCGCTATCTGCTCGCCCGTAGACGGATTGTATACGGGATAGTATTTGTCGGTAACCGACTGTACGAACTCGTTGTTGGTAAAGTAACCCAAAGTCTTGATTGCCATAAATTTCTCCTTGTATTCTGTGGTTTATATTCAGATATTCGCGGTATTTGCGATGTACTTTCTTGCTTTGACGGCATATTCGAAAGGATTTGCCTTAGCGGGATCCTGCTCTGCCTCGACTATCATCCAGCCCTTGTAGCCCGCCTCGTCGAGTGTTTCGAATATCGGCGCAAAGTCGATACAGCCGTCCCCCGGCACAGTAAACGTACCCAGCCTGACGCCCTGAAGGAAAGAGAGTTTTTCTTCCTTGACCTTCTTTACTACGCTCGGGCGTATGTCCTTAAGATGGACGTGTTTAACTCTCGCAACGTGTTTTCTGAGTACCGAGAGATAATCCTCTCCGCAATATGCGAGATGTCCGCTGTCGAAAAGCAGCGAAAAATTGTCTTTATCCGTCATCTCCATCATCCTGTCTATCTCTTCGGCAGTCTGCACTACAGTGCCCATATGGTGGTGATATACGAGTTTCATGCCCATAGAGCTTGCTATCTCTCCCAGCCTGTTCATGCCTTTCGCAAAGCGTTCCCACTCCTTTTGCACCATCGTGTATTTGCACTCGAATACGGGCGTGTGCATCTGCCCCTGTATGCTGTAACTCTGCTCCGACGCGCCTATCGTATCCGCGCCGACCGCCTTGAGAAATCTGCACTGCGCGATAAAATCCTTTTCCACTTCCTCCATCGGCTTTGAAAGCACGAAAGACGAAAACCATTGATTTGCAACTTTAAGTCCCCTGATGTCGAGTGCCGCTTTGAGAGTTGCGGGATCTTTAGGATACTTGTTTCCTATCTCACAGCCCGTAAATCCAGAAAGGGCCATTTCGCTCACACATTGTTCGAACGTGTTTTCCGCTCCGAGATCGGGCATGTCGTCGTTGGTCCACGCTATCGGTGCGATACCGAGTTTTACGTTTTCTTTGTTCATATTCTCCCTCTTATCAGAATTTTCTCGCTTTTTCAAGCATCTTCTTGCGGTTTTCGCGCGCTTTTTCACCCTTTTCGCTGTGCGGATTGTCCGTCACGCCGACGTTCCACCAGCCGTCGTAGCCGTGCGTCATCGACTTGGGCGCGGTCTTTATGTCAATAAGAGTCGGGAGCGTTTGTTTCAGACTGTCCTGTATCGCCGCTTTCAGCTCCTCTGCGTTCCTTACCGTATAAGCCTTAAAGCCGTAAGAGCGCGCGTTCATAGCAAAATCTATGTTCATGAACTTGCCCTCGCGTATAGGTTTGTTGCCTTTGCGGTAACGCAGTTCTGTACACAGACTGTCGACGCCCTGCTCCATCTGAAGATTGTTTATACAGCCGAAAGACGCGTTGTCGAAAACTATTACGTTTATCTTGAGCCCTTCCTGCACCGCGGTAACCATTTCGGTATGCAGCATCAGATAACTGCCGTCGCCGACCATGGCGTAGACCTCGCGTTCGGGATCGGCAATTTTCGCGCCAAGGCTGCCTGCGATCTCGTAACCCATACAGGAATAGCCGTACTCCATGTTATAGCTGTCGATGCAGTCCGTAGTCCACATCCTCTGAAGATCTCCGGGAAGGCTGCCCGAAGAGCCTACGATTATCGCGTCATCGGGGATATTTTCTCTTATGATCCCGATAGCCGTTGTCTGCGCCATCGCTCCGCCGTGAGCCTTTATATAAGCGTCCACCGCGTCGGGAGTATAAGAGCCTATCTCGGGCTTGTAACCGTCTTTTATTTCGACACTCGTAAGCCTCTTCATCTCTTTATCCCACGCAGCTTTAGCCGCCTCTATTTCTCCGACGTATGAACTCTTGTAATCTCCGAGAAGTTTATCGAGCGCGACGATACCGCTCTTTGCGTCGCCTACCGCCTTTACTGCGTCGAGCTTGTTTGCATGAAAATCCGACGCATTGAGCGTAACCACCTTAGCCTTTGCAAAAAGCGATTTTGATGCGGTAGTGAAATCCGTAAACCTCGTGCCGACAGCGAAAATAAGATCAGCATGCGCCGCTATGGTATTTGCCGCGCTGTTGCCCGTTACGCCTACGCCGCCGAGGTTGAGCGGATGAGAAGATTTTATCGCGCTCTTTCCCGCCTGCGTTTCGCCGAACGGGATATTGTGCGCCGTACAGAAGTCGGCGACTTCCTTTCCCGCCTTGGAATACTTTACTCCGCCGCCCACGATGACCATAGGCTTTTTGCTGTTCCTTATTGCCTCCGCAACCTCTTCGAGCTGTTCGACAGGAGGAGTCGGGCGCGTAATGCGGTGCACTCTCTTTTTGAAAAAGTCGCTCGGATAATCGTAACACTCGCCCTGCACGTCCTGAGGCAGAGCTATGGCAACCGCGCCAGTGCGGGCTGGATCAAGCAATACTCTCATTGCGTTGACAAGTGCGGTCATGATCATTTCGGGACGCGTTATACGGTCGAAATATCTCGTAACCGCCTTGAAAGCGTCGTTCGTCGTGATCATCGGATTGTATTCGTGCTCTATCTGCTGAAGAACGGGATCGGGCTGTCTTGTAGCAAAAGTATCACCCATAAAGAGCAACAACGGTATATTGTTCGCCGTAGCCGTTCCCGCTGCCGTAACCATATTGGCTGCACCGGGGCCTATCGAAGATATGCAGGGTATTATCCTGAGTCTGTCGCTTTGCTTGGCAAACGCCGTGGCAACCTGTGCCATGCCCTGTTCGTTCTTGCCCTGATAGACTTTTATGCCGTGTTTTGTCATAGAAAGAGCTTCGCCGACTCCGAGCACGCAGCCGTGTCCGAAAATCGTAAAAAACCCTTCTACGAATTTTGTCTGTACGCCGTCGAGTTCGACGTACTGATTGTCGAGGAATCTGACGATTGCCTCGCCTACGCTTATTCTCTCTGTCCTGCTCATAATTCCCTCTTTTATTTTATTTCTCCCAATATTCGTATCTCGGGTCGACGATCCTCGTCTTATCCCACGGATCGCCGTCGAGATGTCTTATCATCCAGCAACAGTACATCGGATATCCCGGTGCGGTAACCTGGACGTGAGTCTTGCCTCCCGGGAAACAGCCTACGCAGCCGTCTACGACCGTATGCGGTTCCATCTCTCCGATAAAGCACGCGCCGAAAGCTTCGGGCGCAGTCATTTTATAATAATATACCTCGGGCTGCGGATGGCTGTGCGGGAGATAACTCCACCATCTGCCCTGTCTTGCGATAACCTCACCTACCACGAGATTTGAATAAGGCGCGTTGGAATAGTCGAATACGGTGTTTACGTCTCTTACCGCGGTATTCTCCCACAGTCCTTCGCAGGAAACGCTCCTTATTACGTCGCTCTTGTCGTAGAATTTCGCAGGAAACTCCCTGTCGTTGAGCGTAGCCAGATAAATTATTTCGCTGTCTTTCTTCGCCTCTACCGTAAGGGTGCTGCCTTTTGGGACGTGCATAGTGATCGGCATATCGTCGAATACGCCCGTCCTCGAGCCCTGTCCGACGAGGTCGCCGCATTTCATGACCACTACTCCCTCTGTCAGCAACACGCACATTTCCTTGTCCTTTTCAGCAAACGTCTTTACGTCGCCTGCCTTTATCTTTATGACAAGTATGTCCATCAACATGTCTTTGTTTTTGCCGTCTATTCTTGTCAGCGTCTTAACGCCCTGTTTGTTAAACTTAGGATATCCGAAAGACATTGTCTACCTCCGAAATTTTTTGTACCCGTGTATGTTAAATGCTTTATTTCCTTGCTATCATCTCGCCGTATTCCTTTTTCTCGTCGGCGATAAACTGTTCGAGTTCCTGCTTGGTCGGCATAAACTCGCTGCAACCGTGAGCGGCAACGAGCATAGACGCGGATGCGGAGCCGAGCTCTAAACAATCCATAATGTCCTTGCCGTCGAAAAGTCCGCTGAGGAACGCGCTGCCGTAACCGTCTCCGCCACCGAAGGACTTGAACGCCTTGACGGGGAAGGGCTTTATGTTGTATTTCTGACCATCAGAGGTATGAGCAGTGCTGCCCTCCTTGCCGTGCTTGATAATCACTATTTTTGCACCCTCGGAGAACCAATGCGCCGCAGTCGCCTCGTCGTCGATGCCGGGAGCGAATATCGCCTGAGTCAGATCGTACTCTTCGCGCGAACCCATGATTATGTCGCTGTGCTCTGCTACTGCCGTATAGTAGACCGCGATCTCGTCCTTGCTCTTCCAATTGTAAGGACGGTAATCTATATCGAAAATTATCCTGGTGCCCGCCTTCCGAGCCAATTGCATAGCTTTAAGACAAGCCTCTCTCGACGGGCTCTGTGCAAGAGCCGTACCGCTTATCAGCAACGCTTTGGCACTTGCAATATACTCTTCGTCTACGTCCTTCGGGTCGAGAGAAAGATCAGCAACGCCGTCGCGGTACATAAGTATGCTGCTCTCTGTAGGAGAAAGTATCTCCGTAAACGTAAGACCGAGTTTTTCTCCGTTCTCCGCTCTTTTTATATGCGAAACGTCAATCCCTTCATCCTTGAAAAAATCCACGACGTAATCGCCGAAACGATCGTCCGATACCCTTGCTATGAAACCGACTTTTTTGCCGAGTCTTGCAAGCCCTACCGCGACGTTGGCGGGAGAACCGCCGAGATACTTGCGGTACTGCTGACTGCCTGCCAAAGTCTTGAAATAGTCGAGAGGATTGAAATCTATCGCGATCCTGCCGACTGCTATAAGGTCGAGTTTTCTGCTCTCGTCGAAAGTAACGTATTGCATATATGATCTCCTTGTACGAGCTTTATTGATTGCGCTTTACGCGTTTTTATTGCAAAGTAAAATGATTTTTTCCGCGGCTTCTCTGACTCTTTGTATCGCCTTGGGAAGATAAACTTTGGGATCGAAGGCTTCGGGATTTTCTGCAATGCCTTCTTTGAGCCCCTGTGTAAACGCCTGCCTGAGCTGCGTTGCGAAATTTATTTTTGAAATACCCGCTTTTATGCAGGCAATTATGACTTCGTCCGAAAGACCACTCGCACCGTGAAGTACGAGAGGCGTATTTATCTTTGCGGCGATCTCTTCTATCCTGTCGACAGCGATATGAGGCACGCCCTTGTATACTCCGTGAGCAGTACCTACTCCTATCGCAAGGCTGTCAACGCCTGTACGCAAAACGAATTCTTCAGCCTCTGACACTTCGGTATATTTTATCTCGCTCTGCGTTTCTTCTTTGCCGCCGATAGTGCCGAGCTCTCCTTCTACGCTTATACCGAGCGGATGTGCGACGTCTACGACCTGCTTAGTAAGTCCGACGTTGCCGTCAAAATCGAGCGCAGAACCGTCTATCATGACCGAAGTATAGCCTGCGTCAATGCAAGCCTTGCAGATACCGACGTCGCCGCCGTGATCGAGATGTATCGAAATATCGGGATTTCCTTTATAAAGAGAGCGCACCATTGCGCTGTAAACGGGTATGCCGCCGTATCTTAAAGTACGCGGAATCGTCTGAATAATGACCGGTCTGTCTGTGTTTTCGGCAGCGTGCAGAACGCCGAGCACGCTCTCGAGATTGTCCACGTTGAACGCAGGTACGGCATAGCCGCCTCTGCGTGTGTTTTCAAGCAGAATTTTATTGCCGACTATCATCTTTTCCCTCTCATCGGACGCTTTCGTCCTGATATTATTTTACTATTCAACATAATCGGTGTCAATAACTTTATAAAAATTTTTACATATTTTATCCATTGTTTAGAGGCTCCGTGAAATTGATTTTATAGCATAAATTACGCGTTAATTTACATGATTTTATAAAAATATGCGGTTTTACAGTTGTTTTCATATGTCTGCAATAAAACCGTATTGTCCATAAACTCTCGGTTTAGTGCATATTTTTGCGACTCTCATTTTGCCGTCGTGTGCTCAAGACATATACGCTACGCAATAAAAAAATGCCGCGGCACACAAGCCGCGGCAATCGCCAAAAATATCAATTATAGGCATCAACTCTCACTGTTTGTTTACCAATTTTGCTCTGAAGACTAAATATGTATTTTTACCTGCAGCCCAGATGCCTTTCCCGCACGCTCCGATATAATCTTTGCCGAGCACGTCGAATATGTTGGCTGTTACCGTAAAGCCCGGCATTCTGCCTTTCAGCTCTCCGTCTTCGTACAGATAAGGATTGAGAACGGGCAGCGCTATATCTCCCGCAGTAGTCATATCTCCACCGCTGACAGAAGAAAGCAAAACCGCCTTTTCGCCTTTGAGCAATTCGTTAAGGTCTTCAGCCGTATAAGCCACGTCTATACCCGACGTTCCTTCCTGCGGGATAGCGGCGAACGGCGCGTCTGCGGTACCGATATTTTTGTAGCCGTACTTTTCCGCCGTCTGTCTTGTCGTCAGAAGATTCTGCATAACTCCGTCCCTGACGAGATAAGCCTTGTATCCGTCATTGACTACGCCCTCTCCGTCAAAAAACACAGCTCCTGCCTGCTTGCGTGGATCCTGCTCGCAATACAGCGTGAATTTATCAGAAAACACTTTCTTGCCGAGTTTTCCGTTGAGAAGCGAAGAACCCGTAGCGTAAGCCTGAGCGTTAAACGAGGACATGATGTAATATACAGAAGAAATATCTGCTATTACCGCGATCTCGTCTTCTTCTATTGCAGGCAGCTTTTTCAGATAAGCTTTTGCAAGCAGATTCACGTCTTCGGCAATCTTATCCGTTTCAAAAATTCTTCCTTCGGCAGAATAAGCATCGTCGAAAATCGATGCGGAATCTTTGTGTTTCATAAGGAAATACGTCATCTGCGAAGACTGACTGCAATCATACTCCGTTCCGCCGTCAGAGCAGAATATATCAGTGGTATCGGCAAATACAGTCTTGCCTGAGAATATAAATTCGGGGTTTTCTTCGGATATCTTTTTTATCAGCTTTTCGCCTTCTTGCAGCAGATCGGATTTATCCTGATTTTCCGTGCCCGTGTCGATACTGAGCTTTTCAGCTTTATCCTGAGGCTCGGGATAAGGCACTTTGTTGTCAAGCATAGCGACAGCTTTTTTCTCGAGCTGATCGATATCCGCGCTTCCCGACTTGCCGGCAACGCCTATAAATCCGCCGTCATACACTCTGACCGTCGTCCTTTTTTCGTCGTTGATCTTTAAGGACGCGACCTTGTTTGCCGTATAAGTAAGAGTCCTTTCTGTACTCTTATGAGTATAAATCTGTCTTTTCATATCCACCTCACTGCACGTTCATTGCAGACACTCTTATATGAGGTCCGCCCATAGCTACGTTGAGCGGATACTGCACCATTTTTCCGCAGCCGCCCGTCGGAGAAGATCCTACCTCTTCGTCATCCGCAACTCCGTCTATAAGAGAGAGAGTTTCAAATACGTTGCCCGTAATGACGGCTATCTTTACGGGATCGCCGATTTTGCCGTCAACTATCTCGTAAGAAACGAGAGGAGCTATCGTAAACGTACTCATGCCCGAACCGTGCTTGTAACTTTTTATATAATATCCGTGCTTTATGCTCTTTATAAGATCTTCGAGCTTGTCCGTTCCCTTCTCCACAAAAGTAGTTGTCATCCTTACGATAGGCTCGAAAGAACAGTTTATCGCGCGTGCGTTGCCCGTAAGTTTTTCTCCGAGATAAACCGCCGTTTCCGCGCTGTGAAGTCTTCCTTCGAGCACTCCGTTCTTTATTAGATATGTGCGCGTTGCCCTGGTTCCTTCGTCGTCGTATGGCACATAACCCGCACCGTCTATAAGTCCGCTGTCGACTATGGACAACTTTTCGCTTGCCACGCGTTTGCCTACCGTCCACTCCTTTGCAAGCGTTTCGTCGCCGAGCATAAAGTCTGCCTCGCTTTTGTGTCCGAAAGACTCGTGAGCGAAAACGCCCGTAACTTCCTGCGAGAGAATTACCGGATATGTACCCGCTTTTTCGAGTTTTTTAGAGCGCAGCAACATATTTTCGCTCTCTTCGACAAACCCTTCTAAGCTGAAATCCTTGCGGAGTTTTTCAAAATCGGTAAGGTTCAATATGCGGTAATTATCTATATATTCGTCGTCTTTTGCAAAACGCACGGACAGCCTGAGTCCGCAAGTCTGAAAGTCGTATTTTATATCCGCGCCTTTGCTCGAATAAAATTCGTAGACCGAATATCTGTCGACGTATGCGGCATCGACTATCTTTGCGTAATCGGATTTTACTCGCGCCGCAGCGTCCTTAGCGAAAGCCGCCTTTTCGAAAACTGGAATATCCGCAACGCAGCTCTTTGCAAAACGCACGATCTCGTCTTTATTCACCTCGAAAGCACTGACCGTCGGATCGGAGAGTATATTCCCGTTGTCTTTGGCATAAGAATAGAGCTCATCCAGCATTTTCTGAACGTTGACGACGTCGTCGGTCGACGCATAATACCATCTCTCACCGTCATATACTCTTATAAACGCTTTTTTCTCTCTGAGCTCTCTGCATTGACTGATCTCGCCGTCCGTAATCACGAGAGTGGTCGAGAAACGGTCTTCTATGCGAACGTCCGCATATTTGCCCTGCTGAAATTTATACATTTGTCCTCCTTGAAAAACGCGCCCCCGTAAGGGGCGGTTTTTATACGTTATAATAAAGAATCAAAAACACTATCGACACTGCAAAATATGCAAGTCCGCTGAAGAACACGCAAGAATAGCCTTTAGTGATCCCCTTGGCGCGTTTTCTCTCTTTATACTGCGCATACGTTTCGTCGCTTCTGTTGGCGAAAGGTATGAGCATTTTTACGAGTCTGCTCAGCGAATAGCCTATTCCGTCAAAACCGCCTTTTGAGCTTATGAACACAAGCGCGGCAAAGAGTATCAGCAATACTCCCGCGAACGTGAACGCGTCGCTGAGTATCTTGTATCTCTCGATGGTTTCAGTTGCCGAAAAATAATTTTCGATAAACAGGACCATCACGACGAACAGCGCGCCGACGACAAGCGAAACAAGGTATTTTATAAGAACCGAAAGCCGACGTTTATTCTTTTCTTCCACTGCTCTTTACCGACGTCTTTTTTCTTGTCTTCTTTGCGGGCTCTGCTTTTGCCTCGTCTTTTTCTTCAACTGCCGCAGAAACTTCTTCACTGCTGTCTTTTGCAGCTTTTTCTGCCTTTTCGCGGTCTTTTTTCGCTATTTCTTCTTTGTATCTGATCTCTTCCTCGTCGTTGCAATATACGAAATGTTCGGGAGCGACCTCTCTCAAAGAAGGCTTGTTGACGCTGTAATCGTGCTCTGCGAGCGGATTGTACGTTACCCTCACGCGCTTTTTCTCATAATGCGGGTCGGGGAGCGGTATCGCTGAAAGCAACGACTTTGTATACGGATGCAGAGGATGCGCAAACAGCTCGTCCGAAGACGCCGTTTCGACTATCTTACCGAAATACATGACCGCGATCCTGTCGGAGAAATACTTGACTACCGAAAGGTCGTGAGCTATGAAGAGAATAGTAAGACCGAGTCTTTCTCTCAGTTCGTTGAGAAGGTTTATGACCTGAGCCTGAATAGATACGTCGAGCGCAGAGATCGGCTCGTCGGCTATTATCATATCGGGCTGCATGATGACGGAACGCGCAATACCGATACGCTGTCTTTGTCCGCCCGAAAACTCGTGCGGATAACGCCCTGCGTGCTCGCGTACAAGGCCGACCGTTTCAAGCATCTCGTAAACTTTTTCGTCGATATAATTCTTGTCGCGGATGCCGTTTATGATAAGTCCTTCGGATATTATCTCCCTGACCGTCATACGCGGATTCAGCGACGCGATCGGATCCTGGAATATCATCTGTATCTTGGTTATCAGCTTGGTCTTTTTTATTATTCTTTTGCGGTCGTTATACTCTTTTTTCAGCTGAGCGGATTCTTCCTCAGTCGTTGCAGCGGCAAATTTTGCAGAATATTCCTTGTCGAGATCATCAAGCAGACCCTTGACATAATTCTTGTCACAATTCTTATTGTCGTAATTCGCCTCTGCGATATTTATGCGCTCTTTTGCTTTTACGCCGCGGTACTTGTCTTTAGCACTTGCTATAAGCTGCGCGTATTCGCTCTTTATCGACTCTTTGTCCTGAGGATTTTCGGCGATCTTCTTTGCCTCTTCAGCCTTATACGCTTTGACAGCTGCGCGCATTTCTTCACGGGCGCGCTTTATCTCTTCTTTATAAGAAAGAGTGCCTGCGCATATCCTGCTGCCCTTGAACCAGACGTTGCCCGACGTAGCGTTGTAAAGCTTGATTATCGTTCTTCCCGTAGTTGTCTTGCCGCAACCGGATTCTCCGACGAGTCCGAACACTTCGCCTTTTTTTATCTCAAAGCTTACGTCGTCCACCGCCTTGAGCTGTTTCGAGCCCATCTTGAAGTATTGACAAAGGTGCTCGACTTTGAGAAGTACTTCGTTATTATTATTCATTGTCGTCCCCTCCGTTCTTCTTCATGCGGTCTATACGGTCGCTTATTGCTTTGGGTCTTTCGACTTTGGGTGCGTCCGGATGCAACAGCCATGTTGCCGCTTTATGCGTTTCGTTTATTTCAAACATAGGCGGCTGCTTTTCAAAGTCTATCTTGAGCGCATATTTATTACGCTCCGCAAACGCATCTCCCTTGGGCGGGAAGATCATGTTGGGCGGAGTGCCGGGTATCGCGTCGAGTTTCTCGTTGGTGTCGAGGTCGGGCATCGAACACAAAAGCGCCCAGGTATACGGATGACGAGGATCGTAGAAAATGTCGTCCGCCGTGCCGTATTCGACTATCTTTCCGGCATACATTACGGCGATCTTGTCCGCCATGTTGGCGACTACGCCGAGGTCGTGCGTAATAAATATGACAGAAAGATTTCTCTCTCTCTTTAGCTTATTGATAAGCTCGAGTATCTGCGCCTGTATCGTAACGTCAAGCGCGGTCGTAGGCTCGTCGCATATCAGTATGTCGGGGTTTGCCGCGAGCGCGATAGCAATGACTATACGCTGTCTCATACCACCCGAAAACTCGAAGGGATACTGATAATATCTTATTCTCGGCTCGGGGATACCTACCTCTTCCATGAGCTTTATAGCGCGCTCTCTCGCCATTTTCACCGTGAGCTTGTTGACTATCTGCGACGCTTTTGCCTTGAAATCGTCTACGAGTTCTTCTGCGAGCGCGTTGTAATCCACGTCTGTACGAGCGAGATCCTCTTCAAACTTTTCTCTGAGTCTCTTTATGCCGAGCATAACGTTGTTTCTCTCCTGCTCGAGATCGATGAGTACCATCGGCTTGACTTTGAAGTCTACGCTCTTGCCTTTTGCGATCTTTGCCTGAAGTTTAGCGTTCTGCTTGTTATAGCGAGCCTCTTCTTTAGGATTGTTCTTTATGCCGTAGAAATAACGCTGAATAGCCGTATTTACGCTTATCTGGAAGGTATAGGCAACGCTCTCTCGTCTTACCGCGAGCGGATTTATCGCCTTTACGATCTCCTTGCCGATACGAGTGCTGATTTCCTTGCACTCTTTTTTATCCCAGGATTCTTTTCCGAAGACCTTTTCTGCGTCGTCGAGCATGGCAAGCACGCTACGTCTGTACTCGTCGTTGCTGCGTCTGATATAGTCGAGCGCGAGCGCAATGTCGGCTATAAACGCATCCATGAAACCTTTTTCAGTATACTCATGCGTCTCGGCATTGAGCTTTTCTATATCCGAAGGATCTATGACTGCGTCGGGGTTCTTGAAAAGATAATAGCCCAGCGTGAAGAAATTGGGTTTGACGCGGGCGTCGAACGTGCAAAGCAGCTCTCTTATCGCCTTGAGTTCGCTTACGAATTCTGGATCCGCGGCAGCGTTCTCTTCTGCTTTGCCTATGAGCTGTTTTATCTTTTCTGATACGCCGCGCTTTGCCTCGTTGAGTTTGAAACGTTTGAGTATTGCACGATGCTCCGCGATCTTATCGTCGCAGTCGAAAGTCAGGAATCTGTCTTTCACCTCTTTAAGAGTGTCGCCTATCTTGTTGCAGACTTCTACGACGGAAACGTTCTGTTTCTTCTCTATCCTGAACAGAATATCGTCAAGATCGGCTACACACTCCGCAGCCTTGTTTTTAGCCTCGTTGTACGAGTTTTCGTATTTTATCGCGACGATATTGAAACTGTCGAAGATCTTTGCGTTTTCGGCATTGGTCTTTTTGATCTCTTCTTCGTTGCCGCCGCGCTCGATCATCGCAAGATCGAGATAACGCTTGAGCACCGCAAGACGACTGTTGAATTCGTTCCTGCTGTGTTTGCGGTTTGCTTTGTTTTTGAGCAGCATAGCCTCGGTGAGCTGTTTGCCTACCTTGACTATAGGATCGAGACTCGAAAGAGGATCCTGGAAGATCATAGAGATCTTATCCCCTCTTATCTCGTGCATATCGTCTTCGCTGATCTTGAGAAGGTCCTTGCCGTCGTAAATGATCTCGCCGCCTTCTATTATAGAGTTACCGGCAAGAATACCGAGTATCGCCTTGCTGGTAACCGATTTGCCCGATCCGGACTCACCGACTATTGCAAGCGTTTCTCCTCTTTCAAGGTCGAAAGAAATGTCTCTTACCGCTTTTACCGTACCGTTTATAGTGCGGAAGGAAATTTTAAGGTCGTTTACTTGTAATATCTTGCCCATATCAGTCCTCCACTCCGCGCAGCGACGGGTTGAACGCGTCTCTGAGTCCGTTACCGAACAGGTTGAAACAAATCATCAGCAACGATATGACTATCGCGGGGAAAATCATAAGGTGCGGATAGTTTGTCCAGATGCTGCTTGCGTCCGACAAAAGCGTACCTAAGCTGGTGCGTTCTGCACCGCCGAGATTGACTATGCCGAGGAAGCTGAGCATGCTTTCCGAGAAAATAACGTTGGGGATGACAAGCACTGACGAAGTGATTATCGTGCCGAGCGAGTTGGGGAATATATGTTTCCATATAATTCTCGCATCGCTCGCGCCAAGCGTCCTTGCCGCCATAACGTATTCCTGATTCTTGAATCTGTAGAACTGCATACGCACGTTTGCCGCCGTACTTATCCAGCCCGTCATTACGAACGCGAACAACAAGCTCGGGATCGCACCAACTTTCATTGCGAGGTGGATCTGGAACAACGTCGCAACGACTATGAACGGCACTCCCGCAAGTATATCGGCGATACGCTCCATCGCAAGGTCTATCGCTCCGCCGTAATAACCCTCTATCGCGCCGTAGATCGCACCGATTATAAAGTTGATCACGGATACGAATACCGCTATCATAAGGCTGAGCTGTATACCGTTGGCGATACGGTAAGCGAGGTCATATCCCTGGCTGTCCGTACCCATGATGTAATTGGGCTCATGACCGTTAAGATAATGATAATAGTTATAATACAGCACTCTGACTCTGTACTGAGCGGTTTCTATGGTACCGCCGCCGACGTATTCGTAATAAACGGCGTTGCCGTTTTCGTCACGTTTATAGTTGTCTTCGAGCACCATATCTTCCGAATACGGGATCCTTACAGCCTGTCCCGACGCATTTATCCTCACCGCGTTGCCGGACTCAGTCTTATACCAATAATTCGCGTCCTCAGAATCGTAATTATATTGGTTTTTTTCAATGAGCGGATACAGGACTTTTACCCCCGTTTCCTTTTCCCATTCGACGATTTTTGCATATTCGGACTGTTCTATGTTTCTGTAGATAAATCCCACTTCGAGATAAGTGTCTATTTTTGCGTTGTAAACGGTTTTGCCAACTTTTGTAGTTTCATTGTTTATCTTGATGATAGGCTGATATTCGTTCTCGAGTCCTTCCGAAAGCACGACGCCGCCTTTACCTTCAACGTCTGCCGCCGCAACGCCTACACCGAGAGCAAAGATTAGACTTTTTTCCGAAAATTCTCTTTCAACGCCGCCGTCGGCAATACCGAACTGTCTGAGCCAGGTATTTCTCGGACCTTTCTTTGCATAATAGGTATCCATGAGCTGGGTGTCCTTGCCTATCGAGAACAGAGGTACGAGAAGCGCGTATAATATAATAATCAATATAATTACAGACGCGAAAACAGACGCCCTGTTCTTTCTGAAACGCAGCCACGCGTCCTTGAAATATCCGATAGGCTTGGTATCGAACTTTTTATCGCTGAGTTTTTCGCCGACGTTGGCGAACTCAAACATCTCTTTAGGTATGTCTTTATATTCTTTATCCGCCATAATCAACGCTCTCCCATCCTTATTCTCGGGTCGATAAAGCCGTAGCTGATGTCAACGACGATACCTGCCAGAAGTCCGACGAACGTATAGAAAATACTGTCCATCATAAATACGTCATAATCTCTGAGTGTTATCGCTTTCATATAAAGCTGTCCGACACCGGGAATAGAGAAAATCTGTTCTATAATGAGCGAACCGCCCAGAATACCGATAAAGCTCGAAATTATCATAGGCATTATCGGCACCATCGCGTTTTTAAGCGCGTGTCTGGTGGTCGCCTGCGCCCGCGTTAGACCTTTTGTACGGGCAAGCAGCATATATTCTGAAGTAAGTGTTTCCGTGAGTTCCGCACGGGTAAATCGCGTAAGCCCTGCGATAACGCCGAAAGACAACGCAAGTATCGCCGGGATCATACTGTAGAACATCTTGGGTGTAAACCACGATCCTCCCGCATCAGCGAGCGAATAGACGTTGAGCGGAAACCAGTCGAGTTTGAAATACAGAAAATACTGCACCAAAAATGCGTAAACGTAACTCGGGATAGAAACGAAAAGCATGACGAGCGTGCTGATAACGCTGTCCTGCCATTTATTCTTTTTTATCGCTGCAAGCACGCCGAATCCTATACCGATAGGAATACTGAAAAGCAGCGAGTAAAGATTGACTAAAACCGTGGGAAGAAGTCTGTCAATAATGACGTCCCACGCGGGTTTCATAACCGAAATATACCAGGACGTACCGAAGTCCCACTTAGTAATGATATTTTTGAGGTATATGCCGTACTGAACAAGCAGAGGCTCGTTATAACCGAGCGCGTCCCAACGCGCCTCTATAACCGCCTGCAAGTTTTTGTCCTGCGGCAACTCTCTCGGCAAAATTCTTACCAACATGAAGCAGATCGTCGTTATTACAAACAACGTAAACAGCATCAGCAGAATTCTTTTTACAATATATTTTGCCATTGTATCTCCTTTGCATATTCCTGCCGCGCACGGAAGATCCGGGCGCGGCAAGCCGTAAACATCTGTGCGACGGGAGAAAATCTCCCGCCGCATATATTATTCAATTGACGTCTTATCAGACGTAGCTGAGTGTGCCGCCTTCGTCTTTAACGAACTGTACCCACTCTGCGTCGTTCATCGTGTAATCCATAAGTCTGAGACCGCCGAAACCGTACATGATGTTGTAGCTCTCGGTGTAGTATTTGCACTGATAAGAGAGCATCGAGCAAACGGTGGTAGAGCACAGAGGAATACGATAGTAAGTGTTCAGGAACGCCTCTTCGAGTTTTGCAGTGATCTCGAGTTTAACATCATTGCTTGCCATAGCGTATTCTCCCGTACCGATCATGCAGTTGGACCAATCCTGCCAGGTCATCGTAACGTCTTCGCCCTGGATATTGAGGGTAAGCGTTTCGGTGGTAGGATCGTAGTTAGCAGCCTCGTTGATTTTATACTGAGTAGGATCCATGTAAACCTGGAAATTTCTGAACGGATAGAACGCAGCGCCGCCCCATGCACCGTAACCGATAGCGAAGTTGCCGTTAGGAACTTCATCGTATCTGTTGTTGAGGTTGCCGACAGCCTCGAGAGTAACGGTACCGAAACCGGAACCTTCGACAGCAGCGTTGATATACTTGTTCATAAGTGCGATCTGCTTGTTGTCGTCAGAGGTAAGAGCGCCTGCCGCCCATGCAACTCTGATCTTGATAGGTTCGCCTTTCTTGTAAAGGCCTGCAGCAACGAGTTGGTCGCAAGCCTGTTTCATAAGAGCTTTAGCCTCGGTCAGGTTATAACCGGTGATAGAGTTGTAAGCAGCCTCAAGATCCTTATAAGGAGTACCCTCGCCATACTCAACGCCGTAAAGGTTGCAGATAGCCTGCATTGCCTCGTCGGTATGTCTGTAAATAGAAGTAGGATCGTTGTAAACGTCGTAGAAATACAACTCGTTCATAAGCGAATATGTCGGATTGTATCCGGGCGTTGCGGTAACGTATTCGCTACGGTCTATTGCAAGGCTGAATGCCTTTCTGAAGTTGGTGTTGGTAAGAACAACGCTGTTCTGGTTGCCCTTGGACGCGTCCATGGTCTTGAGCATTCCTTCGTTGGTATTGAAGAAGAAGCTCATCGTATAGGTTTCGTCTACTCTGTACAGCTGATCGCTGAGGTTATATGTGGAAAGCTCTTCCGCAGACGGAGACCACTCGCTGAGTTCACCCTTGAGGAACGCCTGCTTAGCAGCAGCGTCGTCCATGACGTTGATGACGATCTTGTCGGTCTTCCACTGCTCAATGCTCTTGCCGTCAACTTCGAAGTTGGTGTAAGAAACGAGCTCGCCTTTATCGTTCTTGGTAAATCCGTACCAATTTTCGTTCTGGGTAAATACCATCTGCTTTTCTTCCTGGAAGGACTCGAGCTTGTAAACGCCGTAAGACATCGTGGTTTCTTTGCTCGTGCCGTATCTGGTGGTTACGAGCGCGCCGCTGGTGTCCTTGTTAGCTTCGTAAAGCGGCTTGTATACAAGCCATGTGGAAGTAAGAGAGGTAAGGAAGTTGTTGAGATCGAGATAGGTTGCCGTAACGTAACGGATAGTGTAATCGTCGACCTTGTAGCAACCTACGGTGTCATATTCTATCTTGTCGGAGAACTTGCCGGTATTGTAGAAGAGGAATTCTTTGAAATACCCTTCGTTAACGGTTTTATCTGAATTATAGATAGAAAGACTGAACGCAGAAAGATACTGATCCATGATCTCAAGCATCATAGGCTTGGTTTCTTCGTTTACTTCGATAAATCCGTAGGGGTTAGCGAGCTTGGAGAGTTCGCTGTAAGAGGTTGCGCCGGTAGCACCGGTCTTTTCATCGTCGCGGATATATCCGAGATCCTTGATATCGGCAAACGAATAGCTGGAGATCGTCATGCTCTGGCTGGTAAGATTGATATATACAGGCTGAGAAGTAATGTCGAAAGAATAATCAGGGGTATCGCCTTCACCGTAAGGAGGAACTACAGGATCGTAAATAGGAGCCTCGGAATTGTAATAATTCGCAGCGCCTGCGATCGCGGATTCGCCTGCAATGTACAGGTTAGCGCGATAGTTTCTCATCTTGGGGTTAAGGAGCTGCTGCATAGAATAAATATAATCGTCTGCAGTGATCTTCTCTCCGTTCTGCCACTTAGCGTTTTCGTTGAGTTTGATCTCAAAAACGTAACCCTCGGTAACGCTTTCAGCGCTTGTTCCCGAAGGAAGCGAGCAATTGTACTTCGACAGATCGCTCTGGTTGGATTCGGTAACGTCGGTTACGCTGGTAGCCATCTCGTATACCCACTGATACTCGCCGTTGACGGAATCTTTGATAGAAAGATCCACAAAAGGCGTGCTGAGGTAAAGGAGAACGGACTGGTCTGCATTGGTTTCCCACGCATGCGGATTCCAGTTGGTCGCAAGAGCCGTCGAATAGGTCGTATATGTGTAAGTCTTTGCACTGCTCTCGGTCTTGTCTTTATTACAGCCGACAGCAACGAACACAAACGAAACTACAAGACAGACTGCGATAACTGCAATCATCATTCTTCTCATGAATTTGTTCATATTATGCCTCCGTTTTTTAATATACACACTTATGTGTTTTTGTCCCTCAATATTGTGCAAAGCGCGTATGCACCAAATTTTTAACGCAACTTTATTTTATTATATGTAGAACAATTTTGTCAACACAGCGCCCGCATATTTTAATATAAAATTAATAAAAAATTTTTTATCGCCGTTCGTTGTCAAGCTCTCAGCGGGAAATCACAAGCGTCGTTACGCTTTCCGCTCCGACTGAAAAAGCCGTCTTATATTCTCCGTCGTAAACCGTCTCAAGACTGCTGTCAGCATCAGTCTGTACCGCCTTCAGAGACGTGTATCCGTCCGGCAGATTTATCTGTACTTTTTTGCTACCCGTGTTTGTTATAACAACTATTATCGAGCCGTCAGCCTTTCTGAAAGCGACTGCGAAAACGCCTTTGTCTGCATTGTCTATATACCCTTCGATGCGCACGTCGCCGCTGTCGACAAACAGGGAATACTGCCCGAGTATATAGTATCGTTTTGTAGGTTCGACTTCTCCGTTTTCGCTCTTCCATGCCCACGTCACGAGTCCGTCGTTGTAATCGTCGCAGCTGGTAGCCATCCACCAGCCCCACGCGCTCGCGCCGAGATTGACAAAATCCTTGTGCATTACTTCGGAAAGCCACAGCGCGCTTTCCATACCCGTGTCGAGTCCTGCCTCCATATAGCAGATCTCGCTCATCTCGATATTGAACTTGTCGCCGTAAAGATTATCGAGCATGTACACGAAAGACTCTCTCGCCTCTACGGACGTAGGCGAACCGTATGAGTGCACGCTCAGAGTGTCTATCTCGTCGAAATAGTCGTACTTGCTCATCGCGTAGACGTATTCCATGACTCTGCCCTTTGATTTGTATACGTCGTAATTGCCGCTTTCAAACACGTCCATCTTTACGTCAGTGCCGTTTTTCTCGTTGAAGTCCTTCAGATATCCGTAAAACACGTCGTAGAAAGCCGCAAGCTCTTCGGGCTCGTAATGACAGCCTTCCTGCGGAGAATCCTCTCCTCCCCACGAGTGCTGAGGCTCGTTTATCGCGCTTACGCTGTCAACGGTCAATCCCATACCGTTTACGACATAGTCGAGATATTTCATCAGATATTCGCAATAAGCCTGATAATTTTCTTTGGGCAGATTGCTCTGATATGCATAATCTCCGTTTGTTTTGCCCGACGTCGTAAGAAGATAATGCGGAGAGTTTGCAAACAGGATGATCCTTTCCACGGTAGAGCCTTCCTGCTCAGCGCAAAGCCTCATGAATTCAAGCGCGTTAGCATCCTTCGAGAAATCATAATTTGCATCGTCCGCAAAATTGTCCGCAGCGCTTCTGCTCTTATCGTAATTCTCCGCGATAAACGCAGACTGCGTATTTCTCATTTCGGGATATACTACGAAGTCGCCCGCAGCATGGTCTTCGTATGCGTTGTAGTCCCACGACCCTCCGCCTATATTGTAACGGTATATAGTAAGTCCTATACCTTCGTCAGTATATAGAGAAGTCGCGAGATCCGCAGCAGACTGCGATCCCTGCGGAACCGTCTGCGCCCACCATGCAGCCGATGCGCCGAAGCCCGTCATGCTCTGATATTGTACGTTTTCGTCGAGCACGAGATAATTTTTTATGCCGTCGGGATTGGCGGGATTTGTCGTGCAGGAAACCAGAACACCGAGCGAGATCGCCGCAACGAGAACTATACATAATACAAAAACGAGCTTATTCTTTTCCATTGTCTTCCTCCCCGTCGCTTACCCTTTCGCTCTTCTCTCCTTCAGCGCAAACCGCATCGCCGCTCATCTCGTGTTCTGCGACAGTCTGCACCTTAAAGCCGCTGTCTTTTGCCGCTCTGAACTTCACTCCGACAAGTCCCCTTGCAAGGCATAGCACCGCTGCTGCAAGCGAGAACGTACCCGCAATGATCGCGGGAACAGCAAGCTCCACACCCGCTTTGCGGTACATGTCTGCAAGCTCTTCCGAGTACTTTGTCAGATATATCTCCCTCATGCAGAAAATTACTATACCCGCCGCAAGCAACAAGAACGCGGACGCATAAAACACCTTTTTCTCCTTAAACGGAAATATTACCGCCGCCCCGCAAAGCAGCGGAATAAAATAAGCGATAAATGCCCTGACGTTAAAATGCAAACCGTCGATCATGACGTCGAAAGCGATTTTGAACGCAGGCAAACCGTCCCCTCCTTTGTCGCCGACAGCGTCCGCAAAGAAAAGACCGAATGCTACCAGCGAAAAACACGCCGCTGCCGTACTTAGCGCGATCTGAATAAGCGTCGGCTTTTCAAAAACCTTTTTGAGATCATCTTTCAACATATTTCTCTTCTCTTTCTCCTCTCCGTTTACGGCATTACCGCCGTTACCTACATATTACCATAACGACGGAAAAAGAGCAACGGCATCCGCAATATACGCGGACGCCGTTGCCCTCGCTCTTTCGCAGTAATTATATTCCGACGCACTTTTATTGTCAACACGTTTAACGGTTTTTTCCGTTATTCAGGCATCTTTTTGCGCGCCGTTTCGTTACGCTTTTCAGATCAGGTGCAGAGCTCTCCGCCAAAGACAACTGTTTTGTCTTTATTTATTCCGAAAAAACACATATCCGAAAGCATTTGTATTGACTTGCGCGCGAACTAAATGATATAATTATCATAACGTGTCGGGCAATATCCGCACGGACGTATGAACGAGGAGAGTTTTTTATGATCTCAAAACCTTTTCCTTTATTTTCCAAGGAGCGCGGCGCTGCGGGAAACTACCGCATCCCGTCCGTGATCACGACAAAACACGGCACGATAGTCGCCTGCGCTGACGCCCGTTATTTCACTTGCAGCGACAACCCCAACAGGATAGACAAAGCTATATGCCGCTCTCTCGACAACGGCAAGACATGGCAGGACATGTTTATCGCCGTAAAAGAAGAAGGCGAAAGCATGCAGTTCTCGTCTGCGGCAATAGACCCCTGTCTTGTTTACGACGACGAAAGCGACAAGATATTCATGCTTTACAGCCACACTCCTGCGGGCGTAGGCATACTCAACAGCAGACGCGGCACAGGCCTTGACAAGAAAGGCAGACAGATAGTCGTCAAGGACAAAAAAACTTATTATCTCGGCAAGGACGGCGTGCTGTACGACAAAGACGTCCCTACTGCTTATACAGTCGACGAAAATTTCAACGTTATAGAAAACGGTAAAAAAGTCGGCAATATCAAGACTCTCGAAGGCGGATTTACAGAATACCGCACTTCTTACATGTATGTTTCCGAAAGCTCCGACGACGGCGTGACCTGGAGCAAGCCCGTCTGCATCTCCGATCAGATAAAAGAAGACTACATGTGCTTTATCGGCTGCGGACCGGGAGTCGGACTCAAGATAAAAAACGGCGCACATAAAGGCAGACTTGTTGCGCCGATATACTTTACCCCGAGATTCTGGCCTCTTATGGAGTGCACCGCCTGCATTTACAGCGATGACTCGGGCAAAACGTGGAAACTCGGCGGCGTAGCGGGAGAAAACCGCAAACGTCTTGGCATTTTCAAAGTAGGTCACAAATTCATAATCGACGGAGAGCGCACAAGCGAATCCCAGATAATAGAACTACCCGACGGCTCTCTCAAAGTGTTCGTCCGCAATCACGCAAGCTGCAGAAAAGTAGCCGTAGCGATCAGCAAGGACGGAGGCGAGAGCTGGCACGACTATCACCATATCGACGTTCCGCAGTGTATATGTCAGATCAGTGCGATAAATATCGTTGACGGCGACAGACCCGCTACTCTGCTCCTCAACGCTGCGGATCCCAAAAAGCGCGAACACGGCGTGATCAGACTTTCTTACGACTACGGAGAAACTTTCCCTTACGCGGCGACGATCAAAGAAGGAGAATTCGTATACAGCAGCATGTGTCAGGCAAAAGACGGCACCATATGCGTGCTGTACGAAGGCAGCACTCAGCACGAAACGGTAGATTTTATAACTCTTACCGTCGACGATATAAAGAAAAACAATATCAATAAATAAAGAAGGTTTTTATGGCACATTTGAACAGAGGTCTCATCGTATCCTGCCAGGCAGTAAAAGGCGAACCTCTTTACGGACTCGGCATTATGAAGTACATGGCTCGCGCGGCAGTTGCGGGCGGCGCGGTCGGCATCCGTGCCAACTACGTCAGCGACATCGTCGACATCCGCTCCGAAGTGGACGTCCCGATAATCTGCATTATAAAAGCGGAATATCCTGACAGCGAAGTTTACATAACCCCGACCAAAAAAGAAGTGGACGATCTTATCGGCTGCGGCGCAAAAGTAATAGCTCTCGACGCTACGCTCAGAAAGCGCCCAGGCGGAGTTACTCTCGAAGAACTCGTATCTTACATCAGAAAAACCGCTCCCGACGTAGAGATAATGGCCGACTGCAGCGATTACGACGAGGCGGCAAACGCGGTAAAACTCGGCTTCGACTATGTCGGCACCACTCTGCGCGGCTACACCTCTTACACCAAGGGAATACAGCTCCCCGACGTGGACTTTATCGCTAAACTCGTCAAAGACTTCCCGTCCACCAAGATCATCGCCGAAGGCGGTATCTGGGAACGCGGACAGCTCGAAAAAGTATGGGCAACGGGCGTTTACGCCGTAGTCATCGGCAGCTCTATCACCCGTCCCAAAGACATCACCAAACGCTTTGCAGAGGTAATCAACAAGTGAAACTCGCATGTCTCGACGTCGGAGGTACGACGATAAAATCCGCAGTCGTTACGGTAAACGACAAAGAAGATCTGAAGTCTTACGATCTCGGAGCGTTCTCTTTCGTACCTACCGAGGCGTCTATGGGCTTTGAACGCATACGCGCCAACATACACTCTTCGGTCGCCGCGCTCGTCAAAAAACACGGCTGCGACATGATAGCCGTAGCTACCGCGGGCACCGTGGATTGGGACAGCGGCAAAGTCACTTACGCAACAGACGCTCTGCCCGGATTTACGGGGTACGACTTTGCAAAAGACCTGAAAGAAACGTTTTCTCTGCCAGCGATCGTGATCAACGACGCGACTGCGGCAGCGGTTGCCGAGCACTGTTACGGCGACCTTTCGGACCGCGACGTAGTTCTGACTCTCGGCACGGGACTCGGCAGCGCCCTCGTCAAACCGGGCGTGCTCGACTGCGACTGCGTAGAAGACCTGCATCTCGGGCATATAGTGCTGCATAAGGACGGCTACGTCTGCAAATGCGGCAACAAAGGCTGTGCGGAACAGTACGTTTCGGCAAGCGCGCTCAAACGCGATTCGGGACAAAACGACATCTCTCTCGTGTTCACCGATAAAAGATACGCTAAGGTAAAAGCAGACTTCTTCGACAATATGCACAGAGTGATAAAATACGCGGTAGAAAAATATTCTCCCGACAACGTCGTCATAGGAGGCGGCGTCGTGGAAATAAAAAACCTTTGGTGGAACGACTTTGTCGCGCTCTGCGGCGATTGCGCTCCGTCAGTTCTCCGCCCCGCGGCACTTGCCAACAAAGCAGGCGTTCTCGGCGCCGCATATTCCGCTATGTGCGGCAAATTCAGAAATCAGTAACAATTCTATTCGGAGGCGAATACATATGACAGACAAAAACAAGTTCAAGGGCGTATTGCCCGCATTGCTGACCCCGTTCGACAAAGACGGCAACGTAAACAAATCCGCAGTTGACAAACTCGTGAAATACAACCTCAAAAAAGGCGTAAACGGATTTTATGTAGGAGGTTCTACGGGTGAAGGCATCCTTCTTACCATCGAAGAAAGGATCGCGCTGTTCAATTACGCGGCAGAGGCTAACGAAGGAAAATCCACTCTTATCGCTCACGTCGGCACGATCGCTACCAAGCACGCGATAGAAATGGCTAAAGGCGCAGAAAAAGCAGGCTTCGACGCTATCAGCGCCGTTGCTCCCTACTACTTCAAGTTCGGCACCGAGGCTATCAAGCAGTACTACTACGACATAGCTTCAAGCGTGAACATCCCGATGATAATTTACAACTTCCCCGGAGCAAACGGTTTCTCTCTCGACAAGGAGACCGCAGAAAACATGTTCGCCTCCAACGACAAGTTCATCGGTATCAAGCACACTACGTCCGACCTGTACGCTCTGCAACAGTTCAAGACCATGAAGGCAGATCCGATCGTCTACAACGGCTTTGACGAAATGTTCCTCGGCGGACTCTCCATGGGCGCTGACGGCGGTATCGGCAGCACTTACAACTTCATGGCTGAAAAGTTTATCGGAATTTACAACGCTTTCAAGAAAGGCGATATAAAAGAAGCTCAGCGCATCCAGAACGAGGCAAACGAGATCATTGCGATCCTTATCAAATACGGCGTATTTGCCAGCGAAAAATACGTCCTCGACTGTCTCGGCATAGACATGGGCCCCTGCCGCAAACCGTTCCTCCCGCTCTGCGAAGAAGGCAAGAAGGTACTTGCGGAAATCGCTAAACAGTTCCCCCAAGCGTAACAAAATAATTTCGGTAAAGGAAAATTATGACAAGCACAAAAACTAACATCTTCCAGAAGGCAGGCTTTTTCATAAAAGATTTTTTCAGCCATTGGAATATCCCCGCAAAAAAAGGTTATTACCTTTCTAACAAAGAATTTATAGCGTATGCGGTCGGCGGCATGGGTGTGCAAGGTATGGGTATACTTACCCAATACTTTGCTATCGCCATGGGCGTGCATCTCGCATACGTCTATAATTTCGATCAGCAGATAGTCTTGTATACCACATGGATCGTGGCAATACTCTCATTGTTCCGTGCTCCGCTCGTTGGTTGGATAATAGACAATACCGAAACAAAATGGGGCAAATACCGTCCCTACCTTCTGTTTACGGGATTTTTGAGCGTTGCTTGTTTCTGGCTGCTCGCGTTTATTCCCAACCTGTTTATGCCGGGCGAAGGCGAAGCTTATACCGAAACGCGGAAATGGCTTGTCGTAGGCTCTTATCAGTTGATATATTTTATCGCTCTTACCGTATACAGTTTCTTCTCTTTCGGCAGAGTAGGTCTGTCTCAGGTCATAACCCCCAACACCAACGAACGCACTAAACTGTATTCGGTCGGCGGAGTTATCGACTCTCTCGGACCTTCGATCGTTCAGATGCTTTTCCCGCTTATCGCAAACAGCGTTTACGGACAGCAAGGTCTCGTATACAAAGAACAGTACGGCAGCTGGACAGCTGAACAAGTGAAAGAGGCAGGTCTCGGTTTCGGTATGGAAAACATACTGACTTACCAGATCATCTTCCCTATTATGGGCTGTATATGCGTTGCCGTAGCTCTTATTATGTTCTTCGGCACCAAAGAACGTATCATCCAGGAGAAAAAAGTAAAACAGAAAGTCAGCTTTATCGGCGGTATAGTGAAAAGCTTTAAGAATAAGTATTTCTGGATATTCAATATATCCAACGTACTCGCTTTCGGCAGACTTTCAATTTTTGCCTCTGTAAACTACATATGCGCATATATGATAGGAGGAAATATAGGAGGCAACCTGCGCGGAATCATGCCTACGGTAATGGCGATAGGTTTCGTCCCGGGCATGCTGTTCTCTCCTATAATTCAGAAATATCTCGGAAAAAAGAAAATGACGCTATTGTCGTTCTTCGGATCGATGACGATATCTTTGCTGATACTCTTTCTCGTATTGTTTGCGTATAACGGAGCGGCAACGCCTTATCTGATGTTTGTAGGAATATTCCTGCACAACATATTCGCCGCACTGTGGACAGTTACTTCTCCCGCTATGACGGCAGATTATTGCGAATATCAGCAATGGAAGACAGGCGACCGACTTGACGGATACATGTCGCAATATACGCAGGTCTTTACCACCATATGCGGACTTTTTTCTGCATGGCTCACGTCCGAGATACTTATAAAACTCGGCGCGGAAAACTCTGTCGCTTACGAAAATTCAGATGTTATGCGCAAGGTCTTCATTATGTGGGCAATCCTCGGCGTAGCTTGCGGTGCTCTCGCTATGATCCCGTTCTTCTTCTGGGATCTGACAGAAAAGCGTCAGCTCGAAATGACGAGAGAAATCAAGATACGCGCTATACAAAGCAAAATAGAAGACAACGAATTTACTCAGGACGACGTAAAAGAAGCGCTCGAACTCGGCGTTCTTACGAAAGAACAAATCACGGATATGGGCTACGACGTTCAAGCGTCCGACGAAGAAGAACCCGTCTTAGAAGCTGCTGCCGATACGATTGACGGCAATGCTGAAAAATAAGATCTACTAACCAAAAAAATTCGCGCCTGAAAAAGGCGCGTTTTTTGTAGCGTATATTATTTACCTGCCGCATCTGAAAGAGCGCAAATAACGTTTATATTTATTATAAACACTGACGAATAAAAATCAGTATTTAGTATTCTTAAGAATCAGGACGTATTGAGCATACGCTCTTTCTGAAAAACAATAAAAATCAACCTTGATCGGATATGTCGGATTTTTCTCTTTCCATGCTTTTACGGCATCGACGGCGATCTTCGTTGCCTTTTCTATCGGATAGCCGTACACGCCCGTGGAAACTGCGGGAAAAGCTATACTGCGGAGTCCGTTCTCTTTTGCAAGGTCGAGAGAATTGAGATAACACTGCCCGAGAAGTTCCGCATCGCTTTCCGCTCCGCTGTATATCGGTCCTACGGTATGTATGACGTATTTCGCCTTCAGAGCGTATCCTTTGGTTATCTTTGCCTCTCCCGTCCTGCAACCGCCGAGCTTTTCGCACTCCTTCACGAGTTCGGGTCCTGCGGCGCGGTGGATAGCTCCGTCCACTCCCCCTCCGCCGAGAAGAGTCTTGTTGGCGGCGTTTACTATGCAGTCGCAATCGCTTTGCGTAATGTCACCGAGTATCACCCTTACGTCTTTCATTTCAGATCTCCTTACACACGTGAAAAACATTTCCCGCACATCAGGTATGATTTATTATACTCTCAGTTTATCATCTGACTGCAAGTTTGTCAATAACGTGCATTTTATCGGGCCTGAGCACTTTTTGAATAAGTTCAAAAAATAAAAGCGGGGCAAACCCCGCTTTTTCTTTAATATGTAATGATTTTATCTTGACCGTTATGCTGCCGAAAATCCGATACAGGTCAGATCTCGACCTCTCCGTCAAACACTTTTACCGCCGTGCCCGTCATGTAAACAGCGTCGTCGCAGTAACGTACGATGAGATCTCCTCCGAGCTGCTTTACGGTGATATCTTCGTTCTTCGGGCAAAGTCCGTTCTCTACGGCAGCCACGACCGCCGCGCACGCTCCCGTACCGCAGGATCTGGTCTCTCCGCTGCCTCTCTCCCACACTCTCATCTTGAGCGTATGGTCGTCAAGCACCTTGACGAATTCTGCATTTACTCTTTCGGGGAAAAGCGGATCCGTTTCAAATGCCGCACCGACTTTGTTGACGTCGAAACGGTCGAGATGCTTGAGTATAACAACGCAGTGCGGATTGCCCATGTTTACGCAGGTGATATCGTATTCGGTACCGTCTACAGTATACTTCCTGCCGATTATCTTTCCTTCTGCTTTAGCGGGTATCTTTGCCGCGTCGAGTTCGGGCGCACCCATGTTGACCGTGATATAGGTAGCCTCGCCCTTTTCAGTCTTTATGCTTATTTCCTTATATCCGGATATCGTTTCTACCGTGAATTCGCGTTTACGGACGATGTTGTTGTCATAAAGATATTTCGCAACGCATCTGATACCGTTGCCAGACATCTCTCCTTCGGTTCCGTCGAGATTGAACATCCTCATCTTTGCATCCGCACTCTTCGACGGCAGTATGAGTATAACGCCCTCGCCTCCTATGCCCGTGTATCTGTCGGACAATCTTATCGCGAGCATCTCGGGGCTGTCTATCGGGCTTTCAAGGCAGTTGAAACAGATATAGTCGTTGCCTGCGCCGTGCATCTTGGTAAACTTTCTGAGCGTCTTGCCCTTGCGCAGCTTGTTGATATCGACAAGCTCGGTATTGAACTCCGAATATCTGCTCATAAGGCTGTTTGCCACGGCGTTTGCCGTATCTATCGAAGTAAGGCACGGTATAGCTCTTTCGACCGCTTTACGTCTTATCTTGACACTGTCGCGCGTAGGCAGCTTACCCTTGGACGACGTGGATATGATATAGTTTACCTTTCCGCTCTCGATAAGAGTGAGGTTGTTGTGTTCGTGATTCTGATGTATCTTGTCGACCACGATAACGTCCATGCCGAGATCTCTTATGACCTTTGCGGTACCCGCGGTAGCATAGAGCGTATAGCCGAGGTCTTCGAACTTCTGCGCGATCTCTCCGATCTCGCTCTTGTCCTGATCTCTTACAGTGATGAATATGCCGCCTTTCTTCTTCATCTTGTAACCCGCTGCGACGAGGCCTTTGAACAATGCCTCTTCCAGCGTACCCGCAATGCCGAGAACTTCGCCCGTAGACTTCATCTCGGGTCCGAGCTGAGTGTCGACGTTGGTAAGCTTTTCAAACGAGAATACAGGCACTTTGACCGCAACGTACGGAGAATTGGGGTAAAGGCCAGTGCCGTATCCCATATCTTTGAGCTTTTCTCCGAGTATCGCACGCGTAGCGAGATCTACCATCGGAACGCCCGTAACTTTGCTTAGGTACGGTATAGTACGGCTCGATCTCGGGTTGACCTCTATGACGTAGAGCTCGTCTTTATATATCAGGTATTGGATATTGACAAGACCTACCGTATGCAGCGATACCGCAAGACGTTTTGAACAGTCCACGATACGCTCCGTCATCTCGTCGCCGAGGTTCCATGCGGGATAAACCGCAATAGAGTCGCCCGAGTGGATACCCGTTCTCTCTATATGCTGCATGACGCCCGGGATAAGTATGTCCTCTCCGTCGCAGATAGCGTCTATCTCGAGCTCTTTACCCATAAGGTATTTATCGATAAGTACCGGGTTTTCTATGCCTTGCGCCAGAATAACGTCCATATATTCCTTTACGTCGGCGTCGCTGTAACATACCGTCATGTTCTGTCCGCCGAGGACGTAAGAAGGACGCAAAAGCGTCGGATAACCTATCTCGTTGGCAACGCGGAGAGCCTCTTCTTCTGTCATTACGGTAAAGCCCTTGGGACGTTTGATGTTGAGCTTTTCAAGCAGCTCGTCAAACTTTTCTCTGTCCTCCGCCATATCGATATACTCCGCCTGAGTGCCGAGTATACGGATATTCTTTTCCTTCAGCATCTTGGTGAGCTTGATCGCCGTCTGACCGCCGAACGCCACGACTACGCCGTAAGGCTTTTCGGTATTGAGTATGCTGAGCACGTCTTCGTTGGTGAGCGGCTCGAAATAAAGTCTGTCCGCCGTATCGAAGTCGGTTGAAACCGTTTCGGGGTTATTGTTGACGATAACGACTTCGTAGCCCTTTTCCTTGAGTGCCCACACGCAGTGTACTGACGCGTAGTCGAACTCTATACCCTGACCTATTCTGATAGGTCCGCTGCCGAATACCACGATGCGCTTTTTGTCCGTCTTGTTGTTTTCGAGGAACTCGAGCGCCTCGTTCTCGTCGTCGTAAGTGGAATAGAAATAAGGCGTCTGCGCGCTGAACTCCGCCGCGCAGGTATCGACCATTTTATACGACGCAAAGCGTTTGTGCTTTATCTTGTCCTTGCTGAAACTCTCGATCGTCTTGTCGAGGTAACCCATTTTCTTTGCCTCGAGATAGAGCTCGTCCGTAAGCGGCTCGCTTGCAAGGCGTCTTTCCATCTTCACGAGGTTGAGATATTTATTGAGGAACCACTTGTCGATTTTGGTCTTATTGTAAATTTCGTCGACAGAGAAGTTTCTCTTGAGAGCCTCGTAAACGGCGAATATTCTCTCATCGTCGCAATCGTTGAGCTTTTCGGAAAGTTCCGCGTCCGTCATCGCGATAAACTTTTCGCTGTTGAGCGTATCGTGAGATATTTCCGCGCCTCTTACCGCCTTGAGTATGGCATGCTCGAAAGACGTGCCTATGCTCATGACCTCGCCCGTTGCCTTCATCTGCGTGCCGAGTTTGCGGCTTGCGTAGAAGAACTTATCGAACGGCCATTTGGGGAACTTGACGACGATATAGTCGACAGACGGCTCGAAACAAGCGTAAGTCGTGCCCGTGACCTGGTTGAGGATCTCGTCGAGCGTGTATCCGATCGCGATCTTTGTCGCGACCTTCGCTATCGGGTAACCCGTAGCCTTGGAAGCAAGCGCGGAAGAACGCGAAACACGCGGGTTGACCTCTATGACGGCGTATTCGAAACTGTCGGGTTTGAGCGCGAACTGCACGTTGCAACCGCCTTCTACGCCGAGCGCGTCTACTATCTTGAGAGCTGCGCTCCTCAGCATCTGGAATTCTTTTTCTGCAAGAGTGACCGTAGGAGCTACGACTATACTGTCGCCCGTATGCACGCCGACGGGGTCTACGTTTTCCATCGAGCAGATGGTAATGCAGTTGCCCTTGCTGTCGCGCATGACTTCGAACTCTATCTCTTTCCAGCCGCTTATGCATTTTTCTACGAGGATCTGGTGTATCGGAGAACTTCTGAGTCCGTTTTCCGCGATTTCTTCGAATTCTTCTTCGTTTCCCGCGATACCGCCGCCCGTGCCGCCGAGAGTGAACGCGGGACGTATGATGACGGGGTAACCTATCTTTTTAGCGACGCGCTTTCCTGCCTCGAGGTCGTTTACGACTTCGGACGGGATGACGGGCTGATTTATCTCTGCAAGCGTGTCTTTGAAAGCCTGTCTGTCCTCTGCCTTGTCTATGGTTTCGGGCCTTGCGCCGAGAAGTTTTACGCCCATCTTGTCGAGGAATCCTTCTTTGGCGAGCTGCATCGAAAGCGTAAGTCCGTTCTGTCCGCCCATAGTGGACATAAGGCTGTCGGGACGTTCTTTTTCTATTATTCTTTTGACGGTATTGAGAGTGAGCGGCTCGATGTATATCCTGTCTGCGACCGCATTGTCCGTCATTATCGTCGCCGGGTTGGAGTTTACGAGAACTACTTCGAGTCCGTCCGACTTGAGCGCGCGGCATGCCTGCGTGCCCGCATAGTCGAATTCCGCTGCCTGTCCTATTACGATAGGACCTGAGCCGATAACCATTACCTTGTGTATATCTTTATTGAGTGGCATTATCTTTTCTCCTCCGTCTTAGCGATAAAGTTTTCTATGATAAACTGCGTATCGAGCGGTCCGCCGCACTCTTCCGGGTGGAACTGTACCGAAACCGCGTTCTTATACGAAAGGCCTTCGCAGGTGCCGTCGTTTGCGTTGACGTAAAGCAGTTTTGCGTTTTCGGGGATAGCGTTGTTGTCTACGCAGTAACCGTGGTTCTGCGACGTGATGAATATCCTTTCTCCCGCAGCCTCTTTGACGGGCTGGTTGCCGCCGCGGTGACCGTACTTGAGTTTATACGTCTTGCCTCCCTGCGAAAGCGCGAGTATCTGATGTCCGAGGCTGACTGCGAGCATAGGTATGCCCGACCTGAGCAGCTTGTCCGCCTCTGCCGCCTCCGCTTTGCACTCCGCAGGATCTCCCGCGCCGTTTGAAAGAACTATTCCGTCGGGTTTGGTTGCGAGCACGTCTTCCGCCTTTGCGTCGTGCGGGAAACGCGTAACTTTCATGCCGCGTTTTACGAATTCGGCGACGAGATTAGCGCTTTCGCCGTAATCTACGACCGCGATATTTTTATCGCCTTCTCCGAAGGTCTGCACCTCTTTGCAAGAAGTCTTGGCGACTGCGTCTTTGATACGGTATTCCTTCACTTTTTTCATCGTATCCGCATCTGGACATGGATTTGTCGTGATGATACCGTTCATTACTCCGTTCTCTCTTATCGTCTTGGTCAGGCGACGCGTATCTACTCCGCACAGCGTAATAACGCCGTTTTTCCTGAGCATGTCCGCAAACTTTCCTTTGCAGCGGAAATTGGACGGCTCGTCGCACATTTCTCTGCATACATAACCGGCGAGATCTATCGACTTAACGTCGTAATCTTCGGGTATGTCACCGTAATTGCCTATAAGCGGGAACGTCTGCACGACGATCTGTCCCGAATAGGTAGGATCGGCAACCGTTTCGAGATAACCGCCCATAGAAGTGGTGAAAACCACCTCTCCGATCACCTCGCCGGTCGCGCCGACGCCGTAGCCTTCAAACTTGTCACCGTTTTCCAAAATCAGATAAACTTTATCCATAAAAATCCTCGTGCGCGAGTGTTTCGCGTCTGTAACGCATGCGCGCCTGTAAATTCTTTTATATTAATATTATCATAACAGCTCGCCCCACCGCAAGACATTTCGTAAAATTTTACGCATAGCGCGCGATATATCGGGCACGTTAAAGCGTGCACAAAAAAATATGGATTTTATCTCCTTCAACCCCTTTCAAATAAATGACATAATCGCGTGTTTGTGCTATAATTCTATTATTATTTTTTTCTGCGGAGGAAATCATATGTCGCGTAAACTCAACGAAGAATGCGGTATTTTCGGTATCTATAACAAATCCAATATCAAACAGGTCGGCAATCTCGTCTACTTCGGTCTTTTCGCTCTTCAGCACCGCGGACAGGAAGCTGCGGGCATTGCGATCAACAAGGACGGCAACGTCGTGATCCAGAAAAGCCTCGGACTCGTAAGCGACGTCTTCAAAGATTCGCCTATGATATCCATGGACGGTGACATCGCAGTAGGTCACGTCAGATATTCGACTACCGGCAGCAATACGCAGGAAAACGCTCAGCCCCTTTGCGCTAAATATTACAAAGGTTCGCTGACTATCGCTCACAACGGCAACATCTGCAATGCGGACAAACTGCGCAAAGAGCTTTCCGAACAAGGTTCTATATTCCACTCCACCAACGACAGCGAGATCATCGCTTACCTTATAGCTAAAGCGAGAATACACACAAAATCTATCGAAGAGGCAGTAAAAGCGGTAGTTCCGATGCTCGAAGGTTCGTTCTCCCTTCTCGTCATGAGCCCGAGAAAACTTATCGCGGTCAGAGATCCGCACGGCATCCGTCCTCTCTGCATGGGCAGAATAAAGGACAGCGTTATCTTCGCAAGCGAATCCTGTGCTCTCGATACCGTAGGCGCAACTTTCGTCAGAGACATCCGTCCCGGCGAGATCTACGTCGTTAATCAAAATGAAGAATTCAGCATCGAAGATTATTGCAATCAGCCTTCTGCGCTGTGCATATTCGAGCATATCTACTTTGCGCGTCCCGACAGCGTTATAGACGGACAGAGCGTAAACGAGGCTCGCGTAGAGGCAGGCAAGATGCTTGCTAAACAGCACCCCGTCGAGGCGGACGTCGTAATCGGCGTGCCCGACAGCGGTCTTTCCAGCGCGATCGGATATTCTATACAGAGCGGTATCCCCTACGGCGTAGGACTTATCAAAAACAGATATATCGGTCGTACCTTTATCCAGCCTTCGCAGGCAATGAGAGAAAGGAGCGTTGCACTCAAGCTCAACGTCCTCAAAGCCAACATCGACGGCAAACGCGTTATCGTCATCGACGACTCTATAGTCAGAGGCACTACCCTCGCCAACATAATCAAGATGCTCAAAAAGGGCGGCGCGACTGAAGTCCACGTACGTATCAGCAGCCCCAAGTTCATCTACCCCTGTTTCTTCGGCACCGATATCCCCGACAGAAGTCAGCTTGCGAGCGTAAACTACACTCACGACGAGTTGTGCAGAAAGATAGGCGCAGATTCTCTCGGATTCCTCGACACGGACAGCGTTGACGAGATCGCTAAATTCAGCAAGGTCGCGTTCTGCAAGGCTTGCTTTACGGGCAAATATCCCTGCCCCGTACCCGAGAGCGTAAACAAAACGGAGTTTGAATAATATATGACAGGACTGTTGGAAACAGAAATCAAAATCAAATATCTGAAAGACAGCTTTGAACGTCTTCTCGCGTCCAAGCTCAACCTCACGCGCGTATCCGCACCCCTTTTCGTACTCGAAGAAAGCGGACTCAACGACAACCTCAACGGCGTCGAACGCGCAGTTTCTTTCGACATAAAACAGACGGGCAAGGTCGCCGAAGTCGTGCACAGCCTCGCAAAATGGAAGAGATTTGCCCTGCACGAATACGGTTTCGAGCCGCAAAGCGGTCTTTACACCGACATGAACGCGATACGCCGCGACGAGATATGCGACAATCTGCACTCTATCTACGTAGACCAGTGGGATTGGGAAAAGGTCATTACCCGCGAGGACAGAAACGAAGAATATCTCAAAGCTACCGTTGAAAAGATTTACGAGGCTCTCAAAGAGTGCATGAACGCTCTCGAGGGACATTTCGGAGAAAAGACGACATCTCTTCCCGACAAGATAACCTTCGTAACCACGCAGCAGCTCGAGGATATGTATCCCGACATCGCTCCGTCCGAAAGAGAAACGGCTTTCGTAAAAAAATGCGGAGCAATGTTCCTTATGCAGATAGGCGGCAAGCTCAGAAGCGGCAAAAAGCACGACGGCAGAGCTCCCGACTACGACGATTGGGCTCTCAACGGCGACATCGTGCTTTACTATCCCGTACTCGACAGAGCTTTCGAGATCTCGTCCATGGGCATACGCGTAGACAAAGAATCTCTCGTAAGACAGCTCGAGATCGAAGGACAGACTCAGAGGCTCTCCTATCCCTTCCACAAAGCTCTTATGGAAGACAGGCTTCCCCTCACTATCGGCGGCGGCATAGGTCAGTCAAGACTTTGCATGTTCATGCTGCGCAAACGCCATATCGGAGAAGTTCAGTCATCCATATGGCCGGAAGAAATGGTCAGAGACTGCAAAGCACAAGGCATCACATTGCTGTAACACCCGTTTTTCTCAATACTTATCTATAAAAACATGATTGAAGCGGACGAATTAATCGCCCGCTTCTTATTATTTTTCTTTTTCTATAGTAAAATAAAAGTCTTCTCTGTCTAACCCGTAACGATCCAATAATTCTTTTATGAATTGCAGAATATTCTTTGCACTCAGATTCGTTTCATAATATATGCCTGTATTGCCTATTTCCTTTGGTCTCCTTAATAAATTTTCATCGTTGGTAATGTAGGTTCTGTCAGCATATTTGATTTTAAAATTCGTGTTTGCTAATCTGGCCATGATTTTTATATCCAGATCGCTTAAAAGCAGCACGCATGTAGTTAACATTTCAGCAAAGGACGATACTTCTCTTATTTCGCCGCAAACAGATACTGAAACGGGTTTTTTGCCCACCGCTATATCCATATCATCAAATGTCAATTTCTCATCATTAGAAAGTCCTTTGAAAACAATTGCGGGAACTTTATATCTGAACATCTCCATTATTCGTTCTGCCAAATTTCTCGCTCTGTTCTTAATTGACACATCGTCCCATTTTGGCTGGTTTAAAATATCGGAATTCAATCTATTAGCTTTTGAATAAGTACGAATGATTTCTTTCTTTTCATCAAAAGACCTTGTCCCAAGCTCCCCATTATAACCAGTAATAGTCAGATTGCCTAATGTATGAAGAAAAGTATTATATATTTCTTTATATTTTTCTCCTAAAGCCTTTACCCAAGAAGAAGCATTCTCTTTCTGCGGCAACACGTGTTCAATAGTTAAATCCTGAATATCTATTACTTCTTTTGAGTTTTTATTTTCAATAGAAGCAAGCAAGTACTTGCAAACTTTTTTCTTATTATATAAATTCCCCGAAATCAGCTTTTGTTTAAATTCAAGATCTTCGGGTATTTTGTCCTTAGAACGCAATCCTACAAAAAAGCTGTAAATTTTTTCATACATATGCTCTGTATCTTCAGAGAATAATCTTCTGTATAGAGTTTTAAACAAACCTCTTAAGCTGTTTGATGGAACTTCGCAAATAATTCTTCTGATACAATATGCCCTGAAAAACTCAAGAATATCGCAAAGTGCATTTTCATCCAATACGTGATTTTCAAAGTCATCAAATATAGAATAAAGAAAAATGTATATAGTGCTTTGATCCAACAATCTGAAATCAAGCATATATTCGTTGATTCTCTGCGAATATTTGTTGCTTTTCCCTATAAATAGCGCTTGATATTTTGAATAATGCAACAAATCAGAAAGCATTGTTTCATTGGTGTATTTTTTATCTGTATATAATTGCTTAAATTTAATATAAGCATTATTTTGAGTAACGCTTTCAGACATCTTAAAATTTAAAAAAGTGATTATAAAATCTGCTAAATTTTCTGTAGATAACGTCTGTTCTAATCTAAGCCAATATTTTTCATACAGCGTTTCTTGATTTTCATCGCTCATCAAAACGTAATTGCGCACTAAATCTGCCAACGACAAATCCAAACCTGTTGAATTAATGCTTTCAAATATAGTTTGAGGGTCGTCTCCTTGAGACTTATCTAAAACAATTTCAATTGCTTCAAGACGTTTTAGCCCTTCCATAATATCACGCAAAAGTAAACCTGCGCTAAGTTCACTATTTATGAGTTTTATAAATAATTTGTAATTCTTATATATATTGCTGTCAGCTGAAAGTTTTTCAAAATCATTCTGCATCAACGCTTGAAATTGTTTATCATCCTCTTTGACAGGCTTCAATTTCAATTTATATTCTTCCGCGCAATTTCTGTTGAAAAGATAATCTTTTAATTCGTCTACTATTCTGGTTTCATTTAAATCAATTGCTTTTTCATAAATGGCTTTAAGCAGAATGAAAATTGTAGTTATTCTTTGTTGACCGTCAATAAGCATAACTTCGTCCAGTCCACTATAATTATGCTCACCTTTAATGTAGACTATGCTACCTGTGAAATGTTTCCTGTCATTATGAAAAGCAGCCATGATGTCTTCAAATAACTTTATACATTGAACATCTCCCCAATCATAATTTCTTTGATAAACAGGAATTTTAAATACTCTTTTGTTCTTTTCAATTAAATCTTGAATTAGCCATACTTGATACGGTCTCATAAAAAGTTCCCCCCTTATGCTGTTTATACTATATCATCAAATTAATATAAAAAATTAAAGCAATATGTTTTGCGCCATAAAAAGTCGCTTGTTTTCAAATTAACAAGCGACTTCCATGGAATATTTACTCCGCGTCTATCGTCGCCTTTATGCGGCGCACGCCTGCACTGGAGGACTGCTCTTTGAGAATCCTGAAATGCACGAGCTGTCCCGTATGCTCTGCGTGAGGACCGCCGCATATCTCTTTGTCTACGCCCTCTATGGTATAAACCTTCACCATCTCGCCGTATCTGCTGCCGAATACGCCGACCGCGTTCTGCTTGCGAGCCTCTTCGACGGTCATCTCTTCGCATACGACGGGGATGTCTTTAGCGATAGCGTCGTTGACTGCATCCTCGACCGCTTTCTTTTCTTCTTCGGTAAGAGGTCTGTCGAAGTTGAAGTCGAAACGAAGTCTTTCTGCGGTGATGTTGCTGCCTTTCTGCTGTATGTCTTCTCTGCCGAGCACTTTCTTGAGCGAGCCGAGCAGCATGTGCGTTGCGGTATGGAGATAGGTAGTACGCTTGGAAGTATCCGCTAAGCCTCCTTTGAACTTCTGTTCCGCACCTGCCTGAGATTTTTTCTGATGCTCTTCGAAAGCCTTGTCGTAGCCTTCTTTGTCAACTCCGAAGCCGTGCTCTCTGCATATCTCCTCCGTCATCTCTATCGGGAAACCGAAGGTATCGTAAAGTCTGAAAGCCGTCTTGCCGTTGAGTTTATCGCCCTGAACGTACTTGAGGACCTTTTCTATCTCTTTGAGTCCGTTCTCGAGAGTCTTGGAGAAACGTTCTTCTTCTTTGGTGAGTTCGTCTACTATCTTAGCAGCGTTGACTTCGAGCTCGGGATATACGTTCTTATATTTTTCAATATATATCTTTGCGAGTTCAACGAGCTTGGTGCTGTCGAAACCGATCTGTCTTGCGAATCTTACGCTCCTTCTGATAAGGCGGCGCAGAACGTATCCCTGATCGACGTTGGACGGTACGACGCCGCGCTCGTCGCCGATGAGGAAAGTCGCGGTACGGATATGGTCCGCAATGATTCTGATACCTCTCGTGTCTTCTTCGTTTTCACCGTACTTCTTGCCGCTCTCTTCGGAAATCTTTGCGATAACGTCTGCAAAGAGATCGGTTTCGTACGCGCTCTTGAGTCCGTTTATCATGCAGACGGTACGCTCAAGACCCATGCCCGTATCGACGTTCTTCTGCTTGAGCGGCTCGAACTTGCCGTCAGCGGTACGGTTGAACTCCATAAACACGTTGTTCCAGATCTCGACCCATTTGCCGCAGTCGCATGAAGGATCGCAGTGATCGCTGCAAGCGGGCTTGCCCGTATCTATAAATATCTCGGTATCGCTGCCGCACGGACCCGTAGGACCTGCATACCACCAGTTGTTCTTCTTGGGAAGATAGAATATTCTCTCTTTGGGGATACCGTGTTTTTCCCATACGCTTGCCGCAAACGTATCTCTCGGGCAATCCTCGTCACCTGCAAATACGGTGACTGCGATCTTTTCTACGGGGATCTCGAGAACTTTGGTCAGAAAATCGAAGGAGAAACCTATCGACTCTTCTTTGAAGTAATCGCCGAGCGACCAGTTGCCGAGCATTTCGAAGAAAGTAAGATGAGTTGCGTCGCCGACTTCGTCGATATCGCCCGTACGCACGCACTTCTGCACATCGGTAAGGCGTTTGCCCGCGGGGTGTTTCTGTCCGAGAAGATACGGCACGAGCGGATGCATGCCCGCAGTCGTAAACAATACGGACGGATCGTTTTCCGGTATAAGCGACGCGGACGGTATTATCGCGTGTCCGCGCTCTTTGAAGAATTCAAGATAACTGCTTCTGAGTTGCTCAGATGTCAACTTTTTCATATATAAATACCTCTTTATTATTCGTAGAAAAGTATGTCTGCGTATGTCGGGAACGGCCACATTTCTTTGGGAGTAACCGTTTCGAGTTTGTCTGCGTAATCACGCAGTCTTTCCATGACGAGTTTTACTCTGTCCCTGAAAAGTATAGCCTGTTTCTTTGTATCCGTCGCCGCGAAGGCTCCGTCTTTTGCCGTCTGGAGCGCGTCGATGTTGTCTTTGAGTCCTTTGACGAGCGCGCTGACGTTTTTGAGCATTGTCTTCTGTACGCTCGCGTACTCCTCATCGACCTTGCTTATCTCGTTGAACTGTTTAGCGAGAGTGTACTGCCATCTGAGCACAGCGGGCAGGATCTGATTCCTTGCCATAAGGAGCGCGGTTTCCGCCTCGATGTTCGCGCTCTTGACGTAGTTGTCGAGATATATCGCGCGACGGCTCTCCATCTCTTTCACTGACAGCAGATTGTGCTTGAGGAAAAGCTCCATATTCTTGGGCTTTGTCATTGCCTCGTAAGCGTCTACGCTGTTGGTCGCGGTATCGAGCCCGCGCTTTTTAGCCTCTTTCGCCCACTCTTTGCTGTAATTGTTGCCGTTGAATATAATGCGTTTATGCTCGTTGTAAGTATTCTTCACAAGTTCGAGTATAGCTTTGTCGAGATCCTTTTTGGGCACGTTCTCGAGCTTGTCCGCCATCCTCGATATCATTTCTGCCGTCATGGCGTTCATGATAAGCGTAGGCGTAGAAAGCGTTGCAGAGCTGCCTACCATCCTGAACTCGAACTTATTGCCCGTAAACGCAAACGGCGACGTGCGGTTGCGGTCGGACGTATCTTTCTTGGGCTGAGCTACATAACTCACGCCCATGTTAATATACTGTTTGGTCGCGCTCGCGATCGTATGTCCCTCGCTGATATCGTCGAGCAGAGTCTGCATATCGCCGCCGATAAATACAGAGATTATTGACGGAGGAGCCTCGTGTCCGCCGAGTCGCCAATCGTTGCCGAGGCTGGACGCGCTCATGCGCAGCAGATCGTAATATTCGTCCACGCCCGCTATCACTGCGAGGAAGAACAACAAAAACACCTTGTTTTCTGCGGGATTGCTGCCCGGCTTGAGAAGATTGAGTCCCGTATCCGTGCCGAGAGAATAGTTGCAGTGCTTGCCGCTACCGTTTATGCCCGCGAACGGCTTTTCGTGAAGAAGGCACGAAAGACCTCTCTGATCCGCGACTTTCTTCATGGTTTCCATGATGAGCTGGTTCTGATCGGTAGCGATATTTGCCTGACAGAATATAGGCGCAAGCTCGTGCTGAGCGGGAGCTACTTCGTTGTGCTGAGTCTTGGCAGTGATGCCGAGCTTCCACAGCTCTTCGTTGAGATCCGCCATGAAATCGCTGACCCTGTCCCTTATGCTTGCGTAATACTGATCGTTTTTCTCCTGACCTTTGGGCGGCATCGCGCCGAAAAGCGTTCTGCCCGTAAACTCTAAGTCGTATCTTCTGTCAAAATCCTTCTTGTCTACGAGGAAATATTCCTGCTCTCCACCGACGTTGGCAATAACTCTGTGTGCCTCTACGCCGAGTATTTTGAGAAGTCTGAGGCCTTCTTTGTTGATAGCCTCCATCGACTTGAGAAGCGGAGTCTTCTTGTCGAGAGCTTCGCCCGTATAAGAACAGAACGCCGTAGGTATGCAGAGCACGCCTGCGCCGTCTTTGGGCTTTTTGATAAATGCGGGAGAAGAACAGTCCCATGCGGTATAGCCGCGCGCCTCGAAAGTCGCTCTTATGCCGCCTGACGGAAAACTCGATGCGTCAGCCTCGCCTTTGCGCAGATTGCTGCCCGTAAATTCGAGGATAGGATTGCCGTTTTTGTCGATAGATATAAAACTGTCGTGCTTTTCGGCAGTCGTACCCGTCAGAGGCTGAAACCAATGCGTATAGTGAGTCGCGCCGTTTTCGCAGCTCCACTCTTTCATAGCCTCTGCGACTTTGTTTGCAAGCTCTTTTTCGAGCGGTTTGCCCTGATCGATGACTTCTTTGAGTTCTTTGTAAGTATCGGCAGACAGATATTTCTTCATTACGCTGTCGTTGAAGACATGGCAACCGAAGAAATCCGTGATCTTTTTGCTCTCGGTAATTCTCATATGTACCTCCGAAATAACCGCCGCAAATAACGACAACACTATTATATATAATAGTTTGTCAAATAGCAAATACTTGACTGCTCTTTTTTGCTTATTTTTTTAACTTTTCGCCGTTTTTGTAAAACAATATATTATAAAATCGGCGCTCCTGCCGTTTTCTGCGGTTGAAACGCCGATTGATTATGCTGTTTGGTTATTTTTTACAGGTTGCGCTTGTTTTACTCCCGGACAGACGCCTGCATTACTCCGTTCTGAGAGCCTCGACGGGATCCTTCTTTGCAGCCACCGACGAAGGAACAAGTCCCGCTATCATGGTGAGCGCAAAGCTCACGACTATCA
The DNA here is from genome assembly GCA_944383895.1 of uncultured Christensenellaceae bacterium. GTDB lineage: Bacteria > Bacillota > Clostridia > Christensenellales > UBA3700 > Ornithoclostridium. The sequence goes on along the minus strand of CALWRH010000003.1, from coordinate 44,448 downwards.
TAAGCAGCGCGTGCCACGGCGACAGCTGACACAGAGAATTTATCTCGACCAGGCTGTATATTATCAGGTTTACGGGGATGCTGAGTATGTACGTTACGATAACGCCGATTATACCCGCAAGCAGACCTATTATAAACGTTTCTGCGTTGAAAACGTTGGAGATATCCACCTTTCTCGCGCCCAGACTTCTCAATATGCCGATCTCTTTCGTTCTCTCGACTACCGAAACGTATGTGATTATGCCGATCATTACCGACGAAACGACAAGCGATGTCGCCGCGAAACATACGAGCACTATCGATATTATCCTGATTATCTCGTTGAGCATGCTCGTCGCCATCTCGGACATATCGACGTAGATTACTTCTTTGTCGGGATTATCGTTATTCCACGCGTCGAGGTAATTTATTATAGCCTCTTTGCCTTCGAAGTCTTTAGGATATATGTTCATGCCCGTAGGAGTCGAGTCTGCACCGAGTTTCTGCATTGCCTTGCGGTATGTATCGGTCTTGTTGAAAGCCTCGCCCGTAATGACGTTTTTATCTGTGCTTTCGGTCTGTGCCAGCGCGATCTCGGACTGAGAGTTTACGCCGAGCATATACTGCGTCAGTTCGCTCGTATAATTGATGCCCGACGACAAAAGCGCGAGTTGCGTATCCTTTTTAGGTCTTAATACGCCTACGACCTCGAGCTCGAAATTTGTGTCGCTTTCTGGCGCATTGTACAGTTCGCCGAGAGCGTCGCTCGACGTCTTTTCTTCAAACAGTCCGTCTTCGTCCCTGACGTATATTTCGTCGTTGGAAACCATGCGCAGTTTTACGCCGACGATATCCTCGAAAGCCACTTGCTTTTGCGTATCCGCAAATCCGAGTCCCGCAAGTACGTTGATATTGACCTGATTGTAAGAGTCTACTACGAGTATGACCTGAGTCTTATCCTGCGGGAAAGTGCCTGCTATGAGATCGTATTGCGTAAGTATGAAATCTTCGCCGCCAATCATTTCGCTCCAACCGATATTCGCAGACGAAACGCCCATGATTCCGCCCACGATATCGTTCGCAGTCTTTACGGGATTTACTTTTGTATAAGTGGTCTTGCTGCCTTTTGCGGTCTTTCCTATTACCGCGGTCTGCATACCGTATGAATATGTTACGCTGTTTGCCCAGCCTTTTTCCTTGACTTTATCGACGTAGTCTATATAATCCTGTCCGAAATCGTTTTCGATAATAAGTTTATCCCATGTGTCGGAAGGATTGTACTGATAAATAAAATCGTCTTCGGGATATTGTACCTTGTTATTGTTGCCTGCAGTACCGCCCATAAGCGCGCCGAGGGCCCCGTTCATATCCATGGTTTCCTGCGCTATCTGTACGGGATAACCGGCAAGAACGGTCTGCTGAAGGTCGTTGACGTAATTGGTAAATCCGTTGGAGATCGCAAGCACGAGGCATACGCCTATTATGCCTATACTGCCCGCGATAGAAGTCATGAGCGTCCTGCCCTTTTTGGTCATAAGGTTTTTGAAAGAGAGCTTTATCGCGGTGGAATAGCTCATAGAGCTCTTCTTGAGTTTCTTTTTCTTCTCCTTTACGGTAACATTGAATTCTTCGGATGCGATTTCTTCTTCGCCCTCGTAAGGCATCGTATCTCCTACGATCTCGCCGTCTTTCACGCTTACGATACGGGTAGAATATTTTTCTGCGAGCTCTTGGTTGTGCGTTACCATTATGACGAGCTTTGTGCGCGAAATCTCCTTGAGCAGTTCCATGACCTGAACGCTCGTAGTGCTGTCAAGCGCGCCCGTAGGCTCGTCCGCGAGTATGATCTCGGGATTGTTTACTATCGCGCGGGCAATAGAAACTCTCTGCATCTGACCGCCCGACAATTGGTTGGGCAGTTTTTTCATCTGTCCTTCGAGTCCGACCGTTTTCAAAGCCTCTTCTGCGCGTCTTTTACGCTCAGAAAGTCCGACACCCGACAAAGTCAGTGCCATAGCGACGTTGTCGAGTATAGTCAGATGCTGTATCAGATTGTAACTCTGAAAGACGAAACCTATTTTGATGTTGCGGTATGTATCCCAGTCTACGTCCTTGTATTTCTTGGTCGAAACTCCGTCGATAAACATATCTCCCGACGTGTATCTGTCAAGACCGCCTATTATGTTGAGCATGGTAGTCTTGCCGCAACCGCTGTGTCCGAGTATGGACACAAACTCCGTGCGTCTGAACGCAAGGTTGATCCCTTTGAGAGCGTGGACGACGCTGTCGCCCGCTTTGTAATCTTTTCTGATGTCAACAAGCTTAAGCATGAAAGTAACTCCCTTGATTGGTACCTTTCATTTTATGCGCGTGTGCGCCCGTTGTCAAACCGTTACTACGCGCGAAAAATACTTCTTACTTATATTTTACACATCAACCTTAAAAGTAAATTATCGCAACTAAAAAGGGAAAAATCGTAAAAAACGCGGATTCCGCGCCGCAAAACGCAGCGCGGAAAGAGTAAAAATAAAATCTTCAGATCGCCGTAAGCGTTTCTCCGTTTTCTGCGGACTGATACATCATCCAATAACCTCTGCCGCCCTTTTCTACCTCGAGCCACTGTCTGCATCCCTCGTCTTCGGCAGGGGGATCGGACGCGTTGTCGTCGGGTATGCCGTAGCAGATAAACTCTGCGGGATCGCCCACTATGCCCACGACGTACCAGCCGTCTTCCGTATTCACTCTCGCCCAACGCGACTCGGGTATGAGCTGCGACAATTCGGCGTCGGGTCTGTTTTCTTCAAAAAGCTTTTCTATTTTATCTGCTATCCTGTCGAAAAATCTTTCTTTGATCTCTCCGCTTTCGGCTGTCGCCTGCTCTGTTTTTACAGATTCGGACGTATTTACAGCCTGCTTTGCCGTTTTCTCGGTTTCTGTGTTTTCAGCATTTCCCTGCGTTTCAACAGTTGCCGCCACGTCAGAAGAAGGTTTTTCTTCAACGGTTACGGGACTTTCCGTTTCGTTCTTGTTTTCAGAATCCTTTACGTCTTTCTCTTCTTTTATTTCGGCAGTCGCGCTGACTTCTTTTTTTGCGTCCGTCTTGATTTCTTCAGCTGCATGCTTTTTATTTCCTGCTGATTCTTCTGCGTTCTCCTCTGCGCTGCCGAGAGCCACTGTCAGAAATTCGAGAAGAGGCGTATAATCGTAATCGCATACGGTTGCGCCCGTACAATACACATTGCAATTGCCGTCAGCGACAAGCACCGCACAATCGCCCGACAAGTCGGTGCGCGCAAGATATATCCTGTCGCCGCAAAGTCTTACCGCGCGCTTTTCTTCTCCTACCGCTATGACAGTATAGAGATCTTTTCTGCCTCCGTTGACGTTTATTTTAACGCTCGATCTGTCTTTGAAACACTCGAACCTTGCCACGCCGCACAGTCCGTTTACGCCGCGCGGCGAAAGCACTGCCGTCTTTTTTACCAATATCATTTTCATACCTCCGCTTTTTCTCGTTGTCATAATATATGCGGAAATACCGCGACGTATAACGCCGCGCAAAAAAGAATAAAATTCAACATTTTTTGCGTTTTTTCAATAAAAAAAATCCACCTCAGCAAAGGCGGAATATTCTTTTAATATAGAAATAACCTACACGGGTCAAATAAATCTGCTCAGTTTTACGAAGTCGTCCACGCTCAGAGTTTCTCCTCTTACAGATGCGGAAAAACCTGCGTCTTCTATGGCTTTGACAGCGTTTTCCTTGCTTATGCCGAAGGCTTCCGCAAGATTGTTGGCAAGAGTTTTTCTCCTCATTGCAAACGCGGCGCGTATGAGTTTCTTTATCTTCTGTTTGTCTTCGTTATCGTATCTGCCGTCCGTTTCTACGGTGACCACGCAGCTGTCGACGTTGGGCACGGGATAAAAAAGAGTGCGCGGAACGATACGGGTTATCCTCGCCTCACCCTCGAGCCTTACCGCCGCGGTGACCGCGCCGTACTCTGCGGTGCCTGCCTTAGCGACAAGTCTTTCTCCTACCTCTTTCTGAACCATGACGGTTATGCTGCGAGGCTTGTTTTCGCACTCTATAAAACGCATTAAAACGGGCGTAGTTATATAGTACGGCAGATTTGCCACGAGCTTGTAGTCCTTGCCCGTCTTTTCAAGAAGTTCGTCGTCGCTGACTTTTGCAATGTCTTTGAAAACTACTTCGGCGTTGGGACAGTCCGCAAGCGTTTCGGCAAGTACGGGGCGCAGATTTTCGTCTATCTCGTAGGCTACCACCTTTTTAGCCGCCCGCGCAAGCCTGGATGTGAGCGTTCCCGCACCCGGACCGACCTCGAGCACGATGTCCTCGTCAGTAACTCCCGCGTCCGACACTATCGCATCGAGAAGGTTTATATCCGTTATGAAATTCTGTCCGTATCTCTTATTGAATCTGAAAGAATTCTTTAAGAGTATGCCTTTTATCTCACTCATCTATCATTTCCCTGACGCGTAGTTTTGCTCCGACCGAATCTGCGATCCCGCGCGCTTTTTCTATGTCTTCTTTACCTATGCAGTCCACTACCGAAAACACAACGTTACCCCCGTGAGATACGCACAGCTTGGCAAACTCTATCATTATATCGAAGGCTTTTTTGCCGAATACGCTGCGGCATATCGCGTCGTATTTTTCGGGCGTGACTTCGTTCAGGCTTATGCCTATCACGTCGATTGCCTTGCAAAGTCTTTCGCTGATATCTTTGCCGAGTATCGCATTGGCTTGTCCGTTGGTGTTTATCCTTGTGCGCAGACCCTTTTTGTGCGCGTAAGCCGCGACCTCTTCGAGCACGTCGAATCTGTAAGTAGGCTCTCCGTATCCGCAGAACACGAGTTCTTTATACGACGCAAGATCGTACTTGTTAAGCGCGTCGATGACTTCTTCTGCCGACGGCTCTTTGTCCAGCCACAGATCGTAACCTTCGTAGCCGTGCGGTTTCCTGCGGTCGGTATCGTAATTGCGCACGCAGAAAGTACATGCGTTCGAGCACCTGTTGGTAAGGTTTGCATAAAGCTTGCCGTCTATTTCGTAAACGTATTGCTTTGCCATATCTATTTTATCCTCATCTTTGTGAAAAGCGAGAGCGTATTTTTTACCGTCTGTTTTTCAAATTCTTCATAGTCGACGCCGAGCGCGTTTGCTATATACTCAGCCGTATTGACGACGTATTTCGGCTCGTTGCGCTTGCCTCTGAACGGCACGGGGGTCATGTACGGACAGTCTGTTTCTACGATCAGCCTGTCTGACGGAACGGCGCGCAGTATATCGTCTTTTTTTGCGTTCTTGAAAGTGACCACTCCGCCGAAAGCGAAATAGCTGTCAAACGGAGCAAGCTCTCTGACAAACTCTTTGCTGCCGCAATAACAGTGCATAAGCATGCCGTGCTGAATATAATGTCTGTTGTCTTTGAGTATGTTTAACAGATCGCCGTAAGCGTCGCGTATATGCAGAGATATCGGCAGCTTTGCCTCGTGTGCCAGCTCGAGTTGCGCGACGAAGGCTTTTTTCTGCACTTCTCTTTCAGGCGTTTCGTAGTAATAGTCAAGACCTATCTCTCCTATTCCTATCACCTTGGGGTGCTTTGCCGTCTCGAGATAGAATTCGCGTTCTCTGTCGCCGTATACCGCGGCAAACTCGGGATGCGTACCGACGAGCGCGAAGACGTTGTCGTTCTTTTCCGCTATTTCGATCGCGTCGCGCGAAGTGTCGAAGTCGCAGCCTACCTCTACTATCGCAAGCAGCCCGTCCTTTTTCATGTCCGCTATTATACGCGGCGCATCTTCTCTCAGGCTTTCTTCCGTTATATGCGCGTGAGAGTCGATTATCATCTTATTTCACTGCCCGCAGCCATAGCCGCCTCGGGAGCGACGAGCTTGAGATTGCCGTCTTTGTCCTCAGCGCAGAGCACCATGCCTTCGCTGAGTATGCCGCGCAGTTTGACGGGTTTGAGATTGGCAACGACGACTACGTTTTTGCCGACCATCTCTTCGGGCGTGTACCACTTTGCTATACCGCTGACTATCGTGCGCGGTTTTTCTTCTCCGAGATCTATCTTAGAGCAAAGCAGCTTGTCCGCTTTTTCCACCTTGCGGCACTCGAGCACCTTGCCTACCTTGAGTTCGACTTTTGCAAAATCGTCTATGGTTATCTCGGCGGGTTTTTCTTCTTTCTCCTCTTTTGCGGGAGCAGGCTGAGCCTTGGCTGCGTTTCTCTCTTCGTACATCTTGTTAGCCTTTTCGGTAACTTCTTTTACGTCGAGTCTTTCAAACAGCGTTTCGGGATTTTCAGCCGTCTTAGTACCGTTTGCAAGCAGTCCGAATTTATCGAGATCGCCAAAGTCGCGGCAAACCGTCGAACACTGAGCGATGACTTTCTCCGCAAGCGTAGGCATAAAGCAGGTCAGCATAGAAGATCCGATAACTATCGTTTCGGTAAGATTGTAGAGCACGGTCGCAAGTCTGTCTTTCTTAGACTCGTCCTTTGCGAGCACCCACGGCGCCGTTTCGTCGATATATTTGTTGGCACGGCGGAACAGATTCATTATGTCTTCAGCCGCGTCCGCGACTCTGTAAGCGTCGATCTTTGCCGCAACCTTTGCGTATGTGCCCGTAGCTACCGCGATAAGATCGTCGTCGGGATCTTCTTTGACGCCCTTGTTTTCAACAATGCCGCCGAAGTATTTGTTGTTCATCGCAAGCGTGCGCTTTACGAGATTGCCGTAGACGTTTGCCAGCTCGCTGTTTACGGTTTCGCACACCGCCTCCCAGGATATCTGTCCGTCGTTGTCGTAAGGCATCTGCGCAAGCAGGAAATATCTGACGGGATCCACGCCGAAAACGTCGACGAGGTCGTCTGCATATATCACGTTGCCTTTTGACTTGCTCATCTTGCCGCCGTCCTGCAAAAGCCACGGATGTCCGTATATCTGTTTGGGGAGCGGCTCGCCGAGAGCCATAAGGAATATAGGCCAATATATCGTGTGAAAACGCACGATGTCCTTGCCGATTATGTGCACGTCCGCCGGCCAATATTTCTTGTAGAGTTCTCCGCTGTTGCCGTCGGCGTCGTAGCCGAGCCCCGTGATATAGTTGGTGAGCGCGTCCAGCCAGACGTATACGACATGCCTCGGGTCGCTCTTTACGGGTATACCCCACGAGAAAGAGGTACGGCTTATGCAAAGATCCTGAAGCCCCGGCTTGAGAAAGTTGTTGACCATCTCGTTTTTACGAGATACGGGCATGATGAACTCGGGATGCTCGGTGTAATACTGCATGAGCTTGTCTGCGTATTTGCTCATCCTGAAGAAATACGCCTCTTCTTTAGCGAGCTTTACCTCTCTGCCGCAGTCGGGACATTTGCCGTCCACGAGCTGACTTTCCGTCCAGAAGGATTCGCAAGGGGTGCAATACCAGCCCTTGTACTCGCCTTTGTATATATCTCCCTGTTTGAGAAGTCTTTCGAATATCTTCTGCACCTGCTCCTCGTGATAAGAGTCGGTGGTGCGGATAAATTTGTCGTAACTCGAATTCATCAGATCCCAGATGCGTTTGATCTCCGCCGCCGTCTTGTCGACGTAAGCCTTAGGCGTCGTACCTGCCGCCTCTGCCTTCTGCTGAATTTTTTCTCCGTGCTCGTCCGTACCCGTCTGCAGTCTGACGTCATAACCCTGCTTGCGCTTGAAACGCGCAAGCAGATCGGCGAGAACTATCTCGTAAGTATTGCCGATATGCGGTTTTGCCGACGTATACGCTATCGCTGTCGTGATGTAATATTTTTCCTTCATGACACACCTCTTTATGGTTTTATCTTTCCTATTATAGCGCGGGCAGACGCAAAAGTAAAACAAAAAACGCCTGCGCCCGCAATATGATGCGACGCTAAAATGCAAAAAACGTCATAAGAGCTCGGTTTTTCAAATAAAATCTAAGCGAGGATGCTATGAACACAATGTTTTTTATAATGACGGTCGCGTCGCTCATATTGCTTACCGTGGTTTCTCCCGACAGCGCGTTTTCGATAATGATAAACGGCGCGGGAGGCGCGATCTCGCTTGCGGTCAAACTTTGCGCCATATACGCTATATGGCTGTCCGTACTCGACATAATGCAGAAAATAGGTATGAACCGTGCGTTAGACAAGCTGTTTTCGCCTCTGACAAAGCGGCTTTTCAAAGGAGAAAGCGAAAAGACGCGCGAGTTTATCACCCTCAACTTTTCGGCAAATCTTCTCGGCATGGGCAGTGCCGCGACTCCGCTCGGCATCAAAGCGATGGAAGGCATGCAGGACGGGTCGGAAAAAGCGACTGACAATATGATCCTGTTTATGGTGATAAACGCGACGAGCATACAGCTCTTGCCAGCAACGATAATCGGACTGCGCGCATCCTACGGCTCTGCGAGCGCGTCCGACATTATACTGCCCTCATTGCTCGCAACGCTGATATCCACGGTATGCGGCGTGATACTGTGCAAAGTACTTTCTTTGCCTTCCAAAGGCAAAAAGAAAGCTCAGCAAACTTTGCCAGAACCTCTGAGAGGAGCAACGTTCAAGTGAGTCAATTTATCCTGCCCGTGTTCATTATCATAGTATTGATAATCGGATACGTCAAAAAGGTCGGAGTGTACGACAGCTTTGTGGAAGGCAGTCGCCAGAGCGTACAGCTCATACTGTCGATATTCCCGTATATCTGCGCGGTGCTTATCGCGGTAGAGCTCTTTTCTCTCAGCGGACTCAATGCATACGCAAGCCGTTTTCTCGCGCCCGTATTCAACTTCTTCGGCATACCTACGGAGCTTTGCGAACTCGTCGTGATACGTCCTCTTTCGGGCAACGGTTCGATAGCGATACTCGAAAACATCTACAAGACCTACGGCGCAGACAGTTATATCGCACGTTGCGGATCGGTCATCGTCGGAGCGAGCGAAACGGTATTCTATATTGCTACCGTCTATTTCTCGACCACCAAAGTAAAGAAACTCAGATACGCTATCCCCGTATCTCTGTTTTCGTGTTATCTCGGCGCGATATTCGCTTGCCTTTTGTGCAGGTTTATCTGACGATATAAAAACCGCGGAGCTTTTATCTCTCCGCGGTTCTATACATTGCGAATAAATATATTCAGTTTTTTGCGTTTTTCTTCTTCCTCGCTATCGCGCGGGCAACCGAAAGTCCGAGCAATACGGCAAACGTAGCAGCGATAAATACAGCGAATATGACCGCCTGTACATCCGCTCCTATCGTCTTGCCGAAAAAGTCGAGTTCCATAGAAAAAGAATCCTTGAGTCCCTCTCCCGCACCGGGTAAAGCCTTGTCTATCTTCTCAAGCGCGCCGCTCATGAAAAGGTTGCGGTAAAGCGACGCCGAATATGTGCCGGGGACGAACAAAGTGACGTACTGCACTCCTTTCGGAAATGCAGAAAGCGGCATATAAGCTCCGACGAGAAAACCGATAACCGCGCTCATGATACCGACAAAAGCGCTGTGCTGGGAGCTCGTCTTCAACGCCGAACATATCAGCGTGGAAAGTATGCTCGAAGACAGAACGGACATCACCGTAAGCGCGATGAGCCATATCACGTCGGCAAAACTCTGCGTCCAGCCCGTAATCGCAAGATATATAAACGCAACGGCAAGGACTATAAGCGAAATGCAAAGCGTAACGACGAAATTGGATATGAGATAGCCCGTTTCTATCAGTCCGCGCGAAACGGGCGACGCAAGCATGTCGGAAAGCACGCCCTTTTCCTTATCCTGTATCATTATGCCCTGCGCCGAAAACGACACGGTAATGCAAGCCACGGAAACCACGCCCGCAAGCATCCATGAATCGACGAAATTCCTGAGCAGTTTCTCGTCTATCGGCGCGCCTTCGAACGCCGACTTTATTCCGTCCATCTGAAGATCACCCAGAAAAAGGACGTAAAGCACGAGTACGATAAGCGGCGCAAGCAGAGAGAAAAACACGCCGACTTTGTCTTTGAGAAAAATCTTCAGACTTCTTTCCACGAGTTTTGAAAGAGTTACCGCTCCGTCTTTGAATTTATCTGCTTTCATTGCTCTCCTCCCGTCAGTTTTTTGCCTGTAACGTTAAGGAAAACGTCGTCCATATCGCCTTTTATCACTTCGAAATCCTCGATCAGTCCGCCGTTTAAGGCGAGTATGCGTTTTACGTCTTCTCCTCCGCCGACGGTTATTTCGTAGGAGTTGTTGTCGTATACATAATCGAGTTTTTCAAAGGCGCGGTCAGCCTCTTCGCTTTTGGCGCGGTAGACTATAAGTCTGTCTTTTGAATATTTGTTCTTGAGTTCTACGGGAGAGCCTTTTGCCGCGATCCTGCCCGAATCGAGTATGACTACATCGTCCGCACCCCTCGCCTCTTCCATATAATGCGTAGTCAGAAATACAGTCATGCCCGTATCTTGTCTGAGTCGTTCTATGACTTGCCATACAGTCTTTCTCGTCTGCGGATCGAGTCCCGTGGTCGGCTCGTCGAGTATGAGTATCTCGGGAGAATTTATAAGCCCTCTCGCAACGTCGACTCTGCGCCTCTGCCCTCCAGACAGTTTGCCGTAAGGTCTTTTGAGCATTTCTCTTATACCGAGAAGGTCGTCGAGTTCTGCAAGCCTTTTGTTCCATTTTTCTCCGTACAAGCCGTAAAAACTCGCCCTTACCGACAGGTTGTCCTTTACGGAAAGTTTTTCGTCAAGTATAGAGCCTTGAAACACGACCCCTGTCTTTTTTCTGATCGCCACAGGATCTTTATCTATGTCGATACCTGCCACGGATACCTTGCCGCCGTCTTTTTTGAGAAGAGTGCATATAATGTTTATCGTAGTGCTCTTTCCCGCGCCGTTGAGCCCGAGAAAAGCAAATAGGCTGCCTCTTTCGACTTCAAAAGAAATATCGTCAACGGCTTTTACTTCTCCGAAATATTTTTTAAGACCTGTTATCTCTATCGCTTTAGGCATGAAATCGTCCTCATATAAATTTTTTGTATACAATATCTTTAGGCACGCCGTTTGCTTTGGCTACCTGTTTTATCGCGTCTTTTTTGCTGACTCCCGCTGCAATGAGCGCGCCGACCTGTTCTTCTATGCTCCCTTCGGGTTTACTGATCTCTATCTGTTCAGGCGCGTGAACTATGACGACGTATTCACCTTTCGGCACGACTTCTCCTATCTCCCCGAGCACGTCCTCCTGCACGCTCTCGTAAAGCTTTGTCAGCTCTCTTATCACGCTGACTCTGCGTGCGCCGAAAACGCCGTGCAGATATTCGAGATCGTCGTTGAGATCGTGCGGGGAGCAATAGAACACGAGCGATGCGTCTACGTTGACGTACTGCTCAAGAAGCTGCTTTTTCTCCTTGTTTTTTTGCGGCATAAAGCCTATGAAAACAAACACGGGCTTGACAATTCCGCTAAGTGCCATTGCCGTCGCGACTGCTGTCGGACCTGGCACGGAAACCACTTGATAGCCCTGCTCTCTCGCCTCTTTCACGAGTATGCTGCCGGGGTCCGATATACACGGCATGCCTGCGTCCGTCACGAGCGCGACGTCCCTGCCCTGCGACAGATTGTAAAGTATCTTTTCTGTGCCCTCGCGTTCTTTCGGCTTATAATAGCTTATAAGCGGTTTCTTTATTTCGTAATGCGTGAGCAGTCCGAGAGTATGACGCGTATCCTCGCACGCTATCAGGTCGACGGACCTGAGCGTTTCGAGCGCTCTCAGCGTTATGTCTTTAAGGTTGCCTATCGGCGTGCCCACTATATACAGTTTGCCTTTTTCCATTTTACTCCTTTGAATACAGCTTTTTCGCCGCGTCGGTCATAGTGCCGTCATCGTTATAAACCACAAGCGAATTCAGTTTCATACCGCTCGATCCTTTTTTGCGCGCCTCGGAGATGAACACGTCTGCCGCCTTGTCTTTCTTCGGGTAAACGAGCGTGACGTTTTTTACCTCGAGCGAAGCCGCCTGCATATATCCTATCGCCTCCGCCATGCGTTCCACTTTATGAACCATATAAAACGCGCCGCCGTACTTGAGTATCTTTGCCGCGCTCTCTATAATGCCTTTCAGATCGCAACTGCTTTCGTGACGGGACAGAGCTATTTCTTCTCTTTCTCTTTCTGCTCCGCTGCCTTTTTTGAAATAAGGAGGATTGCACACGACGACGTTCACGCTCTCTTTGCCGATCAGCTTATCGGCTTGCGCTATATCGCCTTCGACCACTTCTATCCTGTCCGACAAATTATTGTGTTCGGCGTTTTTCCTCGCTAAGTCGCACATTATCTTCTGTTTTTCGAGCGCGTACACCTTAGCCGCCTCTGTCTTCGCGGCGATGAGCACGGCTATGACTCCGCTACCCGTCCCGAAATCTACCGCTACGTCGCCTTTCTTCACCTTAGCGATATTGGCAAGCAAAACGGCATCCGACGTAAAACAATAAAGCGACGGATATTGATAGAGCGACAGCCCTTTGTATTGAAGATCGTCCAGCCTGAGTTCAGGCGTATTATTCTGCTGTTGCATACGGATATTATACCATTACCCTCACGGTGCCGTCAAAGATAATTTATTCTCAAAAATATTTGACAAAATCAAATAATCAAACTATAATAATTAAGCAATCGGATAAGATCCGAGCATTTGCACCATTAGCTCAACTGGATAGAGCGTCGGTCTACGGAACCGAAGGTTGGGGATTCGAACTCCTCATGGTGCGCCAACAAAAAAGGCACGCAAGTTTTTTGCGTGTCTTTTTTTGTCTGCTCACCGGGAGTTCTTGAATCCCCCGTGTTAAGCGGAGCGTACACAGGGATTCGGCGGCATTTATGCCGCTTTCGCGGTTTGCAATAACCTTCAACCTACGCAATAAATAGTTGAGCGAATACTCCTCACGGTGCGTCCTCTTTTTTAGGGCACCATGAGGAGCACCGAAATCATGACGCTCGCTTTGCTCGCTATTCCGTCGCACCTTCGGTGCTCCTTACGAACTCCTCCAATAAAGATTATTAAAAACGTGCGTCCTCTGTCTGATGACGCACAATAGGAGTCTAAGAAACCCTTGTGTTAAGCGGAGCGTACACAGGGATTCGGCGGCGTTTACGCCGCTTTCGCGGCTTGCAGTAATTCTCAATTTGCGCAACATCTATCTAAGCGAATACTCCGTTGGTGCGTCCTATTTAACGTGTTTTTTTGTCTGCTCACCGGGAGTTCTTGAATCCCCCGTGTTAAGCGGAACGTACACAGGGATTCGGCGGCATTTATGCCGCTTTCGCGGTTTGCAATAACCTTCAACCTACGCAATAAATAGTTGAGCGAATACTCCTCACGGTACGTCCTCTTTTTTAGGGCACCATGAGGAGCACCGAAATCATGGGCACTTTTAGTGCTTTCGCGGCTTGCAAAAACTTTTTATTTCCGCAACAAGCTCATCAGCGAAACGCTCGCTATTCCATCGCAGGCGGTTGCTTTCGCGGCTTGCAATAATCTTCAACCTACGCAATAAATAGTTGAGCGAATACTCCTTCTATGTTTTATACTCTTCAGTGCCGCTTTAACGTAACTCCCGAATCCTTCATTTATCACATTTTATAAATTTTACAAAAACGTAAAAACTTAATCAAAAGTTAACAAACGCTCTGTACGATAAATCCGAAAAAACAAAAAGGAGCAAAACAAAAATGGTTCAAGGTATCATGGAATTGATCTTCGATGCAGCATATCTGATCTTCGCTATGACGATCGGTATCTATCTCATCGTAAAAGGCAAAAGCAAATTCACCAAAATGTTCGGCGTAATGGCGGTTGTATTATCGTCAGGCGACTCGTTTCATCTCGTCCCGCGTGTTTACGCATTGCTTACGACGGGGCTTGAAGCCAATGCTTTCGCGCTCGGACTCGGAAAACTCATAACTTCTGTCACAATGACAGTGTTTTATGTAATATTGTATTTTATTCTCGAATCCGTATGGCAACCCGACAAAAAACTCAAAACCGCTTTCCGCGCGGGACTTCTGGTTATGACCGCGGCGCGTATCGCTCTATGCGCCTTCCCGCAGAACGACTGGTTCTCTTATGAAGGTTCTCTGCTCTGGGGCATACTCAGAAACATACCTTTTGCCGTAATCGGTGATCTCGAAAAGATAAGTATCAGATCTAACGGCGACCTGTGCTACCTCATATGGCAAAACATCATATCAAACGCTGTCAAATATTCTGAATCCGACAGTAAAATATCCATAAAGCTGTGCAGACAAAGCGACTATCTTTTATTCAGCGTAACAAACAAAGGCGAATCTCTGAAAGGTAAAGAAGATATCATATTCGAGCCTTTCTACACTACCGACCGTTCGGGGACAGAAAAAGGTACGGGACTCGGACTCCCTCTCGTAAAAAAACCGTCAACAGACTCGGAGGAAAAATCACGGTTTCGACCTGCGACGGACTCAACATGTTTACCGTCCGCCTGCCATTGACTTGTTGACGTAAAGGAAACGGCATAACAAATCGTCAACACGAACCGCGTCCGAGGTTTTGTCTTGCCGTTCTTATTTATAAGTAAGCCTCGGAAACGCTGTTGACGAATACTTATGGCTTTGGTATTATAAAATCAGCCTAAATATACGGAGATAATTATGAGCATCAGGAAAAAGATCGAAAAACTCATCAAAAAGATAAGCGACCGTTTCACGGGCAACGGACTCATGCAGGACGAGAACGTGGCTGTCGGAGAAAGATACGTCACTCCGGGCATAGGAGAACTTATACGCAAAGCAGGTGCGGACGGTATCGTCGTTCTCAAGAACGATGGGGTGCTGCCTCTCGAAAATAATGCGAAAGTCGCCGTGTTCGGCAGATGTCAGCTTGATTGGTTTTACGTCGGTTACGGCAGCGGCGGCAACGTCAACGCGCCTTACAAAGTCAATTTCGATGAGGCGATGCAGCGCGCGCAGAAATACGGATACGTTTGCGTCAACAACGACGTCAGAGATTTTTATCTGAAATGGCGTTCGGATCCCGAAAACGAACCCAACGACGGCTGGTGGGGGCACTGGCCTATGTGCTACCCCGAGGCAGAGATCCCGACTTCTCTGATACAAAGCGCAGCAAAACAAAGCGACATTGCAATAGTGATCATAGGACGCGCCGCTGGAGAAGACAGAGAAAACACTCTGACTAAAGGCAGTTATTATCTGTCCGACGAAGAAACTGCCCTTCTCGACAATATAACGAAAAACTTCAAAAATACCGTGGCAGTCATCGACGCAGGCAACGTTATCGACACGTCATGGACGCAGAAATACGGCGATAATCTTTCCGCCGTAGTCTACGCATGGCAAGGCGGTATGGAAAGCGGCAACGCCGTAGTCGACATCCTTACGGGCGCGGTCAATCCGTCAGGAAAACTCACCGATACGATAGCCCTAAAATACGAGGACTACCCGTCGAGCGCGAACTTCGGCGGGCTCGATTATAACGAATATAAAGAAGACATATTCGTAGGCTACCGCTATTTCGAAACTTTTGCAAAAGACAAGGTCCTTTATCCGTTCGGTTTCGGTCTGTCTTATACGGATTTCGATATACATGTCGATAAATTCGAAAAGACGAAAGACGGAATAAGCGTTACCGTAACGGTAAAAAACACGGGCAACCGCGATGGACGCGAAACGGTACAGCTTTACGCGAGCGCGCCGCAAGGCAAGCTCGGCAAGCCCTCGAAAGTGCTTGTCGCATTTGCAAAAACGGACACTATCAAAAAAGGAGAAACCGAAAGCCTTACGCTGTCCGCTAACGACTACTCCTACTCTTCTTTCGACGACGGAGGCGCAACGGGCAACAGATACTCTTACGTACTCGAGAAAGGAGAATACGTCTTCTACGTCGGCGACAGCGTGAGAACGCAAAACAAGGCAGGCAGTTTTAATCTTAAAGAAGACAAAGTTCTGCAAACGCTCAGCCCGATATGCAAAGTACAAAACAAATTCAAACGCTATAAAGCCGTAGAAAAGAACGGCAATACAGAGCTTGAATATGAAGACGTACCCTGCTCGGATTACGATCTTACAGAGAGGATAACCGAAAATCTGCCAAAAGCCGTACCTCAAAAACAATACAACGGCGAAAACTTCAGGGACGTTATCTCGGGTAAACTGTCAATAGACGATTTTATCGCCGTGCTCGACAACGAAGAATTGCAGGCTCTCACGAGAGGTTACGGCTGTATGAACGCGCCGCAAGGCGTGTCAGGCAACGCGGGCGCATACGGCGGTATAATAAAATCTCTCGAACAAAAAGGCGTGCGCCCGATAATCACTACGGACGGACCTGCCGGTATAAGAATAGGTCATTACAACGCTCTGCTCCCTTGCGGCACCGCACTCGCCTGCACCTGGGATACCGAACTCGTAGAAAAGCTGTATGAAAAAGTCGGCGAAGAAATGATACATTACAACACGGACGTACTTCTCGGCGCGGGCATGAACATACACCGCAATCCTCTGTGCGGAAGAAACTTCGAATATTACTCCGAAGACCCGCTTATCAGCGGCAAATTCGCCTCTGCTTTCACTAAAGGAATACAGAGCAAAGGCAAAGCTGCTTGCCCCAAGCACTTCGCGTGCAACAATCAGGAAGTCAGACGCAACACATGCGACAGCCGCGTGTCCGAACGCGCACTCAGAGAAATATATCTGAAAGGGTTCGAGATCTGCGTCAAAGAAAGCGATCCGATAAACATAATGACGAGCTACAATAAGCTCAACGGCGTATGGTGTCACTACAATTACGACACGGTTTCAACCGTACTCCGCGGCGAGTGGGGGTTCGACGGAACGGTCATCACGGATTGGTGGATGAGAAAGAGTGTTAGTCCCGAATTCGATAAGATATACGACAACGCATACAGGATCCGCTCACGCGTAGACGTGCTTATGCCCGGCACCATCAGCTACTCGAACAGAGGTTATAAAAAATATAAAGACCTGATAAGATCGATCGGCAAAGAAGGTTGCATAACTCTCGGAGAAATGCAGGAGGCAGCAAAAAACACACTGAGAACGCAGATAAGGCTCGATAAAACGGAATAAAAGATATCGAGCAATAAAATCGAAATAAAAAAATCCTCTCGTTTTGAGGTGAACCCCAAAAGTTGGACACTTTTGGGGTTCACCTCAGTTTGAGAGGATTTTTTTATTAGGGTTTTAGTTGTTACCACTCGGTTATCTCAGAGCCGTCATAATGCCAGAAATTGCCTTCTTCTGTAGGCTGTGTTTCGGAATAAAAATATATATCAGCAGTCGTAAATTCCGTATTCAGTGCTCCGACACTGATTTGATCCCAACTTTCCTTGTCGTTCCCGTAATATACTTTTGATATATTCGAATTCATAAAGGCAAAATCACCGATAGATTGAATTCCGGCTATAGGCTCAAACACCACAGTCTCAAGGCTCTCGCATCTGACAAAAGCTTCGTACCCGATATTTATTATATCAGCGGAAATGGTTACTTTAGTCAACGATTTACAATCCGAAAATGCGCTTTGCGCTATCACGGTAGCTCCTCCCGGGATATCGATCGACGTAATTCCGCTGCTCCCGAAAGAATATACTCCGAGATACGTTACCTCGTCGGGTAAAACAACTTCGGTCAACGCCGTACAATTTCTAAACGCACTGTTTCCTATGCTTACCGCCCCTTCTGTAAACACGAAAGATCTCAACGACGAGCAGTTTTCAAAAGCGTAATCTTCTATAATCTCAATTGCTCCTTCTACCGTAACGTTTTCAAGCAAAGCACATTCTGAGAACGCTGCCTCTCCTATAATCGTAACATTTTCAGGCACTCTGAACGTCGTCAAAGACGTACATCCTTGAAACGCATATCCTCCTATGCTTTCAAGCGCACTGCCCTGTGCTATCGTAACACTCTCAAGTGCTGCATTTTGTCTGAAAGCCCAATCGCCTATGGTTTTTAACTTCGCAGGCAACTCAACGCTTGTCAAATTCACTCCGTCGTAAAAAGCCCAAGCTCCTATTTCGACAAGATTTTCAGGAAAAACAATATTTCCTTGAACGCTTGTTTCGTTAAATGCGCTTACGCCGATCGTTTCAAGAAGGCTTCCGTCTTCGAACGTCAATGAAGTAAGTTCTCTGCAATTATAAAAAGCGTAATCGCCTATAGATTTGACGCTCGCGGGAATACACACAGATGTCAGTTTCGATTCCGAAAAAGCAAATCGTCCTATTTTTTCAATATTGCAGTTTTCAGCAAAAACTACATTTTCTAAAAAGTCGTTATATGCAAAAGCATAATTGCCTATATTTTTTAAGTTTTCAGGTATATTTACTTCTTTCAATCCGCAATTATCAAATACACTATTACCTATATCGACAAGCGACGAGGGAAAATCAACGTATTCGAGAGAAACACAATTTCCGAACGCATTTTCTCCTATCGTAACAAGTCCCTCCGCAAATACGACTTCTTCAAGAGAAGAACAATTCAAAAAAGCATGGTGCTCGATCACTTTCACACTTGAAGGCAACGTTACTTTTTTCAAAGAAGGCATGTCGCAAAATACATAAGCAGGCAACGTATCGAGCTGAAACCCTTCTTCAAAAGACAATTCCGTTACGCTGTCGCAATTCTCAAAAGCAAAAGACATTATACCTGTTACATAAGACGGAATTACGAGAGAATCTACGGATTTGTCTTTCAACCCCGATATATAGTAACCTTCGTAACTTTTATCGTATTCAAAAGTATCGTCATAAAATTTGTCCCACTCAGCGTAAAGAGTGATTTCTTTGTCCGGAGCAAAGGCGTCAGTATTTACAAGATTGCCTTCTTCGTCGTACCAGCCTTTAAAAACATACCCGTTTTTTTCAGGATTGACAGGGAACTTCACATTTCTCCGACCTCTGTCTCCGACGTGTCGTAAACCTCTTCGTCGACCATGAAAATTACCTTATAAGTTTGGACTTCGGGTTCTTCTTTCTGCTTGGTTTCCTTTTCTCCGTTACACGCAACCAAACATATTAAAAATAACGACAACAAAATTAATAACGTCATTAAAAACGTAGTTCTTCTTTTAATCATCGAAATCTACCTCATTATTATATTTCTTTTATTATATCATACTGAAAAAATATTTTCAATCTCGTATTTTTTTGGCACTCGAACAGGAAAATAGTTAAGCTCAACTACGGCACTTTTCACCCCATGCACCGTAGTATCTGTTCCATGCATTTTTTAGCATGATATTCAGTTGTTTCGGACATGTCTTTGTCCTCTGATTTTAAAGGAAGTATCGTAAGTTCTCCGCGTTTTTCGATAATACGCTTATAAGCCATTTCCACTTCGTTAAGCACATATACCGAATTGGATGATTCGTTATTGAGAATACTACGAAAACGCTGGTTTCGTCTTTTGCCGTAACAATACTCGCAGCATAATCTCCGATCATCTCTCCCTCGGAGCATACTGACAACGTATCTCTTCGTTTTCAAGCCCGGAGCATCTTCTGTCGACTACAGATTTCAAACCGTGTCCGCAACTTAAAAAACGTCTGTTTTCCCCCATTTTCCTCCGCATCTCTTTCTTATTCCGGAATTCAATATTTTTATCCGGATTCTCGCGGATTTCAGTCTATTTTGACGTATTCGTGTCGCACGTCCCTGTTTTCTCCTATTGTAAAGACCGTTCCGCCGTTCACGTCGTCGTCGGCATAACACCGGTCTCCCGTTTTTAGCGCATACGTCAATCTCACTCCCTTATAGACAAGCGAATAATCGTTGACATGATCGTGCCCCGCAAATACGAACTTCGTGCTGCCTTCTTCGAGAATAGCGTCAAACATGCCGCTGTTTTTCTTACTGCAACAGACGTCTTCTCTCATCGCTCCGAAAAATCCGTATTCTTCGCTCTTACCGTCAAGAAGATAATCGCAATATGCATAATAGTATTCGGGCAACGCTATATGTATAAACAACGCCGACTCGGGAGCCTCCGCTCCTTTTGACGCGTTATATTCCGCCGCTCCGCGTACGCACCAACGGTACCACTCCACCTGCTCAGGCTTTATATAATCGTAATCGTGTCCTATCTGGCGCGTGATAAGCTCTCCGTTTTCGTCTCTTTTCAGATTGAAATCGTCATCGAGTTCGTAACCGTACATCTTGTCTTCTTCAGCCATATCGTCGAATTTTGCGCCCGAGCCAGAATCCATCATTATCAACGACTCTACGATAACGTCGCCTTCCATAATATTGATGACGTAATTGCCCACGCCGCCGATATTGCTCGGACCTTTTCTGAACAGACAATACTCGGATTTCTCATAAAGCTCAGCCGACGCGTTGAGATCGACGTTTCCTTCTCCGTCATGATTTCCGTTGACGGGTGCCCACGGTATCTTGAAGGAATCCATAAACTCTATGAGATCCTCTATCGAGTATTTTACGAAAGGCGCCCATATCTGATCTCCCGTCATAGTAATGAGATCGGGTTTTACCCTTTCGATCAGCTCTTTAATGGTCTTTTCGGTATAATCTCTCTGAAACACGTCGAGAAAATCGTTGTATTGTATATCCGTGAGGTTGAGAATAACAAAATCTTTGCCGGGCTCTTTCTGCAATTGGAAAGTATTTCCGATATCGTACTTCATGTCAGCCTCCCATACTTCCGTACTCGGTGTGCCCTCCACTTTACTCAGCGCAAACGCTGCAGCAAACGATCCTACGACGAGCACTATAACTCCCAGCACGGATATCAAAATTATCAACCCTTTGTTTTTCTTCATAAGCTCCCCTACTGCATTTCGCACATTTATGAGTTGTCAGATTTTAATATATTTTATCACACATTTGAATATAATTCAAGTCAGGTATTTTTATCCGAGTTCAGTCGGTCCACCCCTGCTTATTTACAGCCTGTCCTTGACGATTTTCCACTCGTAATCCACGTCTTTATACCATAAAGCATGTTTCAGCGCGTTTGTGACAGCATACCAGGGTCGCAATCCTCCACGGTAAAGATATTGCGGACAGACAGGACATCCGAGCGAACCGAAATATTCTCTCGCACCCTCGAGCCTTTTTTCAAAATCGCGATAATCCTTTCTCTCCGTCGCCGTCCAGCATACTTCCGAAAACGTTATCAGTCTCGGCACAGTGAGCATGTCGAGTTTTTTCTCGCAACGTATATATTCCGTCCACTGCGGGATCTCCATGCCGAGTACGTTTTGCCCCGCGTGCTTTCCAAGCAATTTTTCATCGGTCGAATACGTCTTTTTGAGCGGTCGCATATAAAACGGATGATCCATATAGACGTAACTTACAGGCGACATTATTATTTTGCCTCCCTTTGACATCCATTTCTTCTCCTGTGAGTTCCCCGCGCTGTGATTTACCCACCATTGAGCTACGATATCCGTGTCCATTATATCCTGCGCATCCAGGATCTCGTTCCAACCTATCATACGCTTGCCTTTGCTCTTAAGATATTTGGCTATCTCGTTGTTGAAATAACCCTGCAAAGCGTTTTCGTCTTTCAATCCTTCTTTTTTGATTTTTTCCTGACATTTCGGGCACTCTTTCCATCTCTTTTTTGGAACCTCGTCTCCTCCTATATGAAAAAATCTTCCCGGGAAGATATCGCAAAGCTCGTCGATGATATCTTTTGCAAACGCGAAGACCTCGTCTTTGCCGCAACACAGTATATTGTCCATAACTCCCCAACGGGTAGAAACTTCCGTCGGCTCGCCCGTACAGGAGAGTTGCGGATAACAAGCTATCGCCGCGACCATATGGCCCGGCATGTCTATCTCGGGAATAACCTCTATGTGCCTTTCGGCAGCATATTCAACTATGTCCCTCAGCTGCTCCTGCGTATAATAACAACCTCTGCCGTATTCTTCGTCGTCATGCAGTTCACTGCCCGAGTTGTAACCGTACAACGCAAGCTGCGTATTTCTCCTTATACTTCCTTTTTCTGCAAGCAGAGGATATTTTTTTATTTCAACTCTCCAGCCCTGATCGTCGGTGAGATGAAAATGAAATTCGTTCATCTTGAGTCTTGCCATCAGATCAAGATACTTTTTTACGGTTTTTACCTCCCATAAATGTCTTGCGCTGTCAAGCATAAAACCTCTGTAGGCATAAGCAGGAGCGTCGTCTATTTCGCAGCAAGGCACTTTTCCGCTTTTCCCGGCAAGCTGCAACAATGTCATCAACGCGTAAAAAGCACCGTTTTCTGTAGAGGCGAAAACTCTGATTTTGCCGTTTTCCGCCACGATACGGTAACCTTCCGATGCAACGTCTTCGTCTTTGATAAACGTCATATCGCATCCCTCTCCGCCTTCTGTCTCAGCTACGGCATGCGTTGCGAATTTCAACGTTTCTCCGAACTCTCCTGAAATTTTCATATGTTTTCCGAAGGCAACGCTTCCTTCTTTTTCAATAACGCTTTTGGGCGCGGGTATTATTTTTATCACTGCTGCTCTCCTTATATTGATATTGTTAATCTACACGGGCACGGTTATTTCTTGCAATACTTTTTGTTCTCTTTTTCTATAAACCATTTATAAGATCTCTCGTGTATAAACTGTTTCAATCTGAAAAACCGAGGTTTTCTTATAACTACTCCGTTGTCTTCGTATACGCCCAGAAACTCTATGTACGGCTTTTTACGGCACTGCGATATGACTAACGTCAACTTGTCTGTTAATACCGCTTTCGGAAATACGCATATCCTGTTGTAACCTACCGTACTCCCTTCGTAAACCTTTTTTAGTTTTCTCCCGTTATCCGCATAAATCTCGAATTTTTCTATTCTTTGAGAAAACGCGGTGTTCTCTGCTATCCTTACGCGGTTGACTTTCTTTTTCTCCGACAACCTTATCTCTATGCTGTAAATCCCGTTTTCTTCTGCCGGATTGTAATAAGATAGCGGATCACCCGTCTTTTTGTCATAAAGATCCTCTGTCATGCACGCGGGATCATGCCCTTTTTCCGCTAACGGGGCTTTTATTTCCTTGATCTCAAGCAATTGTTTTCTACTATCGTCAATATGTTTTCCCAATGCCTTTGCAAGCTTTACGTCGTTTTCATGTATAAGTCCGTGTCTGTCAGGAGGAAAATTGAGTAGCAGCAACGAGTTCCCTCCGACAGACGTATAATATATTCTGAGCAATGAATCTAAACTCCTGACCATATTGTCCTGCGACTTATGGTAAAACCACCCCGGACGCACCGATACGTCTACTTCTGCGGGATACCAGATAAAATTGTCGTATCGGGATAGAAATTTTCTGCTGCCGAGATCCGAAAAAACGACGTCCGCACCTTTTTCGGCAAACTTTCCGTCGTCTGCTTTCTGAGAATTGTCCTCTATCGTCTGGATATCGTATGCGAACTTCGGTACGACGTTCCACTCGCTTTCACGTGCAAATCCGCCTTCGTTTCCGACCCACCTTACGTCAGGTCCGCAGTTGCTTATGCACGCGCTCGGCGCAAGCTTTCTTATCAAAGCGAAATATCTGTCCCAGTCGTATTCCTGTTTCTCTTTGCCGTCCATATAAGCACCGCACGCGCCGTCCATCCACACGCAGAACACGTCGCCGTAATTACTGAGAAGCTCAGTAAGCTGCGTGCAATATACGTCATTGTACGCAGGCGTCGAATATGCGGGGTGATTTCTGTCCCACGGAGAAAGATATACTCCGAATTTCATGCCGTATTTTGCACAGCTTTCGCTCACCTCTTTTACAACGTCCCCTTTGCCGTTTTTATAAGGAGTTGCAGATATGTTGTACGACGTGGTAGAAGTAGGCCACAGGCAAAATCCGTCGTGATGTTTGCAGGTCAGTATAACTCCGTAAGCTCCAGCGTCTTTTGCTGTCTTCACCCATTGATCGGTATTCTGTCGGTCAGGATCGAACACACTCGGATCGACCTTTCCGTCGCCCCACTCTTTTCCCGTAAAAGTATTGAGCCCGTAATGAAAAAATACGTTGAAATTTTCCCTCTGAAGTCTCTTTTGCCTGGCGTCGGGGACAATTGACACATATTTATCGATAACATCTGCCATATCTTACCTCGCAAACGGTATAATACCGAGAAAAACATCGCTGTTGCGACTTCTCCTATCAGCTTAACATAATGCGCGCGCGTTTTCAATAACGTTTATAACGCCCGTCCACTAATCAAACATTTCAGCATAATATATACACAAATTTATTTATAATATTTTTCTGCATCTTCTAATTTTCAACAAACCCCTTAAAAATCCTTGCCATAAGCGGCATACTTGTGCTATAATCGCATTACTCGCGTGGAGGCATAGCCCAGTTGGTTAGAGCGCATGCTTGACATGCATGAGGTCACAGGTTCAAGTCCTGTTGTCTCCACCATACGCAAACAAAGTCGAACCTGTCTTTGTTTGCTTTTTCTTTTATCCCCTTTTCACAGGCACAGAAAAAGGCAATCCGAAATATCTCGGGTTGCTTTTTTCTTATTGCTCGGATATTATATCTTTTAGACTTTATCCTTTATCGCATTATATTTATTTTGTATCCTTTCTCGTCTTCTCCATACGTTGGAGCGGTCTATTTTTAACGTATCCGCTATGTCAACAAAACGCATACCTGCTATATAGCAGTCCAGAGTCTGTCTTTCGCCTTTGGTAAGTTTCATGTTGCGTATTATTTTAGCGCATTTCTTAAAGGATTCTTCTAGATCGTCTTTGAAAAAGTCCTGTTCGCAGCAATCTTTCTTTATATATATTCCACGGGTATTTCTGTTAAAAAGCCATCTCTTGTAAATTTCATGGCTTACGATCCTGCTGCATGCAGCGTATACGGTTACGGCTTTACCCGTTTTCGGATCTAAGCATAAGTCGATAACGCGCTTTCCGTAATGTTCGCATAAAAAGCAAATTGCAGATTGAGCAAGGTCGTATCCGTCCGTGATAATGTAACCGGGCACGTTCTTGTAGTTGATGTCTCTTACAAGTCCGACGTAAAGGCTTCTCGGCGCTTTTATAAGCACCAGTCTTTGTACAGTTTTCAAGGCAATAAGCTCACCGATATTCATTACGTTATCCAGGGAGATGACCTCATCTAATACATCGTAACAGTTTCTTTTTGTTTCCATTTTCTTTACCTCCGAAAATATATTTGCCTTTCGGCAGGCAACAACGGAGCATAATCCGAATTGAGGTAAAGATATATTTTAGTCATTATCCGAAAGTCAACGGAAAAATCCTTGCCTTAATGTCTGTATAGTCAGAACATCTGAACAAGGATTTTACGCCGTTTACTTTCGGGAGGATTATGGGACAATGCCAAACGAAAAGGCAAATTCGGAGGAAAAGAAAAGCCGTAAGACAAATTGCAATTAATCTGCAAATAAGATGTTCGGAATAAGGTACGCAATGAAACGGAAAATAAGCGAGAGGCGAAAAGCGGAGAAATGCCCAAAGCGGTTCAGCGGGCATCTCCGCTCGCCCTCGCTTTTCCGTTCTGCGACCTTCCGAATCTAAGCAGGCGTGTGCTTGTCTGGCGGAGCGAAGCGACGCCACTTGTCTATGCCAAGCACACGCCATGGTGCCAAACGGTTAAAATATCGGAATTTATTATCGTTTTGCCTATAATTTTTCTTGACAGGATTAGTTCCATATAGTATTATGTATTCGTACTATATAGTATAAATAATTCCAGGAGACACTGTTATGAAAGAAATCAAGATCGCACAGGCACCCGTTTTCACTTCGCCCAACCCCATGATCTTTATTTGCACGCAAAAGCCGACCGGGAAAATGAACATGGCAACGCTCGCTTTTTGGACATATGCTTCCACCAACCCCGGGAAAGTCGTATTTTCATTGAACAAGGGGGCTTATACGCTGGAACTTCTTGCAAAAAATAAAGAAGTGGTTATTGCGGTTCCCGGCGTTTCGCTTGCGGGCGCACTTATAGCATGTGGTACCTCTTCGGGCAGAGATACGGATAAAGTCGAAAAATTCGGCGTTGCTATGCAGAAGCTCGGCGGCACGGATATTGAAGTTCCCAAAGATACTCGCCTTGCCATTGTTGCCAGCGTCTGTGAGACCGTGGATGCGGACGACCATGTTCTACATATCTGCAACGTAAAGAATGTTTATGCGGAAGAAAGCATCGAAGCGGTATTCGGTTGGAATGGCTACGGCGAATTTGCCGCCGCGCGGAAAAAATAAATTATGGTGTTTCCCATCAAAGATAAGATCAAAAATCTGAATATCGTTATTGGCTGTCCGATTGGTTGCCGATATTGCTATGCGCGCAGCAACTGCCGCCGCTTTCATATCACGGACGACTTTTCCAAACCGCAGTTTTTTGAAAACAAACTTCGTTTATTCGATACAAAGGAGCCGAAAGTTTTTCTGCTCACGGGCATGAGCGACCTTGCATATTGGCAGTTCGACTGGACGGAAAAAGTATTTGAAAAGGCGGCGCAGACGCCGCACAATCAATACCTTTTTCTGACAAAGCGCCCCGAACGGCTGAATATACAGACCGATCTTGATAATCTCTGGTTCGGCGTGACCGTCACCTGTGCAGCGGAAAGAAAGCGCATAGAAATTTTAAGGCGAAATGTAAAAGCAAAGCATTATCATGTCACGTTTGAGCCGCTCTCCGACGGCGTGGGAGAGGTCGATTTTTCGGGCATCGGTTGGACGGTCATCGGCACGGAAACGGGAAACTGCAAGGGAAAGATTCCTACAAAAAAGGAATGGGCGGACAATTTATGTATGCAGGCAAAGGCGCGGGGCGTTCCCGTCTTTATGAAAGAGGCTCTGGAAGGCGTTGTGCCGACCGATGAGATGATACAGGAATTTCCAAAGGAGTTCGGGATATGAAGCAAAGACAAGGCGGATTTTTGATTTCCAAAATAAAACAGATCGGCGGGCGCAGGTTCGATAAGATATTGCAAGAAAAGAATATCGATGCGTTCAACGGCGCGCAGGGCAAAATTCTGTATGTACTCTGGCAGGGCGGAAAAATGACGGCGACGGAGATCTCAAAAAAAAGCGGCCTTGCAAAGACGACGCTCACCGCCATGCTCGCAAGAATGCAGGAACAGGGACTTATCCGGACGGAAGAGAACGCGAACGACAGGCGCAGCGCACTTGTATGCCTGACTGAAAAAGCCGCCGCACTCAAAGATAAATACGACGGTGTGACAAAAGAGATCGAAGAAATTTATTATAAAGGCTTTTCGGACGAGGAGGTCGAGCAATTTGAAAGTTATCTGAAACGCATCCTCAACAATTTGGGAGGCTGATATGGACGAAGTAAAGATACGCGATATACAAGTAAAAACCGTACTCACAAAATCAAACCTGCCCATAGCGGGATATTCCGTAAATCCCTATGTAGGCTGCACGCACGCATGCAAGTATTGCTATGCTTGTTTCATGAAACGGTTTACGGGGCATGACGAGCCGTGGGGAACCTTTCTCGACGTAAAGCATTGGGAACCGATCAAAAATCCGCAGAGGTACGACGGGCAGACGATGATCGTAGGCTCGGTCACGGACGCTTATAATCCGCAGGAGGAAACGTTCCGCCGCACGCGCGCCTTTTTAGAGCAAATGCAGGGCAGCAGAATAAACCTTATTATCACCACCAAGTCAGATCTTGTGCTGCGCGACCTTGATTTGATAAAGACTTTCCCGTCTCCCCTTATAAGTTGGTCGATAAACACACTCGACGAAAATTTCAAGAACGATATGGACAGCGCTGTTTCCATAGAGCGCAGGATTGCGGCAATGAAAAAGTGCCACGAAGAAGGCATTCGAACGACCTGCTTTATATCGCCCATCTTCCCGGAAATTACCGAAGTATTTGACATTATTGAAAAAATCAAGGACTTCTGCGACTATATCTGGCTGGAAAATCTGAATCTGCGCGGCAATTTCAAGGCAGACGTCATGAACTATATTGAGGAAAAGTATCCCCCTCTTTTGCCGCTGTACCGCGAAATCTATAATAAGAACGATACGACCTATTGGAAGATATTAGACCAAAAGGTTGCGGACTACGCCTGCGCAAACGATTTCATGTATGTAATCGACGAAGAACCTTTCCTGCGCAACCCCACAGGCAAACCCATCATTATAAATTACTTCTATCATTCGCAGATAAAGCAATCTGCTAAAAAATAATCGCAGTACCCGTCAAAACCCTTTTGAAACGAAAAATTGAATTTGGTGGTGTAGCAATACTTGATAAAAAGTGTCCATAAAAATATGTGACAGTGCCGTAACAAAATCAATTTTGCCATATCTGCCTCCGTTCTCAGATCTTCCAATCCACGCTTTTACGTTGCATATCCGCCATCTGTGTGTATATTCCGTTTTTCTTATACAGTTCGTCGGGAGACCCCTGTTCTGCGACAACTCCGTCTTTTAACACGATTAGCTTGTCGGCGCCCGCGACTGTTCTCATACGATGCGCTATAATAAGAACCGTCTTGTCTTTTACGAGTTTTGAAATAGCTTTTTGTATCTGAGTTTCGTTTTCCACGTCAAGGCTTGCGGTAGCTTCGTCCAGAAGAACTATCGGCGCGTCTTTGAGCAAAGCACGCGCTATAGATATTCTCTGCCGTTCACCGCCTGAAAGCATACTGCCGTTCTCGCCTATCATCGTATTGTACCCGTCGGGGAGTTTGCTTACGAACTCGTCGCAGTTTGCCGCCTTTGCCGCAGCAAGCACTTCTTCGTCGCTTGCGCCTCTCCTGCCTATCCTTATATTTTCGATAACACTGTTGTTGAACAGCGTGACATCCTGGAAAACAATAGAAAATTGCTGCATAAGCGTTTCGGGATCCACCTTAGATATGTTCTCGCCGCCGACCGAGATTTCTCCTTCGTCTACGTCCCAGAATCTCGCGGCGAGTTTCGTTATAGTAGACTTTCCTCCTCCGCTGGGTCCTATCAGCGCGGTGATTTCTCCCTGCTTGGCGACAAACGACACGTCTTTGAGCACCTGTTCGCCTTCATTGTAAGAAAAAGCCACGTTGTCGAATCTCACGTCGTAACCTTTCGAAGAAAAGAATCTTTTTCCCGTCTGCACGGGCGTCTGATATATCTCTTTCATCCTGCCGATATTGATCCCACAGGATATGACCGCGGCAAGATTCTGCAAAGAGTTGCTCATCGGGTCGTAAATCCTGGACACCACGAGCAGATACATAAAGAACGTCATCACGGCAATTTCTCCTTTGCCGAGAAGTATTCCTCCGACAAGAGCAGTCGTTGCTATTCCGAATTTAAGAAGAAGCTGCGCGCTTACTACGAATACCGCGACCATATATTCACTGATTATATGGCGTTTTTCAGCGTAGTCTATTTTTTTGTCCAATGCGTAAAGATATTTGTTTTCGGCATTGCACGATTTCAGGTCTCGCGCCGTTTCGAGACACTCCTGAATACCTTCGGTACAATCCAGATCTGCAAGAAGTTTCTTCTTGTTGAAGACGTTCTGCACTCTGCCCGAAAAAGCGACGATGATTATGGCTATCGGAAGCACCCATACCGACGCAAGCGCCATTCTCCAATCGTAAAAGAAAATACCGACAGCGACGATTGTCGTACTGATGAGTGACGCGTACAGCTCAGGATAATAATGCGAAAAAGAGGTTTCAATTGTCGCGCAATCCTTCATTATCGTGGTTGTGAGATCTGACAGATCCTTTTTGCCGAAATAGGAAAGAGGCAGTTTTCTCATCCGTTCCGCAAGCGATATCCTTCTTGTTGCACTTTCCCTGTAAGTGCTAAGATAATCGCAATTGTACTGAATATAATTCGTAATATACATAAGCACGAGAATAGCAGTACATCCGAGACCGTACAGTAAATAATTGTGATCCGTATTGCCGTTTACGTAATCGGACACCAGCAGAAACAACAGCCATACGGGCAGCATTTTGACAAGATTGACCACCGTATTTGCTGCAATAGCTTTCAGATAATCGATGGCCCCTCTTCTCGATAAAGCGTATTTGTTCATAAGCGCGTTAATCATGGTCATCCTCCTTGCCGGACACGTTCCAGCTTACCGAATTTTCGTATTCTTTCCACATTTTCGAATATTCGCCGTTTTTATAGAGCAATTCCGCATGAGTTCCTCTTTCCTCGATTTTGCCCTCTTTCATAACGACGATCTCATCTGCATCGACGACCGTGGACAATCTGTGCGCTATCATAAGCACCGTTTTACCTTTTGTAAGTTGTTCAAACGCTTTCTGCACGAGATGTTCGTTTTCGGGGTCTGCAAATGCCGTTGCCTCATCCAGAACAATAATCGGAGCATCTTTCAGAATTGCCCTGGCAATAGCAACTCTTTGCATTTCGCCGCCAGAAAGATACGTCCCTTCTTTTCCTATTACTGTAAGACTGCCTTGCGGAAGTTTCGCTACTATATCATCGCATTGTGCATAATGCAACGCCTTATAAACTTCCTGTTCATCTGCCAGAGGTCTTGCAAGTCTGACATTTTCAAATATCGACGTTTTCAACAGTTTGCTGTCCTGAAAGACGTACGATACTTCGTCGGACAGTCGTTCTTTTGAAATATCCTTTACGTTGACTCCGCCTACAAGGATCTCTCCTTCGTCTACGTCCCAAAATCTTGATATAAGTCCCGCAACGGTTGTTTTGCCGCTTCCGCTTTCTCCCACGAGGGCGACCGTTTTGCCTGCATCGATTCTGAGACTGAACCCGTCCACAGCCTTATGATTGCTTTCGGGATAGGTAAAGCTGACGTTTTTGAGTTCTACCGAATTGTCTTTTAATGCAACCTCTTGTTTGCCTTCAGGAAGAGGTCTGATATCAAGAATTGAATTTATCCTGTCTATCGCGTCGTTTACGATCATACCGTTTTCGCTCATGAACATTATTTTCATAAGCGTTACAGTCAACACGGGCGTGAAAATTATATAAAATATGAGGTCGGTAACGAATTGAGGATCTGCCGGGTTATCAGCTGTAAGAATAAGTGCAAGCGCTATCAGAAAAGCAAACACCCCGTCTATGAACAAAGTAAAAAACATCATCGGTTGACGCAGTTGTTTGGTATATGCTACGACCCACGTATGGTATCTGTCGATTGATGACTTGAAACGCTCGAACGAAAACACGGTCTGGCCGAAAGTCTTGACTACGGGTACTCCTCTGACGTACTCAACGGCTTCGTTGTTCATATCCATAAGGGCGTCGTTGTACTGCTTCATCTTTTCCTGCATCTTTTTTCCCGTCATCGCAGACATAACCGCAAATGCGCAGATAATCGGGAAAAGACTTGCAAGCCCCAGTCGCCAGTCGAACACGAACATGATCGCTATCATAGACAACGGCGTTACGACCGCGCCTACAAAATCGGGCAGATTGTGCGCCAGATACGTCTCGGTAGCCGCGCTCGACTCGTCGATCGTCTTGCGCACCTTACCGCTTCCTATCGCGTCGAAAGCTCCGACAGGGAGGGTTACGGCGTGTCTTAACGTACGTTTTTTTATGTTGGACGCGACTCTGAACGCGGATATGTGAGAACACATAAGCGCAGCGATATAAACCAATATCGAAAGCGCGGCAAATAAAACCGCCATCCAGCCGTAATATGCAAGATTGGTCGCTTGCGAATAATCGGGAGCGACTTCAAGCACGTCGCGTATCATAAACCAGATATAGATAAAGGGCATCAGCGCAAGCACTGCGCTTATCCCGGAAAAAACGAGCGACGAATAAGTCAGCCATTTGCGGTTTCCCGCATAAAACATCAACTCTTTCATCGCGCTTTGTTTGTTTTTCATTGTTTTATCCTCCTTTGGCTAAATTATACAAAGGCGGATAAAAAACTCAAAATTTTATTTATACCCGATAAGGCGAAACTATGTCCCAATCGGACAAAACTGCATTTCTGCGGTATTCTCTGGGGGTAACTCCCGAAAATCTGACAAAGGATTGCGAAAATTTACTCTCGCTGACGTATCCTACCTGACGCGCTATATCAGCGATCTTTTCTTCCGTTCTTACAAGTTTATACTGAGCAACCTGCATCCTGCATATATTGACGTATTTGTGTACGGGACAACCGTATAATATCCTGAACTGAGTTTTGAAAGACGTAGGACTCATACCTGCGTTGGCTGAGAGTTTTTCAACCGTAAGCTGTTTATCCAGATTATCCCAGATATACAGCTCAGATATTTTGAGTATATCGGCGTTTTCTCTCGGAAGAAGGTGGTTTTTCATCTTTTCGGGTTCACCGTCCGACGAATTGAGAAAAAGCAGAAGTTCGAGGAGTTTTATCCTGAAATATCCCTTTCGGGCAGCGCCTTTCGCCTGGTATATCTCCTCAAAAATATGTTGAATACGTTCCGTCGCTCTGATCAGATAAACGTTGCCCTCTCTTTCTGTCCTTTTTACCGTTTCGTTGAGGTCTACGCCGACGCTTTTAAGCATAGAACGGAATTCTTCGTCGCGGTCGTGTCGGATCATTACGGTCACTCCGTGATAATGTCTTATCGGCATTGCGGAAAACAATATCTCGCCGTAATCCATATTGTGCACACATATATCGCCTTTGCCTATATAGAATTGTCTGCCGTCAGCGAAGTCCGCCTCGAATCTTCCTTCTTTGCAATGCTCTATCACGAGCATTGCGCTACCCGACGAACCTTCTCCGAAAGCGTACATATGCATATCGTCTATAAGAAGACTTACCCCGTCAAAAACCGGATATTCCGTTACCGTACCCGTACCGGTATCGTTACTGAGCCTGTATATCACGCAATCTTCTTTATATTCGGTTTCCAGTCTGTCCCCTTCTTTAAGGCAGCTCTTGTCATATATTGCGTAATCTTTTTTTCCGATCGTCATAAACTGCAATTCCGTTATTTATTCTCAACGATATCCGTTTTGTTTTTCAGTCGCTTTTTTCTTTTTACCGTCAATACGACTAAAATTATTGCAGCAGACGTAATCACTATTACTCCGACTGCGATAAGCGCCCAACCCCACATAGGCATAACAAACGCAACTCCGGGTATGCAGACGATAAAGGTACCCGTCTTATCCGTATCAAATTTCACATATCGCCCATAGCCGTCTGCGGAAAGTTCGGTAAGCGTGCCGTCATCCGCCATATGGTACACGACTATTTCGTTGCGATTGAACGTGGACTTCGCTTTCAGGTACAGCGTGTAGTCGTCCGAAGGAACGGCTTCGCTCCCGTCCGCATTTATAAGGCTCACATCGAACACCTCGAAGTTGTCCGCTATCTCCGCCATTTTATCCGCGGCGGTATCATAAAGCGTGCTGCCTTCCGTAACTCTGCCCGCCTGTATGGATACGTTTTCGCCCAATACTCCGTTCGCGTCCTCGAATTTCGCAAGCGTTCCTCCGCCCACGACGGAAGTCACCGTCACATCCTTTTCCACAAACGTATTGTTGCCGAGCAGAGATTTATACTGTACGCTTTCCGCTCGATACACAAAATGATACTCGCCCGCATCTTCAAGAGTAAACTGATTATTTACAACCTCTACTTCCGTTCGCTCGCCGCCGCGCACATAATATGCCGTTACGGTCACTTCGCAGTTTTCATCGCCGAGTGTTGCTGTCGCCGCGGGAACGGTGAACACCGAACCCTGCGCCGCTTCGTACTCGTCGCCCGCGATTGTGGAGAGCACGGGGACGAACTCGCCGGGACGGTCTGTCGTCGTATCTTCCACGTCGCCCACTCTCGTCGCGTTCGCAAGATCAAGCGTGATTGTGAAATCGAACGTTTCGCCGCGTGGGGCTACGAATACCGAGAACGGCAATGCTTTGGATAGGTTTTCTTCCGACAGCGTGTAACTGTACGTCTTTCTGCTGCCGTTATCTTCCGTGATGCGGTAGCCGACCTGCATGCCTTCCGCAAGGTTGAGCGACAAGTCCTCCATAGAAGAGGAAAGCTGCGTGACGGAGGCGTAATAATTGTCCCCTATCTTTTCCACCACGACGGTGCCGTCCATATACCGCGCGATCATATCCGCGCCGATTCCCGACTGCCCGCCGATCGTATAGGATACGTTATATCTGCCGTCCGTACCCGAAACGGGGCTTTCGGCATGAGCGACCTGTACGCCGCCGAACAAGGCGGCGATACAGATAAGTCCCATTATAATTGTGGCGAAAAATACCGTTCCGATTTTCTTTACTCTCATACGGTCGCCTCCTTGTCTCCGAACACGGCGTAAAGCGTAACTATGCTTCCACTCGTAATATAATCGGCAGAAATTTCATCCGTATAAATATCGAATTCTATAAGTTCTCCATCCACCATTACAGCCCAATACTTAAATTCTTTGGTCGGATCGGTACAGATAGGATTCTCCAACTGATTTAATTTTGCCTCAGGAATAGTTTCCGAAAGGATACTATCTTCTAATATATCTCTCGACATATCTATATTCGAAGCGAAACCATACGGATTTCCATCTTCATCCGATATCTTTCCATCTTCATCTATCGCTTGATAGCTTATATTCATTACCTTTTTAACAACGAGCCAAATAGTGCAACCTTCCTCAATCTCCCAAGCCCTATCGAATTCCGCATCGGTCGTGGTGCTGTAAACCGCGTTGCTACCATACCCCTCATAGAAGATTGGAGCATCTGCCCGCCAGCCGACAATTTCATATCCGGCAGGAAAAGTATAATACTTTCGGAAATCAAACAGAGACATTGTATAACTTCCGCCGTAAGTAGGACGGTAATATGTCTGAGTTCCGAGCAACTGATCTGTCCGCCCGTCCATATCGTAGTAGGCCGTCACTGTAATTCCCTTATCCCACAGCGCATAGAGCGTGGGCGTAAGCGTGTGCAATTCTACGCCGAGTTTACCGATAGGTCTGCCCGCCGTAAACATTCTGTCCGAGATATCCCAAGAAGTGCTCCAACCATAGAGACTGTCGTTATTCGCCAGTATAAAGTCATAATAATCTGGCGTATTGTTTACGTCCGCCATACTTACGGTAACGGTATAATACTGATAGTCGCCGTCCTCCGTTATGCTGCCGCTGCTGAACTGTGATTTATCGAACGGGTGTTCTATATCCGTAACATAAGTAACGGTAATATCACTGTTCTCATCGTGAACGGCAATTTTTTGTCCCAATCTTGCGTATGCGGTAAAGCCGTCTTCGCCTGTGACATGATCAAAAACAGGATTTCCGTCAAAATCCGTTTTGAAGCTGAAAGACCATACGAGCAAATAGGTTCCTTCCTGCAGGAATGTAACTTCCGTTCCAAAACTGCTTTCGTTGACCGTTACAAATTCCTTATTCGCTATTACGTAATTGTCTCCAGAAAGTCTATAAACCGTCATAGAACCGCGCGCAAATTGCTTATATTCGCTGCTTGCTATTTTAGGGCGTTCGAATTCCATGACTTCGCCCGTAAACAAGTCCGTCCCGCCGTCAACAAAAGTATAATCGCCGATATTTTCCGCATCTATCGTAAAATTATAAAGAACTCTGCATTGCGCCGTATCTCCATAATCGCTGGTATAAGTGAGATAAACAAGGGCGTACGGCTCATTTTGAAGTACGTTCCACAGTTCAGATAAATTGTATATCGTTTCCGACCTGTCTTGCAGATAAATTGTCGCATAGCTGAAACCGATGTCGATATAAGATGTTACGTCGCTGTCGGTAATGCGCATTTCAAAAACCTGCGGAATATCATCAATATCGCTTTCATTCTCGACAATATAAGACATAACGGCTTCATATTCTATCGGATCGCGTTCATCGCCCGTATAGGTAAGGTCTCCGGATTGCACCGCTTCCCCGTTCTCCATCAGAGTATAATCTCCGACAGATTCTCCCCGATATTCGAGAATAATCGTTTCATATTCTCCAAAACGATTTACCAACCGGAAAGTTAATCTGATTTTAGCTGATGTCATTTCAAGCACATTTGTTAATTCGTATCCGTCAGTAAAATCAGTATCTATACGTTGATAAACTCCGTTACTGTAATCCCATGCTGCCACCTGTAAGTAATTTGTCCGGGGAGCGTGCTCGTCATCGTCATACTTTATAAGCGAATATGTCGAATATGATTTTCCCAACCATTCATAAGTAATCTCTGGAACATCGGCATAATAGCCTACTTTGTAACGTTCCGAAGTAACCCAAACGTCTCCTTCTCCGTCGTATGTCCATTTTTTATCCTGAATTTCAAATTCCGGTTCTTCCTCCGGCATCAACGTCACAAGACAAGTACGTGTTCCGTCATCGTATTTAGCTGAAAATAAAATTGCGACTCCCTCGCTAAAAATAAAATTACGAGAAAGCGAAATCGGGGAAGAAAACTGTACGTTTCCATTACTACTAAGACGATACGCTTTCCAACTCAAATTGCTTTCGGCAACGGTTGGATAAACTTTTTCCGTATATAAATCCAAAAGATCCACCGAAGTTCCGACTGCCAAAGTTTTTCCTATATCGACCACTTCGACATCCGAATTTGTCATACCAAAAACACCAAGCGAGAGATAAGAAATCGCGCCCGAATACAGTTCTCCGTCATTCAGAACATCGTAACCGAATGCCTGATAAGTTAAATCGAAATATGCTATCTTATAACGCGAATCGGAAATATTCCCCGCAGCAACCGTCTGCGCTGTGGGCGCTACCGTCATTTTCGTATCAAAGTTCTTATCCCCTGTTTCTCCGCCGTCTGTCGAGGCAAAGAACATATTCACCATTCTTACCGCGTAAGAATAATTTTGCAGTAAATTATATATCGTATTGTCGTCCGCAAAATCGTTTGATATATACCCCGCGTAATACGGCGCTTCGCTTCGGTAAGTATAGCTGTCGCCTTCCACTGGAGTATAATCCCAATCTGTTACGCGAACCATGCTGTCATAGTTGATACACAATCTGCGGTAGCTGAACGGGAAATTGAACATCTGCTCCATAGCGCCCGTACTACCGCCGAAAAGAACGATATCTTTATCAAGCGAATCGCCGAGATCGAAAGTGTAGTAATACTTGCCCGTATTAGCGTGAAACTCATAAGTAAGCGTACCGTACTCTTTCGCGTCAAGAAGTGCCGGAATAAATAAGGTATTGTCTTCCGCTTGTTCGGCTGTCAGAACATTGTCCGCATCGGTAAGAAAGTACGTAAAATCGCGTGCATAGCCCGTCGTGCGATTGAAATAATCATCGCCTTCAAGGTTGCCGAGTATATCCGAATTATAAGCGGAAAGCTGTTTTACAAGCGTGTAATGCCCGTCATCCGCAACAATATAGGAATATACGGGGTGGAAACTGTCGAGTATTGCCCCGCTTTTATCAAGTCCGGTATAATGCGTGGGTACAAGATATATTCCGTCGTCCAGTTTTCCTTCAGGATTGACAAACGACTGAGTAAATCCTATAAACCGAGTTATACGGAACTCTACTTTATATCCGACCGAACACTGTTCTCGGCTTTCCCCGTCTGCAAGCTCCGCGCCCCAGTTATAATAAGAAATATTCAACGTTATCGTGTCAGATAATTCAAGATCGCTTATATCGTAATAAATTGTCTGTATCGTACTCGTCCTGTCGAGAACGCTCAGTTCATCAGAGATTCGCCCTGTACCGCCGTCGTCAACAGTGTAGGTCTGCTTTTCAAACTCACCGCCGCTTCCTTCCGCAAAAATAGGGCCTCTCTCGTGACAGTCGTACTGTATTCGCAGAAAAATTCCCGAATCGTTCTTTTCTATGTACGTTTCGCTTTCTACTATATCATCGGGAAATTTATACCAACCGTATTTATCCGCGAGAATACCTTTCGTCACGCTGCTTTCTACAATTTCCGCGTCAAATTCAATATCGTATGTACCGTTATTCACGATAGCCTCTTTATTCCACGAGGCATAAAGAGTTACGTCGCACATTTTCCAATATAAATCCCCGTCGGAAACATCGCATGGATCGGTAAGCGCGGAATCGAAAAACCATCCTGCAAATATATAGCCTACCTTTTCGGGTGTCGGAAGCGTAGGCATATCTTTCGCGGAATAATACATATCGGCTATCGGTTCCTCTAGCGTCCCCGCGTAAAAGGATATTTTGAATTGTTCATCGCCGTATGCGTCTTTTATCGCGTCCTGAGGCGTCTTTACTCCGTTTGTAGAAGCACAGCCGACAAAACTCAGCGCGATAATTGCCGATAAAGCTATCATCAGTATACCCTTTATTTTCTTGTTCAAGTTTATACCTCCGTTCCCTGTATATTAAAAATTTTGACTGCCGCCGGCCGAAACGGGCGGCAGTCATCGGATAATTGCATTAACTTTTGTCCGCTTGCTTCTTAAAGATTACTTTTTCTGCGTAAGCAGCAGCCGTATAAGTTTCAAAATACGATTCGCTCATACTAGCATACCCCATCGGATCTCCGACGAAGGCGTATTCGGCAGCCGTTCCCGTAATTTTATCTCCGTAAAACTCCAAAGATTCAAGATCGTCAACCAGATTAAAAATTGCAAATCCGAGAGGACAAATATTGCACTTCAGATTGTTTACGTACCGCTCGTTCCAGAGCATACAATCTGAATAGCCGCTCCACGCACTGGCGCTAAAATTCCAGGTATATTCGGGATATTTTTCTACGCTTTCGTTATATCCTATATAACTGAATGTTGAGGGTAAAACGAGAGATTTAAGTTCACGGTTAAAGAATGCACCGACCTGAATGCCCTGCACCCCTTCTAGAACAGTAAGGATACCGTCCTTATCATTGAAATCTGCAATAAGCAGCAATGCGCCCTCATGCCCCGCTGTGTCGTCTATCTTGTAGATTCTGTTATCTTCCTTATAGAAATCGCCCTGCTGTGCCGTATCTTTCGTCTTTGAGAATGTAAGATTATAAGGAACCGCCGACAGATTTTTTACGCTGTCGGGAATAGCGATTTCAAAAGGATATTCCTCGCCTTTATTTAGGAGATAAGTCAGTCTTGAATAACTAGCTGTCGTATTTGCCCAGAATGAACCGAGAATAACTTCTACCCCATCAGGAATGATTATGCTTTCCAATGAATTAAGATTGTTAAAGCAATTTTGAATAACTTTTAATGTAGCAGGCAGCACGATTTCCTTTACAGAGGACGCACTTTGCGCGATAAAGTTCTGAATTACCTTTATACCATCGCCTACAATAACTTTTTCCAAAACAGAACTGCTTAACACGTCCGTTTCAAAACGAACTTCATCTACATAATATTTTTCGGCAACACCGTCTCCGTCTTTATCGAAAGTAATTTCTGAAAGTATCGACATAACGGGAACATTGCTCTCTGTCGCATTAGTTTCTGTATCATCATATTTATTGTTGCCGCGCGAACCGCTCGTCAGGCTCAGACGATTCGTTGTTTCGTTTAATTCATACGACCAAAACGGCGAACGCCACTTTACGTTAATGGTCGTATTCTCGGTAATAGGCTCGGAGAAATCGAACTCGTTGCCGTCCTCATCCCAATAGGAGATGTCATACTTAGACATATATGTCTGCAGTATATTCGCTGTCTCCACTCCCGACGTTGCAGGATCGGCAAATACGGAATTAGGCGTAACGGTCGTAATATAAACATCCTGATACCCGTCGTTAAAGGTGATGCGCGCAACCGAACGGGCATAAAGCGTGTTTACGGTGTCTGTGCCGTTCCACTTGCTTGCTTCCGTATAGTTCGCATTTGTGTACCAGCCGTCAAATTCGAGATTTTCGCCCGGATCATACGTACCGTTTACGACGTCTATAAGATTCTGCGTACCTTCATCCTGCCCGTTTATATAAATATCAACTTCAACGGGAATGAACCGCGCGTAAACCGTCGCGCTTTCCTTCAAGTCTTTGCCCGTGAACGGATCACCGCTGAAATCTTTGTCAGAATACCAATTCGTAAAGGTATAATACTCTTTGGTCGGATTCGCGGGCATTTCCACGCTGCCGTCAGTAACGGCTTTTTCATCGTACTTGCCCCAACTTCCGTCGTCGGACTGCACCATAAAGGTGACGGTGTACGTTTCGG
Organism: uncultured Christensenellaceae bacterium; assembly: GCA_944383895.1. Lineage (GTDB taxonomy): Bacteria > Bacillota > Clostridia > Christensenellales > UBA3700 > Ornithoclostridium. The sequence continues at coordinate 4,316 of CALWRH010000003.1, read as the reverse complement.
TGCCGCCACAGGCGGCAAGCACAACCGCACACAATACGGCAAGCATCAGGCATGCTATCACAATAACAACCTTGTTTTTCGTTTTTGCCATAGTTATTTCTCCTTTTTATTTATTTGAATTCCCTTCCCGTATGGCATACCGGGTCGGGTGGATTCCTAAATGTCATAACGCGCAAGTATCTGCGCGGGCGTCTGCCACAGCACAAACAGATACGGTATAAGAGAGACGCCTACCATTAAAAGCGCACTCGCCGCAAACGTTGCCGCGGCTATGCCGACGAATACCCCGAACGCTATATTGCCTGTAAAGTACCTTACGCTCATCAAAACGACAACTACGATGAACGCCGCAAGATACCCTATCAGGTTGTTCACGCAGGCGCTTACCGTCTCCTTGAAAAGCAGGTTGCTCCTGTTCACGCCTATCGCCCTGTATATCCCGTACTCTTTGCTGTTTCTCACGCTGCCCGACTTTTCTATGAAGAAATAAATCAGGTACATCAGCACGGCAACGACGAGGAATATCCTGAGGTTGGATACTGCCGCCTGTATAATTTCGTCGTTTTCTTTATCATACAGCGACTGTATATCAACAGCCGCCACGCCGCGGTCGGAAAGCCTTTGGTTGAGCTTTGCAAGCTGCTCTCCGCCCGTCGTGTTTATCTCGAAATAATAACCCGAATCGCTTCCGAGCGCGTCGAGGTTCGGAGAAATATACGCGAAAATATTATTGAGCGTTTCTTCCGTCACGTAGATGCGGATATCCGTCGTCATAACGTCGCGCGTGAGTTGGAACTGCCGCACATACATAGGATAGCTGTCCGTCACGTATATCAGTTCTGGCGTGTTCAGCAGCGTTTTGTTCGCAACCTCTATGCTGTAATCCGCCTGCGTCGTGTCCGACATCATCATATAAACGGAATTTCGGTTTATTTCCACCACCGACTGATTGTTTGCAAGGTCTAACGTATTTCCTTCATATAAACAAATTTCCGCGGTAAAACTGTTGACGGTAGAAAGCGTTTCCGCATCTATAAACTCCGGCTTAAAAAACAGATTGCTGCTGTCCGTAAAAGAAATTTCTTTATACACGCCGAGGAAATTCACGTAATCCGCCCTGTTCATATAGACGTAAGGTTCGTTTCCTGCCACAATACCGCTGATACGGTAATCTTTCTCGAACAGCATAAGCGTGAGCGAATTGTCGCTTTGCAATTCTTTCAAACGCAGTTCGTTTTTGAGCGTTTCCGCAAGTCCGCGCGTGATGAGCACTTCTTTCTCCTGCGGCATTTCGCCAAACTGCAAGCCTATGCTCTCTTCCGTTTCGTCCATAGACAGAGATTTCGGCGCGTACTGCGCGCTTATACCCGAAAGAGATTGCAAGTTATTATAAGCGAAATCTCCTTCGGCATAGTTCATCTCGAAGAAGTCTATGTTTTCATATAAATCTTCGTTCAGCCTGCGGATCTCCGAATAGGAACTCATGCTTGCGTAAACGCTGTTTTCGCCGAGCGGTTTATTCTGTACGACCGTGTTCATCGCCTCGAACGCAAAAAACGAAAAGAAGCACATCGCCACTGCCATCACAACAATGAATATCTGCTTAAAGATATTCGCGGTTGAATATACCTTTTCTTCCCCGCCCGAACGGAATAAACGGAATATGCTCTTGAAAGAGAACAGTCTGCCGTTATGTTTCGTGTCGCTCTTTGCAAAGGAAACCGCCGCAGCTCCCGTCCTCCGTTCTTCCCTTTCGTCTGTTTCCGTTCCGCGAAACACAAGATGTCTTTCACTAGTATTGTCTAAAACGGTTACGTTCTTGCCTGCCTTTATATACAGCTCGCCCTTGTCGTTGACTATCTGTATTTTATCTTTTTCGGTTATCGGATCGCCGAACAGCTCTATATCGAGGCTCTCCGCCTTATATCCACGGGCTTTATTCTCGTCCACAAAGATATTGTTCACTTCCGTTTCGTAGTTGATGACTTCGCCGAGCGAAGCGTCCTCCGCGAGCTGTCCGTCCACGATCTGGATATAACTGTCGGCGTAATTCTTGATGAGCGTTATTTCGTGCGTGACGAGCACCACGAGCTGCGTTTTGGAAATCTCTTTGAGTATCTCCATAACCCTGACGGTGTTCTGCGCATCGAGGTTGCCCGTCGGTTCGTCCGCAAGGATTATATCCGCGCCCTTTATAAGCGCGCGGGCTATCGCTACCCTCTGTTTTTGTCCGCCCGAAAGCGCGTCCCCCTGCTTGTTCTTGTAACGCTCCATATCCACGATTTTCAGGACTTCTTCGCTACGGCGCTCTATCTCCGCTTCATCGTCAAATCCGGCGATGAGCATGGCGTTGCGCATGATTTCGGATATGGTACATCCTCTTTCAAGATAATAATTCTGAAAAATAAACCCGATTTTGGCGTTGCGTATTTTATCTACCTTGCCCGCGACGTTCTCGCCGTCGATATAAATTCTACCGCCGTCCTGCCTTTCCAGCCCGCCGATAATGTTCAGAAGCGTCGTCTTACCGCTCCCCGATTTGCCGAATATAGCCACGAGTCCCTTGTCGGGAAGGTCGAACGATACGCCTTTCAATACCTGATTGCGGTTTCTCGAATGGGGATTGAACGTCTTTTTTATGTTCTCTATCTTTATCTTGACCATTATTTCGATCCCCTCCTCAGGCTCTTGCGGATAGATTGACCGTTGATACTCTTATTGAACCCGAACGCCACAAACTCCACGATAAGCAGCATCATGATTTCTATGAAAAGATAATTGCCTATCGAGATAAACGCCAAAGTGCTGCCCGGAACGAGCGTGGCTATAAGGCTCACTATCGGCAGAAGCACGAGCGTCGGCAGGAAGATAAACAGCATCTGTATATACAGACTGCGCGAACTTATCTTCCGCGATATGCCGAGCGTCCGATACACCGCGAAGTCCGCCTGATATATCTTCACGCTCCGCATGAAGATAACGCTTATGAGCATCGCAAAGATAAGGCACGCCGCTATAAGCGCGATATACCACAGAACATTCGTCGTGAATATGTCCATAGCGTCCTGCACATACACATTTGCAGTGGAGAGCATACCCATATAGCCCGTTGGCAGCATAGCTATCGCTTTTTCCGCAGCCGCGTCGTCCGCATAATACAATGCGCTCTGCACCGAAGAAGAATCCTGCGCGAACATCGCGGCGTAATCTTCTTCGTTCATCTGTACTATAAGCCCCGAAACGTCCTCGTTCTTTGCAGATGAACTCATTACGGTATAGGCTTTGTCCGCTTTCGCATCGAATATGACCGTCTTTCCGTCCGCAGCGTAATAGTTGGAGTTTACGAGATTGACTTGCCCGGATTCCAACTCTTTCCCGACCTCGAACGTATACACCGTCGTTTCGCTCGTTCCGAGTTTCATCGTCGAATACAGCGCCTGCATCTTTTCGCCGTATTCGTTCAGGTCGTCGTAGCCGAGATAGAGATATACTCCGTCCGCATTCAGCGTTTTATCGACGGATATATCGTAAAGCCCTATCCCCGCGTTCAAAAACGCCGATTTCACCGTTTCCGCGTCGCCCGACAGCGAGTTCGGCATTACAAGCGCGGCTTCGCCCGCTTCGAGGTTATGTTCATACGGGGAATAAAGACAGGTCACTTCATACGATTGCAACATGTTTCCCGATTTCGGTATATCTACGGTAAACTCCGAAAGCTCTCTGTCCAGAAGGAAAAATCCCGCTTTCGTTCCGCCTGCAACCTCGTCGAGCTGTGCCTGCGTTATATCGTTGCTCTTATTCGAAAGTATCACCTTGCCCGTAACGCCCGTGCCGTCTAATGTCGCAGTCGTGGGCTGAATGAGGCTCTGTCCGAACAGCGCGATGACAAGAAAGAGCGTTACCGCGCACACCGCGAGCGCAAGGCTCATCATTGTGGTGAATTTGGGGCGGCTCTTGTAGTTGAGTACGCCGATATGCAGCGTATTTTTAAGATTATGGAAACGGCTGACGGGAACTTGCTCCGCCTGCTCGCTCCCGGAGAACGGCGCGGGCTGTTCTATTTGCTTATCTTCCGAAACGCTACCGTCGTAGATGCGCACGCGGCGCGTAGCATACTGCTTGAAAAATTCGGGATTGTGCGTGACGACGATGACGAGCTTATCTTTCGACACCTCTTTCAGAAGCGCCGCGACTTCTTTGCTTGCCTTGACGTCCAGGTTGCCGGTAGGCTCATCTGCTAGAATAACGGGAGCGTCTTTCGCAAGCGCGCGCGCAATGACCGTTCTCTGCTTTTCTCCGCCCGAAAGTTTGCTTCC
>CALWRH010000002.1 GCA_944383895.1 uncultured Christensenellaceae bacterium | reverse complement strand
CGAAAGTTTTTCGAAATCCTTCATAAATACTTCCTCCGTCACATGGTTAGCAATTGCTAACTAATTATATGATATGTCATTTAATATGTTTTTGCCATGAATAAGCCAAAACTAACAATTTACAATATTAGCATTATTCAAACCAATATTTACTGACCTTTGAAAACTTGTATTCGATTTTGTATAAATACGCTCCTGCGTTTGCATAAGGCGTAACGGTTACCGGCACGCATATGCTTGCCGCCTGATACCCCACGGTGGGGCATGTCTGATTTTCCATAATTCCGTCCCTATTGATCTCCTTGGTCGTCCATTAGACGACGACACATAAGTATGACGATTTCCTGAAAAAACGTGAATACTGCAACACACCTTATTCAATCTTGACGGTTGTTTTCCTTGATTGCACTTTTTATCCGCATTTGCGTCCTCAAGACGCTACAAATTTACTCAAAAGCTTTGACAATGCCGAAAGTTTATGATAATATTATCGTTGCAATAAACGCATACGGAGCTTCGACCGATGGAGAAATACCCAAGAGGTCGAAGGGGCTCCCCTGCTAAGGGAGTAGTACGGGATACCGTAGCGAGGGTTCAAATCCCTCTTTCTCCGCCATCGCAAAGCTCGGCGTTTTGCATAAAAAATGAGCGACTTGACTGTCGCTCGTTTTTTTATTCTTTTTTGCCTTCGCTTTGCTATATCTTTGAAATCGTGACACCGAAATACGGACGCTCGTTTCCTCGCTATTTTTGTCGTGCATTGCACTCCTTACATGATATCTTTCTTTCAACGTTTATACGATAAGAATTTTATTATTAGTTTATAATGGATCTTAGTCACCTGTCTTAATCGAACCCAGGTAAAAAATGCGCAAGAGATTTTTCTCCCCGTTAGACACAACCGCTATACAGCGCTGAAAAATACTTGGAGAATTTTATCACAATGCATCCGCTTTTAATATTGAATATTTTTACCGTTTATGATATAATTTTATAGATTAGCGTGAAATATCGCACATTATCGACCTAAAACTTCATTGTTCAGAAATGCATAATAAACGCACCGACAGTTGTGGCGCGTTTATTTATATATAATATAAAATTTATAAGGAAAGGAAAAGATATGATAAAGGTTGCAGCACTTGTAGTAGTTTTTATAATTCTTGCATCAGTGTTTGTTTTTGCTGCTTGCAAAGCCAAAACACCGCGTTCGATTACCGATAAATTCGAAAATCTGGCTGAGGATGGAAGTTTCAATAATGAGAGCGGCGGAAAGGGGGACAGCGTTGTTTTCGATTTCGGAAAAGAAGTCACTTTCAATACTCTCGTCCTTAAGGAAAAAAACAGCAATATCACTTCTTTCAGAATTTATGCAGACAATGAAAGCGAGCCGTTCTACGGAAACGATTTTATAGAAAAATACCGCTACTGCTCTTTTGCCCCCGTTACGGCACGCAAGGTGAGAATCGAGGTGCAGGACTGCAGAAAAGATTGGACGCTCGATGCTCTCGAAGCTTATTATGTAAAGGATACCAACAGCGATTTCGAGGTAATGTCTTATATAATGACCGACACCGCCGCAATGCTTACCGAGGAACAAGCCAACATAGCAAAATACGTTACCGACTTCAACCTTTTCAGTGCGATATACCTGGATAAAGACGGCAATCTGCGTTTTACCGATTTTACAATAAACGGTCAGACGGTCGGAGGAAAGGACGCTATCAAAATGGCAGTAAAGAGATTGAAAGAGGTCAATCCTTCTGCAATAATCACTGCAACCGTTCTCGGCAATAAAGATTTCAACGACGGTCTGGCGGTTGAAGACAGATATTCGAGCGCGATGGATAAAAACAGCGAAAAACTGATCAACAATATCGTTGCGTTGGTAAACGACTGCGGTCTGGACGGTATCGCGTTTGACTATGAGTATCCCAGATCGATCAAAGATTTCGATATTTACGCTGATTTCCTTAAAGATCTCAAAAGCAGTTTGCCTAAAGGTAAACAACTCAACGCTGCTCTTTCGGATTGGAATATAGGTCCTTTCAATCTTTCTAAAAAAGATATCGAGTGTATCGACAGAATAGAGATAATGGCTTACGATATGTTTGACGACAACGGCAATCACTCGACTTTCTACAGCTCCTGTTATTCTATACTCAAGAAGTTCGAGGATAAAGGCGTACCGCTTGAAAAAGTGCGTTTGGGCATTCCTTATTATTCACGTCCGACCAACGGCGACAGTTTCTGGGGAAACTACGGTGACGTAGCAGACAAACTCTCTCCGTTTGAAAACACTTTTGTACAGGAATATACCGATCTCGACGGCGTAAAACATCCTGCACTCTCCAACTATTACAACGGCAGACAGATCGTTTATGACAAAACTTGTTATGCCATAGACATCGGTGCAGGCGGCGTTATGCTGTGGCATTTCGGCACAGACAGTTTCGATCCCGAACTGTCCCTTACGGTACAGATATCCAAAGCTATCCAATCGAGATCCTGACAAAATAAGACAACTCGCAAAATGCAACGCTCACCGTTGCATTTTGCGTATACTCTGCAATATTCAACAAAACTCTAAGGGGCTGTTGGCAGGCACAATTTATCTTAGGCAGCTTAAATTAAATGCAGATCTGTCTGCAACAGGAAACGATCGAGCTGTTTATCAAACTGAAGACAATCATAACCACCAGCCGTGCTGGTGGTTATGATTTTTATATTAAACTCGTCTAAGCAATAAAACTTGCGCTTTTCGGCTTTATCCGATACCCGAAATTTATCGTATCAGATCTTCAGATCTCCGTCTTCGGATTTTTGTTCTTCTTTATTCTCTGTTTCAGCCTCTTCCATACTTCTGCTGCCTTTGAAGAACGCGATCGCTCCGCAGACCACAAAGACTATGATCTTTGCGATGTTGGTGATCAGTAGCAATACTCCGTATGCGGTATATGATCCCGAAGAGTAAAAATCGCCTGACAGACCTCCGAAACCGCTGTAAACAGTGAAAAACATTGAAATCAGCGTAAATATAAGCGTAACTATAAACGCTTGTTTGGTAGTCTTTTTGAGCTCCTCGTTTTTAGATTTGACTATCGCGTAACCGCCTGCAATGATAAAAGCGACTATGTTGAGATAACCGCACAGCCATATCAACAAAGCTTTCCATCTTATTGACCAACCTTCTTTCATAAAGCCTCCTCCTTGCTATAATATTAGTGTATTGACATAACTTCCGTAGTTTGCCCTAAGTAAAATCGCGGTCTCCAGCGTCTATATACATTTACGCAAATCGAATTGTATATCGCTAAGTCGCGACAAACCGCTCTTCCTCCCAAAAACAATTACGCTTTATGTCTGATACTATTGTAACTTTTAAGCCATGCGGTGTCAATACCGACTTTTGCGTATACAGCGAGCAACGCTTGCAATAATATTATGCGACGAGATCGAAAAATGTCCGCCCTGCATAAAAACCACGCGCAGAATCGTCGTGTCAGCCGAATTCTCGACAGCTCTCAGAGTCGCCTGATCACCCTGCACGGATTGCCTGCGGCAAGACACCTCGGCGGAACGTCTTTTGTAACCACGCTGCCCGCGCCTATGATACTGCCTTCGCCTATATTTACGCCTGGCAGCACGGTTGCGGCGGTGCATATCCATACGTTGTCCCCTATCGTGACGGGATGAGTATATTCCAGGCCCTCCGCGCGCTCTTTTACGTCAAAGGAGTGCTCTTCTGTAATTATCCGCACGTCGGGAGCGATAAACACGTTGTTGCCGATAGTGATCTTTCCGCTGTCCATAAGCTTGCAGTTTACGTTGAGAAAGAAATTGTCACCCACGATCGTGTTGTATCCGTATGTGCAGAAAAGAGGTTGCTCCACGACGCAGTTTTTGCCCGCTTTGCCGAGGATTTTTCTGATAGCCTTATCTCTCGCCTCTTTGTCGAGAGGATGTATACGATTGTATTCGTAAAGTTTTCTGACGGTTTCCGCCCTGTCTGCGACAAGCTCTTCGTCACCTGGCTGATACAGCATTTCTGCATGCGATTTTTCTTTTTCGGTCATTGTTGTCCTCTTTGAAAATTATTTTTTGCAGATATCTTTGAGTTCTTTTATCGGTCCCGCGAAACAGCGGCGGATAAACAACATCGACGCGTCTTTGTCCTTCAGAAATCTGCCGAACGTCGCCGCCTTTTTCATATTGTTGCCCTGGAATTTAGAAACGAGATCTATGAGCGCATCTCTGAACGGCGGATTTTCTGTAAAGACGCAATTTTTAGCACTCACGGTCACGTCCTTCCCGTCGTAGAACAACGTAACGGTATTTTCTTTTATTTCCGCTCCCTCGGCGTTCGTCGATATGTCTGCCTTGACGACGTCCTTGAATACCATGGTTATATTTCTGCCTGCCGCCGCCATATCTTTATCTCCTTCCGACGAGAGCGAAAGCGTAAGAGTATCGCCGTTTTGTCTGACTATTATTTTCGTCATGACAAACCTGCCTTTTTCGTAATCGAGGGTATCGCCGTCGTCGTCATAGATCGCGAACTCTCCGTCCCCGGAATAAACGAGCACCTCGAGCGCCTTATCCATACCTGTCTCGTTGTCGAACGCGTCTTTATACAGCGGTATTATGCTGCCCTTTTTTGCGAATACGGGAAAATCTTCGAGGTCGCGGTAGACCTCGTATTCTCCCTCTCCGTATATCCTGCCCGTAAATATGTCGGTGTATCTTTCTCCCTCGGGGACCCAGAGTTTCGTGCTTGCAAGGTTTGTATGCGGATCCGTCTTTTGCGTTATCGGCGCAACTACGAGCTGAGTGCCGAAACTGTATTGATTTTTTGTCGCATAAGCCTGTTTTTTGTCGTACGAATAGTACATCGGCTCGCACAATGCGATACCTTGCGTATGCGTCAGATAATTTATCGAATACAGATAGGGGATAAGCCTGTGTCTTAATCTCAGATAGTCCGTAGCAGACTTTTCTACTTCTTTCTTCGTCTTCCAGGGCTCTTTGCCCATGAACTCGTTGCTCGTCGAGTGCAGCCTGTTTATCGGGCTGAATACTCCGTATTGCAACCATCTCAGGTATAACTCGTCATCCTTATACCCCATGTGATGTCCGCCTATATCGTGACTCCACCACGAATATCCGACGTTTGTCGCCGAGCTCGTCATATAAGGCTGAAAATCCAGCGTTTTCCATGTCATCGCGCTGTCGCCGCTGAAACCTATCGGATATCTGTGGCTGCCTATGCCTGCGTATCTCGAAAGTATCAGAGGTCTTTTGCCCTCGTCCCTCATATCGAGAGTATGATAATGGTTGAGTGCCCAAAGCGGATCGAGCCCCTTTACGTCGCTGTGCTTGCCCTGCTGCCAATCTATCCACCAGAAACGCACCCCTTCGCGCTGATACGGTCTGTGCAGAACGTCGAAATACGCTCTAAGATAATTCTCGTCCGCTAGCGAAAAACATACGGGAGCATGCGAAGCGGGATCTACACCGCATATTTTGCAGACTTCGCCGTACATATCCTCGTAATATCTCACGCCCTGGGCGGGATGCAGATTGAGCGTTACCTTGAAACCGTTTTTGTTCAGAAAACCGAGCAGCTCTCTGTAATCGGGAAAAAGCTCCGTGTTCCAGCTGTAACCCGTCCAGCCCGGCATTGACGCGTAAACGACGCGGTCTATCATATTGGCGGTCGGCTTTGCGAGCGCGTCTTTGCCGAAACGCCTGACGACGTCCACCCAATGCCAATCCATATCTATCGTGGCAACGGTAACGGGTATTTGTCTGTCTATGAACGTCTGCATCAGATCTGTGTATTCTTTTTGAGTATAGGCCTTATACCTGCTCCACCAATTGCCCAAAGCGAATTTGGGAAGGAGCGGCGTAAAGCCCGTCAAAGCGTAAAGCGCGCGTATTGCGTCCCGATACGCGTTGCCGTAAGCGAAGACGTATTTATCGCTGCATTTTTCTCTTTGCAGTATCTTATCGTCTTTGAGCATGAGAGAACGCGAATCGTCCAGGACGGCAACTCCGTTTTTGGATACGACGCTCTTGCCGAGCCTGACTTTGCCGTCCGTCATGTCAAGAGTCCTGCGCGTACCGGGCAAAACTCCTTTTGAGAAATTGCGGACGATTCTGCCGTCCTTGAGCACGACTTTTACGACGGCTTTCCGTATCTTGTTTATATAAAAGTCCGCGTCCGTAGTACGGATGACCAATTCAGCGTCGTTTTCGGAAACGTTAAAAGACGGCCTCTCGAAATCACGGCACCACACGCACTGCGTAGCCTCGTCGCAAAACGCGCCTTTTTCTATCCTTATAAGTCCCGGAGTAAGAACGCTGACCCTGAACCCGTCTCTTTTTATGACACACGACTCGTCTGTTTTAGAAGCGGTTTTTACAATAAATCTTTTCATATTTCCCCTCGATAGCGTAAAACGCATATGTTATCATTTTTAATATACATTTATAAACGCTCCGAATCAATACGTTTACAAAAATCGGTTTGAAATATACACAATTAAATTTCTTATCGCTACAAACGTTTTTACTTATATCGTTTTTTACTGTCATAATAATCATAACCACCATCACGGCTGGTGGTTATGATTTTATAATCGCGATATATTACGTTATGTTCGCCTTTGCTCCCTTGCGTTTTGACTCCCCCGATGATATAATTTTAGATAAAGCGAGAGGACGAAAATGCAGGACGTAACTGAGACGATTTTTAACAATCTCAACGAAGAACAGAAACGCGCGGTCGAAACGACCGAGGGCTACGTCCGCGTCGTCGCGGGCGCAGGAAGCGGCAAGACCAGAGTCCTGACTACTCGCTACGTCTATATTTCAAAAGTGCTCGGCGTAGCTCCGTCGCGCATACTCTCTGTTACTTTTACCAACAAAGCCGCCAAGGAAATGAAAAAACGCGTCCAGCGATATATGCCAGACGAGGATGGCGGCTGGATACTCACGTTTCACGGCGCCTGCAACAAGATACTCAAAGATGAAATCTACCGTCTGCACTATCCGTCCAACTTCATGATCATGGACGAAGACGATCAGAAATCTCTGCTCAAAAAGATCTACGAAGAAAACGGACTCACTCTCAAGGATCACACCTACAAGAGCTGCCTGGACGCTATCGGAGTATACAAGGCAAAACACGACTATGTGCCCTACTTCAGCGATCCCGAAGGAAAGACCGTCGCGCCGGGGTTATCTCGCGCGGACGAAAAAGGCACGTTTGATTTTATCACGAAAAAATATCTCGAACTTCAACGCAAAAACTATTTCCTCGACTTTGACGATCTCGTATTTTTCGTACTGAACATATTCTACACTTTCGACGATGCGAGAGAAAAATGGCAAAGACAGTTCGAATACATACAGGTGGACGAATTTCAGGACGTTTCAAAGCCCGAGTACACCCTCGTCGAGATACTCTCTCTTATCAATAAAAACCTGTTCGTAGTCGGCGATCCCGATCAGACGATATATACCTGGAGAGGCGCGGACATCAAACTTTTCCTCGACTTCGACACAGCTTTCTCGGGAGTGAAAACTGTCGTACTCGGCAAGAATTACCGCTCGACGCCCGAAATTCTCAACGTCGGAAACTCACTTATCAGCCATAATACGCAGAGGATAAAAAAAGACCTCGTCGCAGTCAGAAAAAGCGGCGTAAAAGCACGTTACTTCCATGGCCGCACGCGTCAGGAAGAGTGTGAATTCATCGCGGGCGAAATCCAGAAACTGCACGAAGAGGGCTTGCCTCTCAGCGATATCGCCGTGCTTTACAGAAGCAATTATATGTCGCGCCCCGTAGAAGACGCCTTCCTGAAATACGGGATCCCCTACACTATATACAGCGGCGTAGAGTTTTATCAGCGCAAAGAGATAAAAGACTCCGTCGCGTACCTGAGGATGTTCGAATTCTCGGACGACCTGTCTTTCGAACGCATAGTCAACGTCCCCGCAAGAGGTATCGGCAAAAAGCGCATGGCGGCCATATATGCGCTTGCGCAAAACGAAAACCTGACGCTTTACGAGGCTCTGAAAAAATTGTCGGGGTCCGCTCTGTTTGCTAATACAGGCGCGGCAAAACTGACAGAAACGATAGAAGAAGGCAGAATACGCGCGCAGGATCCGAACGTCGACATATCCGATCTGCTCGATTTCGCGCTCAAAAATAGCGGCTACGAAGAATACCTTATGCTGTGCGGAGATCAGAACAAACTCGACAACGTAAACGAACTCAAAGCGGCGATAAAAGACTTTGTCGACGATGCGGGAGAACACGTCACGCTGTCCGACTATCTCGGCGCAGTCGCGCTGATATCCAATATAGACAAATCCGACAAGGAACAGAACGTAAAACTGATGACGGTGCATACGGCTAAGGGGCTCGAATTTCCGTGCGTATTCGTCTGCTCAATGAACGAAGGGTTGTTCCCTTCTCAGAAAATAGAAAACAAACAGCAGATGGAAGAAGAACGCCGCGTCGCATACGTCGCTTTTACGAGAGCAAAAGACAGACTGTATCTGACAGACTCCGACGGCTTTGACCTGCAGACCCGAGGACGGTTAATGCCCTCGCGCTTTATATTCAACGTAGACGAATCTCTGATAGAAAAAAGCGGAGTCATAAACGACGACTATATCGAAATGGCGAAAGAATATATCCGCGCAAGCGAGTATGCGTTGAGCCACCCCGCAGTGCCCGACTTCCGCGCCTATCTCGGCGGAGAAAGAGTGCGTCACGCGGTATTCGGCGACGGCACGGTAACGGGCAAAAACAACGGCTGCTATGTCGTGAAATTCGACAACGGCAACGTGCGCACGATATCGTGCGATTCCGGAGTGCTTAAACCTATTTAACGAAATATCTACACGGGCAGGAAATTTTTACAGACTTTTTCTTTCGGGAGAAGGTCTTTTTCTTAATTTATCTACGCATAAATGCCTTGCTCCAAACTTTTATCTTCATGTTTATTTTACACTCAAAGCGGTTACGGCTGACCGTAAAACCTAATAAACAGCTAAACAAATAAAACAGGCGCGTGTCCGCGCCTGTTCTGCTTTTTTGTATTATAAAACTAATTTCTTTATTCTCTCGTTTATTCCGAAAGCAGTTCTATAAGCTTTTCCGCGGCTATCGCGGTATCTTCGGGGCTGCCGAAAGTAGAAAATCTGAAATAGCCCTCTCCGCAAGAACCGAAACCTTCGCCGGGAGTGCCGACTATCTGAGCCTTTTCGAGCAGTAAATCGAAAAACTCCCAGCTGCTCATGCCCTTGGGACATTTCATCCAGACGTAAGGCGCGTTTTTGCCGCCGCAGTACCAGATGCCGAGCTTGTCGAGCGCGTCGGTAAGCAGTTTTGCGTTGCGTTTATATACGGCGATATTTGCTTTTATCTGTTTCTGACCTTCGTCGGTAAATACTGCCGCCGCGCCTTTTTGCAGAATATAAGATACGCCGTTTGTCTTGGTGGTACGGTTCCTGACCCACATAGCGTTGAGATTCATACCCTCTCTTTCAAGCTCTTTGGGTATTACGGTATAGCCGCAACGCGTACCCGTAAATCCTGCCGTCTTGGACAGCGAGCATATCTCTATCGCGCAGGTCCTCGCGCCCTCTATCTCGAATATGCTGTGCGGCAGATCTTCGTCTTCGATAAACGCTTCGTATGCCGCATCGAAAAGTATGACCGCTCCGCTCTCGTTGGCAAAATCAACCCACTTCTTGAGCTTGTCTTTGGTGAATACCGCGCCCGTAGGATTGTTGGGAGAACAGATATATATAAGCTGCGCCTTTATGTTCTTGTCGGGAAGAGGCGTAAATCCGTCGTCTTTGCCAGACGCAAGGTGCACTATCTTCCTGCCTGCCATGACGTTGGCGTCGACGTATGCGGGATACGCAGGCTCTATAACGAGCGCGTCGTCAGACTTGTCGAAGAGGTCGAGTATGTCGCCCAGCTCGTCGCTCGCGCCGCTTGAAACAAACACTTCGTCAACGTCGATTTTTACGCCCCTGTGTTGATAATAACCGGCTACCGCAGATTTGAAAAAGTGCGCTCCGCACTCGGGCATATATCCGTGGAAGGTTTCTTTCTTGGCCTGATCGTCAACCGCCTCGTGCAATGCCTTTATGACTTCGTCGCAAAGAGGAAGAGATACGTCGCCGATACCGAGGCGATACAGATATGCGCCTTCGTGTTTTTCAACGTATGCTCTCGTTTTCTGCGCTATCCTGTAAAAAAGATAAGAATCTTTGAGATCAGAATAATTGTGATTGGGTTTTAACATTGAATTTCTCCTTCAAAAACTGTCGTTGCGGGTCCCGTCATGGTAACTCTGCCGTCGTCGTCTTTTATCCCGAGCACGCCGCCGTCAAGAGTAACGTCTACGTTCACTCCGCCGTCGCAGTAACCTTTTTTTACCGCTGCCGCAACGCTTGCGCATGTTCCCGTTCCGCAAGCCATGGTTATGCCGCTGCCTCTCTCCCATACGCGCATGCGCAGTTTGTTCCTGCCCGTAACGCTTACGAATTCAACGTTGACGCCGCCGGGGAAACGGGGATTCTTCTCCACAAGCGGACCGACGGTATCGACGGGAGCTTTGTCTGCGTCGTCCACAAAAATGACTGCATGGGGATTGCCGACGTCTACGGGGATAAAGGTTATGCCGCCTGCAACGTCAAGCGTTTCTTCTTCTCCTACCGTAACGTTGCCCATATCTACGGACACCTTGTCGACTTTACCGTCTTTCAGGAAAAGCGTGAGGTACTTTATGCCCGAAAGCGTTTCTACCGCAAGCTCGGTCTTTTTGGTATATCCCTTGTCGTAGACGTATTTGCCTACGCAGCGTATGCCGTTGCCGCACATCTTCGCTTCGCTGCCGTCCGCGTTGAATATGCGCATTTTGAAATCCGCAACGTCGGAAAGACTTATCAGCACGAGGCCGTCTCCGCCTATGCCGAAATGTCTGTCCGACAATCTTATACTGAGCTGTTCGGGATCCTTCGGCGCGCCGTATACATAAACGTAGTCGTTGCCGAGTCCTTCCATTTTTGTGAATTTCATATATCTTTCCTTATTGAGCGTCTATCGTGGAAACGCTTAACGTTATCTCTTCGAGAACGTCGAGGAGAGCTCTGACCGTATCGAGCGCTGTCAGCACGGTCACGTTGTTCTCGATCGCGCATTGTCTTATAGCCGAGCCGTCCGATATCCTGTTCTCGCTCCTTACGTCCCTCGTGTTGATGACGTAGGTGACATACCCCTGACGTATTGAATCGAGAATATCCGTCGAACCGTCGCTTATCTTCTTTCTTATGCGAGTCTTTATGCCGTGATTCTTGAGGAATTTTGCCGTACCTTCGGTCGCCTCGATATTGAAACCGAGATTGTAGAACCTGCGGATGAGTGGCAGTGCCTCTTCTTTGTCGTCGTCCGCGATCGTGGCGAGCACGGTGCCGTAATTCTGCACCTTTACGCCCGACGCCTGCAACGCTTTATAGAGTGCTCTCGTAAGGCTCTTGTCGTATCCTATCGCCTCGCCCGTCGACTTCATCTCGGGGGAGAGGTATGAATCCATGCCGCGCAGTTTGGAGAACGAGAACGCCGGAGCCTTTGCGTAGCAACGTTTCTTTTCTTCGGGATACACGCAA
This sequence comes from uncultured Christensenellaceae bacterium, assembly GCA_944383895.1. GTDB lineage: Bacteria > Bacillota > Clostridia > Christensenellales > UBA3700 > Ornithoclostridium. The sequence goes on along the minus strand of CALWRH010000002.1, from coordinate 235,860 downwards.
GTTATGCCCTGCTCTTTCAGACTCTTGCCGAGTATGACGAGCGTAGCTATGTCCGCGAGATCGTAGCCCGTAGCTTTTGAAAGGAAGGGTACGGTACGCGAAGAACGCGGGTTGACCTCAATGATAAACACGTTGTCTTCTTTGTCGACTATGAACTGTATATTGTATAGGCCTACGATTCCGATGCCTTTGCCGAGTTTCTGCGTATAATCGAGGATAACGTCCTTGACTTTCTGCGATATAGAGAAAGACGGATAGACGCTTATCGAGTCGCCAGAGTGCACGCCCGTGCGTTCTACGAGCTCCATTATGCCGGGGACGAACACGTCTTTGCCGTCGCATACGGCGTCGACTTCGACTTCTTTACCCTTAATGTACTTATCTACGAGCACGGGTTTGTCCTCGTCTATCTCGACTGCCGTCTTGAGATAGTGGCGCAGCTGTTCTTCGTTCGCAACAATTCTCATTGCTCTGCCGCCGAGCACGAAACTCGGGCGCACGAGCACGGGATAGCCTATCTCTTTTGCCGCGGCGATGCCGTCTTCTATCTTCGTGACCGCTCTGCCTTTAGGCTGAGGTATTTTGAGTTCTGAAAGCAGTTTTTCGAACGCGTCACGGTTTTCTGCCTTTTCTATCGCGTCGCGGTCTGTGCCGATTATCTTGACTCCGCGCTGACTGAGCGGCTCTGCAAGGTTTATCGCTGTCTGACCGCCGAGAGAGGCGATGACTCCGATAGGCTGCTCCATGTCAATGACGTTCATTACGTCTTCTACGCAAAGCGGCTCGAAGTAAAGTTTGTCCGAAGTCGTGTAGTCGGTAGAAACCGTCTCGGGGTTATTGTTTATTATTATTGCCTCAAATCCCGCTTTTTTAATCGTCTTTACGGCATGCACGGTAGAATAGTCGAATTCTACACCCTGACCTATACGGATAGGTCCGCTGCCGAGCACGACGACTTTTTTCTTGTCGGATACTACGGATTCGTTTTCCTGCTCGTAAGTCGAATAGAAATAAGGTATATAGCTCTCGAACTCGGACGCGCAGCTGTCTATCATCTTGTAGACGGGTTTTATGCCGTTCTTTTCACGCACCGCTCTGACGTCTGATTCGCTTATTTTGCAATACTTCGCTATCGTCTTGTCGGAGAAACCGAAACGCTTTGCCTCGAGCACTGCCTCAGCGGTCGCGCCCGTCTTAGCGAGAGATCTCTCGATCTCTACGATATGCTTTATCTTGTGCAGGAAGAAATCGTCTATCGCGGTAGCCGCGTTGATCTCCTCTTCTGTCGCACCGAGGCGGAAGAGCTGCGCTATCGCGTATATTCTGTCGTCTGTGCCTATCTTTATATAATCCATTAGCGCAGCCTTGTCCATATCGTCGAATTTTGCCATATAGACGTGGTTTACGCCCGTTTCGAGAGAACGTACTGCCTTGAGAAGACTCTCTTCGAAGGTCCTGCCTACGCTCATGACTTCGCCCGTAGCTTTCATCTGCGTGCCGAGCCTGTTGTTGGCGTCCGCGAATTTATCGAACGGGAAACGCGGCATCTTGGTAACGACATAGTCGAGCGAAGGCTCGAAAGACGCGGGGGTATTTGCGAGCATTATCTCGTCGAGGTTCATGCCGACGCCTATCTTTGCCGAAACGCGCGCTATCGGATAGCCGCTTGCCTTGGACGCGAGCGCGGAAGAACGCGAAACACGCGGATTTACTTCTATCAGATAATATTGGAAAGACTTGGGATCGAGCGCGAACTGCACGTTGCAACCGCCCTTTATCTCAAGCGCTCTTATTATTTTGAGCGCGCTGTCCCTCAGCATGTGATACTCTCTGTTTGTCAGCGTCTGCGACGGGCATACAACTATGGAGTCGCCCGTGTGTATGCCGACGGGGTCGAGGTTTTCCATGTTACAGATGGTTATCGCGGTATCGTTGGCGTCGCGCATGACTTCGTACTCTATCTCTTTGTATCCCTTTATGCTCTTTTCAACGAGGACCTGATGTACGGGCGAAAGCGCAAGCGCGTTTTTGATTATCTCGAGGAACTCCTCTTCGTTGTCCGCGAAACCGCCGCCCGTGCCGCCCAGCGTAAATGCGGGTCTGAGCACTACGGGATAACCGATATCCGCAACTGCTTTGAGTCCTTCTTCTACAGAATTTGCTATCTCTGAAGGAAGTACGGGCTCTCCGAGCGACTGACAGAGTTCTTTGAACAGTTCTCTGTCCTCGGCTCTTTCAATGCTCTTGCTGTTGGTGCCGAGAAGTTCAACGCGGCACTCTCTCAAAATGCCTTTCTTCTCGAGCTGCATCGCAAGGTTGAGTCCCGTCTGTCCGCCTATGCCGGGGATTATCGCGTCGGGACGCTCGTAGCGTATTATCTTGGCGATATATTCAAGGGTAAGCGGCTCCATATATACCTTGTCCGCTATGGACGTATCCGTCATTATCGTCGCGGGGTTGGAGTTGCAAAGCACTACCTCGTAGCCTTCTTCTTTAAGCGCAAGACAAGCCTGCGTGCCCGCATAGTCGAATTCAGCCGCCTGACCTATAACGATAGGACCTGAGCCTATCACGAGTATTTTCTTTATATCTGTACGTTTAGGCATGGTGCTTTCCCTCCTGCATGATCTTTATGAATTTGTCGAACAGGTATGCGCTGTCCTGCGGTCCGGGGCAGCTCTCGGGGTGATACTGCACGCTGAAAACGCCGTCCTCTTCACACTCGAGTCCTTCTACCGTATCGTCAAGTATGTTAATGTGGGTGATCTTGAGAGGCGTGCCTTCAAGGCTCTTTTTGTCGACCGCGTAAGAGTGATTCTGCGACGTGATCTCTATCTTGCCGTCCTCGAGTCTGCGCACGGGGTGGTTGCCTCCGCGGTGTCCGAACTTGAGTTTGTACGTCTTTGCCCCGTAAGAAAGCGCGATGAGCTGATGCCCGAGGCATATGCCGAATATCGGATATCTGCCGCGCAGATTTTTGATAAGCTCTACAACGCAGCCTACGTCGGTAGGATCGCCGGGTCCGTTGGAGAAGAATATCCCGTCCGGAGCGAGTATGTCTATCTGCTCTGCCGTCGTATTATAAGGAACCACGGTAACGTTGCAGCCGCGCTTTACGAGCGACCTTATGATATTGTGCTTTATGCCGCAGTCGACTGCGACAACGTCGAAATTCGCGCCTTTGCACTTGGATTTCCACGGTTTTTTGCAGCTCACCTTGCTGACCGCGTCCGTAGGGACCGAAGTATTTGCGAGTATCTCAAGCGCCTTTTCCTTGGGAGTATCCGCGGCGGTTATCAATACTTTGCGGCTGCCGAAATCTCTTATCGATCTCGTCAGTTTTCTCGTATCCACGCCCGAAATGCCCGTTATTTTGTATTTTTTCATTACGTCTTCGAGCGTACTCGTGCAGCCGAAGTTGGACGGACGGTCGTTGTATTCTCTGACTATGAGCCCGCCTATCGTCGGCGTTTTGGTTTCATAGTCCCAATCCGTCATGCCGTAATTGCCTATCAGCGGATAAGTCATTACTACCGACTGATAAGTATAGGAAGGGTCGGATACGATTTCCTGATATCCGACCATTGAAGTGTTGAACACGATTTCGGTAACGCGCTCCGACATGTCGCCGAAACCGTAACCGTAATATTCGGAGCCGTCCTCCAAAACAAGTTTTCTGTCAAACTCTTTCACTTTGTTTCTCTCCTGTGCTTGTTGTCATGCGCCGCGTTGACGAAACCCGTAAACAACGGGTGCGGCTTATTAGGTCTGCTCTTGAATTCGGGATGAAATTGCACTCCGACGAAGAACGGATGATCTTTAATCTCTACCGTTTCGACGAGTCTGCCGTCAGGAGAAGTACCCCCGAGGACAAGCCCGCAGGAAGTCAGGGCTTCTCTGTAATCGTTGTTGAATTCGTAACGGTGACGGTGTCTTTCGCTTATCTCGTCTGCTTTATAACAGTCGTACAGTTTCGTACCGCGAGCGACTTTGCAGGGATAGCTGCCGAGTCTTAACGTACCGCCCTTGTCTTTTTCTTCGCTCTGTCCGGGCATGAAGTCGATGACTTTGTATCTGCAATCCTTGTCGAACTCGCCCGAATTCGCGCCCTTGAACAACGCGACATCTCTCGCAAACTCTATGACCGCGATCTGCATGCCGAGGCATATCCCGAGATAAGGGACCTTATTTTCGCGCGCGTATCTCGCCGCGAGGATCATGCCTTCGATACCTCTTCCGCCGAATCCTCCTGGCACTATAATTCCGTCTACGTTAGATAATACTCTTTTATAGTTGCTTTCGTCAAGCGACTCGCTGTCTATCCACTCGATATCCACGAAAGCGTTGAACCCGTATCCCGCGTGTTTGAGCGCCTCGGACACCGACAGATATGCGTCGTGCAGTCTGACGTATTTGCCGACAAGCCCTATCTTTACCGTATGTTTTCTGTCCTTTATGCTCTTTACCATGTCTTCCCACTCTTTCAGATCGGGTGCGGGAGCGTCTATGCCGAGCTCTCTGCATACTACGGACGAAAAATTCTGTTTCTCGAGCATGAGCGGTGCTTCGTATAGCACGGGTATAGTCATGTTTTCGATAACGCAGTCTGGCTTGACGTTGCAGAAAAGGGATATTTTTTTGAAAATGTCCTCTTCGAGAGGCTCGTCGCACCTGAGCACGATTATGTCTGGATTTATGCCCATGCCCTGCAATTCTTTTACGGAGTGCTGCGTGGGTTTGGATTTATGCTCGTCGCTGCCTCTTAAGAAAGGCACGAGCGTAACGTGTATGAACAGACTGTTTTCTCTGCCGACCTCGAGCGATATCTGCCTGACCGCCTCTATGAACGGCTGAGATTCTATGTCGCCGATCGTGCCGCCTATCTCGGTAATGACAACGTCGGCATTTGTCTTTTTGCCTACGCGGTAAACGAATTCTTTTATTTCGTTGGTAATGTGAGGAATAACCTGTACCGTAGAGCCGAGATACTCGCCTCTGCGCTCTTTGTTGAGCACACGCCAGTATACCTTGCCCGTAGTAAGGTTGGAGTATTTGTTCAGATCCTCGTCGATAAATCTCTCGTAATGACCGAGATCGAGGTCTGTCTCCGCGCCGTCTTCGGTAACGTACACTTCGCCGTGCTGATACGGACTCATCGTACCAGGGTCGACGTTGATATACGGGTCGAGTTTTTGCGCCGCGACTTTAAGCCCTCTTGCCTTGAGAAGTCTGCCCAGCGACGCCGCCGTGATACCTTTGCCTAATCCCGACACAACTCCGCCGGTTACGAAAACATATTTAGTCATAGTTACTCCTTGACCGCGATATTATTCCCACTCCACCGTCGCGGGCGGCTTGGAGGTGATGTCGTAGACGACTCTGCCTATCGTCCTCACCTCGTTTGTAATTCTGCTGCTTGCCTTTTCAAGCACATCGTAAGGAAGGCGCGTCCAGTCCGCCGTCATGAAGTCGTCTGTCGTGACGGCTCTCAGCGCGACCGTGTATCCGTAAGTTCTCGCGTCGCCCATTACTCCTACGCTTCTCGTATCGGTAAGCACTGCAAAATACTGATTGGTAGTACGCTCGAGACCTGCGTTTACGACCTCTTCTCTGAAGATCGCGTCCGCCTCTCTCAGCGTATCCAGCTTTTCTTTGGTTATCTCCCCTATAACTCTTATAGCGAGTCCCGGACCCGGGAAAGGCTGACGCCATACGAGGTCGGCGGGGATGCCGAGTTCTGTACCCACGGCGCGCACTTCGTCCTTGAACAGTTCGCGGAGCGGTTCTATTATTTCGTCAAAGTCTATTACGCTGGGCAGTCCGCCTACGTTGTGATGGCTCTTTATCGTAGACGCGTCGCCCGCGCCGCTCTCTATGACGTCGGGATATATCGTGCCCTGTACGAGATAGTTGACTTTGCCTATCTTCTTCGCCTCGCGCTCGAATACGCGGATAAATTCTTCTCCGATTATCTTGCGCTTTTTCTCGGGCTCTGTTACGCCTTTGAGCTTTTCGAGGAACAGCTCCTCTGCGTTGACGCGGATTATGTTCATGTCGAAACGCTTTTTGAAAGTACGCTCGACCATGTCGCCTTCGTCCTTTCTCAAAAGACCGTGATCGACGAAAACGCACGTCAGATCAGAGCCTATCGCCTTGTGCAGGAGTACTGCCGCGACCGACGAATCCACACCGCCGCTCAGCGCGCACAGTACCTTTTTGCCTGCAAGCTGTTTTCTGTATTTTTCTACGGATTCCTTTGCAAAATCCGACATCTTCCAATCTCCCGCGCAGCCGCATATCGCATAAAGGAAGTTGTGCAGCATGCGTTTGCCGTATACGGTATGCGTTACCTCGGGGTGGAACTGTACCGCATAAACGCTCTTGCCGTCCGTCATCGCCGCACAGGGGCAATGCTCTGTCGTCGCGGTTACCGTAAATCCTTCGGGAACTTCTTCGATATAGTCGGTATGGCTCATCCAGCATACGCTCTTTTCGGGTACGCCGTCGAAAAGGACGTCGTCTTTTACGGTAAGCTCGATCTTGCCGTATTCTCCTTTAGAGCCCGCGTTGCATATCCTGCCGCCGCAAAGCCATGCGGTAAGCTGCGCGCCGTAGCATATGCCGAGTACGGGGATGCCGAGCTTCAGTACTTCTGCGTCGCAGTGAGGAGAACTCTCTTCGTAAACGCTGTTGGGTCCGCCCGTGAAGATGATGCCTTTATAGCCCGCTTTAGCTATTTCGGCTGCCGTGATCTTGTTGTACGGCTTGATCTCGGCATAGACGTTCTGCTCGCGCACTCTGCGTGCTATGAGCTGATTGTACTGACCACCAAAATCGAGTACCAGAATTTTTTCCATATATATTGCCTCTCAAAATATATTTTTTTCGATTTATTTGCCGCTGTCGCCGTAGTTGGAAAGCACTCTCGCGGACGGGTCGTCCACGTCGCAGCCTTTCCAGCTCTTGTTGGGCATCCAGAAATCCTTTATCATTTCCGCCTGCCCCGGATAGTATTTTTCGAATATCTCTCTGTATAACAGCGATTCTTTAGTGAACGGGCGCGCGTGCGCATACCGCGCGCGTCTTTCTCCATATTCTTTATCCGTATAATATCCGTTTGCGTATTCCTTGAGGTGGTCCACCATCGAGTGCCCTACCGCGTCGGAAAACGCCGCCTTTTCTCTCATCAGTATCGGGTACGGCAACCAGTCGCCCTCGAACGCCTTTCTCAGAAGATACTTGCCCTTGCCGTATACGTTCATTTTTATCTTCGGATCGAGGCTCATGACGTATTTCACAAAATCGAGATCTCCGAAAGGCACCCTCGCCTCGAGCGAATTGACGGATATGCACCTGTCGGCTCTCAGCACGTCGTACATATACAGCTCTCTGACGCGCTTCTGCGCCTCTTTCTGGAACTCCTCCGCGCTCGGTGCGAAATCGGTATACTTATAGCCGAAAAGCTCGTCAGAAATCTCTCCCGTAAGCAGAACTCTTATATCCGTGCTTTCGTGTATCGCCTTGCAGACGAGGTACATGCCTATGCTTGCTCTTACCGTGGTTATATCATACGTTCCGAGCGTCCTGATCACGGTTTCGAGCGAAGAAATAACGTCGTCTTTGGTGATTATGACTTCGGTATGATCGCTGCCGATATAGTCCGCGACTTCGCGTGCGTATCTGAGATCTATCGCGTCGCCGCTCATGCCTATCGAAAATGTCTTTATCGGAGCTTTGCTCTCTTTTGCAGCTACCGCGCATACGAGAGAAGAATCGAGTCCTCCGCTGAGCAGAAATCCGACCTTTGCGTCCGCGACAAGCCTTTTTTCTATGCCCCTGACGAGTTTTTCGCGTATGTTGCGGCAAGCCTCGTCCACTCCGTCTTTGCTGACCTCTTTTACGTCGGTGACGTCGCTGTATCTGACGAACTTTCCGCCGTCGAAATAACACCCGGGAGGAAACGGCATGATCTTGTCGGTAAGTCCGACGAGGTTTATCGCCTCGCTCGCAAAGATCATCGCACCCGTTTCGTCATAGCCGTAAAACAGCGGTCTTATGCCTATCGGATCGCGGGCAGCGACGAATTTGCCTTTTTCTCCGTCGTATATAACGCAGGCAAACTCCGCGTCCAGCATAGCGAACATATCCGTTCCGTACTCCTTATAGAGAGGCAGGAGTACCTCGCAGTCCGAATCGCTCCTGAACGCGTATTTGCCCTCGAGCGCTTTTCTGAACTTCTCAAAACCGTATATTTCGCCGTTGCAGATTATATAATCGCTTCCGAGCGAAAACGGCTGCATGCCGTCGGGCGTAAGTCCCATTATCGCGAGCCTGTGAAAACCCATGAGCCCCGCGCCCGTATCGATTATCCTGCTGTCGTCGGGTCCTCTCGAAACCGTGCGGGAAAAGCCTTGTTCAAACTTTTCCCTCGGCGCGTCCTCGCGACAGTACGCCATTATCGAACACATTGTCTTGTCCCCCTTTTATCTGACGCCGAACAGCAGTTCGCCGTAAGTCGGAACAGGCCAATATTCAGCCGCAGTCATGGTTTCTGCCTCGTCGACGACCGCGCGCAGCGCGCCCATCTTGGGCAGGATCTCGTCCCTTATATAATTTGCCTCGGATATTATATCACAAAAATCCCTGACGTGAACGACGGCTTCTTTCAGATCCCCCGTACAAGAGGCTGCCCTGTCTATCAGAACAGAAAGCTTTTTTACGAGCCCGTGTTCATAATCGCAACTAATATCAGCCGCAAAATTTTTCTTCGTAATTGCCGTTTCACAAATTTTAGAAACGTATTTTTCTACCGCGGAAACTATCTGTTTCTCCGCCATATCGACCATGGTTTCAGCCTCGATCAATACCGCCTTGCAGTAGTTGTCGAGCATTATGTCGCATCTCGATTTCAGCTCGGTTTCCGAATAGACACCCTGCGAAGTAAGCATATCCACGTTCTTCTTGTCGAGAAGGTGCGGCATGCAGTCTGGTGTCGTACGGTAGTTTGAAAGTCCGCGTCTTTCCGCCTCTTTTATCCATGCCTCGTCGTAACCGTTGCCGTTGAAGATTATGCGTTTATGATCCTTGATCGTCTTCTTTATCATGAGATGAAGCGCGGTGTTGAAATCTTCTACGCCCTCGAGTCTGTCCGCATACTGCTTCAGAGATTCCGCTACGGCGGCATTGAGCATGATGTTCGCGCACGCTATGCTGTTGGAAGATCCGAGCATCCTGAATTCGAACTTGTTGCCCGTAAACGCGAACGGCGACGTGCGGTTGCGATCGGTAGTGTCTTTCTGGAACAAAGGCAGCACGTCTACGCCGAGTTTGAGCTGCGTTTTCTTTTTACCGAAATAAGGCTTATCGTTCTCTATTGCCTCGAGCACTGCCGTAAGTTCGTCGCCCAGGAATACCGAAAGTACTGCGGGAGGAGCTTCGTTTGCGCCGAGTCTGTGATCGTTGCCTGCCGTGGCGACTGCAATTCTCAGAAGGTCCTGGTAATCGTCCACCGCTTTGAGCACCGCACAGAGAAACAACAGAAACTGTGCGTTTTCATGCGGAGTTTCTCCGGGCGTCAAAAGGTTTACTCCCTTGTCTGTAGCCATGGACCAGTTGTTGTGCTTGCCGCTGCCGTTAACGCCCGCAAAAGGTTTTTCGTGCAAAAGACATACGAGCCCGTGTCTTGACGCGACTTTCTGCATTATCTCCATTGTGAGCTGGTTGTGATCGGTCGCGATATTGGTCGTCGAATATATCGGCGCAAGCTCGTGCTGTGCGGGTGCGACCTCGTTGTGCTCCGTCTTGGCAAGCACGCCGAGTTTCCACAGCTCTTCGTTGAGATCCGCCATATATTCCTCTACCCTCGGTTTGATAACGCCGAAGTAGTGGTCGTCGAGTTCCTGTCCCTTGGGAGGTTTCGCGCCGAACAACGTGCGTCCCGTATATATCAGATCCTTACGTTTGTCGTACATCTCTTTATCTATAAGGAAGTATTCCTGCTCGGGTCCCACAGACGTACGCACGCACTTTACGCCAGTGTTGCCGAAAAGTTTCAATATCCTCATAGCCTGTCTGTTGAGTGCCTCCATAGAACGCAGCAGAGGAGTCTTTTTATCAAGAGCCTCACCGCCGTACGAACAGAACGCAGTGGGTATGCAAAGAGTCTTGCCCTTGATGAACGCATACGACGTCGGATCCCATGCGGTGTAACCTCTCGCCTCGAAAGTCGCGCGCAAGCCGCCCGAAGGAAAACTCGACGCGTCGGGTTCGCCTTTGATAAGCTCCTTGCCCGAAAACTCCATGATGACGCTGCCGTTGGGAGCGGGAGTTATAAAGCTGTCGTGCTTTTCTGCGGTTATGCCCGTAAGAGGCTGAAACCAGTGCGTATAGTGTGTCGCGCCGTGAGCGACCGCCCAATCTTTCATCGCGTTGGCAACGGCATTGGCGACCGAGATGTCGAGTTGCGCACCCCTGTCGATCGTCTTTTTGAGAGATCTGTATACGTCCGCAGACAACGTCGCTCTCATTACCCTGTCGTCAAAGACCATACTGCCGAAATAATCCGATACCGTTTGCATAATTATATCTCCTTTTTACTATAAAAACGGGCAATGGCGCCTATGTTTTACCATAGACGCCATTGCCCGTTTGATTTATGTTTTGGATTATACAAAACCTTATTCTGTTTGTCAACGGATTTTTACAACTTCGCTGAAATTTTTTTAACTCAAATTTCAATGCGATTTTTTCGCGTTTACGGTTGACTGCCGCATTACGCCCGTGCTATAATCTGTCAAACGGGCAAAGGCGTTCGTTTTTGAGGATAACTGTCCTTAAAAACGCGCCTTTGTCTTTTTTTTATACTTTTCAGAGAGGAAAAAGTTATGTTACTAAAAGAAGGGCAGATAAGAATACCCTCGGGCTGCGCGGTTTCCGCAGTCATATCCAGAGAGGGAAATCTTATGAGCGGCGAGAAGATCGTCGCAAGCATGGCTCCTATGCACGAGCGCTCGAACGGTCTCGGCGGCGGATTCGCAGGTTACGGTATTTACCCGGAAATGGCTGAGTTTTATGCCTTTCATCTTTTCTTTGACGACAAAGAAAGCAAAAAAGAGTGCGAAACCTATCTCAAAGAGGGATTCGAAATAGTAAAAGCAGAACCTATCCCCGTACGCAAGATCCCAGCGATCACGGACGAGCCTATTATTTTCAGATATTTTCTTTCCCCTCTGCGCTCCCGCATAGCCGACGCACAGGTAGACGAACGCGAATTCGTGGCACGCGCGATAATCCATATCAACGTAAAAATAGACGGCGCTTACGTCGTTTCGGGCGGCAAAAACATGGGCGTTTTCAAAGCAGTAGGTTACCCCGAGGACGTCGGCGAGTTTTACCGCCTTGACGAATACTCCGCTTACAGCTGGACGGCACACGGCAGATACCCGACCAATACGCCGGGCTGGTGGGGCGGCGCGCATCCTTTCGGACTTCTCGACTTCACAGTCGTACACAACGGCGAGATCTCCTCTTACGACGCAAACCGCCGATTTATAGAGGCATACGGATACAAATGCACTCTGCAGACCGACACGGAAGTATTCACATATATAGCCGACTATCTGCTCCGCCGCAAAAAGCTTACTCTCGAGGAAACGGCAAACGTCATCGCCGCGCCGTTCTGGTCGACGATAGAACGTAAATCCCCTGAAGAACGAGAGAGGCTGACCTACCTCAGAAACGTATTTTCGGGACTGCTCGTAACAGGTCCTTTCTCGATAATACTCGGTTTCGAGGGCGGACTTATGGCTCTCAACGACAGACTCAAACTGCGCTCCATGGTGGTTGCGGAAAAAGACGACCGCGTATTCATTGCAAGCGAAGAGGCGGCGATAAGGGTGCTGGAACCGGACGCAGTCAACGTCCGCGCTCCCGAAGGCGGAGAACCCGTAATAGTCAGAGTACAGGAGGGCAAATACTGATGCAGGCAGATTATATATATCCGAGTTACGAAGTGGAAAGAAGAGAGAGCCGCTGCACGAACTGCGGTCTTTGCGTCAATGAGTGCTCGTACAGCGTGCACTACCGCTCTAAAGACGGCAGATACGTCTTGTCTGACGACTCTAAATGCGTAAACTGTCAGCGTTGCGTCGCAACGTGTCCGACTCACGCGCTGAAAATAGTCAAAAGCAATTGCGACTTCAGAGAAAACGCGAATTGGAGCGGCGATTCTATAAAGGAAATAATGAAACAGGCAGGGAGCGGAGGCGTACTTCTCTCCTCTATGGGCAATCCTCAGCCCTATCCCGTATATTGGGACAAACTTCTCATCAACGCGTCACAGGTAACCAATCCTCCGATAGACCCCTTGAGAGAGCCTATGGAAACGCGCATATTCCTCGGCAAAAAGCCGTCTGAAATCAAGCGGAATCAACACGGGCGCCTGATTTGCGATCTTCCCCCGAGGCTCACTCTCGAACTGCCGATAATGTTTTCGGCAATGAGTTACGGCTCTATCAGCTACAATGCTCACGCCGCGCTCGCCGCCGCGGCGACTCAGCTCGGCACTTGTTACAATACGGGCGAAGGCGGTCTGCACGAAAACTTTTACGGCTACGGGGCAAATACGATAGTGCAGGTCGCGTCGGGAAGATTCGGCGTGCACAAAGATTATCTCGAGGCAGGCGCAGCTATCGAAATAAAGATGGGTCAGGGCGCGAAACCGGGCATAGGCGGACATCTGCCCGGCTCTAAGATCGTCGGCGACGTTTCCCGCACGAGGATGATACCCGAAGGCTCGGACGCGATCTCCCCCGCTCCTCATCACGACATCTATTCCATTGAAGATCTGCGTCAGCTCGTTTTCTCGCTCAAAGAGGCGACGGAATACAAAAAGCCCGTTATCGTAAAAATAGCCGCAGTCCATAACATCGCGGCAATAGCAAGCGGTATCGCGCGAAGCGGCGCAGACATAATTGCCATCGACGGTTTCAGGGGCGGCACGGGAGCGGCTCCGACCCGTATAAGGGACAACGTGGGCATACCCGTAGAGCTCGCGCTCGCAGCAGTCGACAGACGTCTTCGAGACGAAGGCATCAGAAACGACGTTTCTCTCGTCGTGGGCGGCAGCATAAGAAATTCTACGGACGTAGTAAAAGCAGTCGCGCTCGGCGCGGACGCATGCTATATAGCTACCGCCGCGCTTATCGCAATGGGGTGCCATATGTGCCGCAACTGCCAGAGCGGTAAATGCAATTGGGGCATCGCTACTCAAAGACCCGAGCTCGTAAAACGTCTTGATCCCGAAGAAGGCTGCCGCCGTCTTGTGAACCTGCTTACCGCGTGGAAACACGAGATAATGGAGATAATGGGCGGTATGGGAATCAATTCTATCGAGGCACTGATAGGCAACCGACTTATGCTGCGCGGTATAGGACTCAACGAAAAAGAGCTGTCCATACTCGGCGTAGCGCATGCGGGAGAATTCTGATGCAAAGCTCTGATCCCGTAGTCAAATCACAGGAGGTATGATATAATGAATATATTAGACGCGCGCACGACAGACAACGCATCTCTCAACGAAAGCCTCCGCGCCTTAAGCGGAAGTTGCAGTATAATCGGCTGCGTGGGAGAAAGATTTATAGGCGCAGGGCTGTCGGATAAGACGATAGACATCAGCGGTACCCCGGGAAACGCGCTCGGGGCGTACCTGAACGGCGCAAAAATAATAGTACACGGAAACGCGCAGGACGCCGTAGGCGACACTATGAACGCGGGCGAAATAATCGTGCACGGCAATGCGGGCGACGCACCCGGCTACGCGATGCGCGGCGGAAAAATATATATAAAAGGCAATGCAGGTTACCGCGCAGGTATCCATATGAAGGAGTACCTCGGCAAATTGCCCGTGATAATAATCGGCGGCAGATGCGGCAGCTTTCTCGGAGAATACCAGGCAGGAGGACTCATCGTAGTGCTCGGTCTGAACAATGACGGCAAACGCATAGTGGGCAACTTCCCTTTTGCGGGCATGCACGGCGGAAAAGTCTTTTTAAGAGGCAGAACCGACGGCGTGATCTTCCCAGACAAGGTCAGCGCGAGAACCGCGACAAACGAAGACATGATGTCTGTCGAAAGCTATATAAAAGAGTTTTGCTCGGTATTCGGGATAAACGCGGACGAGGTGCTCTCTTCTCCGTTCACGGTCGTAACTCCCGACAGCGCGAACCCCTACAAGCGCATGTATGTAGAAAACTAATAAAAGGTGATTTTATGAAATACACTGCAAACGAAGTCCTTCAATACGTCAGAGAAGAAGACGTAAAATTCATACGTCTTGCGTTTTGCGACGTATTCGGCAATCAGAAAAACATCTCGGTAATGCCTTCGGAACTCGAAAGAGTTTTCAGATACGGCATTGCGATAGACGCGTCCGCGATCGCAGGTTTCGGCGACGTCGCGCACAGCGATCTTTTTCTCCATCCCGATCCGTCCACTCTTACCGTATTGCCCTGGAGACCGGAACACGGCAGAGTCGTCAGGATGTTCTGCTCTGTATCCTATCCCGACGGTTCGCCTTTCGTGAGCGACACGAGAGGTATTCTTATCAAGGCGATCGAAACGGCAAGATCCAAAGGATATTCATTCAACTTCGGCGCGGAGATGGAATTTTATCTGTTCAGGCTGGACGAGCACGGCGATCCTACTAATATCCCTTACGACAAGGCGGGATATATGGACGTCGCACCTTTCGACAGAGGCGAAAACGTCAGGCGCGAGATATGCCTTACACTCGAAGAAATGGGCATTCTGCCCGAAGGCTCTCACCACGAAGAAGGACCCGGGCAGAACGAAATAGACTTCCGCTATTCCGACGCGCTTACTGCGGCGGACAATGCGGTGACTTTCCGCTCCGTAGTACAAACTATCGCGGCACGCAACGGACTTTGGGCGGATTTTTCTGCAAAACCTCTCGAAAACGCACCGGGTAACGGTCTTCATATAAACATTTCTGTCGGCGACGGCAAGCACGGTCAGGTCATCCCCTACGTCATTGCGGGTATTCTCGACAAGATACGCGACATAACGCTTTTCCTCAACCCCACAGCGCAGTCTTATGCAAGACTCGGCAACAACAAAGCGCCTCGCTACATCTCGTGGTCGGGAGAAAACCGCTCTCAGCTCATAAGAATACCTGCGGCTGTGGGCGAATTCAGACGTGCGGAACTGCGCTCGCCCGACGCTGCGGCAAACCCTTATCTCGCGTTTGCGCTTCTGATATACGCAGGTTTGCACGGTCTTGAAAACAAGCTGCCGCTGCCCGAACCTGCAAACATCAACCTTTATGCAGCCGACAAAGCGACTTTGTCAAAATTCGCATCTCTGCCTTCAAGCCTGCAGGACGCGATAAAAACGGCAAAGGACAGTGCCTTCAATACGGCTTGTCTGCCCCGCGAAGTGATCGACGCGTACTGCAACCGCGCCGACGTTCTGCCTCTTTAACTTAAACGGAATCGGAGGAGCAAATGGATTTTAAGGAACGTGTTTACAGCGTACTTATAGTATCCGATACGGAGAAGTTCACCTCTTCTCTGTCCTCTTTGCTCCCCGAAAACACGTTCGACCCCGTAGTCAGAGTCAGCGACGCGGCGATGGCGAAACGCGCTATGCTGGAGCGCGAATTCGACGTAGTGCTGATAAACGGCACACGCGCCGACGACCGCGCGGCAAAACTTGCGATAGACGTTTGCTCGGAAAGAAATTCAGTAGCGCTGTTATTCGTCCGCAGAGAGCTGTATGCCGAGATCTACGCAAAGGTAACCGACTTCGGCGTACTCACGCTGCCGCTACCTTCTTCTCCGCAAATGGTGACGCAAGCTCTCGATTGGGTACGCGCAACGAGAGAGCGTATGAGAAAATACGAAAAGACCGCCTATACCGTACAACAGAAAATGGAGGAGATAAGAGCCGTAAACCGCGCTAAATGGCTGCTCATAGACGTGCTCAAGATGACAGAATCGGACGCTCACAGATACATAGAAAAACAGGCGATGGACAGATGCGTTTCTAAGCTCGAAGTCGCAAAAGGCATTATAAACACATATAAATAACGCCAAGCGTTTCACGAAACGGCAAGCCTTCCCGACTTATCCCCGCAAGTCCTTTGCGGGCTTTTATTTTAACTTTTGCGGCATCATATTTATCAATCTCTTTTGCATAAAAGCTCTCTTTCGTTTGCGCATCGCGCTTTATAGTGATATTATATTGTTTGCCTGAAAGACGGCGGAGAGAAAAATGCACTTTAAGTACGGATGCAGGGACGGATTCCCGATAATGCTCGGATATATCACGGTATCGTTCACCTTCGGCGTAAGCTGTGTGGCAAAAGGCTTCGCCTGGTGGATGCCTCTCTTATGCTCTCTTACCAACTTTACGGGCACGGGGCAATTCGCGGGCATGGATCTGATCGCCTCCGCAGGCAGCGTGATCGAGCTTATCGCAACCATGCTCGTTATAAACGCGCGCTACGCGCTTATGGGCATTTCTCTTGCTCAGAAACTCGACGGCAAGACGACTATATGGCAAAGACTTCTGATAGCTTTCGGACTCACCGACGAAAACTATGCGGTCGCAATGAGAAAACCCCGCGACGTAACCTTTGAATACTTCATGGGAGTTTCCACGGTATCTTTCAGCGGTTGGGTACTCGGCACTCTGCTCGGCGCGCTTGCGGGGCACATACTTCCTCAAAGTCTTCTCAGCGCGTTCGGCATAGCTTTGTACGGCATGTTTATAGCAATAGTTATACCGCCTTGCCGCACTTCAAAGGCGGTAGCGACGGTCGTACTTACAGCGATCGCCATGAGCTGTATATTCTATTACGTACCCGTTCTTAACAGCCTGTCTTCGGGCTGGTCGATAATTATCTGCGGCATCGCGTCTTCTTTAATAGGAGCCGTATTCTTTCCTATAAAACCCGAAAACTCAGAAAAATCGGAAAAGCAGAAACTGTCGGACGGCGTAATATTCGGCGCTGTTTCTCAAGATCCTCAGCCTTCTGCGCACACGACCGAAATACCTGAAAAACACGATACATGTCAAAAAAACGTAGACAGCGGACAAAATGCCGTATCTTCTGACGACAAAGGAGGCGACATATCGTGAACGTCTTTGAAGTAGTCTGGAAAATCGCGCTGATGGCGGCGATAACTTATGCTTGCAGAGCGGTAACGCTCGTGCTTGTCCGCAAGAAGATAACAAACGTGCGCGTTCTGTCCTTTTTCGAATATCTGCCCTACGGCGTACTCAGCGCGATGGTGTTTCCCGCAGTGTTTTATTCGTCGGCAAGCGTAATATCCGCCGTAGTAGGCACGGTCGTTGCAGTCGTGCTCTCTTTCTTCAGGCGCGGACTGCTTACCGTAGCCCTGTCCGCAACCGCGGCTGTTTTCGTTACAGAACTCATTATGACTTTCGTCTGACAGAGATAAAAAATTAATAATAATAAAATTTCTTAATAAAAAAAACGGACGGCTGAGCCGTCCGCGTTTTTTTTGCTTGCGTTTATTATTTGTAATCTTCTTCAGATACCATATCTGCGCCGGGCGCCCACTTCGCAACGCTCGCGATTCCTGCCTTGCAGCTTGCCTTGCTTGCATATCCTTCTTCGGAAATGCACAGCAGATTGCCGTTGTTTGCCTTAAGGCGGTAACGGAATTTGCCCTGTTTGTCGAGATATATCTCGTATTTGGGATTTGTCAGCGTTTCGTATCCGCGGGCAAGCGTCTGATCTTCTATCTTGTCGATCGTGCAGAATTTGCGTACTGAATCTATACCGAGTTTGCAACTCTTGAGATCCGTATACGCGCCTTCGCAAACCGCTATCGTTTCTTTGTTGGGAGCTTTGAGTCTGAAATTGAAGTTGCCTTTTGCAGTCTTATAAAAGACGAAAGTACCTTTGAGTTCGTATGCCATAAAATTCTTCTCCTTTATCTGTACGGGATCGCCGCATCGATGTCGTATTTCGGCTTACAGCCTTCTTTTCACCATACCCTCACAACTGAGAATATTATACCCCACAAAAAGACGACATGTCAACCCCGACCGAGCAAACATACAAAACGAAAAACGGAATTTGCGTAAATTTTACAATATCCGCTATACCTGCAAATATTAGCATACCCCTTTTTCACAAAGCTTCTCATCGCTCTTTATTATGTCAGATTTACTTTATTTATAAATCCTTCCAAACAGATAAAAGACATCTCCCTGCGTAATCCGCTTTCGTTATCAGATCGAGTCAGTCAGAATTGCTTTCAAACCTAATCTGCTGCGGTCCGAGAACTCCCTCCATGTGCCCCGCTACAGGAAGATCGAAAGAATATCCCCTGGTCTTATTTCCCGAGTTTCTTATCATAAGGATATATTTGCCGTCTTTGTGCGCGATATATCCGTAAACCTCTCCTCTCTCGGGTCTGCCTCCGAAAAACTCAGACCTGCCGAGCAAGTCAAAGTGCTTTCTCGCATAATCTATCTCTTTCGCCGCGGACTTCCACTTTTCTTCCGACATCATGCCGGGTGAAAAATACAGTTCAGCCAAACCGCTGCCCCTCATGAAACAGCACTTCAAATAAAGAGAAAATTCCTCGTCCGTGTAGATAACAGGCTTATTTGTCGGAACTCCCGAAACGTATTTGCAATTACCGAAGGCATACGTCGGTTCGTGATTGTAAAGATATGCCGCGGGAAACTGATATTGTCTTTTTATGAACAGATCGCGGTATCTGCCGTCGCGGTAATTCAGACACTGCTGCATGTCGCTGCCCTTGCTGACAAAACCCATATCGGACGCGTTGTTCATCCATATATAATCCGCCTCAGTAAGAAACCAAGGGGAACAATGCGCATATGAAGTAACGTTTAGACAGACGTCGGGATTTGCCTCTCTCACCTTTTCGAACCCCTTCATCCATTTTTCCCACAAGAACGTATAAAACGCAAGACTGTCCCCTTTCGCCGCGGGATGATTGTGTCCTTTTTGTCTGCAAGGCGCATATGCAAAGCCGTCTATCTTGAAATAATCGGTATTGTAAAGTCTGCAGAAGTCCGCCATCTTCGAGCAGAGCGCGTCAACGTAACGCTCGTCGGCGGTACATATATCCCGTGACATTTTGTTGACGTGATAACCTATCGTTTTGAGTAATTTTGCATATTTGTAAGTCTGCGAAGTATACCCTCCCCTCGGTCCGAACCATACTCCGAATTTGCTGTCGAGCTTTCTCGTAAGTTCCGCCTCTTTTGCGAATCCGCCTTTGAATTTGTCGTTGAACTCCCAGAAGAGCGGTTTTGTATATTCTGTCCAGCCGTCGTCAACGACATAGCAATCCAAAGAACCGAATCCTGCCTTCGCAAAGCCTTCTGCTATCGCGGTAAAAGATTTTTCTATCTTATCAGAAGATATGTTGAGTTTGTTGTCATACCAGCTGTTGAACTGAACTCTGAATCTCGGTCTGCGTATCACCGTATAGAGATAGTCGAAAAAATCTTGTTTAAGCGCGTTCATATCCGCTTTTATGCCCGCTCCCGCAATAAAAGGCGGAAGACTGTAACCGCCGTCTTTCTCCACCTCTTCGAAAGTCCTGCCCGTATGATATACGAACTCTGCCTTGCCTGATTTTATAAAATTGTCGCCGACGGGGCTTTCCTGCCCGAAAAACATATCGTTGACGTAAACGGGCTGTCCGAGCCGAGCGACCTTGGCCGATACGAACGTTCTGCCCGCAAGCGGAGCCGACCAACAGAATTTCTTTTTATCCGTCCTTATCTCTTCCTGCACGATCTTTTCGATAAAAGTACCTTGCGGAGCTTTAACGCTCAGCCTTTTTTCAAGCACACCGCAATCTCTTGCCTCGTGCTTTTCTTCTATAAAAAACCCTCTCGCCTTAAACACTATTTTTTCGTCTTCTACCGAAACCCTGCAATCTTTTGACGTCAGT
The DNA here is from genome assembly GCA_944383895.1 of uncultured Christensenellaceae bacterium. Lineage (GTDB taxonomy): Bacteria > Bacillota > Clostridia > Christensenellales > UBA3700 > Ornithoclostridium. Next base: position 215,872 of record CALWRH010000002.1, on the reverse strand, counting down.
CTGCGTTTTATCCTCTTGCCGTTTTCTCTGTAAACGATAACAAACTCGCGTAAGACGTTGACCGTTTCGCCCGTGCGCAGATTGACATAACGCGAGCGTATGAAGCTCCCGTTTTGTATAGTTATTTCTTTTTTTATAAATTCAGTTGAAAAAACCGCCGTTTGCATGATGCTTATCTCCGCTAAAATCCGTCCTTTAGTATAGTTTAATACTAAGCGCGCGAAAACGCCATAGACTATATAACAAAATGCGTATAAATTATCATATAAAAAGCGTGGATAACACATATTCCGCGCTTTGAAACAAATCGTAAGTATACGCTGAGTTTTACGAAAATTTCGCAAAAAACTCCGCTGCAACCTCTTTGCCGCCCTCTTTAGCTATTCTTCCGCCGTCCACTACGACCGCTCTGTCACAGAGCGCGTCTGCGCATCTGACGTCATGAGTCACGGTGATCACGGTGTTTCCCGTAAGTTTATGCAGGTCGTCTATCAGCCCCGTCAATTTCTTGAGGTTATCGTAATCCTGTCCTACCGTGGGTTCGTCGAGTATAAGCACTTCGGGAGCTGACGCGCACACCGCGGCTACCGACACGAGTCTTTTCTGCCCCTCCGAAAGCGATTGGGGATGCCTTTGCGCGAGTTCCTGCAATCCGAAAAGCCTCATAGTCTTCTTTGCGAATTCTTTGTCTTTCGCTCCGAACAGTATTTCCTTCTCTACCGTAGGCATGAAGAGCTGATAATTAGGGTTCTGATAAACTACGCCCACCTTTTCGAACCACTTCTTTCCCGCATGCTTTTTGCCGAGTTTCGGATCTATAAACTGTTCTATTAAGCCCGAAGAAGGCCTGTACAACCTTGCGAGAAGTCTTGTCAGCGTCGTCTTGCCGCAACCGTTCTCTCCGAGCACAAGGAGTCTTTCTCCCTTATAAACGTCAAGGTTGACTCCTGAAAGTATGGTTCTGCCTCCCGCGACGAAATCGACGTCTTTGACTCTCATTATCACGTCTTTTGTCGGCATCAGATCGCAGACGTCTTCTATTTTTTCCGCTCGGCTCGCCATATAAGCCGCCTTGTCTTCCGCTTTCGAAACCTTTCCTTTTTCTATATGCCATACGACGTCTGCATACGGGACGACCTTGTCTACTCTGTGCTCTATGATCAGTACGGCATAACCGTTGTCTGCAAGCTTTCTGAGTGCCTTGAGCAGCAACGCCGCGCCTTCTCCGTCCAAGTTTGCAAGCGGCTCGTCGAGAATAATTATCTTCGGGTCCATTGCGAGCGTGCATGCGGTTATCAGTCTTTGCTTTTGTCCGCCCGACAAAGTGCGGGTATTCCACCACGGCATCAGACTCATCTTTTCGCAAGCCTTAGAAATGTTAGACTGCGTTTTGTTTCTGTCCATACCGAGATTTTCGCAACCGAAAGCTATCTCGTCCTCTACGGTATTCTGTATTATCTGCGCGTCTGCGTTCTGCAGCACGACGCCAGCCTTTCTGCATATCTGAGCCATACTCATGCCGCCTATGTCTTCTCCGTCGAGATAAGCCTTGCCATATATCTCTCCCGTCGTGATATGCGGTATTATGCCGCAGATTATCGACATAAGCGTGCTTTTTCCGGAACCGGAACATCCCGAAAGCAGCGCTATCTCTCCGTAATTGAGCTCAAAATCGACCGCGTCTAGCGTGCGCTCCTGCTGCCCTTCGTAGCGGAAACTTATTCTTTTCATCAAAACAGCTTTCATAATACCACCGCCAGCACGGACCCCGCAACGAGTATGGCGGCAAACGCCAGATCTCTGAGTCCGAATTTTACTTCTTTATAAACGGTATAATTTTTATCTTGCGCATTGAACCCTCTCGTTTCCACGCTGAGTGCGAGAGTGTCTGCGATATTGACCAATCTAACGACAAGCGGCACTAAAAACGCCCTGTGAAAGATCTTGGGGTTGAGCGCGTTGCCCGCCCCGCGTGTTTTCATTGCCTCTCTTATCCTCTGTGTTTCCTTGCGCAAGAGAGGAAAAAAGCTCAATGCTATCATCATACCGAGCGTTATCATGCGCGGAGTTTTCAGCTGAGAAAGATTTCTCACTACGAGTATCGGCTCGAGCGCAATGCCCGGTATCACCGCAACGCATACGGCGAGTATCCTGTTGGCAGCAGCGTAAGTAGTCACCGCGTCTTTGGAAAGCGCGTACGTTATTCCGCAGAATATCGCGCTCATCACGATCGCGAACGGCACTATTGCAAGACAGCTCTTCCAATATCCGAAAACAAGGAACAACAGCCATACTCCCGCAAGATAATACGACGCAGCCACGGTCTTTGCGCTGACGAGCCCGAAAACAAGTATCACGCCCGCAGAAAGTATACTCATAACGGGATATACGGGATTTTTTACTTTTAGACTTCCCATTATTTTTTCAATACCCCCGCTCTCTTGAGTTCTTTCGCTATCTTGATACCGATAAGCGTGCCGACAACAGCTATCGCGCATACGGCGACCGTTATGCCTACCGCAGACCAAGGAGCTTTTTCCGCCACCGCAGTCATCGCCGTTTCATTTATTATCTTATTGTAAATATAGTTGAAAGGCAGAGAAAGCGGATTGTAAAGCGCAACGGCAAAAAATACCGCCTTGTCAGACTTGTATCCTCTGAATATCGCTATCACGAGCAGTTCGAGAATAAGTCCGACGATAAGGTTATTGATAAACATCGCAGGCGACATGAAAAGCTGTATAACGCCTGTAAACAATGCCATAAGGAACATCGATCCGACTTTTCTGACCTTTGACAAGGCTATCGCGGGAAATACCGAGAGCTGCAACCCCGTAACGAGCTGCGCTATGCCGAAAACCGTCGTCAAAAGCGGCACGACAAGCATCATGACCGCACTCGTGAGCAGCGTAATCGCCGCCATGACCGCAAGAAAAACTATGTCCTTTATCTTGTATCTTTCAAAGATCTTTTGTCCGTCACAGACGTGCTTTTTCTTTTTGCTCTCGGGCACGAAGGATTCTTCCTCTTCTGCACATGCTCTCTCTTTTGTATCGCACGGCTCTGCGACATATGACGTATCGTCTGACACATTTTCGTTGCCCGTGTTGATTAAATGCTTGTTTTCTTCTTTTCCTATCATGGTTGTCTTGTCTTTTTCGCTCATCTTGCGACCTCCGATATTCTGCCTTTATCTATCCTGTAAACTCTGTCCGCTATCGCCATCGTAGACTCTCTGTGCGATACAAGTATTATCGCTTTGTCTTTCTTCTGCTCTGCAAGCGATCTTAGGATTATACCCTCGTTTATGCTGTCGACGTTGCTCGTCGGCTCGTCGAGAAGTATGAGCCCGCTGCCGCGCAGGAACGCTCTCGCAAGACCTATCCTCTGCTTTTCGCCCGCGCTCAGATTATCGCCGAGAGCTCCCGCCTTCGTGTCGTAGCCGCCTGCCATCTGACATATAAACTCGTGTATGGACGCCTGCCTGCATGCGTTTTCCAGCTCTTCGTCCGTAGCGTCTTCTTTAGCTATCCTCAGATTGTCCGCTATCGTTTCGTCAAAAAGGTATGTGCTCTGACTTACCATAGTAACGTTGTCGAGCAGGTTGTCGGAGTTTATCGTTTCTATCTCGTTGCCGTTATAGAGTATCTCTCCTCCGTCTTTACTCCAGAACCTCATAAGCAGTTTGAGAAGAGTTGACTTTCCGCATCCGCTTTCTCCGACAATGCCTACGATCTCTCCGCGCTTTGCGTTCATGCAGATGTCTTCGAGCACGGCATTGTCTTTTTCGTATCCGAAATACAGGTCTTTTACTTCGAGATCGTCAAAATCGAATTTTATGCCGTTCTCTATTCTTTCGACTACGGGCTTTTCGCCTAAAAGTTTCAATACTCTGTCCCCGCTCGCAAAGGTCTGAGTAAGGTTTCCCGGCAGAGCCGATATCGCGATAACGGGTCCGAAGCTGCCGAAGATGGCGACCACGCCGATTATCGCCTTGCCGACGGATATCTTGCCCGCCAACACTAAAGCAACGGCAACCGCAGTCGCGACGAGAGTCATGAAAGATACCGTGAATTCAGTAAACGCAGTCGCGTTCGCTATCTTGTACTTGAGCTCGTGTGTGTGTTTAAGAAGCTCTTCTGACCTCTCGTCCACTTCGTTTTTCCTTATATCTCCCGCATTGTTGAGCACTATGTCTTTTATACCCTTTATGCTGTCGAGAAAATATGCGTTGAACGCCGAAAAGCGCGCGCGGTACTTAACGCCCGCATCTCTCATAAGCGACGAAGAAACGAGCGGAGCGATTATTCCTACCGCAATAAAACCTGCAAGCGCGACGAGCGAAAGATACCAGCTCGATACGAATCCGACAAACAAAAATACCGCAGTCGACACCGTTATCGCAATACATATCGGCGAAACCGTATGCGCGTAAAACACTTCGAGCGTTTCGATATCCGATGTCAACATGGATATTATGCTGCCTTTCTGCTTGCTCTCGAGCTTTGCCGGGCAAAGTCTTCTGAGCGCAGTGAATATCTTATCTCTGAGCACTGCGAGCAATCTGAAAGCTATGTAGTGGTTGCAATACTGCTCTACAAACCTGAGCGCGCCTCTCATAACTCCGAGTCCGACGGTCAGACCTATTATCCAGCCGTATGACAGCGCGATCTGCTCTCCGAGCGCCTTTGCAATACCGACTGCACCGAACACGGTGACGCCCATCGAGCAAAGAAATCCGAGTGTTCCGTTTATCACTGCAAACACCATAACGTACGCCAGCGAGCCGAGCAATACTATAAGGCTCGCCATTATTCTGCCGCCGCTCATCCTGCTTGTCTGTTTTTTCATAGCGCGCCTCCTTTTGCATACTGCATATAGCCTTGTTCGAGTTGTTTCTGCGTGTTGTAAAGCGCGCTGTATTCGCCCTTCTCTTTACACAGCTCGTCGTGAGTGCCGCGCTCTCTGACCTCTCCGTCTTTCAGATAATATATATTGTCTGCCCTGACCACGTTCTCGAGTCTGTGAGATATAACGATGACCGTCGCGCTTTGGGAAAGCGCGCGTATGTTGTCCATGATTATCGCCTCGCTTTCTATGTCTATGTTGGATGTCGCCTCGTCAAAGACGTATATGTATTTGCCTGCCGCGAGATTTACGGCAAGCGCAAGCCTCTGTTTCTGTCCTCCCGAAATATTGCCTGCGTCTTCGGTTATTATCTTGTCGAGTCCGCCGCTTTCGCGTACGAAAACGTCGAGATTGACCTTTTTGAGCGCGGCATAGATCGCCTCGTCCGACACGTCTTTTTTCGCCAAGCGGAAATTGTCCCTCACGCTCTCGTTGAAAATGTATGTGTTGTAGCTGACTACCGAAAGATGCGAATAATAACTCTCTCTGCCGAAGTCTTCGAAACTCTGTCCCGCGACGCTCACTCTGCCTTTCTGCGGTCTTAACGCGCCCGTTATCAGTCCTACTATTGTGGATTTTCCGCTGCCGCTCTCTCCAACGATAGCCGTAATCCCTCTTCCGAAAACCATATCGACGTTCTTAAGCACGTCGCGCTTTCCGTCGTAAGAGAAAGTAACGTCTTCAAGCTTTACTTCTCCTTGTTTTACTTCACCTTTTCCCCATACGGGCGGCTTGGCGTCAAGCAATGCCTTTATCTTCTTGCCCGCGCTCGCGCCGTTCATTGCGACGTGGAACGCACTGCCGAGAGCTCTCAGCGGTAAAAAGAATTCTACCGCAACGAGTATCAGAAACAACGCCTTGAAAGGATCGAGATAACCGTTTACGACGCCTGAGATCGCAAGCGCGATACCCGCGCCCGCTCCTCCGAACGCGACGAGATCCATTATCGTAGTGCTCGCAAGCTGCATCACGAGTACTTTCATAGTTATTTTGCGGAACTCTTCTGCCTTTTCGTTCATCCTTTCGTGATACCTGTCGTCCGCCTTGAATATCTTGAGCTCCTTTAGTCCCTGTACGCTGTCGAGAAATCCGTCGCCCATCGAGGTGTACTTGCCCCAATACTTCGCGAATATCCTCTTTGCGTATTTACTTACTGCGACTATGGATACAGGAATAAGCGGTACGCACGCGATAAGTACGACCGCAGTTCTCCAATCAATAAATACGCATGTGATAAACAATACTATAGGCGCTATCATCGAGAAAAAGAACTGCGGCAGGTATGTTGAATAGTATAAGTCGAGTTGTTCTATACCCTCCATGCTCACCTGAGTGAGTCCCGCCATACTCATTTCCTCTGTGGTGCGCACTCCGAGCGTAAGTATTTTGTCGTAAGTCTTTGCTCTGAGCTCTTTTTTAACCTTTGCTCCGAGGCGCGCTTTGATTCTGTTCACTGCAATACCTGCGGGAACTCTGAGCAATACGCCCGCCGCCGCAAGCAGTGCAGGAGCAAGATATGCGTCCGCCTGCGCTCCTTCTGCCGACAAAGCTATTATCACGCATATGCATGCCGTTATGGCGAGGTTGAGCAGCATAGCGACAACCGATACCGCTACTGCAAGCGCGACGTATTTTCCGCTACCGCGCGCCAATCTGAATAAATCTTTGTCCAACATATAATCTTCCTTCTGAGCTTTTCAGCCTACCAGTTTTGCCTGTGTAAGATCGACGGCGACAGAAAAACTCACCGTCCTGTTCATAAGTTTTACGACGCAGCTGAGCGTTATCTTGCTTTCGAGATCCTGCTTTTCGACCTCGAAAGTAAACCCCTGATAGTCGTCAGTCGATTTTTGCGTGCCGCTTACCGCCGCGCCGTCAACAGTCATCGACACGTTGTCAAGCATGCCGTCGTCACAGTAAAACGTCAGTTTGTATCCGCTCTGCGTCTTCTCTATCTCCACATAATCGGCACAATACTGCTCTATCATCATTTGCCCCATAGTCGACGTGTCGCCTATCTGATACGGCAGTCTGAAAACCCCCGTGCTTTCAGAATCTATATCGTATATTTCGCCGAAACTTCTGCCGTATTCGTCTTTGCCGTCGAAGACCTCTTCGTCTTCTTTACAGGATACAAGCGCGAAAACGCTGACGGCGATCATAGCGATAATTACAAGCGTTAAAAACGTTTTCTTCATTTTTGCTCCTCCTTTACACCGTTTTGTTTTTCTTTTGCCTTGATTTTCTTCTCTTCTCTTTTTCTCCTTATCGTTTCAAAAACGTGAGCCCACGCAATTTTTGGATTATAAAACATCATGCGCGGTCCCGAATATCTCATGACGGCTTTTATCCTCTCTCTCATCTCGGATTTATAGCAATGTATCTTGCAGTTGGAGCAAAAAGGCTTGTTATCTCCGAAAGGACATTTGGAGCGTCTTAGCTGAACGTATTCCCAAAGCTCCCGACACTCGTTGCACAGTTCGCCTCTCTTTGTCTTGTGCTTGCCTCTGCAATAGAGCTCTATCATGAATCTGACCGTTTTGAGATCGTTGTCCTGCATATATATCTCCATATGGTTAGCAACTGCTAACCGCGCTTTATTAAATAACGGCGATCGCCTTTGGCTTATTTTCGCCGATCAACTTACGCAAAACTGCATTTCGCAACTAATTCTGCTGTTCTGCTCTGACTATTTTTCAGTTTAGGTCTTCTTTCTTTCGCTAATATATTATCACAATAGCAATTAACATGTACATTGTTAGCCGTTGCTAACATCATTTTCACATTATAGTTTATGATGTTTTTGTATAAAATGATGACAAATATATATTATTGATTTATTTTATATGGATATTATCCTTCCAATCTCATTTTGTTCTCACGTCTGAGTTGTCTTATGCTTACCCCGACGCTTTTTTATGCGGTATTGACCTTATACCGTTTATATTCTATAATAAATACAGAAACTTACGGAGGGAAATTATGCAGGATCAATACAAAGCATTGTTTACGCCGTGGAAGATACGCGACGTAGAGATAAAAAACCGCATCGTACTCTGCCCTATGGGCGGCACTTCTCTGTTCGGCTGGATGGAGCCCAACCATTTTGACAAAGTCGCCGCAGACTTCTTTATGGAAAGAGCAAAACACGACGTAGGACTGATAATCCCGGGCATCGCTCCTCTCAAGGACACCATGGGCGGAAGATGGCTTTATAAAAACAAAAAGATGTTCAGAGAGCTCAAGGAGTATATGACCGAATTCCATAAGACGGGGGCAAAGATGTTTATTCAGCTCACCGCGGGTTTCGGCAGATCTTTTGCAGTAACGGATATGCTCGTCCCTATGCTTAAAAACAAACTGCTCGGCGCGCTGGCAAAACCGTTTGTCGACATAAGTTATATATGCGCCTCTCCGAGCGAGCTCCCTTCCCGCTGGGCTGAAGACGTAAAATGCAGAGCTCTCACCAAAAAAGAGATAGCGGATATGATCTATGCATTTGCAGAAACCGCGCGCCTTTGCAAGGAGGCAGGCGTAGACGGCGTAGAAGTTCATGCCGTCCATGAAGGCTATCTGCTCGATCAGTTCACTCTTCCCTACACCAATAAGCGTACGGACGAATACGGCGGCAGTTTCGAAAACCGCTACCGTTTCCCCGTTGAAGTAGTGCGCGCTATCAAAAAGGCATGCGGAGAAAACTATCCCGTATCCCTCAGGTATTCCGTTCTCAGCAAGACGAAAGATTTCTGCGTAGGCGCAATGCCCGGCGAAGTCTACGACGAGATAGGCAGAGATATGCAGGAAAGCGAACGCGCCGCAAAATACCTTCAGGACGCCGGCTACGATATGCTCAATGCAGACAACGGCACTTACGACGCATGGTATTGGGCTCACCCGCCCGCATACATGCCAAAAAACTGCAACCTCGATGACGTAGCTCATATAAGAAAATTCGTCGACGTACCCGTCGTATGCGCAGGCAGGATGGAACCTGACGTTGCAGCAAAGGCGATAGCGGACGGCAAAATCGACGCTATGGGCGTAGCAAGACAATTCCTTGCCGACGGCGAGTGGGTAACCAAGCTCAAAGAGGACAGACTCGACGACATACGCCCGTGTATATGCTGTCACAATGCCTGCTTTGCGATGGCGCATTACAAAGGCGTTGCAAACGACGAAGCTTTCGACGACGCGGCGCACATGGCGAGATGCGCGCTCAATCCTCAGACAATGCAAGGACACAAATACGACATAAAGCCCGCTAAAAAACAAAAGACGATTGCAGTTATCGGCGGCGGCATCGGCGGCATGGAAACCGCGAGGATCGCTACTCTGCGCGGGCATAAAGTCACGATATACGAAAAGACCGACCGTCTCGGCGGCGTATTTATCGCGGCGGCGGCTCCCGACTTCAAAGAAAAAGACAAAGATCTGATAAAATGGTATATCAAGCAGATCAACGATCTGAAAATACCCGTTAAGTTCAATTGCGAGATTAAAAACCCGGAAGATCTCAAAGAAGACGAGATCGTAGTCGCAACGGGCGCGGTCGCGCGCAAGATGAATATCAAAGGCATTGAAAAGGCGATCGAGGCGGTCGACTACTTGAGCGGCGCAAAAACGGGAGAAAAAGTAACCGTGATAGGCGGAGGACTTACGGGTTGCGAAATAGCCTACGATCTGTTCCTGAAAGGCAAAAAACCTGTTATCGTAGAAATGAAGAACGACCTCATCGCGGTACGCGGAGTATGCCTTGCCAACTCCTCTTATCTCAGAGATTTCTTCAATTATAAAAAAGTGCCCGTCTATCTCGAGAGCAAAGTGACAGAGATAACCGACGGCAGCGTAACCGTCATGGATAAAGACGGCAAAAAGACGTCAGTGCCGACAGACAGCGTAATCGTGTCGGTAGGCTATACTCCGGCACCCGTTGCGACCAAGAGCAAGCGGATATCCGTTGTCGGCGACGCAAACGGCGTAGGCAACTTAAGGACAGTGATATGGCGCGCCTGGGACGTCGCTATGAAACTGTGATAACAGACACGGGCATGTAAATTTTTGCTTATAACACAATCAAAACAACTAAAAAAGACAGGCCGTGCGGTCTGTCTTTTTCATGATAATATCGAATTTTTTCAGCGCATAAAAAAAGAGCCTCGCGGCTCTCTTTTATATGACTTATTTCTTATTTGCTTCGATGTATTTCGCAACGTCGCCTACGGTCTTGAAAGTGAGTACTACTTCGTCCTCTATTTCAACGCCGAATTCTTCTTCTGCAGCCATTACCAATTCAACGGTGTCAAGGGAGTCTGCGTGCAGATCTTCCTGCAACTTCGTATCGGCATTTATTTCCCCTGCGTCTACTCCGAGTTGATTGGCAATTATTTCTTTAACCTTTTCGAGTACCATGATTTTTACCTCCGTTGATCGCGCAACTCTTTATTTCGCGCACTCTGTCATTAGTTACTTTATAGTATACCGCTTTTTTATGCGTTTTGCAACACTTTTACGCTTTGGGCAGCAGTAACAAGACGAAACGACCTCAAAATGTCTTATTGCGAGCAGCTGAACGCTATTTCTGTTGTATACGGCTGTATGCCGTCTTGAATTTACATAACTCCTGACGCCGCAGCCCTGATCGCTATTACTTTATACACAGATAACGAAAACGTCTTCGTCTTCTCCCGCAAGCGCAATAACGTGGTCTTTGAGAAAATACAGAAATCTTACGTCATTGGTATGGTCTGCTCCGCTTTTGACTTCGCTGAGTCTTATGCCTTCTCCGCTCATCTTGCAAAGCGCCTCGTATGCAGTCCAATTCTTAACGTCGTGCATGCTCTTTGGCACTTCTCTGTCCTCTATTTCTATATCCACACCTACGGGCAAAGACGATACTGCCAATAAAATTTTGCCGTCCGTGTGCGTTATAGATATTTTATAGTTATTGCAATAAGGCGCTCCTTTCTCGGTTTTTCTTATTTCACCGATCAACGGTTTGTCCATCAGACTAAGCGCGGCGTCCGCCTTCAAGGCAAGTTCTGCACTATCGACGCAACTCTCCGATACGAATATCAGCATAACTCGTTATTTCTGCCGTACAGACAATTTATATAATGAAAATAGCCTTTGTCCACGCAGTTCATTGCATCGCGCGTTGCTCTGAAAGTCCAATTGCCTTCGGCTACTCCCGGTGTATTCATGCGGCAGTCTGCGCCGTAACCGCACAGATCCTGGAAAGGAACGACGGCAAGTCTGCAACAGCTGGATATAAGCCTTCTTATAAATATTTTGGTCGGTTTGCAGTCATACCCTCCGCCGCCGTAGTCTTTGCGGTCGCACTCTATATATCTCAGCATATAATCGAGAATATTTTCTTTTAACCCGTACATCCAGCCGAGAGTTGTGTTGTTGTCGTGAGTTGCGGTATAGCCTACGCAATTACGGCTGAAATTGTGCGGCAGATGTATGCTGTCGCCGTCTTCGAAACCGAACTGCATCACGCGCATGCACGGCAGCCCGAGTTTGGCGAGAAGCGCGTTGACTTTGTCGTCGATTATGCCGAGATCTTCTGCAATAAAACCGTCTTTGTCGTGCTTTTTGAATACTTTGGCAAACAGTTCTTCTCCGACGCCTTTGCACCACTCTCCGTTCTTCGCAGTGGTTTCTCCGTAATCCACAGCCCAATATTCGGAAAACGCTCTGAAATGGTCTATCCTCAGCACGTCGTACAGCTCCGCCATACGGTCAAAGCGTTTCATCCACCAGGAAAAACCGTCCTTTCTCATATGGTCGTAATCATACAGCGGATTGCCCCAGAGCTGCCCTTCTTCGCTGAAATAATCGGGCGGAACTCCCGCTACTTTCTTGGGCATGAGATTTTCGTCGAGAAGGAACGCCTCGGGTTCTCCCCATACGTCTGCGCTGTCCATACTGACGTACATAGGCATATCGCCTATAAACTTCATACCTTTTGCATTTACGCGCTTTTTAGCGCCTTTCCACTGCTCGTCGAACAGATATTGCTCGAAAACATAGTAATAATATACGTCACTGTTTTCTGCGATATAGCCGCGTTTCGCGCCTGCATCCATGCGTTTATGGCAATCCTGCCAATTCCACCATGGAGCGCCGTCATAGCTCTTTTTAAGTGCCATAAACAGTGCGTATTCCCTCACCCAGGAAGCGCTCTTTTCAAACGCCTTGAGTTTGCCGAAAAGTCTGTCTTTTGCGTTACCGTAAGCCTTTCTGAGCATATCCTGCTTTGCCGCAATGCACTTGCCGTAGTCTACGGCGTAAGGATTGCTCTCTTCACACGCACGTCTGTCTTCTTCTGAAATATATCCTTGCTGCGCAAGTGTCGTCGGATCTATATAGAGAAAGTTGCCTGCAAACGCGCTGACTCCCGAATAAGGAGAATTGCCGAGCCCTATCGTAGTGACGGGCAATATCTGCCAATAGTGAAAACCGCACGACAACGAAAAATCGCAAAAGCCGTCGACCTCTCTGCCCAGACCGCCTATTCCGTAAGCAGACGGCAAAGAGGATATGTTGAGTAAAATACCGCTGGATCTTTTTAGCATCAATTGAATTTCCTTTATAAATTTGGCGACAAGTATATGCTTATCCGCCACTAACCGCTGTTTTAATTATACCACGAGCCCGTTATTCTATCAATACCGAATTAAAAAATACCCCTTATTTTATTCAAATAAGGGGGTGCTTTAACTATGCTTTTTTCAGGCTTTCTTTCTTTTTTCGATACATCTTTCGAAGAAGTCGTTGACCGCGTCCATAAATTCCTCGTCTATCGCAAATACCGTAGCCTTGTCGCTGTACTCGTATCTGATGTCCACATTGTATTGGAAGGTATTGTATTTTGCGTTTTTGACGATCTTGGATTTCTTCCCTTTGAGATCTTCGCTTATCTTCTTTTCGTCTTCTCTCGGACGGCTCATTGTGTGTCCTCTGTCTTCGAAAAGCAGATATTCCGTATTCGGATTGGTTATCTCATCTCTGTGCGCTATTATAGAACACGAATACGGCACTGTGGGATCGTCCTTGCTGTGAGATACGAACACGGGTCCTTTGTATTTGTTTATGCCGGATACACCCGTTCCGCCCGCGTATTTGCCGAATTTGACTTTTTCTACGAGCGTATTCCACGGTTTATAGAGAATAGCGAGTTTGCCGACGTATCTCTGAGCGTGGAAATACATCGTATCCCAGGTATTGTTGAAACCGCTGAGCGTTGCTACCCCTGCGAGTTCGTCATGTCCGTAATTGAGCACATTCGCGCTTGCATAACCCGACCAACTGTGCCCGTATATAAGTATTGGCATATCCTTGAAACGGGATTGAGAGGCTATGTAAAGTAGCGCGTTATGAAGATCGATTTTAGACTGATTGAGTCCGCAGATATTCTTACCTTCGCTCGTGCATGTGCCCGTCATATCGAAGGTAAACACGTCGTAACCCTTGCGGACGAAATACTGCGTTCTGTTGAGATATCCGTCCATATTGCAGCCTATGCCGTGGCAGACAAGCACGAGTGCTTTGCCTTTTTTGCCGTCTTTAGCGGTGTAAAGATATGCGCCCAGCTTGTTTTTGCCCGAATAAAAATCCATGCGCTGACGGTTCATGACGTCTTTATAGTCGTCGTATGTAACCGTATTGCACATAGGCGTAACGCGTGAGCCGAATACTGAATCGTATATCGCGCGCGCAGCTATATAAGGAATTATAACGGTCCAGCCGAGCAAAACGAAAGCGGTAAAAAAGCCTATCCTCATCAATATGGGGACAATGCCCTTTTTCCTTTTCTTTTTTACTAAAGTTTTATCGTCCACTTTGCACCTCCGCTATAAATTATACCACGTTTGTGTCATTATTGCAATATCAATCCCGTTATTAAGGCAGTCAAACGGATGCATTAAAGCATAAAACCCGTGCTTTCATACGATATTGTATGCATTGCAGCCTCTTGAAGTTTATAGAACTTCTCAAACCTCATCTTTCGTGCAGATCAGCAAAACAACCATTTTGACTCGATCAAATCTGTCGCTGTTTGATCCCTGAAATACCTACAGATCAGCTCTGTTTATTTCCTGAATACATCGCATATTTCAGACGTGTTTTAACGAAAAAAGCCGCAATTGCTTGCGGCTTATAAAGCCAAAATAAAATTAAAAAACGCCGCACGTTACCGTGCGGCGAATATTCTTTTACCTCAAAAATTACTTCTTATCGGAATTCTTCTTTGCGGGAGTTTCTTTGACGAGTTCAACTACTGCAACCTGTGCGCCGTCGCCGCGTCTCTGACCGAGTTTGATGACTCTGGTATAACCGCCTTTCTGTCCGCAATCGTTAGCGCGCTTTGCATAGAAAGGAGCGTACTCTCTGAAGAGTTTCTCTATGAGAGGATGCTTTACGCTTCTGAGGCGCTTGTTGTAGTCGCCTTTGCTCTCTTTCTCTTCTTTGAGCGGTTTCATCTCTCTGAGTTTAGCCATCATGGTGCGTCTTGCAGCGAGCTTTCTTACGCCGTCAACGGTCTCCTCGACTGCAACGGTCTCGCCTTTAGCGTTTACCTTATCTTTCTTGACTACCGCTACGTCTTCGTAGGTGTTGATAGCCAAGGTGATCATTTTTTCAGCGTATTTCTGAACTTCTTTTGCTCTGCCGACGGTCGTTTCGAGACGTCCGTACCAAAGCAATTCAGAAGCCTGGCTGCGAATCATAGCCATCCTTTGTTCGCTGGTTCTTCCCAATTTTCTCATTGCTCTTTATCTCCTTATTCGTCCTTACTGCGCAGGTCAAAGCCCAGTTCTCTGATCTTCTTGATAACTTCGTCAAGCGACTTCTTGCCGAGGTTTCTGACCTTGAGCATTTCCTCTTCGGTCTTCTTGGTAAGATCCTGAACGGTGTGTATGCCCGCTCTCTTCAAGCAATTGTAGGAACGTACGGACAAGTCCAAATCCTCGATGCTTGTTTCAAGTTTCTTATGAGTTTTCTCGTCATCCTGAGAAATGAGGATCTCTCTTCCTTTCATCGTATCGACGAGGTTTACAAACAAGTTGACGTGATCTTCCATGATCTTTGCGGAAAGGCTGATAACCTCTCTCGGAGAGAACGTGCCGTTGGTAGCAACGTTGATCGTCAGCTTGTCGTAATTGATGTTTTGTCCAAGACGGGTGCTCTCGACTGCGTAGCTCGCGCTCTCCACAGGGGTGAAGATGGAGTCGACGGGAATATATCCGATGGGCTGGGTTTCGTCCTTGTTCTCGTTAGCGGAAACGTAACCTCTGCCTACGCCGATCGTGATCTCCACTTTAAGTACAGCGCCTTCGTCGAGCGAGCAGATATACATGTCGGGGTTGAGAATTTCGATCTCGGAACCGTGCTGTATATCGCCAGCGGTAACAACGCCTGCGGTGTTCTTTTCAATGGTAACTACCTGTCTGAAATCCTTGTCTTCGGTATATGCCTTGACAGCGAGTCCCTTGATGTTGAGGATAATCTCGGTGACGTCCTCTTTAACTCCGGGAATAGAGCTGAATTCGTGTCTCACGCCCTCGATCTTGATACCGACGGGAGCTGCACCCGGAAGAGCGCTGAGAAGGATTCTTCTCAGGCAGTTGCCGAGAGTGGTACCGAATCCGCGTTCGAGAGGCTCGACGATAAACTGCATTTCTCTGCCTTCGTTTGTCTCTACACACTCGATTCTCGGTTTCTGAATTTCTATCATATATACCTCCTGCTATGCGCCGTCGATTATTTAGAATACAACTCGACGATAAGATGCTCTTCGATTTTCTGTTCAATATCGCTTCTTTCGGGCAGCTCTACAACTTTACCGGTAAGGGTTGCGTTGTCGAACTCGAGCCACTTGGGAAGGCCGATCGAATTAGCCGCTTTGAGCTCTTCGAAAATCTTCTTGTCCTTTTTGTTTTCCTTTACTGCGATAACGTCGCCTTTCTTGATAAGATAAGAAGGAATATTGACGCACTCGCCGTTGACGGTGATAAGACCGTGGTTTACGATCTGTCTAGCCTGAGCTCTGCTGGATGCGAGGCTGAGACGGAATACTACGTTGTCAAGTCTTCTCTCGAGAAGTACGAGCATGTTGTCACCGGTGATACCTCTCATTCTTTCAGCTTTGTCGAAGTATCCCTTGAACTGCTTTTCGCAAAGTCCGTAAATTCTCTTGGTCTTCTGCTTCTCTCTGAGCTGTATGGAATAGCCGGAAGCCTTCTTTCTCGCGGTGCCGTGCTGACCGGGAGCGGTGGGACGCTTAGCAAGCGGGCACTTTTCAGATACGCACTTAGCGCCTTTGAGGAACAACTTTACACCCTCGCGTCTGCACTGACGACAATCGGGTCCTGTATATTTAGCCATGTTATTCTACCTCCTGATTACAGCCTTCTGCGCTTGGGCGGACGGCAACCGTTGTGCGGGATGGGAGAAACGTCTTTGATCATCGTAACTTCCAAACCTGCGACCTGGAGCGCTCTGATAGCGGATTCTCTGCCCGTACCCGGACCTTTGACGTAGACTTCTACGCTTCTGAGACCGCTCTCGTAAGCGACTTTAGCGGCATCCTCGCTGACCATCTGCGCTGCGAAAGCGGTGGACTTTTTGGAGCCTCTCAAATTGAGTTTACCACTGCTGGACCAGGAAATAGCGTTTCCCTGAAGATCCGTGATAGTAACGATCGTGTTATTGAAGGAAGCATGAATATGCGCTGCGCCTTTTTCTACACGACGCTTGTTGACGGCACGCTTTTTAGTAGCGGCCTTTTTAGCAACTGCCATTTTTCTTTACCTCCTTACTTCTTCTTGCTGCGGCTGACCGTCTTCTTCGGTCCTTTGCGGGTACGAGCGTTCTGCTTGGTATTCTGACCTCTTACGGGCAGACCCTTGCGGTGACGGATACCTCTGTAGCAACCGATTTCAGTAAGTCTTTTGATGTTAAGTTTAACTTCACGCTTCAACTCGCCCTCAACGGTAAGATTGTGGTCGATGTATTCACGAATTTTGCTAACTTCATCTTCGGTAAGATCCTTAACTCTGGTGTCGGGATTGATACCCGTAGCTTGAAGTACCAGGTTGGATGTAACTCTGCCTATACCGTAGATATAGGTGAGACCGATTTCCACTCTTTTTTCGCGCGGTAAGTCCACGCCGGCAATACGAGCCATTAAACTACCTCCAAAGTGTTTGTTGTATATTAGACGATTTGAGGAAGACAGGTCTTTCTGGTAAGTGTGACGCAACCTGTCCAGCCGCTCCCCTCACGAATAATCACATAATTTTGCTATGGTATTATAGCATACCAAATATTAAAATAGCAAATAAATTTTACTATTTTTTAAGACAAAGACGCGCGCAGAAAGAATTTTCTCTCCACGCAGCCTCTGTTTTCTCTTTTATTCAGAGTTATTAGCCCTGTCTTTGCTTGTGCTTCTTGTATTTAGAGCAGATAACCATGACTTTGCCGTCTCTCTTGATTACTCTGCATTTGTCGCACATGGGTTTAACAGATGGTCTGACTTTCATTTCTTTATCCTCCGATCTCTTAATTCTTATTGCGCCAGACGATACGACCTTTGGTCAAATCGTAAGGACTTAATTCGACTTTCACGGTGTCGCCTTCGAGAATCTTTATATAATTCTTTCTGAGCTTACCCGACAGGTACGCTACAATCTCGTGATTGTTCGTCAACCTGACTTTGAAATTGGTGTTGGGCAGTACTTCTATTACTACGCCTTCGGCTTCGATGCAATCTTCCTTCGACATTGTTACCTCTCCTGTTTTTGATATTTTTTCAGCTCTGCGTTTACCGCTTTGTCTGTAAGTTTGCCTTCTTCGAGCGACTTTATCATATCGTCGCGCACGTCTATCTTTTCAAGATGTCTGAAACGCTTTACTTTGGGATTGTCCAGCTTTCTCAGTCTTCCGTCGGAAACGAGGCAGAAGTCCTCGCCGACCACTTTGATCACCAGATATATCCTTTTTGCGTCGTGTCCTGCTTTAGATACCGCGACGTCGCCCGCATATAAGTTTTTGTCTTTCATATCACAGCGACAGGATGTCCACTCCGTCCTCGGTTATCGCGATGGTGTTTTCGTAATGCGCGGACGGCTTTCCGTCTGCGGTCACGACCGTCCAGCCGTCGTCTAACATCACGACGTCGAACGTCCCCGCGTTGATCATCGGCTCTACCGCGATAGTCATATTCGCCTTGAGCCTGAGACCGTGTCCCGGTCTGCCGTAATTGGGCACCTCCGGGTCTTCGTGCATATCCGTTCCGATACCGTGTCCCACGAGAGCTCTGACAACGGAAAAACCGTAGCTCTCCGCGTAAGACTGTATCGCATGTCCGAGGTCTCCGAGTCTGACGCCTTCTTTGAGTATCTTGACTCCCTCGAAAAAGCTCTGTTTGGTAACTTCGACAAGCCTTCTCTTTTCTTCAGATACGTTACCTATCATAAAAGTTCTCGCGGCGTCGCCGTTGTATCCTTTATAGATAGATCCTATATCTACGCTGACGATCTGTCCCTCTTCGATATATCTTTCGGAAGACGGTATTCCGTGTACGACTTCTTCGTCTATTGAAACGCATATCGACGCGGGATAGCCTTCGTATCCGAGAAATGACGGAACGGCATTGCATTTTGTGATGTAATCGTGCGCTATTTTGTCAAGCTGCCTGGTCGTCATGCCCGGCTTTATCTTCTCTTCCAGGAGATTCAGCGTGTCCCTGACGATCAGATTTGCTTTGCGCATCAGCTCGATTTCCTGCGCGGTCTTAACAGTTACCATCGATTACCTTTATTATTTCTTTTGTCACTTCTGCGACGTCCTGCATACCGTCAACGTCAACAAGCACTCCTTTGTCGGAATAATACTCGATGAGCGGTGCCGTCTGCTTTGCATAAACGTCGAGTCTGGATTTGACGGTTTCTTCTTTATCGTCGTCTCTCTGGTAGAGTTTTGCGCCGCATTTGTCGCAAACGTCCGAAGGATGAGTGGATATGTGATAGCTTTCTCCGCATACGCACATGCGTCTGCCTGCTATACGTCTTACCACTGCGTCGTCGTCGACTACGATATTGACGGCAAGCGTAACGGTCGTGATATTGTCGAGCGCCTTAGCCTGCTCGATGGTCCTCGGAAAGCCGTCGAGGAGATAGCCTTTTTTGCAATCGTCCTCGGCGAGTCTTGCCTGCATGACCTTTATGATCACCTCGTCGGGAACGAGCGCGCCTTTGTCGATATAACTCTTTGCGAGTTTGCCGAGCTCGGTTCCCTCCTTGATGTTAGCTCTCAGTATGTCGCCCGTAGAAATGTGCGGGATGTCATACTTTTCGGATATTCTCTTTGCCTGTGTGCCCTTGCCTGCGCCGGGCGCACCCAGAAATACGAGATTTTTCATATTACTTCAGGAATCCTTTGTAGTGTTTCATCATAATCTGCGATTCGAGCTGTTTCTCAAGTTCGAGCGCAACGCTTACGATGATCAGCATACCTGTCGCGCTGAACGCATTGGTCATGCCGATAGGATTGCCGAGCGCGTTGAAACCGAACGTAGGAACTATCGCTATGAAAGCCAGGAACAATGCGCCGAACAACGTTATACGGCTGTTGATCTTGGCGAGGTATTCGCTCGTCGGCTTACCCGGTCTTACGCCCTGGATCGTACCGCCGTACTGCTGGAGATTTCTCGCAACGTCAACGGGGTTGAACTGGATCTGCGCGTAGAAGTAAGCGAAGAATATGATGAACAGGAACGTGAATATATAGTATACTGCGGTTCCGGCTCCGAGATACTTCGTGTAGAAAATAACTATCGAGTTATCTGCGGGGAAGAACGAAAGTATCATCTGCGGGAACATCAGGAACGTCGACGCGAAGATGATAGGCATAACGCCGCTTCCGTTCACTTTCATCGGGATATAGGTGGACTGACCGCCGTACATCTTGTTACCCTTGACCTGCTTTGCATAGTTGACTTTGATTCTGCGTTCGCTGCCGTCGATGAAGACGATAAGCAAAAACATAACAAGTACGAGCAGCAGATATCCGAGGATATACCAGATATTGTCGGGCTGATCGCCGAGAGTGCTGAAAGCACTGACGAGAGATGTCGCGAAGGAGGAAACGATACCGATGAAGATTATCATCGAGGAACCGTTGCCGATACCGTATTCGGTGATTCTCTCGCTGAGCCACATTACGAAAGTGGAACCTGCGGTAAGGAGCAATATGATGATCGCTCCGCTCACTGCTTCGCTTCCGAAAGTGGGCTCGATAGCTCCGGAGTTGTGGAAAGTAACCACGATACCTATACCCTGTACGATTGCGAGTGCGATTGCGACGTATCTGGTGATCTGAGTGATCTTCGCACGACCTTCGTCGCCCTCTTTACTCATCCTCTCGAGGGGAGGAATTATCAGGGTCAACAGCTGCATAATAATGAAACTGTTGATAAAAGGCAAGATGCCTAGTGCAAACAGCGTACCGCTTCCGAGCGAACCGCCCGATACAACGTTCATGATCTGCAACAATGTATTGTTGTTACCCGTTACCGCCTGCTGGACCGATGCGAAATTGAGTCCGGGGACGGGGATATAGCAGCCTATTCTGTACACAAGGAGAAGTCCGAGTGTAATGAATATCTTGATCCTTAAACTTTTATCTTTGAAAGCGTTTACAAGTGTTTGCCACATTATAGCACCTCTACTTTGCCACCTGCTTTTTCAATTGCCTCCGCAGCCGACTTTGTGAATTTGTTTGCACGGACGGTGAGCTTCTTGGTAAGTTCGCCCTTGCCGAGCACCTTTACGCCGTAAGATTCGACCTTGCTCAGAACGCCGTTGCCGAGCAAAACCGCTGCGTCTACCACGTCGCCGTCGTTGAATCTCTCGAGATCGCAGACGTTGACGATGGAATACTGTTTCTTAAAGTAGTTGTTGAAACCTCTCTTGGGGATTCTTCTGACAAGAGGCATCTGGCCGCCTTCGAAACCGGGTCTTACGCCGCCGCCGCTTCTTGCCCACTGTCCTTTGTGACCTTTACCGGAGGTCTTTCCGAGACCGGAACCGATACCTCTGCCAAGTCTTCTGGACTCTTTCTTTGCTCCCTGTGCGGGTGCCATGTCATGTAATTTCATAGCCTCTCTCCTTATGCCTCTTCGACTTTTACGAGGTGGCTGACCACTTTGATCATGCCTTTCGTGCAGTCGTTGTCGGGAAGTACGTTGGAGGTGCCGATCTTCTTGAGTCCGAGCGCCTCAACGGTTGCCTTTTGCTTTTCGGTGCAGCTTATCGTGCTCTTTACGAGAGTTACTTTGATATTTGCCATCTTTTTACCCTCCTTAGCCTATTATTTCTTCAACGGTCTTGCCGCGGAGTGCCGCAACCTGTTCAGCCGTCTTGAGTTTCATAAGTGCATCCATCGTAGCTTTTACGCAGTTGATGGGGTTGTTGCTGCCAAGAGATTTGGTGCGGATGTCTTTGATGCCCGAAACTTCGAGGATCGCACGGACGGGACCGCCCGCAATAACACCGGTACCTTCGCTTGCAGGCATGATCACTACCTTTGCGCTGCCGAACTCACCGATCGCCTCGTGAGGGATCGTGGTGCCGACGAGCGATACCTGGACCATGTTGCGTTTTGCGTCAGCGGTTGCCTTGCGGATCGCTTCGGGGATTTCAGCAGCCTTGCCGGTGCCGATACCGAGCATACCCTTGCCGTCGCCTACTACCATAAGCGCTGCGAGTCTCATCGTTCTGCCGCCTTTTACGACTTTGGTAACGCGTCTGACCGCGATCAGCTTATTGAGCATTTCGTCTCTTTCACTATTCTGGAATTTGTTTTCTTTCTTAGCCATTTCCGTTCCTCCGATTAGAATTTGAGACCGGCTTCTCTTGCGCCGTCCGCAACCATCTTGACGCGTCCCGTGTAAAGGTATCCGCCTCTGTCGAATACGACTTCGGTGATGCCTGCAGCGAGAGCCTTTTCAGCTACCTTGCCGCCGACGTACTTAGCCGCCTCGCACTTGGTGAGCTTTTCGACTGCTTTGACTACGTCCTTGTCCAGAGTGGAGCAGGAAACGAGGGTGTTGCCCTTAACGTCGTCGATAATCTGTACGGAAATATTGTTCGTGCTTCTGTACACGTTGAAACGCGGTCTTTCCGCCGTGCCGCTGATCTTGGCGCGGATTCTCTTGTGTCTTTTTTGTCTGATAGCGTTTTTATCAATATTCTTAATCATATCCTACTCCTTATTACTTCGTGCCTTTCTTGCCTTCCTTGCGTGCGATCACTTCGTCGCTGTAACGGATACCGTACGCATGGTAGGGATCGGGCTTGCGAAGAGCTCTGATGTTGGCAGCTGTCTGTCCGACCTTTTCGTTGTCGATACCCTTTACGATAATATCTTTTTCGGACGGAACTTCGAGCGTGATGCCGTCAGTCTCGGGAACTTCGATATTGTGAGAGTATCCTATGCTCAGAACGACCTTGTTACCCTGCTTTACAACTCTGTAACCGACGCCGTTTACCACAAGACCCTTCTGGAATCCTTTGGTTACGCCTTCTACCATGTTGAAGATAAGCTTGCGGTAAAGACCGTGCTTGGATTTGATTTCTTTTTCATCGCTCTCTCTGGTGCAGACGACGTGGCCGTTCTCGACTTTAACGGTGATAGCCTTGTCTATCTGTCTCTGGAGCGTACCCTTGGGTCCTTTTACGGTTACGAGGTTCTCGGGGGAAACCGTTACCTCTACGCCCTGCGGAAGAACTACGGGAAGTCTACCTATTCTCGACATACCTATATACCTCCTTACCAGACGTACGCCAGCACTTCGCCGCCGACGTGTTGAGCTCTCGCTTCCTTATCGGTCATAACGCCCTTGGAAGTGGAAACGATCGCTATACCCAAGCCGCCCAGAACTTTGGGGAGCTTTTCAGAAGACGCATATACGCGGAGACCGGGTTTGGATATTCTCTTTATACCGGTGATTACGCGCTCTTTCTTTGCGCCGTATTTGAGATTTACTTTCATAACACTTTGAACACCGCTTTCAACAAGCTCAACGCTCTCGATGTAACCTTCCTTTACCAGGATGTCCGCAATGGACTTCTTGATCTTGGAATAGGGAACTTCGACGCTGTCGTGTCTCGCAACGAGTCCGTTGCGGATACGGGTGAGCATATCTGCGATAGGATCAGTTATCATCATAGTCTGTATTTCCTCCGATTACCAGCTGGATTTCTTGACTCCGGGGATCTCGCCCTTGTATGCGAGCTCTCTGAAGCAAATTCTGCAAATGCCGTACTTTCTCAACACTGCGTGCGGTCTGCCGCAGATCTTGCATCTCGTGTATGCTCTTGTCGAGAACTTGGGAGCCTTTTGCTGCTTGTTTATCATAGCTTTCTTTGCCATTATTGTGTCCTCCTTACTTTACAAAGGGTACGCCGAGAAGCGTAAGAAGTTCTTTAGCCTCTGCGTCCGTCTTTGCGGTCGTTACGAAACATACGTCGAATCCTCTGATCTTCTCGATCTTGTCGTACTGAATTTCAGGGAAAATCAGCTGTTCCTTAACGCCCATAGCGTAGTTGCCGCGTCCGTCGAACGAATCTGCGGGAACGCCCTTGAAGTCTCTCACTCTGGGGAGCGCGACGGATATGAGCTTATCCATGAAGTCATACATCTTTGCGCCTCTCAAAGTAACTTTGGCTCCGATAACCATGCCTTCTCTGACTTTGAAGTTAGCAACGCTCTTCTTCGCCTTGGTCAGAACGGGTGCCTGACCTGCGATAGCCTTGAGCTCTTCTACTGCCAGCTGCAGGCTCTTGCTGTTGTCCTTTACGTCTCCGAGTCCCATGTTGAGGACGATCTTGTCGAGGCGAGGAACTTCGTTGATGTTCTTGTATGCGAATTTCTTTTCGAGCGCGGGTACTACCTCGTTCTTATAGAGTTCCGCAATTCTGTAAACTCTTTTCTCTTCTGCCACAGCCTTGTCCTCCGTCAGTTATTCTCGGCGTCTGCCGCTTTGTCGGCTTTCTTGGTCGCTTTCTTTGCAGTCTTAGCGCCTTTCTTAGCCGTTGCTTTAGCCTTGGTCTTGCTTACGTTGTCGAGACTTGCGCCGCACTTTTTGCAAATACGCTCTTTGACGTTTTTGCCTTCAGCGTCCTTTTCGACTTTGTGAGCTACCTTGGTGGTCTTGCCGCATACAGGGCAGATGATCATGACGTTGGATGCGTCGATAGCTCTTTCTCTCTCGACGATACCGCCCTTTTCCTGCGCGTTGCGCGGTTTGACGAAATGTTTCTCGGTCTTGAGTCCGTCGCCTTTGACGACTACTCTGCCGGATTTGGTGTCGACGTTGTCGATCTGACCCGTCTTGCCTTTATCACAGCCCGCGATAATCTTTACCGCGTCGCCTTTCTTTACGTTCATACTCATTTCGCTGTCCTCCTCAAATAACCTCAGGTGCGAGGGAGATGATCTTCATATAGTTCTTGTCACGAAGTTCTCTCGCGATAGGTCCGAAGATACGCGTACCTCTGGGTTGCTTCTGATTGTCGATTATTACTGCTGCGTTGTCGTCGAATCTGATGTAAGAACCGTCCTTTCTTCTGACGCCCTTGCTCGTTCTGACGATAACCGCCTTTACCACTTCACCCTTCTTGACGGTGCCTCCGGGAATTGCGCTCTGTACCGCTGCGACGATGACGTCGCCGATGTTTCCGCTTCTGCGGAAAGATCCGCCGAGTACTCTGATGCACTTTATTTCCTTAGCTCCGGAGTTGTCCGCTACGTTTAATCTGCTTTCCGGTTGTATCATTGTGGTGCCTCCTATTACTTCGCCTTTTCGATGATTTCGACGACTCTCCAGCACTTATCTTTGCTGAGCGGTCTGGTCTCTACAACGAGAACCTTATCGCCGATGCCGCAGGAGTTAGCCTCGTCATGCGCCTTGAGCTTCTTGGTTCTGTTTACGATCTTGCCGTAAAGAGGATGCTTAACACGCTCTCTGATAGCCACGACGACCGTCTTGTCCATCTTGTCGCTTACTACTATGCCGACTCTGCTTTTTCTCAAATTTCTTTCCATGTCGTTTATCCTCCTCACTTAGCAGCCTTCTTGGACTTGCCTGCCTTGGTAGGCTCAGCGGATATGCCGAGTTCTCTCTGACGGATGATCGTCATGCACTTTGCTATATCCTTTCTGCACGTTCTGATCTGGCTGTTGTTCTCAAGGTTGCCGGATTTGTGCTTGAAACGAAGGTTGAGCAAATCCTGCTTGAGGCTGACGAGCTTAACCTGGAGCTCTTCGTTTGTCATTTCCATAAAATTACTTGCTTTCATCTTCGTTCACCTCTTCTCCGCTTTCTTCGCCTTTCTTGACGAATTTGCACTTTATCGGAAGTTTGTGCGATGCAAGGCGGAGCGCCTCTCTCGCAATATCCTCGGTTACGCCTGCCATCTCGAACATGACTCTGCCCGGTTTGACGACTGCAACCCAGTATTCTACGCTACCTTTACCGCTACCCATTCTGGTCTCGGCGGGCTTCTTGGTTACAGGCTTGTGGGGGAATATGTCTATCCACACCTGACCGCCTCTCTTGATGTATCTCGTCATAGCGATACGAGCCGCCTCGATCTGATTGGAGGTAATCCAGCTCGGTTCAAGAGCTACGAGTCCGTATTCGCCGTAAGCGATCTTGTTGCCCTTGTTTGCCTTACCGCTGAGTCTGCCGCGGTGTACGCGACGTCTCTTTACTCTTTTAGGCATTAACATTACGCGTTACCTCCTTCGCTTGTACTTGCGTTGGTCTTACCGATGACCTCGCCTTTGTAAATCCATACTTTGATACCGATGATACCGAACGTGGTATGAGCTTCTGCAAAGCCGTAATCGATATCAGCTCTGAGCGTCTGAAGAGGAATAGAACCCTCGTGATACTGCTCGCTCTTTGCGATTTCAACGCCGTCGAGTCTGCCGGATGCCATAGCCTTGACACCCTTAGCGCCCGCTTTGATCGCACGGGTGATAGCCTGTTTCATGACGCGCTTGTAAGACATACGCTTTTCAAGCTGAGCCGCGATGCTTTCCGCAACGAGCTGTGCGTCGGTGTCAGGTCTCTTTACCTCGTAAACGTTTACATTGATTTCCTTGCCTTTTACGACGGAGTTGAGCTCTTTGACGATCTGCTCTACGCCCGTACCCTGCTTGCCGATGAGCACGCCGGGCTTGCCGGTATAGATGTTGACGGTGATGATTTCCGTCTTGGAAGAGCGTACTCTCGAAATCGTAACTTTGGAGATCGAACAGGTGTAATACTGCTTTTTGATGAAGTTTCTTATCTTGTTGTCCTCGATAAGGTAATCAGCAAAATTCTTCTTATCTGCGTACCATTGAGCTTCCCACTCTTTGATAACGCCTACTCTCATTCCGTTGGGACTGACTTTCTGACCCATGTTGTTGACCTCCTTTCTTACTCAGCCTTCACGTCGAGAACGACGGTGATGTGGCTGGTGCGTTTGTTGATTCTTGCAGCGCTGCCCTTAGCTCTCGGTCTGATTCTCTTGAGTATCGGACCCGCGTTTGCGTAGCACTCTGCGACGTAAAGGTCGCTCTTGCTGAGGCTGAGGTTGTTCTCTGCGTTCGCTGCTGCGGAGTTGAGCACCTTGAGAAGGGGCTCGCATGCAGCTTTCTGCGTATTCTTGAGGATAGCGACTGCGTCCGTATATTTAGCTCCGCGGATGATGTCGAGAACTATTCTGACCTTATCGGGAGAGATTCTGACGTATTTCGCAACCGCTCTCGGACGCTTATCTGCGTTTTCCTGACGGAAAGCAGCTTTTTCTCTTATTCTTTTAGCCATTTCTGTCTGCCTCCTCTTACTTCTTTCCGGTGGTCTTCTCGCCGGCGTGACCCTTGAACGTGCGGGTCGGAGCAAATTCGCCGAGCTTGCAGCCTACCATGTCTTCCGTAACGTATACGGGAACGTGTTTTCTTCCGTCGTGGACGGCAATCGTATGTCCAACCATGTCAGGGAAGATTGTGGAGGAACGCGACCAGGTCTTGACGACTTTCTTCTCGTTCTTCTCGTTCATAGCAATGATTCTTTTGATAAGCCTTTCTTCTACGAAAGGTCCTTTCTTAACCGATCTACTCATCTTTCAATCCTCCGTTAGTTGATACGCTTGATGATGAACTTGTTGCTCTTGTTCTTCTTTCTGGTCTTGTAACCGAGAGTGGGAACGCCCCACGGGGTAACAGGACTCGGCATACCGATAGGCGACTTGCCTTCACCACCGCCGTGCGGGTGGTCGCAGGGGTTCATTACCACACCTCTTACGGTCGGCTTAACGCCCATATGACGTTTGCGTCCCGCTTTACCGATGCTGACGATCTCGTGATCGAGATTGCCTACCTGACCGATCGTAGCCTTGCACTTGATGGGGATGTATCTCATCTCGCCGCTGGGCATTCTGAGGATAGCGTACTTGCCTTCCTTCGCCATAAGCTGAGCCGCATTGCCTGCCGCTCTCGCGATCTGACCGCCCTTGCCGGGGTGCATCTCGATGTTGTGGATCATCGTACCTACGGGGATCTTCTCGAGAGGCAAGCTGTTGCCGGTCTTGATGTCCGCGTCTTCGCCGCTTACGACTACGTCGCCCTTGTTAAGACCTACGGGAGCGAGGATGTATCTCTTCTCACCGTCTGCGTAGTGCAGGAGCGCGATGTTTGCGCTGCGGTTAGGATCGTATTCGATGGACGCTACCTTTGCGGGTACGTTGTCCTTATTGCGCTTGAAGTCGATGATACGGTATTTGTTGCGGTTTCCGCCGCCGATATGTCTTACCGTGATTCTGCCTGTCGCATTTCTGCCGCCCGTCTTGTTCTTGCTCTCGAGCAAGCTCTTTTCGGGTTTCGTCGTCGTGATCTCGCTGAAAGCGGAGGTCGTCATAAAACGACGTGCGGGAGAAGTAGGTTTGTATCTCTTTATCATATCCTTATCCTCCTATCAGGTCAAACTCTCGAAGAACTCGATGGGTTTGCTGTCTGCCTTGAGCTGAACGATCGCTTTCTTGAAAGCTGCGGTCTTGCCTTCGTTTCTGCCCATTCTCTTGGTCTTGCCGTCGTAGTTGGAGGTGTTTACCTTTTCAACCTTGACGCCGAAGATATCCTCGATTGCTACTTTTATCTGTGTTTTCGTTGCCCTTTTGTCAACTTTGAAGGTGTACTTCTTGGACTGGATGCCGTCGAAGCTCTTTTCACTCATGAGCGGGCTGATGATGATGTCGTACTTGTTCATTACTCGGTTACCTCCTCGCAATTGTAAGCCTCTTCAAGCTTTTCGACCGCAGCCTTGGTAGCCATGCACTTTGCGTTTGCAGCCAGGTCGTATACGTTGACGAGATCTGCGTTGATGACCGTGAGGTTTGCGATGTTAGCGCTTGCTCTCAAAATGTTTTCGTCGTTTTCGGAAACAACGAGAAGCACCTTGGTGTCGATACCGAAATTCTTGAGGATCGTTGCCATCAACTTTGTCTTTGCCTCTTTGAGCTTGAGCTCGTCGAGAACGATAAAGTCGCCGTCGGAAACTTTTGCGCTGAGTGCGCTGACAGTAGCCGCAAACTTCATCTTCTTGTTGATCTTCTGCGAGAAATCTCTCTGCTTGGGAGCGAAGACTACGCCGCCGCCGGTCCACTGAGGACTACGGATAGAGCCCTGTCTTGCACGACCCGTGCCTTTCTGTCTCCAGGGTTTGATGCCGCCTCCGCGAACTTCGCTGCGGGTAAGCGTGCTCTTGTTGCCCTGTCTTTTATTTGCCATCTGTGCTACGACGACCTGATGTACGAGCGGCTCGTTGTATTCCTGAGCGAACACCGCGTCGGAGAGGTCCATCGTGCCGACTTTCTTCGCACTTATATTAAAAACGTCTACTTTCATTTCGCTTCTCCTTATTGTGCCTTGTAGCTGTTCTTCACGGTAACGATGCCGCCCTTATTGCCGGGGATCGCGCCCTTGATGAGCAGCAGGTTGCGCTCTTTGTCCACTCTGACTACGGTCAGATTCTGGACGGTAACTTTTTCGTTACCCCAATGTCCGGACATCTTCTTGTTCTTGAAAACTCTCGAAGGAGTCGAGTTAGCGCTCAGAGAACCTACGCCTCTGTGGTAACCGGAACCGTGCGCCATAGGACCGCAGTGCTGATTCCATCTCTTGATCGCACCGGTAAATCCCTTACCTTTGGAGATACCGACGACGTCGACCTTGTCTCCTGCCGCGAACACGTCGCAGGTGATGTTGCTGCCGACCTCGAGACTTTCAGCGTTGTCGAGCCTGAGCTCTCTCAAATGTCTCTTGGGTGCAACGCCTGCCTTTTCAAAGTGTCCTTTGACGGGCTTGGTTACGTTCTTTGCCTTGATCTCGCCGAACGCTACCTGAACTGCGCTGTAACCGTCTTTTTCCTGAGTCTTCTTCTGAACTACGGGGCACGGACCCGCCTCAACTACCGTTACCGGTATTACGGTGCCGTCCTCGGTGAAGATCTGGCTCATACCCAATTTCTTTCCAATGATTGCTTTATTCATAGATAAAGTTCACCTCCGTATTTATTTCGTCCGCGCCTTTTGGGGAAACGCGGAACCGTATTGTTGTCTGTGTTATTTATTTGATATCAGAGTTTGATCTTGATATCTACGCCTGCCGGCAATGTGAGTTTCATGAGAGACTCCATAGCCTTGTTGGACGGATTGTAGATGTCGATGAGTCTCTTGTGAGTTCTGAGTTCGAACTGCTCACGACTGTCCTTATACTTGTGTACCGCGCGAAGGATGGTAACAACTTCCTTCTCCGTGGGGAGCGGGATAGGTCCGCTGACCTTTACGCCGCATCTGGTAACCGTGTCGACGATCTTGCTTGCAGCTTCGTCGATGAGGTTGTGATCATAAGCTCTGAGTCTTATTCTGATGATTTGTCCTGCCATTTTCTTGTTTCTCCTTTCCTAACTGTATTCACGCATCCGTGTGTTTCACACCGCGACATTTATAAAAGGCGTGCAGTTCGCCTCCCGTTAGTCGCCCGATTGTCGGACCCTTGTCCACGGAAATTCTCTGCTTTACAGCAGTAACCTCCCGTTTCATCCCGTTTTTCGCGGTGCAAAAGAGATTATATAAACTTATTTATATTAAGTCAAATATTTGAATTAAAAAACTTCTGAAAGAAATGTAAAATTTATGTAAAATCGTATTATTTCTGTCATTTTACTTCGTTTTCACAATCATTAGTTGTAAAACGCGCCCCGCAAAGCGGAGCGCGTCGTATCTTTTACCGCTGTCTTCAGCTCTTTGCCGCCTCGTTGAGTTTTTCTACGAGTTCGTCTACGTCAACGCCGTGAGCATTTGCCGCATCCTCTACCGTTTCGTTGTGAGCGAGCGCACAGCCCAGGCAATGCATGCCTACGCTGAAAAGTACGTTTGCTATCGCGTCTACGTTGCCCTGCTTGAGAGCGTCCGCTATAAGCATATCCTTTGTTATCATTGTATTTACCTCCGTCAGGGCAAAGCCCTTATATATTATTATTTATTTATCAATATTATATATCCGTCGCAGTCCTGCCTTAACACTGATATTTTATATAATCTTTTCCGATATTGCAAGCGATTTTGCGTCAGGAGAAGAAAAGCATATAGATCATATAGATGAGCGCCGCCGCAACCCCGGCGCAGAACAGCGAGAAGAAGAAGGTCTTTATCGGAGACAGCGGAGCCTTGCCCACCGTCCTGCCGTTTCTGCCGTTGACTACAAAACCGTAATCTTTGCCCTTATAGCGGTACGAACTCATCCAGAGCGGTGCGAGAACGTATTTGTATTTTGTTTCGCTGAATACTGGATTGACGTTTATATAATCCACCCTGTCCGCATCGGGATATCTGTTCCTGATCTGCGACCTTATGTTGTCGAGCATAAGATCTTTCGCCACGCCCCAGCTGTCGTCGAGTCCTTGCGAATATCTTTCGGCAGAATATCCCGAGAGATATTCGTCCTCGAAATTTATAGAATTCTTCGTATCGAAACTTCCGAGCTTTGTCAGATCCTTTTGCGTTATCTTCGTGCTTGCCTCGACCGCTATGTCGTCAAAGCAAGAGAATATCGAACCCGAAACGTGATACCAACGCACGCGCGTTTCCGTACGTCTGTTTTTTCCGCTGCCCACGGTCACTGTATAAGTCTTGCCGAGTCTTGCCTCGTAAGTCGCGTTGACGTTTGAGTCAAACGTCCATATCGGGACATAGACTCCTCTCATCTTGTCCGTCTTAGCCGTCTTTTTCAGGTTGGTAGGAGCGAGAAACTTCTTGCCCATCCACTTTTTAAGACTCTCGTGCGCTTTAAGCTCCGTGATCCTGAACGGCAGCACGGCGTTGGGCTTGAGTCCCGGGATATCGTCGCTCTCGACGACGTTGGGCGCGCCGCAGAAAGGGCACACCGTAACGGTCTGGTATTTTTCGAGCATCGTCTTTGCTCCGCAGACGGGACACTGTATGCACTTTACGTCGCCCCAGCCGCTGAAACCCTGTTCCGACAGCGAAGTGTAATACAGCTCCATAGGCGGCGTAGGTACGGGAACGTCTTTCTCCGCTCCGCAGTAGTCGCACTTCAGCTTTCCGCACCCGGGATCGTATTTGAGAAAGTTGCCGCAACCGGGACACTTGAAAGTACCGCTTTCGACCTCTTTCGCCTCGGTCACGTCCTTGACTTCTTCCTTCTCCATAAAACCTCTTTATGCTTTATTTTATCTTCTTGCCGCACTCGGGGCAGAACTTCGTACCCGCAGGCACTTCGCATCCGCACTCGGAACAGACCTTACTGCCGAGCTTTTCTCCGCACTCGGGACAGAACTTCGCGCTCTTCTTGACCTGCGCTCCACACTTGGGGCAGACTTTCTTCTCTTCTGCCTTTATCTCCTTGCCGCACTCGGGGCAGAATTTCGCGCCTTTCTTTACCGTCGCGCCGCAATGAGGACAAGCTACCTTAGCCTCCGCGTTCACCGCTCCCGCCATGCCTTCGGCAAACATCTTGCCTATGCCGAGACCCGCGCCGAGTCCTATGCCCGCGTTTGCCATGCCGCCGCTCATGCCGGGATTTCTCGCCGCGTCGCGCATAGCCCCGACGCTCTCCATCTGTGCGTATCCCTGCATGGCATCGCCCATAACGCCTACGGACGTGCGCTTGTCTATCATCTTCTCAACCTCTTCGGGTACCGAGAGGTTCTCTATGTAAAGACCCTTTATCTCGATGCCCATCTTGCCGAAATCGCCCTGCATCTTGGCGAGCGCGATCTGCGCTATATCGTCATAATGTGCCGCAAGTTCGAGCGCGCTCACGCCGGACTCTGCTATCGAGTTGGTCAATACGCTGACGATTATCTTCTTGAAATAATCGTCTACGTCTCTTACGGTAAGTCCGCCCGTAGAGCCGAACAACTCGTTCATCGCATAAGTAGGAACGCCGATAGCGAAAGAATAAACGCCGTATCCGCGCACGCGCACCATACCGAAATCCTTGTCTTTCATCATTACGGGATTAGACGTGCCCCACTTGTTGTCTATAAACTGACGCGTAGACACGAAATAAAGATCTCCCGTATACGGAGTTTCCCACGCGTATTTCCAATTGTACAGCGCGGTAAGAACAGGAATATTCTTTATATCGTCAAGTCTGTAACTGCCGGGACCGAACACGTCGCACAGTTTGCCTTCTTTTATAAATATCGCCTTCTGACCCTCGCGTACCACGAGCATTGACTTGCGCATGAATTCTTCTTTGCGCTCGAGCGGATATTTCCATACGATAATGTCTTTGTCGACAGGTTCCCACTGTATTACCTTGCGGAACTGTCTTTTCAAAAAGTCTCCGAGACCCATATTTGCCTCCCGAGGGCTAAGCCCTGTAATATTTATTGATATTTATATTATAAATTCATGCGCGCGTTGTGTCAAGGAGCTTTTTTCTCGACGTGCGCGGTCATATAATACAAAACCGCGAATAATTAATAATATGAAAGTATTTTGCTCAATAACCGTGATTGCGCTGGTAATTTTTCTTACGCCTTCGCTCGTAGCGTGCGAAACCTCTGCCGAAGAATACGCACCCGTAACCTATTCTCTGTCTGTTGACGTGGACGGCGCGGAAAATACGGTGAAAGTCGACGAAACCGTAACTGTCGTGAACAGCTTCAGAGAAGGTATCGACAGACTCGTATTCGCGTTTTATCCCGACGCTTTCACTCTGAAAACTCCTCCCCCCGTAGACGACGTAAACATATCCTCAGCCTATCCTTACGGAATAAACGCGGGCTCTTACGCCTTTCTTCAAGCTGGCGGAAAAGACGTAAAAAGCGTTTCTTTATGCGAAACGCCTTGCAAGATAGTCGTTTATCTCGACGCTCCGCTCTCTCTCGGCGAAAGCACTGAGATAACTTTTTCTTTCGACCTTACTCTTCCCTTGTGCAACACACGTTACGGCTACAACGATTTTTCGGTCAACCTGACTTTCTTCTTCCCCGTTCTGTGCCGATACGACGAGAACGCAGCAAATACCGACGGCGGCTTTGTCTTTTACGGATACGAATCTACGGGAGACCCTTTCGTCTTCAACTGCGCCGACTACGATCTGACTCTCGACTGCCCGTCCTCGTGGAAGGCGGTCTGCTCAGCTCCCGAAACGGGCAAAGACGGCAACAAAAGAATATTCTCTGCAGATGCACTGCGCGATCTTTCGCTTTTTCTCGCGCCCGACGCCGAAATAACTACCGCAAGCAAAGACGGATATACGGTAAAAGTTTTGCACGACGGCTCTTTTTCTTACGCCGCTGAATACGCGGTAAACGCTTTGTCGATATACTCCGAATACTTCTGTCCTCTTCCCGTCAAAGAGTATTCTCTCGTATTCACTCCTTTTATGACTGCGGGTGCGGAGTTCTGCAACGCGGCTATCGTATCGGACGCTCTGTCTTTATCCCAGACGGAAACTACTGTTGCTCACGAAGTCGCGCATCAGTGGTGGTACTCGCTCACGGGCAGCGATCAGGTACGTTCGCCCTGGCAGGACGAGGCTCTCGCGCAGTGGTCTACGTTGCTTTACTTTGAAAAACGTAGCATGAAGAGCTATGCCGATACGATAAGAAAAAATCTTTCTACTGCTTACAAAGATTACGTCGCAACGCAGAAAGCCTTGGGAGAAAACGCGGATTGCAACGTATTCAGGAGCACGACGGATTACCGCGACGGCACGGATTATTACATAACCGTATATTGCAAAGCCGCGCTCGCGTTGGATACCGTCGCTCAAAGCATCGGCACCCGTAATTTATGCAACGCGCTGAGCGGATACGCCAGATCGTATGGTCTGTCATATGCAGACGGAGACGATCTTTTTTCTTCTCTCGACGCTGTCTTTGCGGGAGCAGGCGCGCTGCTGAAAAGCGCGCTGTCGTCAACGTTATTATAAAATTGCGATTCAGGCAAATATTTACAATTGTTCTTCAGGATAAAACCCCTCTCAGGTCACATAATACAAGTAGCCTAAAAAGGAGGTTAAAGTCATGAAGAAAGCTAAGCAGAACAAGCAGCAGGCTAAAGCCGCTACTACCAAGAACTGCGGTAAGATGTGCGGCGGCAAGTGCTGCAACGAAAGCGGACAGTATCAGAACGACTGACGCAATCTTTAAGGCGAAACAGGAACGGTAAATATACAAAACCGCTCCGAAAGCCGCAAATTGCGCGACTATCCGTACTTTTGAAAGGGCAAAATGTCCAACATTAAAAGTTTTATGGACAAAACGGCGCTAATATTGCTCCTGATCGGCGCAAAACGCGGCAAAAAAGAAAGAGAGGTATCCGAATTCTCGGATACCTCCCTTCCTTTATTATATGATAAGGGGGAAAATTATGAGCTCTTTTATTTACAGTTTGCATTTTATCATCGACTTCAAAATTTGTCAACAGTTTTTTCAAACTTTTTCAAAAATTTTTTTATCGACTGCTTTTTCCCCTGCTTGAGCCGTACTTTTGTTAAAATAGTATTAAAAATATGCACATTTTAACACGGCTAAAGGATCAAAATCCGCAATTTCGGGTATTAATACACATATTTTATCAGAGAACGCCTTTCTTTTTAAGGAAAACTTCTATCCTGTCCGTCGCCTTTTTGAGGTTCTCGAGCGAATACGCGTAGCTTATCCTTATAAAATTCTTGCCCGACTCTCCGAAAGCACCGCCCGGTACGACAGCGACTTTCTGATCCGCAAGCAATTCTTCTGCGAACTGCTCTCCGTCGAGCCCCGTGACAGATACGCACGGGAAGACGTAAAACGCTCCGCGCGGCTCGAAACAAGTCAGTTTCATATCGTTGAGACGCTTGACGAGAAATCTGCGTCTGATATCATACTGGCTCCTCATCTCCTCTACTGCCGCAAAGTTGTCTTCAAACGCAGTATTCAGCGCATTGAGCGCGGCATACTGAGCGGCTGTCGGCGCACACATTATAATATATTGATGTATCTTCAGCATCTGCTTTTCGAGTTCTCTCGGAGCGCAGACGTAGCCGAGTCGCCAGCCCGTCATGGCAAACGCCTTGCTGAAACCGTTTATCAGCACCGTCCTTTCTCTCATACCGTCGAGCGACGCTATCGAAACGTGTCTTTCGTCGCCGTATGTAAGCTCTGCGTATATCTCGTCGGAAATGACTATGATATCGTGCTTTTTGATCACTGTGGCTATGCTCTCGAGCTGCTCTCTGTTCATTATCGCGCCCGTAGGATTGTTGGGGAAAGGCAATATCAGAGCTTTAGTGCGCGGCGTTATCACCGACTCGAGCGCCTCTGCGGTAAGAGTGAAGTTGTCTTCTACTCTGCAAGGAGCTATTACGGGAACAGCGTCGCAAAACGCGACACCGGGAGCGTATGAAACGTATGACGGCTCGGGAATTATCACCTCGTCTCCTGCGTTGGCAAGCGTGCGCACCGCAAGATATATCGCCTCGCTCGCGCCGACCGTCATGACGATCTCGTCTTTAGGATCGTATTTCACCCCGAAATGCAGGTCGATATATCTGGATACCGCCTCTCTGAGCTGCAGAAGTCCGCTGTTGGACGTATATTGAGTTATGCCCTTTCTTATGCTCTGTACAGCCGCTTCTCTCGCCTCCCACGGCGTAACGAAATCGGGTTCTCCCACGCCGAGCGAGATCACGTCCTTGTACATTGCGGCAACGTCGAAAAACTTTCTGATCCCTGACGGTCTGATGTTTTTTACGACGTCGCTGACGTGTTTGTCGTAATTCATACTATCTCTTCTCTCTTTATTTCGTCGCATTTTTCGAGCACGACGCCTTCAGCTTTGTATTTTTTCAGGATAAAATGCGTAGCGGTAGAAGTCACGTCTTTGAGCACGGAAAGTCTTTCCGTCACGAAACGCGATACCTCTCTCAGATTTTTGCCTTCTACGATTACGGTCAGGTCGTAACTTCCGCTCATCAGGTAAACGTCTTTTACCTCGTCGAACTTGTAGATTTCACGTGCGATAGCGTCAAAACCGTCGCGCATCTGAGGCGTGACTTTGACTTCGATAAGCGCGGTAACGGCGTCCGAATCCATCTTTTCGGTATTGCAGAGCACCGTATATTTGGCAATTATACCCGCCTGTTCCATTGCGGCTATCCTCGCCTTTACGTCTTCTTCGTCAAGTCCGCTCATCGCGGCGATCTGCGCCGTCGTGAAACGGCTGTCTTCGCGCAGTATCGCGATAATCTGTTTGTCTTTTTTATCCATGATCTTCACCTCTTCAGATAGTTTCAAGATATTCTTCGTAAGTCGTCAGTTTGTCGAACGTCTTCGTACCGTTGATCTCTATGATCCTGTTTGCTACGGTCTGCATAAGCTCCTGATCGTGAGTCGCAAAGAGCGAGCAGCCTTTGAAATTTATCATACCTTTGTTGAGCGCGGTTATCGCCTCGAGATCGAGGTGGTTGGTCGGCTCGTCGAGTATAAGCACGTTGCCCGCGATCAGCATTGCGCGCGCGAGCATGCAGCGAACTTTTTCGCCTCCGCTGAGCACCTTAGCGCTCTTTTTCACCTCGTCGCCCGAGAAAAGCATCCTGCCGAGCCAGCTCCTCAGATAGCTCTCCGTGTGATCTTTTGAGAATCTGTTTATCCACTCCACAAGATTCATATTGCAGCCGTCGAAGAAGTCGTCGAAGTTTTGCGGAACGTAACTGAGTCTGACCGTCTTACCCCACTCGTACTTGCCCGCGTCGGGTTCTTCTATACCGTTGAGTATATCGAACAGCATGGATACCGACGTGGATTTGTCGGACAGAAACGCGATCTTCTCACCTTTCTGCACCGTAAAGCTGACGTCCTCGAAAAATCCTTTTTTAGTCAGTCCCTCGACTTTGAGTATCTCCTTGCCGAGATCCTGCTCCATTTCGAAATTGATATAAGGATATTTTCTCATAGACGGCTTTATGTCTTCGAGAGTGAGTTTTTCAAGCTCTTTCTTTCTCGACGTCGCCTGCCTCGACTTGGACGCGTTTGCCGAGAAACGCGCGATAAATTCCTGCAACTCCTTCGCTCTCGCCTCGGCTTTCTTGTTCGCTTCTTTTGCCTGACGCGCAAGCAGCTGGTTGGTCTCGTACCAGAAGTCGTAGTTGCCGACGTACATGTTTATCTGTCCGTAGTCGACGTCGCATATATGCGTGCACACTTTGTTGAGGAAGTGGCGGTTGTGCGATACGATGATGAGCGTATTCTTGAAATCCATAAGGAATTTTTCAAGCCACATTATGCTCTTCGCGTCGAGGTTGTTGGTAGGCTCGTCGAGTATGAGTATGTCGGGGTTGCCGAACAAAGCCTGCGCGAGAAGTATCTTGACTTTCTGTTTGCCGTCGAGCTCGCTCATGAGCTTTTCGTGATATTCTTCGCCGAACTTGAGCTCGTTGAGCAGCGACGCCGCCTCGCTCTCCGCCTCCCAGCCGCCGAGCTCCGCGAACTCGTTTTCGAGCTCAGACGCTCTTATGCCGTCCTCTTCGCTGAAATCTTCTTTGCAATAGAGCGCGTCTTTTTCGTCCATGATGTCGACAAGACGCTTGTGTCCGAGCAATACCGTGCGCATTACCGTGCAATCGTCAAAGTCGTTCTGGTTCTGGTGCAAAACGCTGATACGCTGTCCTTTGCCTATGGACACCGTACCTCTCGTCGGCTCGAGTTCTCCCGAAAGTATCTTGAGGAACGTGGATTTACCCGCACCGTTCGCGCCTATTACGCCGTAGCAGTTGCCGTCGGTGAACTTGAGGTTTACGTCCTCGAAAAGCTTTCTTCCGCCAAACTGCAAAAACAAATCTGTTACCTGTATCATTTTCTCTCCTCTGAAAGGTTGTTATCGTTTTCTATCATACTACCCAGCCTTATCACGGCTTTCTTGTAGGTCAGAAAGCTGACTTTCATGCTTCTCGGCACGAGAAATGCTATTCTGACCTGCACGGTCTGCCCCGCAGAAACTTTCGTCTCGTCCGTGGTTGCCTCGACATCGTCCGCATCCGAATAGGACATCGGAGCCGTTCCGTCAAGCTCAAAATCGTACGGATCGAGCGTAAAATCTTTTTCCGCCTCGACCTTGAGCGTTATTATCGCATAAACCTGCTCCTTTGAGTCCAACCTCTTTATCCCGATATCTGTGACCGTAACGGTCGCCTTGCCCGCGTCGTAAGGCTGACCTATCTCTAAGGTAAAAGTCTCTTCGCAGCTCCTGACCGCAAACACGGTGATCACGACTGCCGCTATGACGGCTACCGTCAGACCGATAAGACCTAAAAACCGCAGCCTTTTTCTTTTCTTTTCAGCCTTTTCTCTCTGCTCCCTCGCGAGCTTTTTTTCATAGCTCATTTTTTATTCTCTCCGCTGCCGCGTTGCATTTTTCGAGCAACGCTCCGTAATCTTCTCCGTAAAGCAATTCCCCGTTCTCGTAGACGACTCTGCCTCCCGCGATAGTCATGACGACGTTTTGCTTTCCGCCGGCATATACGAGATTGGAGCGCACGTCCGTAAGGGGCTGCATATTCGGCGCGGAAAGATCTATGACCGCCATATCCGCAAGCGCGCCTATATAAAGACCGTCCGCTTTTTCCAACCCGAAAGCCGCGCCGCTGACCGCGCTTGCATATATATCGGTTGCCTTTACCGCGACCGCGTCGTCAAGCAGATATTTTTGAAGACATGTCGCAAGATAGGTTTCTCTGAACATATCGAGAGCGTTGTTGCTTGCCGCTCCGTCCGTGCCGACGCCGAGAACTATACCCGCGTCATTGAGCTTTTTGAGCGGAGCTATGCCGCTTGCAAGCTTGAGGTTGCTGCAAGGACACGTTACCGCGCCCACTCCGAGCTTTTTCATTATTCTTATATCTTCGTCGTCGAGATGCACGCAGTGAAATCCCGTACCTCCGAGATCGAACACTCCCTTTTCGGCAAGCAGTTTTACGGGCGACATGCCGTACTGAGCCTTGCACGATTCAACTTCGTCTTTAGTTTCCGACAAGTGAGTCATTACGGGGAGCGAGTATTTCTTGGACAGATCGCATACTGCCCTTATCGTTTCGTCGCCGCAGGTATACTGAGCATGCATTGCAAGCGCGTATTTCACCCTCGGCAGTTTGTCAATCGCGGCTTTGAGCTCTTCAGCTCTCTTTGTTATCTCGTCGTACCCGCCGTCGAAATCGAATATTCCGCTGCCGATATACGCGCCGAATCCCGTATCCGCAAAAGCCGCCGCCACAGCCTCGGTATGCCCGTACATCTCGCACGCGAACGTTGTGCCGCCCGAATAATACTCGGCGACCGCAAGCCTCGTGAACAGATAACAGTCCTCGTCCGTCAGCTTGCCTTCCGCGGGAAAGACCTGTTTGTACAGCCAATCTTTCAGAAGCATGTCTTCCGCGCGCGAACGCAAAAAGGTCATAGGCGAGTGCGTATGCGCGTTCTTGAACGACGGCACGAGCAGATTGCCTTTGAGATCTATCTCTCTGTCCCAATCCTGCCAATCCAGAGTCGATACGGGGGACAGATAACATATCCTGTCGCCGTCCGTGCGCAGTTCTCCGTCGATAATTCCGTCCGGGGTAAGAATTTTTGCATTGTATATCCTGAGTTTCATATCTCTTAGCCGTCCTCGAAAAACTCAGCGTAGGCGCGCCGCTCTCTGCGGCACGTCTGCATCTGCAATTTTTCATGTATGTGTCTGTTAAACCTGCTTTATTTGTTGGACGCCATCAGCACGAGCTCTTCTATGAGCTTGCTG
Source organism: uncultured Christensenellaceae bacterium (assembly GCA_944383895.1). Classification (GTDB taxonomy): domain Bacteria; phylum Bacillota; class Clostridia; order Christensenellales; family UBA3700; genus Ornithoclostridium. The sequence continues at coordinate 175,595 of CALWRH010000002.1, read as the reverse complement.
AGTTTGCCCGTTACCGCACGGCTCTCCGCCTGTACGTCGAGATGACTGAGTTTCTGATCGCTGAGTCCGCAGGCTTTGTTGCTGATAAAGGAAAGTCCGAGCACCTTTATGCCCATATGCACAGCCGCAATGGTCTCTATCGCCGTGCTCATGCCGACCGCGTCTGCGCCCATGGCTCTCGCCATGCGTACTTCTGCGGGGGTTTCGAAGTTGGGGCCCGTAAACTGAATATAGACGCCCTCTTTTATATCGAGTCCGACTTTCTTTGCCGCAACGCGCGCCATCTCTCTGAGTCCGCTGTCGTAAGCCTCGCTCATATCGGGGAATCTGTCGCCGTATGACGGATCGTTCTTACCGATAAGCGGAGAAGGAACGAGCGAAATGTGATCGGAGATCATCATTATATCTCCCGTATTGAGGTCCTCTCTTATACCTCCCGCCGCATTGGTCAGCACGAGCGCCTTTACGCCCATGCGTATCATAAGTCGGATAGGAAGCACTGCCTCCTGCGGAGTATACCCCTCGTAATAGTGAACTCTGCCCTGCATAACGACTACGGGTACGCGGTTGATGTATCCGAACACGAATCTGCCGCTGTGTCCTTCTACCGTAGAAGTCGGCATACCCTGCACGTTCTCGAAAGGCACGCTGTAAACGCTCTCTATATTTTCTGCTATCGCGCCGAGTCCGCTGCCGAGAACTATACCTATCTGCGGCTTAAAGTCTACTCTGTTGCGCAGGCTCGTATAAGCTCTTTCTACTCTTTTCCACATAAGCGACTCACTTGGTAAAGACTCTGGAACCGGGCTTTACAAGCTCGATCTTGCCTTCTTTGCAAAGCGGGCACTCGTCGGGTTCGTAAGACGTGATGTCCATGCTGATGAGGTTGACGAATTTTACGCCGAAATCAACCTTGCCGTTGCTCCTGTCAACGAGAGATGCGACGGCTACTACTTCGCCGCCTGCCTCTTTTACGAGAGCGATGACTTCTTTGACAGAGCCTCCCGTCGTGACAACGTCTTCGCATACGACGAATTTAGTGCCTTTTTCTATCGTGAATCCGCGGCGCAGAGTCATCACTCCGTTTTCGCGCTCCGCAAAGATGTTGGGTTTGCCGAGCTGTCTTGCGACTTCGTATCCCATGAGTATGCCGCCGATTGCGGGAGAGATAACAACGTCTGCCTCTATGCCGGAATCGTTGAGTTTTTCTGCAAGCGCCTTGCAGAGAGTTTCGCTCGCCTTGGGGTCTACGAATACCTTCGCGCTCTGCATATAGGTGTCAGAGTGTCTGCCCGACGTAAGTCTGAAATGTCCTTTGAGTATCGCGCCCGTGCTGCGGTATACTTCCAATGCCTGCTCTGTAGTCATCATATCGTTTGTCCTCCGATTTATGTTGATTTTTATGGTTTTTTCCTGTCGGTGTCTGTTAAATCAGTTTAATATCAGCGTGCCGACAAGATCGTTTATGTCGATGTCGTTTTCAGAAACGTATTTTTCGAGATCCTTTGCTATATCGTAAGCCGCGGTAGGATCGGTGAAGTTTGCGGTTCCTACCTGTACTGCGCGTGCGCCGCAGATCATAAACTCGAGCACATCTGTATAGCTCGTTATGCCGCCGAGTCCTATGATCGGTATCTTTACCGCATTGTAGCACTCCCATACCATTTTGAGCGCGACGGGTTTTACGCAGGGACCCGAAAGTCCGCCGTTGTTGTTTGCAAGAACGGGTCTTCTCGTCTTGTAGTTTACCGCCATGCCCGAAAGCGTATTAATGAGAGATACCGCGTCCGCACCGCCAGCCTCAGCCGCACGCGCGTTGTCCGCGATACAGCTCACGTTAGGCGACAGCTTGGTTATCACGGGTTTTTTGCAGACGTTCTTTACCGCCCTCGTTACCTCTTCGACGTTTTTGGGAAGAACGCCGAAAGCCATACCTCCCTGTTTTACGTTGGGGCAAGAGATGTTGAGTTCCACCATATCGGCGTGGCTGTCGTTTATGCGCTCCGCGATAGCTATGTAATCTTCGAGAGTCGATCCCGCGATATTTGCGATCACAACCACGTCTTCTTTTGCAAGTCTTTTGTCGTCCTCGGCAAGATAGTGCTCTATGCCGGGATTCTGCAATCCGACGCTGTTGAGCATGCCGCCGTAAGTTTCTGCAACTCTCGGAGGGGGATTGCCCTCGCGCTTTCTGAGAGTAAGACCTTTAGTGCATATTCCGCCCAGCGCGGAAAGCGGATAGAACTCGGAATATTCTTTGCCGAACCCGAAAGTTCCGCTTGCGGTGATTATCGGGTTTTTGAATTCTACGCCCGCGATATTTACTTTGAGATTGCTCATAATACCACCTCGTCGAGAAGGAATACGGGACCGTCCTTGCACACTCTGACGTATCCCTCACCGTCAGCGCGTTTTACCTTGCAGTTGCAGACGAGGCACGCGCCTATGCCGCAACCCATGCGCTGTTCGAGAGAAACGTAAACGGGTACGCCGCAACCCTCGAAACTCTTTCTGACCGCCTTGTACATCACTTCGGGTCCGCACACGAATATCTCGTCGGGCTTTACAGTATCGACAGCCTCTCTCGCATAAGAAGTGACGAAACCTTTTTTGCCGTAACTGCCGTCGTCCGTCGCAACGGTAACCGTCGCGCCCTTAGCGGATATCTCTTTTTCGAGCACGACTTTGCCTGCGTTTGCAAAGCCGAGATATACGAAAAACTCCTTGTCGGGATTGGCGGTAATGACGGCGGGAAGTACAGCCGAACCCATGCCGCCGCCAACAAGCATTATTCTTTTGCCTTTGGGGGAATACCCGTTGCCGAGAGGCAGGAGAACGTTGAGCTTGTCGCCCTCTTTTACCTCCGTAAGCACCTTCGTACCCTCTCCCACGACCGCATAACATACGTCCGCGGTCTTTGCGTCCTTGTCAAAATCGCAGATACAGAAGGGTCTTCTGAGCACCTTGCTCCTGTCGGGCAGTTTGATGTCGAGAAACTGCGCTCCCTTTATCTCTTCGAGATCGTCGAACGCGAGAGTCATGCTCCATATCCCTTCAGCGCAGGGTCTGTTTTTGATTACGGTAGCGATTCTGTCTTTCATCTGATGCACCTTGTAAGATCTTTCTGCATATCGAGCGCGGCTTTGAGCGCAGCGTCCTTGTAGTTGAGTCCTGCGTACTGTTCTTTCTTGTATGCGCAGAGGATGCCGCGCGAAGAATTGACTATACCGCCGATACCGTCCTTGAAACATACGGCGAGATCTTCTGCCTTTCCGCCCTGAGCGCCGTAGCCCGGGATAAGGAAGAACAGATGCGGATGAGCCGCTCTTATCTTAGCTGCCTGCTCTTTGTGAGTAGCTCCGACGACCGCGCCTACCGAAGAATATCCGTATTTGCCTATAAGGTTTTTGCCCCAATCGTCCACGAGATCTGCCATTGCGTCATAAAGCGTTACCTTGTCGCCGAGCGGCTTGTCCTGCAATTCTCCGCTGGCGGGATTGGACGTCTTGACGAGTACGAATATGCCTTTGTCGTTCTTTTCGCAGTCAGCTACGAAAGGTTTTACGCCGTCGCTGCCGAGATAGCCGTTTACGGTAACGAAATCGCTCTCGAAAGGCGTTACTTTGACTCCGCCCGCAAGCTCAGTCGCGCCGATATACGCCTTGCTGTACGCCGCGGCGGTGCTGCCGATGTCGTTGCGCTTTATATCCGCTATCGCTATCATGCCGTTAGCGCGCGCGTAAGCGAGAGTGTCCTTGAAAGCGCGCATGCCCGCAACGCCGTACATTTCGTAATACGCTACCTGTACTTTTACCGCGGGAACTACGTCTTTGAGCGCGTCCACGAGGTCGAAGTTGAACTTGGTTATATAGTTCGCCGCGTCGTCGAGAGTCACGCATTTCTCTTTCATCTCGTCGGGGAGATAGTCCACGCATGTGTCGAGTCCGATAACGGACGGATTGTCTGTTCTCTTTATTGCATCGATGAGTTTGTCGATTATCATATCACACCTCTTTGTATTTAATGCTCCCGTCGACTATCGTGCAACATACCTTGCCGTACACCTCTCTGCCGTCGAACGGAGTGTTTTTTCCTTTGGAGAAGAATTTGGTTTTGTCAATCCTGTACTTTCTGTCAAGATCCACGAGCGTAATGTCTGCAAGCGCGCCTTCTTCGAGCTTTCCGCACTCTATGTTGACGAGCGACGCGGGCTTTGCAGTCATAAGCTCGCTGAGCTTGTCGAGAGTGATCGCGCCGCTCTTTACGAGCGTCGTGTAGGACAGTGCGAAAGAAGTTTCGATGCCGCTTATACCGTTCGCCGCGCCGATGAGTCCGCCCTCTTTTTCGTGTTTGGCGTGAGGAGCGTGATCGGTAACTATCGCGTCCACGGTGCCGTCTTTTATTGCCTCTATTATCGCTAAGCGGTCGCTCTCCTCTCTCAGAGGAGGATTGACTTTAGCGTCCGCGTTGCCGCTCAGACAAAGTTCGTCCGTAGCCGCAAAATAGTGCGGACAGGTCTCGCAGGTAACTTTTACGCCGCGCGCCTTTGCCTCTCTTATCAGCTGCGCGCTGCCCTTGGTGCTGATATGCGCGATGTGCACGCGCGCACCGAGAGTTTCCGCAAGCACGATATCTCTCGCTACCATGACCTCTTCGCTCGCACGGGTGATTCCCTTATATCCCGCGAGCGTAGCGTGATAGCCTTCGTTCATTACGCCGTCGTTGACAAGCGACATATCCTCGCAGTGGCTTATCACGAGCATGCCGAAACCGCTTGCGTATTCGAGCGCGATACGCATGAGCTGCGCGCTCTCCACGGGTCTGCCGTCATCCGAAAACGCGACAGCGCCCGCCTCTTTGAGCTTGCCCATTTCGGTGATCGTTTCGCCCTTTTCGCCAACGCTTACTGCGGCTATCGGATAGACTTTTGCAAGATCGACCTCTCTTGCTCTGTCTTTTATATATCTCACGATGTATTTGTTGTCCGTCACGGGTTTCGTGTTGGGCATACAGCATACCGCCGAAAAGCCGCCCGCAACTGCGGCACGCGTGCCGCTCTCTATGTCCTCTTTGTATTCAAACCCGGGCTCGCGCAGATGAACGTGCATGTCCACGAACGCAGGCAGTGCGGTAAGTCCGTCCGCCTCGACTACTTCGCAACCGTCTGCCTCAATATCCGCGGCGATCTTCTCTATTCTGCTGCCGCTTATCAGTATGTCCTTTTTCTTGCCTCCGACGAGCGCGGATCTTATAAGCAATTTCTTCATGTCAGTCCTCCAATACCCATTTGAGCAGAGCCATACGCGTAGCTACGCCGTTAGTGACCTGTATGTCTTTGTAACAGCACTCGTCCTCGCAGAGAGAATAAGAAAATTCAACGCCTCTGTTTACGGGACCGGGGTGCATTGCTATCGCGCCCTTGTTGGCGAGCTGCATCCTCTCGGGATTTATGCCGAAGAATTTAGCGTATTCTCCGTAACTCGGGAACAAGCCTTTCTGCTGACGCTCGAGCTGTATCCTGAGCCCCATGATCACGTCGCTGCCTCTGAAGGCGTCCTCGATCGACGTGCAGACCTCGCAGCCGAGTCTTTCCGCCGCCTGCGGGATCATTGTCGGAGGGCCGAAAACTCTGACTTTCGCGCCCATCGTGGTAAGCGAAACGATATTGCTCCTTGCAACTCTGCTGTGCTTGACGTCGCCGATTATCGTAACGGTGAGTCCTTCAACTTTACCGAATTTTTCGCGTATCGTGAAAAGGTCGAGAAGTGCCTGAGTGGGGTGCGCGTGCAGACCGTCGCCTGCGTTTATGACGCTGCACTTTACGTTGTCCGCAACGTACTTAGGCGCGCCCGACGCGGAGTGTCTTATAACGATCGCGTCCGTACCCATCGCCTCTATCGTCCTTGCGGTATCGAGTATGCTCTCGCCTTTCTGAACGCTCGACGTCGACACGTCGACAACCGTGACCGTCACGCCGAGGTATTTGCACGCGTCCTCAAACGAACAGCGCGTCCTCGTGCTGTTTTCGTAAAAAAGAGTGGCAACAGTCTTTCCTTTCAGCAGATCGCAGGTCTTGTCTGAGGATAAAACCTGCTTTTTCATCTCTGCGGCGTCATCGAGAAGATGAGTCAGCAAGTCTTTGCTTACGCCGTCCATACACAAGAAATCTTTTTTCATTTTTCCTCCGTGCATTAAAAATCCGTTATCCTGATAATTTTATCATATATGCGCGCAAAAATAAAGGGCTTGAACCAACTTTGAAAAAATAACGCGCGCAAATAGTCGCAAAAAAGCATAAAAAAAGGACGGGCGCAGTCACATGACCGCGCCCGTCCGACTGAATTCATTTGTAAGCTTCTGCAAATTATTCCTCGCTGATTACTTCAACGGGGCAGCCGGCAGCGCAAGTGCCGCAGCTGATGCAGGTGTCAGCGTCGATAACGTACTTGTCGTCGCCCTCAGAAATCGCTTCAACGGGGCAGTTAGCCGCGCAGTTACCGCACTTAATGCATCCATCTCCGATAACGTATGCCATGTTCGTAAATCTCCTTTCTTAGATTTTGTGATTTGATTATACCATACGCCCCCGAGGTTGTAAACCTTTTTGAAAAATTTGGGGCGTTCATTTTGGTTAGAGGCGTCTAACTCGTTTTACGCTAAGACAAACTCGCCTCTTGCAGACAACGCAAAAATTATTCTTCCAGCTTTTTCAGCTCTTTTTCGTACTGCTCTTCTTCTTTATTGACTTTCTGTTTCTGCGGCGCGCCTATAACTTCGAATTCTCCGACCTCGAAGTATTCGTTGATTATTCCGTCCTCGTTCTGAATAGCGACTTTTATCCTGCGCTTGAGCATGTCAGTCTCCTCGACGCGTCCCGTACCCTTTGCGGTAGAAACAAGACTTCCCGTCTTGGGCAGAAGTTTTGCCGTTTCCACGTAATAGTCGTTTTCGTATCTCAGACAGCACATCAGCTTGCCGCACATACCGCTGACTTTTGTCGGATTGAGCGATATGTTTTGATTTTTAGCCATCTTTACCGTTACTTTTTCATAATCGGAAAGATGCGTGATGCAGCAGCAGGGTCTGCCGCACATCGCGAGCGCGCCTCTCATCTTTATGTCGTCGCGTTCGTATATCTGTCTGAGTTCTATCCTCATGTGCATAACGCTTGCGATATCCTTGACGAGCTCTCTGAAATCCACCCTTCCGTCTGCGGTAAAGCTGAATACTATCTTGGAGCGGTCGAAAGTGTATTCCGCATCCACGAGTTTCATTTTGAGTCCGTGCTTGGCGATCTTTTTGTTGCAAAGATCCATTGCCGCAGCCTTCATATCGATATTTTCCTGCGCTCTCAGATCGTCTTCGGGCGTAGCCTTGCGTATTACGGGCTTGAGCTGACCTTTGATTGCAGAGTCGTCTACCGTTCTGTTTGCTCCGACGACCTTGCCGTATTCCTGCCCTCTTACCGTTTCTACTATGGCGTTATCCCCCGCCTCGAAGTTTATCCCTTTAGGATCGAAATAATACGTCTTGGGATTGGACGGGAATTTTATTTCAACTATTTCCGGCATAGATATTTTACCTCCAAAATTCCTATAAACAGCGCGTCTGCGATCGACTGCGGATTGCAGTTGCTCTCGCTCATGCGCTTGCACTTGATTATCAGTTCGAGTATATTGACGAGCGTGGGGTAATCGTACTCTCCGCTAAGCCCTTCGAGCTCTTCGAACCCCTTTTCCGCCGCGCCGCGTTTAGACGCGAGCAACAGTCTGAAAACGGTCTCGGCTATATCCAGATAACCGTCGATATTGCTCTTGTCTATCTTTAATTTCATCAGCTGTTCGTCCAGCTTTTTCGTCGACGTTAAATTGCGTATAACAGACACCAGCAGGGAAAATTTTTCTCCGAACGCGACGTCTTTGTAAAGTTTTTGCGCACGGGTCAGATTGCCGAATCCGCACACCGCCGCACGAGTTGCCATACGCACGGTTTCTTCGTCGGGATCGTCCTCTCCCTCTGTCAGCACGCCGAATATCTGTTCCTGAGAAAAGCCTTCGAAATACAGTTTTTTGCAACGCGACAATATGGTCGCGAGCACCGACGTCTGCTGACTTGCTCCGAGTATGAAAACCACTCCTTCGGGCGGTTCTTCGAGAGTCTTGAGAAATTTATTCTGCGCCTTCTCGTTCATGCCCTGCATATTGCTGACGACATAAACTTTGAGATCTCCGTCAAAGCCCGTGAAATAGCTGTCTTCTATTAGTTCGGACACGTCGTCGACGGAGATCTTCTCGCTCTCGTTTACTCTGAGAGCGACGTATGCTCCGTCATTTATTTTCTCGCAGACCTCACATTTATCGCAACCGCCGTGAGGACAAAGCGCGGCTTTTGCCGCAAGACGGCAAAGTTCTCTGCGCGCAACGTCGTCGTCCGAAAGTATCAGATAACAGTGATTGAGCGCGCCGCTCTTTTTATCCGCGGCTACCGTCATGTACGGTCTTGATTCCCGAAGAAGTCTTTGCGTTTCTGTCATATCACTTCACCGAAGTCCTCTGCCTGAGCAGGTCGATCACGTCTTCCCATACTTCGTCGGCGTCTTTGGACGCGTCCACGCAAACGAATCTGTCGGGATAACGTCTTGCTACCTCTTTATAGCCCTCGTATACTTTCTCGTGAAATTCCATACTCTGACTTTCGAGTCTGTCGTTTTTGTCCGCTCCGCCCTTGCGCGCGAAGGCAAGTCTCGGAGGCATATCGAGAAATACCGTGACATCGGGCACTATATCTCCGCAGGTGAGTTTGTTGAGCTCGTCGATAAAATCCATGCCGAGCCCTCTCGCCGCTCCCTGATACGCGAAAGTGGAATCGGTAAACCTGTCGCATACGACGATCACCCCTTTTTCGAGCGCCGGAGCAACAACTTCTCCTAGCAGCTGAGCGCGCGCCGCGCTGTATAAAAGCGCCTCGCATTTCCCGTTCATGTTATCGTTTTCTTTTGAAAGCAGCATCTCTCTGATCTTTTCGGAGATCACCGTGCCGCCCGGCTCACGCAAAAACAGAGCCTTCTGCCCGCTCTCTTCGAAATAGCGGCGCAATCTCTCCACCTGAGTAGTCTTTCCAACTCCCTCGCAACCTTCAAAAGTAATAAAACTGCCTTTCATAATTCCTCTGCCGCGCCTGTACGCGCATCATTATTGTAACACAACGAGTTTGCCGTTTACAAGTCCAAACGTGCAACCGACGTTTTTTGCGATAATGTCCGCGTCTTCTTGCGTAAAAATTTCTCCCTTGACGATAAACGGCGTACCCGGAGGATAAAATCCGACGTCGTTCATGCACACGCGCCCGATGCCTTCTTTTACGGGCACGAACGTTATCTCTCCTCTCGTCTGAGCCTTTTCTCTTGCAGGAGGCAAAAACCCGATATATTTCTTCGACGGTACGAAATCCGCCAGAACTTCCGACAGCATACCGAGCTTGTCCGCATTGAAAGGATTCAGTATAAAAATCAGTCTGTCGCCTATCGCGGCTTCCGCATATACGCCTTTTGCCGCGAGATAAGCGTTTGCCTCTCCCGCATCGAAATCTTTGAAACGCAACACGAGCCTTGAAAGATCGTCGCTTTTCTCCACCGTATATTGTGCGCCTTGCGAACGCTTTTCAAAACTCTCGCGCGCCGCAGATATGTCTGCGTAAAACTTTTCTCCGTCCTTTTCCCACAGCGCGCATGCGTAGTCGGTACTTGCCATAACGAGATAGGACGGCGACGTGGTGTGCCATAATTGACGATAATATACCGCTTTATCGTACAGCGTATCGTCTTTAAGATCAATGAGCGCGCCGCCCGTATAGACCGCCATAGTCTTATGCGTGCTGCAGAAAGCTATGTCCGCTCTGCCCGCCGCTGCCTCGGGGAGAAGACCGCTGTAACAGAAATGCGCGCCGTGCGCCGCGTCAGTCACCGTGAGCACTCCCGCTTTCCGACACTCGGCAAGCAGTTCTTTATCGTCCGTAACGTTGCCGAAATAATCGGGCGACGTATAAAAAACCGACGACACGGTTTGCGTTTTCAGACCGTTTTCGAGAAAATCCGCGACGTTTTCAAATCTCACGGGTGTAATTCCGAGCAACTCGCAGCCGCCGTAAAAACTCTTGTGCATACAGCCGATACAGCCGACTGCTCCGCGCTCTTTCGCTATCGACAGCGCGACGTGCATGCAGACCGTACTGCCCTCCGTCACGAAAAGCGTATGAGCGCAACCCCGTGATTTCGCCGCTTTTTTCTCCGCCTCGAGTATGACACCCGAAGGACATGCGAGATTGTCGAGTCCTTCCACTTCGGTATAGTCGAAAGCGCATGAAGAAAACAACTTTCCGTCCGCAGACCCCGAGTGAGAAGGCATGCAAAACCTCGCCTTTGCGGCGGAGACTTTTTTTACTGCGTTGTAAAGCGGTGCGTCAAGTTCTTGCATATCTTCAAAAAAAGCAGTCTTGCGACTGCTTTATCCTTTATTGTTGTTTTTCGATAGGTTTCATCGTCGGGAACAAAAGCACGTCGCGTATGCTCGCCGAATCGGTGAACAGCATGACCGCGCGGTCGATACCTATACCGAGACCGCCTGTCGGAGGCATGCCGTACATGAGTGCGGTGACGTAATCTTCGTCCATCATCTGAGCCTCGTCGTCGCCCTTTTCTCTCTGTCTGACCTGAGCCATGAATCTCTCTTTCTGGTCGATAGGATCGTTGAGCTCGCTGAACGCGTTGCCGAATTCTTTGCCCGTAATGAAGAACTCGAATCTTTCAGTCATCCTCTTATCGGACGGTTTTCTCTTCGCAAGAGGAGAAACGTCGACGGGATAGTCGTATACGAAAGTAGGCTGAACGAGTTTTTCCTCTACTTTCTGATCGAAACACTCGTAAAGCAACTTGCCCCAGGTGATATCGTCGTTGAACTCTACGCCCGCTTTCTTTGCCTGCGCCTTGAGCTCGTCGAGATCTTCGGTAGCGTCAAAGTCGATGCCGACGTATTTCTTTACCGCCTCGATCATCGTGAGTCTTTCCCACGGCGACTCGAGATTTATCTCAACGCCCTGATAAGTTATCTTTCTCGAACCGATAACGGTATCCGCGATGTGTCCGAATATCTTTTCGGTAAGATCCATCATGCCGCGGAAATCCGTATAAGCCTGATACATCTCAATCATCGTAAACTCGGGATTGTGACGGGTGTCCATACCCTCGTTGCGGAAGTTTCTGCCCAGCTCGTACACCTTTTCGAAACCGCCGACGATAAGTCTTTTGAGATAGAGCTCCGGAGCGATACGCATATACATGTCGATATCGAGAGTGTTATGATGCGTGATGAACGGACGCGCCGTCGCGCCGCCCGCAATGGTGTTGAGGATAGGCGTTTCCACCTCGATAAATCCCTGAGCGTCAAGGAAAGAACGCACCGCGCTTATTATGCGACTGCGGGTGATAAAGGTCTTCTTTACTTCGGGATTTGCGATAAGGTCGACGTATCTCTGACGGTATCTGAGATCGGTGTCCTTGAGCCCGTGATATTTTTCGGGGAGCGGCAAAAGCGATTTGCTGAGCAGATCGACGCTCTTGCAATGCACCGATATCTCACCCATCTTGGTCGTGAAGACGATGCCCTTTATACCGATAATGTCGCCGATGTCCGTCTTTTTGAAAGCGGCGTAATTTTCGTCGCCGAGATCGTCGCGGCTGACGTAAAGCTGTATGCTTCCCGTGCAATCGAGAAGATGCGCAAAGCTCGCCTTGCCCATGATCCTCTTGGAAATAAGTCTGCCCGCAAGCGAAACCTCTTTGTTTTCGTAATCGGCGTAATTGTCCTTGATGACCTGTGCGTAAGCGTCTTTATCGTACTTTACGACTTCGTAAGGGTTCTTTCCCTCCTCGACGAGTTTGTCGAGCTTGTCGCGTCTGACCTGTATGACCTCGGCTGTATTCTGTTCTCTTTCTTCCATAAATTCCTTTTTACTTGACGTCTATTATCTTGATGTCGTAACTTTCACCCTCGTTGTCTTTGACAGAAACCGTTTCGCCTTTCTTTCTGCCGAGAATAGCTACTGCGAGCGGGCTCTCGTTGCTGATAAGACCTTCGCTGATATCCGCCTCGGTAGAACCGACTATACGGTATACGAGATCTTCGTTCATATCGATGTCGTGCAAAGTGACCGTGCTGCCGATGATGATCTTGTTTCCCTTAGCCTTGGCGTCCTCGATAACGACTGCGTTTTCAATCTGCGCCTCAAGGGTACGAATCTCCGCCTCGATAATGCCCTGATCTTCTTTAGCCGCATCGTATTCGGCGTTCTCGGACAAATCGCCGTATTCGCGAGCCTGCTTGATCCTTTCCGAAGCCTCGGGTCTTCTTACGTTTTTGAGATAGTCGAGTTTTTCCTGAAGTTCTGCAAGCCCTTCGGCTGTGACGTAAAATTCTTTTGCCATTTATGATTTCCTCCTCAAATGAGAGTTCTTTTTTACTGTTGTTTGTTTTTCATCCTGTAACTGAGGACGTAAAGACTTTCGCTCATTGCAATGTTTTCTACCGCGACGTCGTCGGGAAGATCGAGATCTATAGGCGCAAAATTCCAGATACTCTTGACCCCGAGAGCGACAAGTCTTGCGGCAATGTCTGCGGCAACGCCTTTCTGCGTAGCGATAACGGCAATGTCGCAGCCGTGCTCCTTGATATAATCCGAAAGCGTTTCCATACTGTAAACGGGTATGCCGCCGACCGACTTATCCCTGACGTCGATATCGAACAGCGCGCGGACGATAAAGCCCTCTCCCGCGAAATTCTTGTATCCCGCAAGCGCTCTGCCTATATTGCCTGCACCGATGATTATCATGTTGTACTGCTTGTCAAGGCCGAGGATCTCGGCGAGATTTTTTTTGAGATTTGCGACGTCGTATCCGTAACCGTGCTGACCGAACCCGCCGAAATTGCAAAAGTCCTGTCTGACCTGAGATGCGGTCACTCCGAGCAGCTGAGCGAGCTTGCCCGACGACACTTTGGTAACGCCTTCTTGCTGAAGATGCTCAAGATAGCGGTAATAGCGAGGCAAGCGTTTGACTACCGCCTCAGAAATCACCTTGTTTCCCATGATCACGCCTCCCTGCTTTGAGTATAAACATACTATATTTTATATAATCAACCGATGATTGTCAATCACTTTTTCAAAATTATGTGTTTGACAAAGCTCTCTCAGTCGGGTACAATTATTGCGATATGAAGATATGGGCAAAGACAGTTACGGGCGACAAGATCGTCCGCGAAATACTATACGAAAACCCGCTTCCCATGCGCTATGACAATTACAGACTGTGGGTAAGCGAGATATGCAGGGCGTTCGATCTTTCGACGCCCGTCATCCTTCCTGCTCATTACAAAAATTTTGCCATGTTCCACAATACCCGTTTTAAGCCCGACGATTTCGTCGATGATCTCGGAGCAGACGCTCTTATAATCGAGGATTGCAGAGAATAATTTCATGCCGCGTACGGGATACGGGATCTATTGAGCGTAAAAATACTTTGCGACGAGATCTCTCGCTTCGTCATAATTTTTGAAAGCGTAAAATCCTTCTTTCGCTCCGCTTTTCATGTCTACGTTGACCATTTCTTTGCCGAGGTTATAACTGATATAGCCGTCGCTGCCTTTGAGATATATCCTCAGGCAGTAATCATACGAATTGTCGGGGGACGCTCCGTCGTCTTTATAAACGGAAAGCTTGCCCATTTCGTCCATAAAAGACGTCAGCCTTTCTCCTTCGAGTGCTTTGATCGCTCCGCCGCTGTTGACAAGCTCTATTTTTGATATGTTTTCGCTGTCTACCTTGCAGAGTTTCCATATGCCCGTGCCCGAAGAACACGCAACCGCGCTCACGGCGATCGTCGCCGCGATCATTATCACAAAAACCGTCAATAAAACTTTTTTCATTTCAGATCCCTCTTTTCGAACATTAAGTAATTTGCTGCCGTCATACCCGCGAACCACACGGTAGTTACGGCTATCATAGTGTATATGCTCATGCCCTTTATCGGCGCACCGTCAGGCGTCAGACCTTTTATCCACTCCAGATTCGTGAACAGCCCTACCCACGGCAATCCCGTGTTGTAAAGCAGCGACGCTATGCTTTCCGCAAACAGATACAGCACGAGCGGAATAGCGAGAGCTCCCGTCTTCGTTATGAATCCGCCTATGAATATTGTAAACTGTATAAGCACTTCGACCGTCACCGCAGAGAACAGCGTCATGAGCAGAATTGCCGTATACGGGTTGATTACCGCCACATTTTGATATTCGTCGACAATAAGAACGTTCATGAGTGACCCCTTGAAGAATACCGCTCCTATTATCATAAACAATACGAGATAAACTATACCGAGAGCCATCGTGGTAGCAAACACAGCGGTATGCTTTGCGGTAAGAAGAACCGAGCGTCTTATCGGACGCGTCAGCTGCATACGCATGGTGCCGTCTTCTATTTCACCCGCGAACACTTTTGCCGCAAGTACGATCGCCATGATCGCAACGAACGCGAAAGTTATCTGCGACACGAGCGTAACGTAATCGGCGGAACTCATATTGAGAGAGCCTAAGTTCCCGAGCGTTATCAGCTTGTTTATATCGAGATCGTTCTCTGCACAGAATTCGCATATGGCTATCATGTTCTTAAGCTTGGTTTCCGTCTTGTCGGAAATCTTAGTGCTGACTTCTCCGCTCTCGACAGCATCCCTGTACGCCTCGAGCTGAGCCTCGTAAACCTTTGCCATTTCCGCCGCGGTCATCTCTTCTTCGCCGCCTTGCAGTACGCTATCGTCCATACCTTCGACAAGCTCTCCGAGAGATTTGAAACTCGCCGTTACGATAAGACAAAGCACTAAAATGACTATCGCAAATATCCAGAAACCTTTGGACGAAAATATCTTTTTACACTCAAGCGAAAACGCAGTCAAATATCCCTTCATCTCGTCAGCTCCTTATACATTTCTTCAAGCGTGCGCTTTTTGACGTTGAAACTAACGACGGATATGCCGTTTTCGATAAGCAATCTGTTGATATCCGCAGTGTTTCCGCCTTTGACTTCGACGTAAAGAGTCGTACCCTGCACCTTCGTGCGATAACCGAACTTTTCGCTCACGAGTGCCGCCGCGCGGTTGGGTTCGTCGCATACGACAGCAAGTATGGCTGCGTCGCCGAGTCCTCTCTCTATCTCTTCCCTTGACTTGACCGCAACGAGTCTGCCGCCCGACAAGAACGCCACCTTGTCGCAAAGAGTCTGCATTTCTCCGAGTATATGCGACGAAAACAGTATCGTAGTGCCGTAATCGTCCCTCAGCTGCCTTATCAGTTCTCTGACTTGCACGATCCCGTCGGGATCGAGTCCGTTTATCGGCTCGTCGAGCACGAGAAATTCGGGTTTGTGCATTATCGCCTGAGCGATACCGAGTCTTTGGCGCATGCCCATGGAATAAGTCCCCACGCGGGAATTTATCCTGCCCGACAACCCGACTACCTCTACAATGTCTTTTATCCTGCCGTCAGGCAATCCGCCTTGAAGGTCTGCAAGATATTTCAGATTCCACCACCCGCTCTGTTTGTTGAAAAATACGGGTGTTTCTATCTGCGCCCCCACAGACTGCATGTATTTTTCTTTGTCGCGTCTGAAATCGAGTCCGTTCAACGTTACATCTCCGCTGTCGGGTATAACGAGCCCCGTAACGACTTTTATCAGCGTGGATTTACCCGCTCCGTTGGGACCGAGTATACCGAATATCTCGCCTTTCTTTACGTCAAGAGAAACGTTGTCCAAAGCGACTACTCCGCTTTGTCCTTTTCTGAAAACGCCGAAACCTTTCTTGAATACTTTGGTTACGTTTTTCACGCTGAGATAGGTCGCTTTTTCAGTCGCGCCGCCTTCAACGAAGACGTTTTCGGTCTCCGGAAACATATCCATAATCTCTCCTTATTTTTGCATCCGCTTGCACAATTTTATTCGGCGGACGATTTTTTTGCCGCGGCAATTGCAAATCGCGCGCGGATATGGTAATATAGTTTTTACCATAATAGTGTAGCATAATTATATTCTTTTTTCAACAGAGAAATTCATTTTGCAAAAGGAGGCGAAAATATGGGACTTTGTCGTATGTCCGACGAAAGTATTATAAAAAGCAGCGTTCTGCTGGACAATAAGTTCGTCACGGATTATATGGCGGAGGCAGACGAGATCCAGCTGAAGGTATACATTTTCGGTCTGTATCAATGTCTTAATCCCGTTATCGCCGACAATACCGCGGCGCATTTCTGCAACAGCCTCGCCATTACCGAAGAGCAACTGCTCTCCGCTTTCGAATATTGGAAGACGACGGGTCTTGTCAATATAGTATCCTACGATCCTCTCGAAGTGCGCTACAACCGCGTAAGAAGCGTGGACGTTTCGGGCAAGCTGTACAAGCCTTCAAAGTATACGGAATTCAATACCCAACTGCAGGATATATTCCCCGATCGCGAAGTATCGCAGGGAGAGTTTCTCAAGTATTACGAATTTCTCGAAGAAACCCGCCTGCCGCATGAAGTTCTGCTCATGATAGCGAGCTACTGCGTCAACTATAAAGGATACGGCGTCAGACAGCAATACGTCCTCGCCGTCGCCCGCAGCTGGTACGACTCAGGAGTCCGCACCGTCGCGGATGCGGAACAGTGTATCGCAAAACAAGAGGCAGTCACCGAGGCAATGCGCCTTATCGCAAAAGCTCTCGGCAAAAAATCCGCTATCGAGATAGAGGACAGACAGCTTTACATAAAATGGACGCAGAGCTGGGGATTCGACCTCGAAGGCATACTCTTTGCGGCAAAGCAGTGCAAAAACCGCGGAGGCATGACGCGTCTTGACAGTCTTCTCGACGAGTTCTTCTCTCACAACTGTCTGACCGTCACAGACATGAAGGCGTACACCGAAGAAAAACAGGATATGTACGACCTCGCAAAAGACGTGACGCGCATAATAGGCGTCAGATACGAAAACCTCGAAACGGTTGTCAGCCATTACGTATGCGTATGGCTCTCTCAGGGCTTTGACAAAAAGGCGATAACCTTGATTGCCGAATACTGCTTTGAAAATTCAATACGCTCTCTCAGCGGCATGAACGCAGCTATAAACAGGTTTTACAAACAAGGCTGCGTAACCGTACAGAGCATAAACGAATATCTCGATCAGCTCGTAGAAAGAGAAAGAAAGATAAAGGCTGTTATAGAGGCGACATCAAGCAGCCGTATGGTTACGCAAAGCGACCGCGACGCATACGCGCTGTGGCTGGATTGGGGATTCGACGACGAAGCAATACTGTACTGCGCGTCGCTCGCGCAAGGCAAACCGCAGGCTACGGGCTATATAACTAAACTGCTCTCGCGCTGCAAGGACGCAAAAGCCTTTGCTGTCGCAGACGTAAAGACCGTTCTCGCCGCCTCTCCTTCTTCAGAAGACAAAAACAAGACGCCCGGCCAGCTCGAACGCCGCTACACCAAAGAAGAAATGGGCTCGCTTTTCGGCGACCTGCAAAATTACGACGATATAGAGATCTGATATGAGATACGCAAAAAGATATACGAGAATAATATCCGCACGCTACGCAGCACTGAGAGAACGCGAAGAAAGAGATCAGAAGTCGCGTTGTACCGTTGCGCGCAAAGATCCCGAATACGTCAAAGCGGAAAAAATACTCCTCGACGCATCTATTGCCTATGCCCGCGCAAAAGCGCAAGGCAAAGACTGTGCTGACGAAGAAAAAACGTACAACAATGCAAAAGCGGCAGTCGACTCGATATGCGCAGATAAAGGATACGATCTGTCTTTGCACGTTCACTGCTCTAAATGCGGAGATACGGGATTTATCGGAGAAAGACTCTGCTCCTGTGCAATGCCTCTATATATGGCTTTAGTAAAAGAGGACAGCGGCATAAAACGCATACCCAAATTCAGATTCTCCGACAACCGTGCAGGCGACGTCGATTGCGCGCAAAGCAAACAACTCAGCGTGTTGTACGACAAGATGAAGGAATTCTGCGACCGTTTTCACGATACTCGCGTCAATTTTATCCTTCTTACGGGTCAATCGGGAGTAGGCAAAACCTCTCTCGCATATGCTATCGCCAACGAACTCCTCGAAAAAGGAGTGTCGGTATGTTTCCTAACTGCGTTCGAATTCAACAATCTTATGCTTAAGTACCATACCTCGAATATTTCCGAACGCGCCAAGTATATGGATTTTCTGCTTGACTGCGAAATGCTGATAATCGACGACCTCGGCACCGAGCCCGTACTCAAAAGCGTTACAAAAGAATATCTGTATAACGTCGTGGATACTCGTATAGTGCGAGGCAAAAAAACTATGATAACGTCCAATCTTGACCTCGAAGAGCTGATGTTGCGCTACGGAGAACGCACCGTATCCCGCATGACAAACAAGTCGTACTCTGTCACCCGCGAACTTCTCGGGGACGACCTGAGAAAATTCAGATTCTGAAAATTTACCTGCCCGTGTTCATAAAAAGCAAAAACTCCCTTTTCTTGCAAGGGAGTTTTTTATTCTTTTGCATTTTGCGACGTTGCCGCGCCAAGGTCTTTCGCGACGCTTATGCGGATCTGTCTGACGTATTATCAGTCGTCTTCGCTTTCCTGTTCCTGGTGAACTCTTTCAATATCGCGTCGCTCAGATCCTTGTCATACGGCCTGAGCTCATATTCTCTGCCCGCTTTGTCGGTCACGAAAAAAGTCTTTTTTTCATACGTCATAGACGCGATCTCGTCTCTCACGATCATCGACCTGTCGTGCGGATTGCCGTAAGCGTATATCTCTATCGTGTACGGCGTGATCAACAACAAGTTTAATGTCCGTCTGCCGAAAAGTCCTCCGCATATCACTCCGCGTTTGTCTTTCACCTCGTCGATCAGCTGACTGAAAGCGGCGGTAATTTTTTTCATCCGGTACCCGACCAACACCGCAAACCCGACTCCCGAGACGGCTCCGGTAAGCAACGCGATCAGAGCCGCATTGACGATATTTATAAGCGCCTTATCGAACAGATACATGATGGGAAAAACCGTCAGAAACGCGAGCACGCCCATCACGACCCCGTACAGAACGAACACCCTTTTGTCTAATTTGTAATAGATCATAAACTCTTCTCCCCGATCGCCGTTTAATTGCTTGTTTTATCGAAAGGCGTATCGAAACTCTTATAATGCACTACCTTTTTCACCGCTTTGTCATCGTCTGCGCTTTCCGTAGCTCCTCCGTTGCCTTTGTATCCCGAATTGAGGACGAGCCGGGAAGCTCCCTCGAGAAGCGCCCAGATAGTCGTGCCGATCAACGCGCCGCCGACAACCGTGATCAACCCGAAAAACACCATCAGTGAATCACCTTCCATCATCAGCACGATCCCGCCCGCCAGACCTCCTACTGCGAGACAGATCAGATATATTATCGCAAGAATATGCAATATCCCGGCAATTTTCTTTTCTTTCATATACCGCTCCTTTATCAAACCGTACCGTCTCGAATGCCCGCGCCGACACTCCGCGGGGCATTGACCGTCGGAATTTTTTTTATATTATACCAGATCGTCTATGCCAACTGTCGGCAATTTATACCGCTGACTAATAATAAATGCCCGTATGTTTTCAAGGCGCGTTGACAGAAAGCGTTGACGATTATATAATTGCTTTGAGGAGTGGCTTTATGGAAATACACGAAATTATCAGACAGAGAAGAAAAGAACTGGGCAAGACTCAGCAGGACATCGCCTCGGAATGCAACATATCCTTTCAGTCCGTGGGCAAGTGGGAACGCGGAGACAGCTTCCCGGGTGCAGACAAAATGCCCGCCCTTTCGCGCGCGCTTCAGGTAAGCGTAAGCGTTCTTATCACGGGCGAGGACGACGGCGCGCCTCCTCTTTCTTCCGACTTCGACGCGAGCCGCTTTGCGGCTTTCCTCGCCTCTCTGCGCACAAGGTGCAAACTCACTCAGAGCGAAGTGGCAAAACAGCTATACGTAAACCAGAGCACGGTCGCAAAATGGGAAAACGCAAAACTTCTCCCCGATGCCGCGACGCTCAAAGATCTCTGCGCGCTCTACGCGGTCACGCCGACCGAACTGTTCTCGCTCAAAGCCGACATGTCGTCGCCCGTAACGGCGCGTCCGATCGGAGACGCGAGATCGGCAAGGATATGGCGACTGCTCAAACGCTGGAAGCTGGCGACCGCGATCGTTACCTGTCTTCTCGTCGCGTTCATAGTGCTGAGTGCGGTCTCCTTCACGCAGAACGCATCGCTGCTCGACTATAAAAACAAATACGAAACGACCGTCGCCGAAAATAAAGACATTGTCGAAAAATACAACGACATAGCGGCAAAATACGAAACGCTGGTAAAAGAGACCAACACCGTCTACACGCTTGCCCTTGTCGACGACTTTGCCGACCAAAGGGTGTCGACGAGCAAGGTCTCCAACAAGGATTACTTCCTCCTGTCATCTCCCTCGAAAGACGGCTACGTCTTCAAAGGCTGGAACACCGCCGAGGACGGGTCGGGCGAATGTTTTGAGAAGCAGATACAGATCACTTCGGACAAGACCGTATACGCGATATGGCAGGCGGTATGGCTCGACGAGCGCGTTTACGGTGAGAACGCGGTAGAAATAAACGATCTTTTTATGAAGATAGAAGCCGACTTTGACAAGCTGTTCGGCTATTTCGCTTATTTCCGCTCTTACTTCAGCAATCCGTTCGACGAGTTTTCGTTGAACGAACAATTCGACACCGCCGCTTCGATATACGGCTGTTTCGATACTGTCAACACTGAAATAGACCTTGAATACCACGTGCGCTATTATCCTCTGTACATCTGCTCCTATCTCGACGAGGCGGGAGAGATCGCAAAAACGGCGGGGCTCGAAGACCTCGCGACCGCGCTCGCCGAAGCGTCTGCCGCGGCGCACAAGCTCTCGTGCAACGCGACGACGGGTTACTATTACGACGAAACGCGTCAATGGTCGGACGAATACAAAAAGCAACTCCGCGAAGACTATTTCAACGACTACGCGCCGTTCATAAAGACTATCTGCGACGCTATGGGTTATTCGGACGCAAAAGAAAGCCCCTACGACGCGTTCGTAAGGGCTTACGGTTCAGAATTCGATATCTCTGAGTAAATACCTCGAATTCTTCTTTTCGTATACCAGTTCTTTGGGTATACCGTATTCTATAAGAAACATCTTGATCTCGGCGATGGCGCGACAAAAAGTGCGCTGCGAGATCTCGTTGCACGCCATGACTTTCCCTTTCTGGAAATAGCCTTGCGTGCAGAGTAACCACGTCAGGTACAGTGCCGTCATTGTTTTGTTCATCTTCTTCCTTTGAAGAATTGCGCAATCCGTTTTTATTCCCGGTGATTTCATTGTAGCATTGACCTGCCAGAATCGGTGTACCCTATACGGAATAACTGCGGTTGCAATTATTCCGTTTAAAGCCGTCCGCATGAAAATGCGTACGATCCCTTGATTTCTCCTATGTTAATTCTAAAAGGCAGACTCCTCTAAACGGTTGCGACAAAACGCCATCGGCGCGCCTTTACGATACGATTATAACAAAGTGACATTGCCAGCATTTGGCTATCGTCTTTTTAAGTTGCCATAATTTGAAAAAAGATATACCGTGATTCACCCGACAAAAAAAAGCGCGCTCAACTCAACGTCGGCACGCGGCGACAAAGCCGCAAAAAGGATTGCGAAAACAAAAAAAAGACGCGCCGTAAAGCGCATCTTTTCTGGTGACTCTGTGGGGATTCGCCTTTCAGCGATTGCCGTCAGGGTATCTGCCCCACAGACAATCGCGTGCACCCAGTCGCAGATGCGAACGTGTGAGCAGACGCTCCGGGGTAAGAATCTCCACGGATATATAAAATTTGCCACCCGAAAAGGGTGGCAAACATGTGTTGGTGACTCTGTGGGGATTCGCCTTTCAGCGATTGCCGTCAGGGTATCTGCCCCGCAGACAATCGCGTGCACCCAGTCACGGATGCGAACGTGTGAGCAGACGTCTGGGGTGAGAATCCCCTCGGATATATAAAATTTGCCACCCGAAAAGGGTGGCAAACATGTGTTGGTGACTCTGTGGGGATTCGCCTTTCAGCGATTGCCGTCAGGGTATCTGCCCCGCAGACAATCGCGTGCACCCAGTCACGGATGCGAACGTGTGAGCAGACGTCTGGGGTGAGAATCCCCTCGGATATATAAAATTTGCCACCCGAAAAGGGTGGCAAACATGTGTTGGTGACTCTGTGGGGATTCGCCTTTCAGCGATTGCCGTCAGGGTATCTGCCCCGCAGACAATCGCGTGCACCCAGTCACGGATGCGAACATGCGAGCAGACGTCTGGGGTGAGAATCCCATATATAAAATTTGCCACCCGAAAAGGGTGGCAAACATATGTTGGTGACTCTGTGGGGAATCGAACCCCAGTAGCAGCCGTGAGAGGGCTGAGTCTTAACCGCTGGACCACAGAGCCAAAGCATTATTATATTATCATACGCTTTTGATTTTGTCTATTATTTTTTCGTCAAATTACAAATATTTTTAACAAGTTCGATTTTTACGCTATATGCGCTCTGTTCAATTTCTTTTAACCCGTTGACCTTATATCTATTTTATTTTACAATAATAGACGAGGTGTGTTTATGAACAAAACTTTGAAGATAATCGCGACCTGCGTCGTGCTGGTTCTGCTTGCGGCGGCAGTATCCGTGCCCGTTATTCTCTATTCTTTGGGTTACATAAATTACGCAGAACCCGTACATACGGAAAAAGGCGGTTATCTGCTCGTCTATTTCGGCGGCAACGATCCCGAGGACGAAACCATACGCTTTGCATTAAGCAAAGACGGCTACAACTTCTCTCCTCTCAATAACAACGAGCCCGTCATAGAGCAGACTCTCGGCACGGGCTGCGCACGCGATCCGCACATAACTCGCGGCGTCAACGGCAAATATTATCTCGTCGCAACCGATATGCAAAGCAATCTCGGCTGGACAAGCAACCACTCTATCGTCACATGGTCTTCTGACGATCTCGTGCATTGGGAGAACGAAACGGTTATAGACTTAAGAGAGATAGTAGAAGGTACAAACCGCGCGTGGGCTCCTCAGGCTATATGGGACAGCGAAAAGAAAATGTATATGATATATTATTCTTCAAGTCAGTGGCTCGACGAGGCTGCAGGTACTTCTACGGAAACCTGCCTGTGGTACGCTTATACCAAAGATTTCAGATCCTTCGAAACACAGCCCGAAGTGCTTTTCAGGACGCAAAGCGACGCAGACTGCATAGACGGAGATATCGTTGTAAAGGACGGCAAATATTATCTTTATTACAAAGATCAGGGCTTGGACGACATCTGCTACGCCGTATCAGACAGCCTTACGGGACCCTATACCGCGCCTGAAAACAACGTCGTCAACGTGCGCTATCAGGGCGTTGAAGGCAGTTTCGTCTACAAGCTGACGGGTACGGACACTTACGTCATGATCATGGACAGCTATAAAAACGGCTGTTTCTATATGCAGCAGTCCGAAGATCTTGTCAATTTCAAACGCGTCAATCCGAGAGATTACAGTTTCGATTTCTCTCCTCGACACGGAGCCGTGATCGCGATAACCGACTCCGAATACGCTTATCTCGTAAAGAACTTCGGATTGAATTAACACAAATAACATACACCCGTGCAAAAAATCATAAGGATACATCATGTCTGGGAAAACAAAAATAATCATATCTGTTTCAATTGCGTTAGTCGTACTGCTCGTCGCGGTCGTATTGCCTGTATGCCTTTACGTCACAGGCATAATAGACTATGCAGAAAAAGCCGTAAGCAAAGACGGCAAATACCTGATGGTCTACTTTACGGGCAACGAGCCGGAAGAAGAACGCATATGTTTTGCCGTGAGCGAAGACGGCTACGACTTCACTCCCCTTAACGACAACAAACCCGTCATTTCTCAGACGCTCGGGACCAAAAGCGCAAGGGATCCTTATCTGTTCAGAGCTCAGGACGGCAGTTATTACATACTCGCGACAGACATGAAAAGCGAAGAAGGCTGGTCGTCAAATCACTGCCTTATCGTATGGCACAGCGAAGATCTGCTCGATTGGACTGAAGTCGGACTCATAGACATGAGAGAGAACGGACTGCCCGACACAGTACGCGCGTGGGCGCCTCAGGCAATATGGGATGAAAACGAAGGCAAATACATGCTGTATTGGGCAAACTGCGAAAACAGCGCGGAAAACGGCTGGAGCGGCACAGTGATGTGGTACGCATACACAGATGATTTCAGAACGATAAGCGAGCCGACCAAACTGTTTGCACCCTCAAGCGGCAAAGACGCGATAGACGGCGACATCATAGAAAAAGACGGGATTTATTATCTGTATTATAAAGACGAGAACGAAAGCAAGATCTGCTACGCTACCGCCGACAGACCGAACGGACCGTATACAGAACCCGAAGATCCCGTCGTGAGCGTTTTTTACACCAACGTAGAAGGCAACTTTATATACAACATAAACGGAACAGACAGCTATGTAATGATGCTGGACTGTTACAGCAAAGGCAAATTCGTAATGCAGCAGACAGACGATATGACGTCTTTCAAACGCGTAAACCCGTCATATTACGATTTTGACTTCTCTCCCAGACACGGCAGCGTACTTTGGATAACCGACGAAGAATACGCCGCGCTGACAGCGCGCTACGCAAAATAAAGAGGACTTTATGGAAATATTCGAAGATTGCATAATAGGAAAGATCCCTATGAAAAACCGCTTGATAAGAAGCGCAACTCACGACGGACTTGCCGACCCCGTTACGCAAGGTCCGACCGACGAGCTTATACGAAAATACGTCTATCTTGCAAAAAACGACGTAGGATGCATTATACAAGGCTACGCCATAGTCAGCCCCGACGGCCGATCCAACTATCCGCGCTGCCTCGGTTTTTACGATCCAAGAGCGGCAGAAGGATATAAAAAACTGACTGCCGCCGTACACGAATACGGCACACCGATAGTCGCACAGCTCGCACACTGCGGAAGACAGACGTCAAGCAAAGCTATCGGGATCAGGAAGATCGCCCCGACCGCAAAAAGGCATCTGCTCTATCCCGACAAAGCGAGAGAAATGACTAAAGACGATATTTTGCGTGTAGAAAACGATTTTGTCGATGCGATCGTCCGTGCGAAGGAATACGGTTTCGACGGAGTTCAGCTGCACCTCGCGCACGGCTATCTGCTGCACGATTTTGTATCTGAAAACGGCAATAAACGCACCGACGAATACGGCGGCTCGCTCGAGAACCGTATGCGCATCGTAAAAGAAATTTTAACAAAGGCGCGCGAAAAAGTAGGAGAATACCCTATATGGGTCAAGCTTTCCGCGACAGACAAACGTAGCAAAGGCATGCGCACAGATTATTCGTTAAAAGTTGCAAAACTGCTTGAAACTTACGGCGTTGACGCAATAGAGGTGTCTTGCGGCAGCGTACAGGACGGCATGAACACGATGCGTTCAAAACGCTTTCCTATGGACGCGATATTCGCTTACAGAGAACCTCTCGCAAGCATGCCGAGCTTTCTCAACAGAGCCGTGCTTGCGGCGGCAAAGCTATTTAACCCGCTGATACCTCAGCCTAAACCGCTTGAGCTTTACAACCTCCCCGCTGCCGTCGAACTTCAGAAAGCCGTGAAAACCGACATAATACTCGTAGGAGGAGTCGCCTCTCTGTCAGACATGCAAAAAGCGATCGGATCGGGCATAGACGCCGTGTCGATGTGCCGTCCGTTTATCTGTGAACCCGACTTTGCGAGAAAACTCAAAGAAGGCAAATCCACTCAAAGCAAATGCATAATGTGCAACTGCTGCGGACTTGTGATAGAGAAAGAACCTGTCCGCTGCCTCATGGGGAAAGTGAAATATCCTTTGAAAAAATCCTGACCACGATAATAAATATATAAATACGTATATAAAAAATACTTATCCGCAAATTGCGGATAAGTATTTTGTTTTTTACCTTTTTCAGCTATGTCAGGTCGTGATGACGCCGTCCACGGTAATCATAAGCTGTTTTTCGTCAAGAGCTCTCTCTATGGTCTTGTCTATCCACTCCGCGACCGCCTTGGTCTTCTTGCCGTAACCGAACAGAGCTATTACTTCTTTGACCACCGCGTCTCTCGTCATGCCGATATTGCTCTCAATGGCGCACTTGACTGCGGCAAGTATCTCGTCGGGATATATCTTGGTGATGTCGCGTTTTATCTTTTCGTCTGACGGGCGGAAAGTTTCGACGGGCTTATCGACATAGAACGCCTTGCCATCCACTTCTTTTCTGAAACCGTCAAACGCCGCGACGTATTCGCTGAGCTGAGCTATCGCCTTCTTTGCCGTGCCCGGCACGTTGTACATCGCGGTAAGCTTGTCGAGAAGATAATGTTCTTCTATCGGAGATTCCTTGTCGATTATCGCACGGATACGCTCTTTTATCTTATCCTCGCTCGCAATGTCTAACACGAAATCCGTTCCGGGTTTAGTGAGAGCCTTTACCGTAAATGACTTGTACGGAGTGCGGTACTTGGTCAAAACGTCCTTGATGACTTTCTTGCTGAGCACCTTTTTCTGCGTAAGCGCGGTTATATAATCCTTTATCTTGGATATCTCGCGCCTAGGATTGTTGTAATAATTTACCGTCCACAGCTGATATACGTTCCAGCCCAGCTTGCGCAGTATCTTGGTCTGCATAGTGACTCTGTCCTTTACGCCGCGCAGCTTGCAGCTGTTTTCGCTGTCTGCGAGAATCGCAAGAACGTATTTGTTCTTATTCTTCGGATCCACTACCGCGACGTCAATCTTGAAGTCGGAAACGCCTACGTTGTAGTCGCATACGATACCTCTGTCCTTGAGTTCTCCCGCAAGCAGTTCTCCTATGCCGCAACCTCTCTCAGCGATATCCTGAGAGTTGATCGCAAGCATTTCTCTGCCCCTCTCAGCGTATTCGAGGAACGCCTTGAG
Organism: uncultured Christensenellaceae bacterium; assembly: GCA_944383895.1. Classification (GTDB taxonomy): domain Bacteria; phylum Bacillota; class Clostridia; order Christensenellales; family UBA3700; genus Ornithoclostridium. The sequence goes on along the minus strand of CALWRH010000002.1, from coordinate 148,447 downwards.
TCCTTCTACGCCCTTGCTGTTGGTGCGGCTGAGATCTATCATATGTCCCGAAATACCGCTGAATACGACCATTTCGTTTCTCGCTCTCGTGACCGCAACGTTAAGACGCTTATAGCCTCCGCTCTGATTGAGCGGTCCGAAATTCAGCGACAGCTTTCCGTTTTTGTCGGGAGCGTATCCTACGCTGAACAGTATAAGATCTCTTTCGTCACCCTGAACGTTTTCGAGGTTCTTTACGAATACGGGTTCTTCTCTGTCATACGCCGCGGCGTCAAGTCCCGCCTCGTGTATGCGCTTTGTCAGTTCGTTTTCTATATAATTCTGTTGAGCTATATTGAACGTGACTATACCTATGCTGTATTTGCGCTCGTTGGGATCTTTAAGACGTCTGATGACTTCGCTGACGAGTTCGTCGCCCTCTTTCTTGTTGCACTTCAGACCGCCTCTCTCGTAAATACCGTCGACATATCTGAACGATACTTTGCTGTTGAGCTCGTTCGGCGACGGGAAGGTTAGCAACGTATTGCCGTAATACATCGCGTTGGAGAACGCGATAAGACTTTCGTGCAAAGAACGGTAGTGCCAGAGCAAGTGATTTTCGGGCATGCCGAGCGCAAGACAGTCGTCGAGAATACTGTCGAGGTCCTCGACTTCGTAATGTTCGTCGTCTTTGTAATCCACGTTGAAGAAGGTGGTAGGCGGCAACTGCTTGGGATCTCCGACTACGATAACGTTCTTGCCGCGTGCAATACAGCCTACCGCCTTGCATGTAGGCAACTGCGACGCCTCGTCGAATATGACGAGATCGAACTTGTCCATATCTATGTCGAGGAACTGCGTGACCGAAGTCGGGCTCATCAGCATACACGGACAACACGATGCGAGTATATGCGGTATTTTGGCAAACAAGCCGCGCAGAGTCGTGCCTTTCATGTTAGATTTCTCCGCTCTGAGCAGTATGACTCTTTCGAGATTGTGCTCGCCTTCGGTGTCGGGCTTGGGCACTCCTTCGACGAGTTTTTCGTAAAGCACTTTTCTCGTCTGACGCTCGTATTCTTCGCTGAGTTCTTTGAATCTCGCCGCCACTTCTTCGAGATTGAGTCCCGAGAACTGACACAGTACGTCGTCGAGCAGAAGTTCGCTTCTTATAAAGTTGTAATACACGCACTTCTTGAAACAGCTGAGAACTTCCATTGCTGAAATTTCACCGTCTGCAAGCGGCTCGAGCACAAAGTCAAGACCGCTCTTGCGGCATTTTTCAACCATTTCCTGATACTTGCACCAATTGGGGATAAAGCCGAAGTTCTTCTGCAGACTTCCGACGTACTCGATTTTCGCGTTCAGATCGTTGCCGCCGCTGTAGCCGCCCGTATTGAATACTCTGCAGAACGCTGCCTCTGCACGCGCACAACTCTCATACGCATACATGTAGAATTTAGTATAACTGTTATTGCCGTATTTAGTGAGCGCGGCACAGCTGTCGTCGAACACGTCGTCGTTGAATTCGGCGTATAATTGCTTTCCGTTTTCGTAAAGCGCGGCGATCTGATTTGCGTAAGAATCAAGGGTAACTCGATCTCCGCTGTTTATCCCGAATATTTCGGACAGCTCTTTCGCTCTGCGCTCGAAAACGTCTTTAGTCTGTTCGCATTTGAGCAGATATTCGGCAAACGCCGTGCGATCTTTCTTATCGTTATCTGACGGAGCGATCCTCTTCATAGAACGCGAGAATACACCCGTTTTCGCCGCGTCGGCAATTTCTCTCATATCGAGTCCCGACGGATAAACGCCGTACCTCGACGTATATTCCGCTATCATATTGTCGGTTTTCGCACGCGCCTCGATATAAGAATCTACTATGCCGTGGGGTTTCTTGCCCTGCGCCGCAACCGCAAAATATTTTCTGACGTAGTCGTTCTCAAAAGATTTACATATTCTGTAAAGAGCCTTGAGCTTGGGCGTGGTCAAAGCAACAGTACGCATGTTGAAAAGCGGAGTCAGCATACGGGCATACTGTCTTAAATGCCTGAGTTCCTGATCGAAAACTTCGAGAATAGCAGAGCCTTCTTCGTTCCACTTTTCGTCAAACGTAAAGTTGCCTATATGCCTGAAAGGCGACTTCTCTATATCGCCGCACTCTTTCGCACGCAGAGCGAGCTCGGTCAGTATCTCGATATATTTTCTGAACGTGGACTCGACGAGCTTTTCGTAGAACATGCTGTCTATATGCAGACAATCTCTCGAATCCTTGTTCTCGAAATACTCCATGATAGCCTGATACAGCGACACTCCGAGATATCTTTTGCGGTGCATCGCGTCAAGCTCTTTCTGCAATTTATCCACGCAGGTGTTGATTTCATGCAGTTTATCGTCTATATCTCCGCTTTCCTTCTGCTCCGGGAGCGACAAAGTCTTGACGATCTGTGACAACACGACGTTTTTGTTGGTCTTGTTGGAGTGAAGTTCGAGGCAGAAATCTCCGAGACCTATCTGCTGCAGTCTGTTGTGAACGACTGAAAGCGCAGCCATCTTCTCCGCGACGAAAAGCACTCTCCTGCCGCGGACGATATTGTTGGCGATGATATTGGTGATAGTCTGAGATTTGCCCGTTCCCGGCGGTCCGTGCAGGACGAAACTCTTGGACAAGCTGTCGTATATCGCGCTGTACTGAGAAGAGTCTGCGGATATAGGCAGATACATCCTCTCTTCTGCGGTATAAGCTTCGTCGCTGCTCCTTGACGAAAGATCGAACGCGCCTTCGGGCAACTCGAGCTTGTTGTTTATAAGCGAACTTATGATCGGATGTTCTCTGAAACGGTCCGACTTGTATTTCACGTCATACCAGAGCTGATAGTTGGCAAACGACAGACTTGCGAGGAATACGTTGGAATATATTTCCCAGCCTTTTCTGCCGACGACCTCTTTTTTCAGACGCGCAATTACGGACAATATGTTCTGCTGGCTGTCGAGAGCCACCTCGCTCAGTCCTCTTATGTCCTGATTGAACTCCTGATAAAGGAATTCGAGCAAAGTGCTGTTCAGGCGCAGGTCGTCAGTGTTGACGTCTACTGTATATACGGGAGCGGCTACGCCCTTTTTGCTCAGCGTAACGGGATACAGCAAAAGCGGCGCGAACTTGTCTTCTCCGTGCTCGTTCTCTTTCCACTTGAGGAAACCCGCCGCCATATACAAAGTTGTCGTGCCCGTTTCTTCCTGTATAGACGTTTCCTTCTTGATAAGTCTTTGCATAGTCGCGTCGTGGTTTTTCTGATCGTAAACCGTGAGCAGACGCTTATTCTTATATTCGTATGCAACGTAATCGACAAACGGCTTGAGATAAGAATTTCTTTCAAATCCCTCGCCCAGCTTGTCCGTATTCTGCAATCCTTCGGACGGACGGCAATCCACGGTAAAGGACTTTTCCTCCGTAAGCGCGCCGACGAAATCCTCGAGCGACGGCACGAGAAGTTTGACGGCAGTACGCGACACCTTGAAGTTGAGCAGCGCGTTGCGCATATCCATATCGAGGAGGCGGCGTTCCCACTGCGTAATGCGGTTGATCTCTTTTTGTCCGCCTATCTCCCCTTTGTATTCTTTGAACTGTTTGGGCGCGACGCTCGTCATATAGTCAGAGCTCTGCACGAGATCGTAGCCTTTAGGTCCGTAAACTCTCTCGGGCAACGGGAAGACGTGCATTATACGCGCGCGTTTGATGTCGACGGCAAAATCCACGCTGTAAGCGCGTTTCAGTGCTGTTATCGCGTTCTTTTCAGCCTTTTCGAAAGACACTCCGTCAAACAGGTCGTGTATACCTATCATCGTGAATTCGTTGACGCCTTTTTCCGACTTCTTGACAAGCGAATCCACGTCGTCAGACACGGCATCCTGCGAACATTCGTCGCTGAGATATACTCCGACATACCACTTGTATCCTGCTCGTCCTATCACTGCGTTCTGTCCGTTAGCCTCGATAAGAGATGCATAGACAAGCGACATCTCGAGCGGAGTCGCGACCTTGGACGCAAAAAGTGTTTTATGCGACTGAATAACTTCGCTGTCTTCCTGCTTGGGCTCAGCAGCATCGAAATGCTCGTCTCCGAGCGTGCTGTAACAAGCTGCAAAATAGTTTCTTACGCCGTTACGGTTGCCGTTGTAACCTATACAATGCGACAGTTTCCAATCCTTGAGCTTATTGTTGACCTGAGTGATAAGCGTATTTATCTGAGCCGTACGCCTTACGAAAGTCGCAAGCACCTCGGGATTAGCACCGAAATTGCACTTGTCGAAAGCGGTGACCGTTACGCTCGCAACCGCCTTGTCCACGACCGTATCGCCGATAAGAACTTCTACGGTTATCTCTCCTTCTATGTCATTGTCGACCGCCACCATGTACAACGGCGAAAGCTTTGCCGTGGTTTCGAATTTAGCGGTAGTACGCCTCGGCAGCACGCTTTGCTCAATAGTGCAAGGTAACAAAAAATCGGGCTGAGAAGATATCCTTACCTTAAGGTTTTCGATATCTGCTCCGCTCGTGTTCTTGACATAAAGTCTTTTGATAGGGCTCGTATCGTTCTGAATCTGATAATAGCTTACCGCACTGCTGCACTCAAGCGTTATCTCAACTTCTTTGCGCTCTGCGGGTTGCTGTGCAACGACTTGATTTTCCTGCTCCATACAATACTCCTTCTTACAACGATGAGGCAATCCTGCCGATGAAAAACCCGGGCTCGATACGCCCAGCAAAAACCCATACACACTCTACAGAATCCATTATACCAAATAATTCTCTCTTTGACAATACAATTAGAATTTTTCAAGGAATCGCTTTTTACCCGAATTTCAGCTATAAATCACGCTTTTTGTATGTTTTTTACAGCGTTTACCCCTTTATTTGAGAGTTTTTTGCATCTTTGGGGCAATTTACCGCGATCTGCTTAGCTCGGCTTTATAATAAAAAAAGGCGGTCGTAATGACCGCCTTGTCTATTATAATATCAGTCGATATTATTCTCTGCCGTAGATAAGCTCGTGCTGCAGATTCGTGTTGTCCTCCATCTTTGCAGTAGGCTCGATCGTGATGTTCTTGGGATCGATACCGTAAAGGATGCAGGTATGAGCTATCGTTGCTGCAATGCCGGGGAGCGGGAAGGACTTCTTGACAAGACCTACACCTTCTGCGCCGTTTACCTTGGAATTGTTAGCCTTAAGATCGCCGGTAGCAAGTACTACGATACCGAAGTGAACGTAATCGTTGCCGTCAGATCCCTTGGAGAAATAGCTGTTGTATTTTTCTTTGCCGAGCTCGCCCTGTACGAGGTCGTTGACAACGCCGACGTACCAACCTTCGGTTGCAGGCATGAGTTTAGCAGTATCTCTGCTCTTCCAGTTGTAGATATCTACGAATCCTTCGAGGTTGAGAGTGCAGTAGCTATCGTTATTGCTTGCCGCAGTCCAGCCGCAGAGGATTATACCGCAGACGACGGAGTTCGCAAATACGGAGTTCTTTACGGTGACGTTTGCGCCTTTTACGCTGCCGGTTTCAGCCGCGAGAAGAGCGTCCGCGCCGTTTCTCATTATAGTGCCTTCAACTACGAGATCCGCGCCTTTGACGTAAACCATCTTCTGCGAATTTTCGAGTACGCAGTGATTGAGCGTTACGCTCGGACGAGAATTGTTGTCATTGTTGGTAGCGTCGATGAGCTGACCGTAACCCTCGCAGTTCTCGAGGATAACCGCCTCGCCTTCCTTATATTTGTATCCGGAGATGTGCGCATCGATGAATACCGCTTTGCTGTTGCCTTTTACGATAAAACCGTTGTTGCCGCGGTTGTCAACGTTGCCTTTGACAATGCTGTTGACAACGATCTCGTAAGCATTGCCGTAAATAGTCGAATCCTTGATTTCTACAGCTTTAGAACCGGACGAAGTCAGGTCAGCCTGAACAACCGGATCCTTAGAGCTGTTGATTGCGGAAACGAAAGAATTCCAATCCGAAACGTTTACGCCTTCAATGCCTTTGATGACCTGAACTTTGCTTTCGGTTGCGCCTTCGGGAACGTAAGTAACTTCGATATCCCCACCGGCGGTTACCGTGATCACGCTTCCTTCGAGCGTTGCGTTGGTGCAATCTTCAGCGAGAGTATAACCGCTGCCTGGGAACGCAGTAGCAAGATCTACGCTGCCGCCCTCGGTGCCGACGTAATAACCGGAAAGCACCATGTCGATTTCGCCGCTTTCGACTTCCGTCCTCGTTTCGTCGTCACACGAAATTGCGGTAAAGCACATCGTGCCGATAACAGCCGCTACGACCAAAATCAAAAAAATCTTTTTCTTCATAATATCCTCCTTCAAGATATCCTAATCCTTATCGGTTTTCACCGATCTTTTGCCCTTGTTTTACTTTCGGCCTTCTGACGGAAAAGGCAATAAAGAACCTTGCCGTCCCAAAGACCTGCTTCCTACGTTACAGTATAACACAAATAAACAAAATGGCAAGCATTATGCACAAAGTGGTGCTTCAAATTTTACATTAGCGCCCCGTTTGCTATACAAATGTGTATTATCGCACCGTATTTATAATATAAAGTTATTGCATGTAAAATTTATTTGTCACTAAGTATAATAATTTGTTATTTCTCAGCCTGATATCCCGATTCAGATTTACGATAGTGCTGTTTTATACAGCGCACATCTTCTTGCAGCCTTGAACATTAAATTGAAAACCGTTTCTCTTTATAAGGCTTATCATATATCTTATACGCACGCGCAAATAAAATCAATATTTATATCGAAATTTATATCGAAAGCCATAATAAACGCCGCCTTTTCAGACGGCAAAAAAGTTGTTAAAAATATTCGCTTAATTTTTTGAATCCTTACCATTTGTATTGATTTATTAGCAGTTTAATTAACATTGACAAGATTTCAGATGCTAATTTTTTATTATTAAACGAAACATACCACTATTATTACCTAAATCGACATAAAAAAATCGGATCATACAAGTGATCCGATTGCCAGACTTATTTAACTCCTTTCATCCTTGCGTAAGTCTTTGCCATAATTCCGTATGCAAAGTAAAGTTTGTGGTATACTAGCCACGCTTTAAGTTTAACCACCTTTCCGCTTGAAGCAGCAATTTTCATATACTGTTTATAAGCAGTCTTGTTGTTTGAATCTTTCCAATACGGTTCGTTCACAAATTTTTTTATCTCACTAAGCCAATTTTTTCGGATTCCCACAATTGCATTGATCATCATTATCAGATTATCAAATCTGGGCGCATACATAATATCCTCGCAACCAACTTCTTTAAGATAGTTTTGCGCATAATAAGAAAAAATCTGCGCTGATTCATAAAAATTGTGTCTATCCTTATATTTCCTAGCAAAATTAAATGGCACATTATGAAAATTGACATTAAAATACAAATTTTCATTAACCAAAGAGCGAATTTTAGACAACTTCATTGCCTCAATCATATAAATGAAATCTTCGCTATAACATAAATTTTCATCATATCTGATATTTTTATGTACTGCAGATGAAAATAATACTCTTATAGTTCCCGTTCTAACAGATTCACTTCCTCGGTAAAAGAAATATCTGGTTTGATTTTCATAAATTAATTTTTCCAGATTCTTTTCCTTATATTTACTTATAATACCGTTAGAAACACTATTTGTAAGGAAAAATGTCATATCAGCTCCAGTCTCTTTTGCTTTATTAAGACATTTTTCATAAGTCGTAACATCAATATAATCATCGCTGTCGACAAAAGCAAAGTACTGACCAGTCATCTTTTCGAGACCAAGATTCCTCGCCTTTGAAACGCCTTTTTCCGACACATACACTTTAACACGATCGTCTTTTACAGCATATTCTTTGCACACCGCAAGCGAATTATCAGTCGAGCCGTTTTCCACAAGGATTATCTCAAGATTTTTATATGTTTGATTTACAATACTGTTTACACAGTAATTAAGCGTTTTTTCGGCATTATAAACCGGAACTATTACACTGATTTTTATGTCTTCCATGGTAACCTCTTATTGTTTGTTTTTATCTCCAAGATCTTTTTTTATTTGCGTAGTTGATATTTCAGGCGTGCGTGGCAAGTAAACTACCTCGCAATAATCCTTGAGAAAATCAAACTTACCCTTCCAGTCATCACCCATAACAAAAGTGTCAACTTTGAATTCTTTGACGTCGTTTATCTTCTGCTCCCAACAATTTTCCTCGATGACAAGATCTACGCATCTGAGTGCCTCGAGCATCTTTTTTCTTTCATTAAAAGAAAAATAACACTTTTTCCCCTTGAGAGTATTGAACTCGTCTGTAGAAAGTCCGACAATAAGGTAATCTCCCATCGCCTTTGCTCTCTGCAATAGATTTATGTGCCCGTAATGGAGCAAATCGTATGTCCCATAAGTAATTACTTTTTTCATTTTTTATCTCCTTTATTGATTATCGCCAATATCTTCATCATTATTATTTTTATATTGTTTTTCGTCTACTTGATCCTGAGCATTGCCATCGATTATTTGCTCAGCAGTTTCTTGTCTTTTATCTTTTTTCAATTTTAACATTTTCATAGCGATATTTAATATTTCTTTTATCTCATGCGTATTTAATCCGACAATTAAAATTATAGCAACTGAAGCAAATACCCATTTTAGGTTTATATTTATTGTATAAACCACTGCGACTAAAATATCTGTTATATACAATAAAGCAAACTTCAACCAATTGATATTAAGCTTAACAAGTTTTCTCGCATAAAATATTCTTGATATGAAAATTGCGTTATAGCTAAGAAAAAAAGCTACTATCGCGACATAAACAACGTATTCCAATCCTATAAATTTAGCTACAAGCGGCATTCCTACTACACAGAGCAATATATTTATTACTGCACCTATTAATGTTGTTGTCATAGAATACACTGTCTTATAATAAGCACCGAAAAACGCGCCGAAAAATGCCGAAAAACAACCTGCGACCGCGCCCATTATAAGCAGAGGCGAATAAGTCCATCCACTGTAAAAATCCCCTTTCAAAAGTAGCTTGGAAACATAAGGCAACACCAACATCAAACAAGCCGTAGCCATGAATATCACAGGCGAATAAAATCTGAATACTTTACTGTAAAATTCATTATGATCACTGCTTTCTTTTTCCTGCGCCGACGACAACGACCATGCCTGAAGAAATATTGAGCTAACAACGTTTATTAATGACGGTAATTTACTTGCAGCAGTATACACACCTGAAACTGCCCAGGCTTTATCGTACAATTCCTGACTACCTGAAAATCCGGCTATAGCTATGACGGACAGATAGACCATCATATATTTGCTCGACGTCTGCACTATCCACCAGCTTATATTATTCCAGACATTAGGTACGGAATATTTCAACATCAATTTCAACTTAAACCCATTAAACGCAGATAATTTGAAATATTTAAGCGGATTAACAAAAATTGACAAGAAAATTATTCCCGCAACAGGAGATGTAATTAATGCTATACTATATCCGTAAATCCCAAGATTGGCAAAAATAATCAACATATATGCCAAAAGCAACATTACTGCGCTTTCAATTATACTGGACAAAGCGTAAAGCACCGTCTTGCCTATACCTCTCGTAAATTCTGCAATTAAATTCTTAATACACTTAAACGCGAACAACGGGATAAGCAAAAGCATAAATGTTTCTCCGTAAAGAGATCCGCTACCTTTCATTATAAAATAAAAAATAAGATCACCTACAGAAAAAACTGCAACTCCTATTAATACCACCGAAAGCGAATTTGTAATTATATCTTCAGGAGTATGCCTTTTATCTACTGAAAATCTAAACAAAGCCTCAGCCAAACCGAGAGTTAGCAAAGGCATAAAAAGATCTTGCAATGTAACAACTGTATTTTCAACAACTCCGTATTGATTTTCAAGAAGATATTTTGTCAAAAGCGGCAAAATAAAAAACTGAGCCGCTTTAACGGTCAGATTACCAAAAGCAAAAATTATTGAATTTGAAATCAATCTTTTATATTTATTCATAATAATTCCTTGCTCAATTAATATAAGTTTATTTTACTATTCCGACAAAATCAAGTATTTTTTTACAATAATCACCTTCTTGATCAGCGTTAACAAGATCGTTTATGCGTTTTCTTTCCTCTTTCCAATTATCATGTCCTGTCATTATCCCATCTATAAACGATTTGAGATCTTCTACATTTTGTATCTTTTCACCAGGCATATAATCCAACGGATTGTCTACAACAAACCCTCTATGATTTCCGTATTCTCCCATATCGTCTATTACAAAAGCAATCGGCTTTTGCGTAAGCAAAAAATCGAAATATATCGATGAATAGTCTGTAATCAAAATATCTGCATCTGAGACTAAGCTGTACAGCATTATATTTTTATCTAATAAATTTTTGTTTTTTATTATCTTTATATTGCTTAACTTCAAAGAGTTAAGCATTTCTATGCTGTCTTGAGCTGGATGCGGTTTAATTATAAATAAAATATTATTTTTAACAAGATATTCATTGAAAGCTATCAAACTTTCTTTTGTAAACAGCGGAAATTCACGATCCGAATCGTTATAACCATATTGTGCTGCCTTCCTGAACGTCGGCATATAAATAATTGTTTTTTGATATTGATTTTTATCTATTCCAAATTCTTTTAATGCATCTATACTGTTAAAAAACAAATCACATCTGGGATATCCGCCAATATAAAATTGATCATCGTCATATCCGAAACAATTCTTAAAGTAAGATTTTGCAAAATCAGAAGCGGCCAATACATATGTCGAATATCGATGATATTCGTCATGATATTTACCTAAAGATTTCAAAGCAGTTCCGTGCCATATATCGAATACGATCTGATTCTTAGGAATTATGTTGCACATTTTCCCCATACCATAGCAATGGAAAACATATTTTGCCGTCAAAGTTTGCCATGCTCCTCCGACAACACCTTCAATAGGATATATGTTTTTAATACCGTTGTAATACTGAAGATCGTTTTTATCTGATACTACAAGATAAATTTCGTATTTTTCATTGTAACCGTTATTTATCATATATTGAATCAAAGCATGATGATTTGACTCAAATTTACTTCTACCGTAAAATACAATTTTATTAGGCTTTTTAGGTAAAATCTTATTTACTATTGAAATTATTTTTCTTTTAATATTCATTGTTTGTCTCCAATATTTTTATAATCAATCCTGCCAAAAGAAAGAATAAGGATAAATTGTATTCCACTGAGGTCTGAATATCTGAACGATAACAGAATAGGCAATAAGTATTGCAATTATAATTGCCTTGAATGCAATAAGAGTATTCTTTTCCATTTTCCGCGTGGCATTTGGAAACACCACTACATATATAGGCACAATGTAAGAAACTATTCTGTCTATCAGATTAAGCCTGAAACCGTATATTATTATCACAAACGAACATAACATAGTCCATAGCGTAAAATTTCGTTGCTTTTCCGAAGCAATTTTTGCATTGATATAAATCGGTTCGTTACCGTCGACTTTCAGCCTTTGAACACCAAAATATACTATAACAAAAAACATAAAGTTCCTTATAAGCTGATATCCTATCGCCAGCCAGCCCGAATCTGCATATTTTCCCGAAAAATAGTGTGCATAATCGGGGAAAAGCTTACTGAAGACAATATACAGAATGTCCGTTACCGTAAGAACGGTTACGAGAATTGTTATAATTAATGCAATTACACCTCTGTATCTGATATAAGGAATTATCGGTATAACCAGAAAAACCGCGGAACTCGTATGAAATAATACCGCTATAGCAAGCCAAATAAAAGCCCTTATCGTATGTTTGTTCAGTACTCTGTCCACGCCTATCATTACAAAGGCCATTGCAGTGACCTGTCTGACAATATTGAGCGTACTTCCGAATACAAATATAAAAAAGAACACAAGGGAACAAGCAAGATCGTCACTGTATTTTGCAATAAACCATATGAATACTGAATATTGAAAAACTGCAAGCAAAGCAAACAATACCTGCGGATCTTCGGTAAACAGCCCCACGAACTTATTCAGATAAAGATATCCTATCTCATATCTCGATTCTTTTATATAACCGTCAACCGTAGAAACCTGTATAAAAATTTTGCGATATTCCTCAGTGTCGTTTCCGATTCCTGCCCCTCTGCAAGCAACAAGGACGGCCATGCCCAGCATCGCTGCATAAAACCATGTCCTTCTCTGCTTTTTGGGGAGCGCCCCTGCTGTTAAGTTGTTGTTGTACCTCGCTATTCTGTTTGTCTGGCGATATTGCATATACGCCATAATACAAATAAATAGTGTCAATAATAATAGGTCTCTCATTTTGCTACAATATCAATATTTGAGTGTAATCATTACTTTAATCCACAATTTTTTTATATATTGTTTCTATAGATTTAATGACTTTTCCTATGGAAAACCCGCTATTAGTTGTATTCAAAATTATTTCTTCTCTGTCGTATCCTTTTTTTAATACGTTATATATTGTATTAATCCATGTTTCAATATCATTTAACTTTAATCCTATTACATTATCATTTATAAAAGCTTCTTTTGGCAATGTTTCATTTGCGACACATTTCAATCCGTTTATCTGTGCCTCGATTAAAACCAACCCTAGTCCTTCATATAATGAAGGAAAAACAAACACATCCGAAGCACTTAATATATCTCCAATATCACGTCTGGAAGCTGTAAAAATCACATATTTTTCTAATGCGTTTTTTATCACTATATTTTCAAGGTCTTTTCTGAGTTCTCCGTCTCCTACCAATAACAATCTGATATTTTCATCACGTTTCACTAATCCGGCTAAAATTTTCAATAAATAGCTTTGATTTTTCTGCAACGAAAGTCTTCCGACATTGCATAATATTTTCTCATGCGTTATACCGAATTCTTTTCTGACTTTTACTCTTCCTTCTTCAGAAAATTGAAATCTTTCAAAGTTGATTGCATTGGTGATATAATGATATTTCTTGTTTTTAGTTATACTTTTACCAAAAGCCGAAATAGCCGCTTGACTACTGCACGCAAAACAGTAATCGCTTTTTTTCGCAAGTCCGAGGACAGCGATCCTGTTTCTGACTTTCTTGACAAAAGAATCCGCAAGTCTGCTGTTGTGACTGTGCGAAATGCATGCCTTTACGCCACCCTGTTTTCTAGCCGCTTCGAATACGAGTTTTGCAACGAGTATTTCGTGACAGTGTACGATGTCGTATTCTCCTTTATGCTCTGCAAAAAAGTTTCTCAGTTCCTTCTTGGCTTTGAAATAGGTAGTGAGCCCCGGCTTGGTGAAATAATACACCCTGCCGCCGAGCGATTCTATCTCATTATTATAGTTCACGGGAGCTTCCCAGAAGATCAGGAAGTCGAACTGAATCTGCTCTCTGTCGATATTTCGGTAATAATTCATTACCACGTTGGCTATACCGCTACCGATGTTTGTAGAAGAAATTACTTGCAGAATCTTCATATACCTTTTAATCCTCAATTTCGACGACGTAATGATAATCGCCGCTTTTCTGAATATATCTGCACGGCTGTGCAACCACAGTCGTATTGTCGGGCACGTCCTTGGCAACTACCGCGCCCGCGCCTATGCGCACGTTATTTCCGATTTTAATGCCTCCTATTATGCAGGCGTTTGCGCCGATAAACACGTTATCGCCGATAACGGGAGCGACTCCTTTGCTTTTGCCTATCGTTACGTTCTGCATGATCTTGGCGTTTTTGCCTATGCGAGCTTCCGCGGTTATGAACAATCCCTGTATGCCGTGCAGAAGTACGGGTCTGTTTTCGAAAATATCCTTATTTTCCACATTGTCGCGAAGTCCGATATAAGCTGCAGACCTCTCTGTTTTCAGCACTTTGTATTTGTAATACATTTTCATGAAAGAAGATTTCGTCTTATAAAACTTCTCTCTGCAAGAAAAATATTTGTCAGGATTGAAACCTCTCGCCCAACGGGAAAGCACAGATTTTATGCTCATAGTGTCTCCTCTATTGATTCTTGCCCTGTTTTTTCTGCTTATGTTCCATATACATACGCATAAAATCAAGGTCGTGATGATAAGTAAGTTTGTAATTGTCGGCAAAATCGAAATGCTTGTAAAGCGTGGTGCCCTCAGGCAACTGCTGATAAGCTTCGACGAGCGGACTGTTCGGATCGAAATGGTTATATATTACGTCGAATCTGAACGCCTCGGGTGACTGCAGGATATAATATCTGCTCCTGTCGCACTCGTGGAAATCAAGACAGCCCAAAGAATCAACTATCCTCTGACAAGTCGCGACTACCTCGTATTCGTCCAGCTTGTCCATATAAAGATCTATAAGTTCGGGAGTTACGAAAGGTCTCATAGCGTCGAAAACCATGAGTTTCTTGCAATCGTAATGCTCTTTGATATAGTTCATGCCGTTCATGAACGATATGTTGCGCTCCGCGCCGCCTCTGCATACGTCGACGCCGAAAGACGTTTTGAACCAATCTTCGAATTCTTCAGCGCATACGACGACAGTCTTGTCAATCTTTTTTGCCTTCTGAGTAGCCTCAACGACGTACTGCACTACGGGCTTACCCAAAAGATCCTGATATTGTTTAGGGGTTTCGGCTCCGAATCTTTTGCCGACTCCTCCCGATAAGATCATTGCTATATTCATATCAATCCTCCAGAACGTATGCGTCGAAACCGTGCGTAAGCACTTGCTTTTCAGGCGGAGGCGGCGTCATATAATCGCCATAAAAATCCGTCAGTATTTTATCATAACCTGCTGGGATATAATATTGTCTCCCCTCGAAGTTATGCAATATCCTTACATCGTACAACCTTTTATCAGTTATGCGCTTATACTGTATCTCGTCAATAAATTCTCCGACGAGAGCGCTGCTTTCGTAATCGTATTTACGGATAATCTTATCTATCTTATCGAGCAGCTTTTTGTGCCCGCCCGCCATAAGCGCGACATTGTGCAGATTCCATATAGCGAAATTCTTTATGAAAGATACGTTATCCCTCCACTGTTCCACGAGAAGACTCAGATTGAGATTGACGTAAGGCACGAGCTTTCTCATAAGCGACTTTGCCTCTTTTTCGCTGTTACCAAGAGCGTCGAGCGGAAAAATATCCAAATAGACGCCCATGTTGATCCCTCCGTAACCACCTTTTTCAATAAGAAGGGTATTCGACTTGCACAATTTTGCATAAGGATATTTATAATCCGCATTAAGGCAATGTTCGTGCAGAATATTATCCCCTACTTTTGGATATATCTGCATAAATTTGTCGTAATCGGGCCTTGGCATATAAATATCAATATCGTCGTCCCACGGTATAAATCCTTTGTGCCTTATCGCCCCGATAAGAGTGCCTCCCGAGAGATAATATTTCAGACCGTGCTTTTCGCAGAACGCGTGTATTTCGTCCATGAGCTCAAGCAAGATCTTTCTCAATTCTTCGATTTCGATTTTTCTCATGATTTTTCTCCCTTATTCTTTTTCGTCGAGCACGAACGCGTCGAACCCGTGCACCACCACTCTCTTTTCTTCGGGCGGCGGCGTCATGTAATCTCCGTAAAACTGCGTGAGTATCGCATCGTAATCGGCGGGAATATAATATTGTCTTCCCTCGAACTCGTGCAATATGCGCGCGTCGTAAAGCTTTTTCTTCACTATTCTCTTATACTGTATCTCATCTATAAATTCTCCGACGAGAGAGCTGCTTTCGTAATCGTATGTGCGGATAATGTTATCTATCTTATCGAGCAGCTTTTTGTGCCCGCCCGCCATAATCGCAACGTTGTGCAGATTCCATATAGCGAAATTCTTTACGAAAGATACGTTATCCCTCCACTGTTCCACGAGAAGACTCAGATTGAGATTGACGTAAGGCACGAGTTTTCTCATAAGCGACTTTGCCTCTTTTTCGTTGTTGCCGAGCGCGTCGAGCGGGAAAATGTCTATAAATACGCCCATATCCACGCCGCCGAAGCCGCCTTTCTCTATTACGCGCGTACCTTTCTTGCAAAGTTTCGCATAAGGATATTTGTAATTCTCGTTGATGCAGTGCTCGTAAAGCACGTTTTTGCCTTCCTTGGGGTAAATCTGCATGAATTTATCGTAATCGGGTCTTGGCATGTGGATGTCCATATCGTCGTCCCACGGTATAAAACCGTTGTGCCTTACCGCGCCGATGAGCGTGCCGCCCGCAAGGTAATATCTGAGATCGTGCTTTTCGCATATCTCGTGTATTTCGTCCATAATCTCGAGAAGTATCTCTTTGAGTTCTTTCAAATCTATTTTTCTCATTTTCAGCTCCTTGCAAACGTCTTGAAAAACCATTGCCTTACGCGGTTGGGCATAAGGACCTGTACGACAAATCGTATCGTCTTGGCGACAAGATAATCGAAATATCCGATGACCTTGTTCTTGTACATGAATTTGAAAAGATCGCGCTCGCTCTTGTAATACTTATAGCCGCCGCGTCTTTGGAAAGTCGCCTCGTTTATGCGGGCGAACACGAGATTTTCCGCAATGTTGGCAAACCTCGCTCCCGCAAGATACATCCTGACCCACAGATAGCTGTCCTCGTTGTAATGCCAATGCAGATAACCGCCTGCCTTTTCGAGCGCGGTCTTTCTGATGAATACCGTCATGTGGTTGAAAGGACATCTCTTTTTGAGATAATCGCATATCCCGTCGTGATCTTCGGGCACCTTTCTTTCGCTGACGACATTGTCTTTGGTGCCTATAAACTCGGCTATATTGCTGCCGAGAACGTCGACATCGGGATGACTCTCGAGAAAAGCGACCTGCTTTTGCATCCTGTCGGGCGCGCAGATATCATCGCTGTCCATACGCGCTATCCACTCACAAGAACAATGCGCCGTGCCCTCTCTCAGAGCGTTGCCGAGCCCTACGTTCTGCTCAAGCGGAACAAACACGAAAAGCGGGTCTTTGCCGTACTCCTCTATCTGCGCGGCAAGCTCTCCCGCTACGGGTCCGTCTATAACGCAGACTATTTCTTTAGGTGCCGGGTCCTGCACTCTAAGACTGTCTATGCACTCGACGAATTCGTTTTTATCCGTATTCTTGTATACGGACATAAGTACGCTGTAATCCATTTTCACCTCAGTATCGCCGCAAAGGTCATGAATATCAGTTTGATATCGTACCAGAACCCGAGCTTTTGCATATACTGCATATTAAGCTCGATCTTCTTCGGCATTATTTCGTTGATGTATGTCGCCTCGGGATCCTCGCTCTTGGCAAGTACGTCGTTTTCGTCACGGTAGACTATTGACGCGAGTTCGGTTATTCCCGGCTTGATCTTGAGTATGTTTCTCTGATAATCGCTGTACATCGCGACGTACCTCGGCACTTCGGGACGAGGACCTACGAAACTCATCTGTCCGATAAGCACGTTTATTAGCTGCGGCAGTTCGTCTATCTTGGTCTTGCGCAAGAATTTGCCGATGCCCGTTATGCGGCTGTCCGCTCCGACGGTGATCTGCATGCCTTTTTTCTCCGCATCCACGACCATTGTGCGGAACTTGAATATGCGGAACTCTTTACCGTCCTTGCCCACTCTGACCTGCCTGAAATAGACGGGACCTTTGGACGTTGCCTTTATGATAACGGCTATCACGATAAACGGCAGTGCAAGACACAAGAGTCCTAAAGCGGACGCGGTGATGTCGAAACAACGCTTGAGAAAGAGCGAAAATCTCTTTTTTCTGAGCAGCGCGTCGAAATCGATCTCGGAGTTCTTCTCCGACGTATCCTCAGTGTTTACGGCAGCGTCGGCAACGACGGTTTCTTCCGCCGTATTTGCAGCATTATCCGCCGTCACCTTGTCTTTGATCTCTTCATTTTGCATAAACGACCTCTTGTACGGATTTTTTGAAAGCGTCTATCACATAATCCGCCTCTTCGTCAGAAAGCAACGTATGCAGAGGCAACGTGATCTCGTTTCTGTACTTTTCGTATGCCTTAGGGTAGTCCTTTATGTCAAAACCGAGATCCTTGTAAGCGGTATGCATCGGCAGCGGCTTGTAATGTACGTTGGTAGCAACGCCCTTTTCCGCCATTTTGACAATGATCGCGTTTCTCTGCTTTTCGTCGATACCGTTCACTCTTATAAGATAAAGATGTCCGCTCGACGCAAAATTCTTTCCGTAATGCTCAACGACTTCTCCGTAATCTTTAAGCGCGGCGTCGTATCTTCCTATAAGCTCTTTTCTGCGGGCGAGAAGTCCTTCGTATCTCTTCAGCTGCGCGAGTCCGATAGCCGCCATGATATCGGTCATGTTGCACTTGAGACCGCACATCTTGATGTCGTATTCCCACGCGCCGAGCTGGTTTTTGGCAAGAGCGTCCTTGCTCTGTCCGTGCAACGACCACAACATGAACTGACGGTAAAGCTCGTCGTTGTCAACGCCGTCTATGTTCTTCCATACTACCGCGCCGCCTTCTGCCGTCGTGAGGTTCTTTACCGCATGGAAACTGAAAGAGGTGAAGTCAGCATGTTCTCCGCTCATCTTTCCGTCCTTTTTCGCACCGAAACTGTGAGCCGCATCTGCGATAAGAAGTACCCTGCCGAGTTTTGCCTGCAGATCGTTCGCCGCCTTAAACATGCCCTTTTTGCTCTCGAGCATTTTGCGCACTCTGTCGTAATCGCATATCTTGCCCGCGATGTCTACGAGTATTACCGCCTTTGTCTTTTCGTTTATGAGATCGGCAAGACGGTCATAATCCATCTCGTAACCGTTATCGGTTATGTCGCAAAGCACGACTTTCGCACCGACGTGCTCGATAACGCTCGCGCTTGCGGTATACGTGTAAGCGCTTGTGATGACTTCGTCGCCTTTGCCTATGCCGAATAACCTGAGAATAAGCTCGAGTCCCGCCGTTGCAGAATTGAGGCAAACGCCTTTTTCCGTATTGCAGAATTCTGCGATCTTCTTTTCAAAAAGTTTTGTCTTGGGTCCCGTTGTGATCCAGCCCGAACGCAACGTATCGACTACTTCGTCGATCTCTGCCTGCGAGATATCGGGGGGTGAAAATTTAATGTTCATATTTATCCTTCCGTTTGTTTTTTACTCGTTCATTATATCACACGTTTTATTTATGCGCAACAGGATATATTATAAAATAAATATAATAAATACACAGTTTGACTTGAAACGTGTATTTTGCGTTTTGGCGTAAAATTAAGATCGCTGATTTTCTTTAAGGCATTTTCTTTTTACCACAGTGTTATGCCGCGGAAAGCGTAACAAAGGAATATTTTCCTTTCCCGAGATCCAGAGAGGTTATTATACGTCCTACAACGTCGATACTTACCTTTCCTACAACGTTCTGCCATACGTTGAGCCTGTATCTGTTAAGGCTGTAAACGAACACGGGCTCGACAAAATTGAGATCACTAACATAAGGCTGCGCGTCGCCTGTAAATACGCCGTCGTCGTTCCATAATTCTCGCTCGTTTTCATAATCCGACACGTCGTAAGTGACGAACAATTTATTGTCTTTATACACGTTAAGACGGTAGTTGTCTGCATATTTGGCAGTATAAACGTTTTGGAATTTTTGATAGTCGAATAAAACTTTAGTTTTTTCTTCGGAGCAATCGAAAACGTAAAAATATCCGTACCCTCCGCTGCCGCCGCTGCTTGCAAAATAAAACAGCTGACTGTATCTGTTTCCCGTAAAATCGAAAGCCGCAACGCCAGCTCCGTACCCTTCGTCGGTACAAGGAATTATCTCTCTCCCGTCAGGCAAGTTTATTTTTATGTCGGTAAAATATTCGGAGCCTTTTGCAAAACGTATGCCCGTCACAGTAACTTTCTGTTCGACGCCCGTGCTGTCCAATACAGCGCATATCTCGCACAGCGTTTCTTCGTTTTGCCGCATATCGGCAGAACCGTTTACCGCGGACAAGGTGCCGCAGACAAGCGCTATTATAAAAATCGTTATCTTTCTCATAAGCTTAGTCTTTGCGTTCTTTTCACGGTTATGTAATTTTCGATCCGTCTAAGCCCCGCACTCTGAAATTTACAATCAAACCGCGGATTTCATATTATGAAACATGAGCACAAAAGGAAACCGTCTGCAAAATCATACTTTCAACCGTATAAATACCAACGATATATGGTTGCTTTCCTTCTTCGCGATACATTTCGTATATATCGCGCTTTGCGTCTTTTTACCTCTGCCACAAGGAGACGAAAAATCCGTCCTTGACGTAGTCATGCGCACGTCTGCCGCAGTACTCGTCGGATATTTCTTAAGCAAAAATTTTATGTCCGTAAAGATCTCCGACAAAACTTTAGCAGAAAAAAGCATCCGCATTACAATACAGACAAACGTCGTTGGCGCTGTGGGGTTGTTTTCTCTCGTAATGATACTTGCCGTACGATTTCACGGCTCAATCTCTCTACCGTATAACGTATTGGCTCAGCTACGCGACTTTTATCTTGCCGCCGTCGCTTTTTTAATGGGTACGGCAAAGTAACCTTAAACAGAAAATTTCATTTCACTTGAACTTTATCTCAATTTTTTACAGATCGATTGTTTTTAATTGAGCTGCTAACCGGATTTGTAAGGAGTGCGCACGCCGCACGACGGAATAGCGAACTCTGTGAGCGTCACGATTTCAATGTCGGTTAGCAGAGCAAAAACCAGGCACTGTCTTTTTGGACAGTGCCTTAAATGGAGCTGCTAACCGGATTTGTAAGGAGTGCGTATGCCGCACGACGGAATAGCGAACATAGTGAGCGTCACGATTTCAATAACGGTTAGCAGAGCAAAAAACAGGCACTGTCTTTTTGGACAGTGCCTTAAATGGAGCTGCTAACCGGATTTGTAGGGAGTGCGCATGCCGCACGACGGAACAGAGAACACAGTGAGCGTCACGATTTCAATGACGGTTAGCAGAGCAAAAAACAGGCACTGTCTTTTTGGACAGTGCCGTAAATGGAGCTGCTAACCGGATTTGAACCGGTGACCTCGTCCTTACCAAGGACGTGCTCTACCTGCTGAGCCATAGCAGCATATAAGGTTATTAAATTGTCTGATCGTTATTGCAACCCTCTGCGTTTCGTCCTTGGAAGGACGCGCTCTTCCCGCCCGCATAAGCTGCTTTATTTGTCTGCCGATTTATACGTCAAGCGGTCCGCTCGGCTAAAACGATTATCAACCGTTTTTTATCCGCCTCGCGCCTGCAAAGCCTAAGCAGCAAAGAAACTTTATTTTCGCGATGTCTAATATATAATAACCGATTAAAAATCAATTGTCAATATTTTTGAAGTCAAAATCTCGCCAATTGCAAAATCAACATTTTTTCTTATTTTTGCAAAAATAGTTACACAAAAATTGTTCGGATAATAAATAAAAAATTACTTTGATATTTTTTTAACATATGTTACAATAGATATGTATTATCCGAAAATATTTTGCAGGTTCTCTGCTCTTTTCGGGGATAAGGAGGTTATATGAATAAAAATTCTGCGTTCCACGGCACTGCCGAACAAAAGGCGCGGCTTATGGCGGTCATAGAAGAATCCCGCTCTACTCCGGGCTGTCTGATGCACGTTCTGCAGGAAGCTCAAGGCATTTACGGCTACCTGCCTATCGAAGTTCAGACAATGATAGCTGAAGGACTTGAAATTTCTCTTTCCGAAGTTTACGGCGTTGCAACGTTCTATTCTCAGTTCTCGCTCAACCCCAAGGGCAAGCACCGCATCAGCGTATGCCTCGGTACGGCTTGCTATGTCAAAGGCTCAGACAAGATACTCGCCGAGGTTGAAAAACAACTCGGCATCAAATGCGGAGAGTGCACCGAAGACGGCTTGTTCTCTATAGACAGCTGCCGTTGCGTAGGCGCGTGCGGACTCGCTCCCGTCATGATGATAGACGAAGAGGTCTACGGCCGACTTAAGCCCGAATCCGTAAAAGAAATTCTTGACAAATACAGGGGGGACAACAAATGACGAACGCCCAGCTCGACGCAATACGCGAAAAGAAAAAAGATCTGATACGCGTTCGCCGCGTTATCAAGGAAGAAGGCGAAAAACTCGCAGCCAAGACGGGATACCGCAAACAAGTACTCGTCTGCGGCGGTACGGGTTGTACCTCTTCTCACTCGATGCAGGTCATCGCTCAACTCGAACAATCTCTCAAAGAACTCAATATAGACGACATACTCGTCGTCAAGACTGGCTGTTTCGGTCTGTGCGCACTCGGTCCTATAATGATCGTTTACCCCGAAGGCGCGTTCTACGCACAGATGACTCCCGAGCACGTCAGGACGGTTGCTGAAAAACATCTCGTCAAAGGCGGAGAAATAGTAAAAGAACTGCTCTATCAGGGCACGGTCGCAAAAGACGGCTCGATAATCCCGTTTGCCGAAACTCCTTTCTATAAAAAACAGATGAGGATCGCCCTCAGAAACTGCGGCGTCATAGCTCCCGAAGACATAGAAGAGGCTATCGGCGCGGGCGACTATGCAGCGCTCGAAAAAGTACTGCGCGAAATGACTCCCGACGACGTTATAAACGAAATGCTCGCGAGCGGTCTCAGAGGTCGCGGCGGCGCAGGTTTCCCGACGGGAAGAAAGTGGTCTTTCGCAAAAGCGTCCGCAGGCAACGTCAAATACGTCTGCTGTAACGCCGACGAAGGCGACCCCGGTGCGTTTATGGACCGCTCAGTCCTCGAAGGCGATCCGCATTGCGTACTCGAGGCAATAGCGATCGCAGGTTACGCGATAGGCTCCAATCACGGATTCATATACGTCCGCGCTGAATACCCCGTTGCGGTACAACGTCTTAAAATCGCCATCAAGCAAGCACGCGAATACGGACTGCTCGGCAAGAACATACTCGGCTCGGGATTCGATTTCGATATAGAGATACGTCTCGGCGCAGGCGCGTTCGTCTGCGGAGAAGAAACCGCACTCATGACGAGTATAGAAGGACATCGCGGCGAACCCCGCCCCCGTCCTCCTTTCCCTGCCGTCAAAGGTTTGTTCGGCAAGCCGACGATACTCAACAACGTCGAAACCTGGGCGAACGTCAACCCGATAATCATGAACGGCGCGGCGTGGTTCTCCTCTATAGGTACCCCGACTTCTTCGGGCACCAAGGTATTTGCTCTCGGCGGCAAGATAACCAACGTCGGTCTTGTCGAAGTTCCTATGGGCACTACCCTGAGAGAAATCGTAGAAGAGATAGGCGGCGGCATACCGGGCGGAAAGAAATTCAAAGCCGCACAGACGGGCGGACCGTCGGGCGGATGTATCCCCGCAGAGTGCATAGACACGCCGATCGATTACGACAGCCTGCTCGCTATCGGCTCGATGATGGGCAGCGGCGGTATGATAATCCTCGACGAAGATACCTGTATGGTGGACATATCCAAGTTCTACCTCGAATTCACCGCGGACGAATCCTGCGGAAAATGCACCCCGTGCCGTATAGGTACCAAGCGTCTGCTGCAACTTCTAACCAAGATAACCGAAGGCAAAGGCGAACCCGAAGATCTCGTCAAGATAGAAGAGCTCGCCAACCATATGAAACAATCCTCGCTCTGCGCTCTCGGACAGTCTGCGCCCAACCCCGTACTTTCAACAATGCGCTATTTCCGCAAAGAGTACGAGGCACATATCGTCGACAAAATTTGTCCTGCCGGTGTTTGTAAAGCTTTGTTTACATACCATATCATCGCCGACAAGTGCAAGGGCTGTACGCTCTGCGCGAGAAACTGCCCCGTCAAGGCGATCAGCGGCGAAGTCAAGAAACCGCACGTCATCGACACGTCCAAATGCGTCAAGTGCGGACTGTGTATGGCAAACTGCAAATTCGGCGCGATAGAGAGAAAGTGAGGTGGAGAAAATGGAAAAAATGGTCAATCTTAAAATAAACGGAATATCCGTATCCGTACCCGAAGGTACGACGATACTCGAGGCGGCGAGAAAGGCGCATATCGAGATCCCTACCCTGTGCTTTCTCAAGGACGTAAACTGCGTAGGCTCGTGCCGTATGTGCGTAGTAGAGGCAACGGGCGCGCGCGGTCTTGTTGCCGCTTGCGTATACCCCGTAGCAGAAGGCATGGAAGTCAGAACGAATACCGAAAAATGCCGCAGTTCACGCAAAATGACGCTCGAGCTGTTCCTCAGCAAACACAAGAAAAAATGTCTTTCATGCGAGCGCAACCATAACTGCGAGCTGCAGAAACTCTCGCTCGGTTACAGCGTAGACGAAGACCGTTTCAAAGGCGAAGACTTCGTTCTCCCGATAGATCTGTCCACGCCTTACGTCGTGCGCGACAACGATAAATGCATCAACTGCATGCGCTGCGTAGCGGCTTGCCGCAAACAACACGTCAACGCGATAGGACCTATCGGCAGAGGCTTTAACGTACATATAGGCAGCGCGTTCGACCGTCCGCTTTCGGACTCTCCGTGCGTAGGTTGCGGTCAGTGTATAGTCGCCTGCCCCGTAGGCGCGCTCAGCGAAAAATCCAACGTGGACGAAGTATGGGCGGCTCTCGGCGACAGCACCAAAAAAGTCGTGTTCTTTACCGCTCCTTCTGTAAGAGCGACGCTCGGAGAGGCTTTCGACATGCCTATCGGCACCAACGTCGAAGGCAAGATGGTTGCGGCTATAAGAAGGCTGAATCCTTATGCGGTATTCAATATGGACGTTACCGCAGACCTTACGATAATGGAAGAGGCAAGCGAGCTCATCAACCGCATAAAGACCAACAAGCCTATGCCTATGTTCACGTCCTGCTGCCCCGCATGGATAAAGTTCGTAGAACAGACTTATCCTGAGTTTATCCCCAATATATCTTCCTGCAAATCTCCGCAACAGATGTTCGGTGCTCTGCTCAAGAGCTATTGGTGCGAAAAACACGGCGTAGATCCGAAATCTCTTTACGTCGTCAGCGTAATACCATGCACAGCGAAGAAATACGAGTGCAAGCGCGAACAGATGAAAGGCGACGTTGACGCGGCTATAACGACGAGAGAGCTCGCCCGCATGATAAAGACGGCGGGTATCAAGTTCAACGAGCTCCCCGACGAAGAATTCGACAACCCGTTCGCTACCGCGACGGGCGCAGGTGCGATATTCGGCGCGACGGGCGGCGTTATGGAAGCGGCTTTGAGAACGGCAGCTCACATGCTCGACGGCAATTTCGAAGTGCTCGACTTCTTTGCGGTACGCGGCACTCAGCCAATTAAAGAGGCTACTTATCTCGTGGCGGGACATACTCTGCGCGTAGCGGTAACGTCGGGTCTTGAAAACGCCCGCACCCTTCTCGAGTCCATAAAGTCGGGAGCTAAAAAATACGATTTTATCGAAATCATGGCTTGCCCCGGTGGTTGCGTAAACGGCGGAGGTCAGCCCACGCTTTCGGACAGCGTCCGCAACAGCGTCGAGCTCAAAGAGGCACGCGCAAGAGCTCTGTACTCAAGCGACGTAAGCAATACACTGCGCCGCTCGGCAGATTCTCCCGTAATGGACGTACTGTACGACGAATTCCTCGGATTCCCCAACAGCCATAAAGCGCACGAGATACTGCACACGACCTACAAAGCGGATAAAAAGCTGTAAAAACAAAATACAAATACCTACGCCCTGCCTGACAGCAGGGCGTTTTTTCATTATTGACAAAAACTTTTCTTTATAATACAATGATCTCGGAAGGACGAAGGGGGAGATTTTATGACGTATCCTGAAAAACTCGAAAAGATAGTTGCAAAAAAATACGCTTTCCCCGCATTGCTGTTCTCTGCGGCTCTGATAGTTGCTATCATAGAGATATTCGCGGTCAGTTTCGGCATTTACAAATCTTTTATCAGCGCAAGCAGAATCGTTCTGATGATAATATGTCTTTGTTTTCTGATACTGTTTGCGATCATGCACAAAAACGTCAACTTCTACGACGTCACGGCAACGGCTATACTTTTGTTTGCGGCCATAGCGGATTTTTATCTGTTCAGGACGAACGATATGCTCGTTTCCGTGCCTGACAAATTATTGCACGAAATCGACATCTTCCCGGGAGGACTTGTCAGATACCGCTGCGTACTGATATCGTCAGATCCTTCTTATGCGAAATTTCTCGATTATCAATACTCTTTCACTTTCCTCGGCTTGATGGAAGGACTGTTCCTGATATATTTCGCGGTATGTTCAGTTATTGAAAGCAGACATCCCGAGAGATCCGCGACGATAGACAAAGTGAACCGCAGAGTATTTATTACCGTGCTCGTAGTTGCGACAATAACGGCAATCACTCTGCTCCTTCTCAATCATCTGTATTTCGCTCCGCTAAGGGCAGAAAAATACTTACCTATGGTCCCGCCGGAATATTAAGGTCCACTTGCTTTCTCTGAACGTCATGACGGACGCAGAATTCAACTGCCCTTGTGATTTCAATGTACATAATTCTGTCGCCAAAGCGACATGTAAACGCGTATAATCTACACGGGTGCGAATAAATAATATCAAACGACTTTTGCGCGGGCTCAAAACCCGCGCAGATCTTTTCTCGTATTCGTTACTTGTATATTTTCGTTTTATAACCTGACTGTACAAAAACACGAAGTTGACAAACGTGTATTATTATAATATACTCGAATTATACATTGAGAGGGGCATTTTTTATGACATATCCTAAACCGCTTGAAAAGCTGATAGCAAAAGAATACGCCTATCCCGCGCTGTTGTTCACTGCCGCAATAATTGTTTCCGTCATAGAGATCTTTGCGGTCAGTTTCGGATCTGGTCCTTATTTTATGTTATGGTCGAGGCTTTGCTTTTGCTTATTCGGCATAATCGCTCTCATCGTGTTTATCTTTATGAGAAAATACGTCAACTTCTACGACGTTGCGGCGACAGGCATCATGGCGATGATCGCTTTAGCAGATCTTGCAAACCTTATAGCCACCACAATGCTTTTCATAGGAGGAGAACTCGGCAACCTGTATACCGCGACGGCAGAACTCTTTCCTTCAGGATTTTTCAGATACAGAATCGTGTCGACGGAACTGTATACTCAGTTGCATGACGGAGCGGTCTATATATCCGGGTTCAGATTCGGCTTTTCCTTCTTCGGCATCCTGTCCTCTCTCTGTCTTATAGGAACGGTGATTTTTACTCAGATATCAAAGAAATGCGTCGACAATACGTTACGCATCCGAAAAATTCAGAAAATAACCTGGCTATCGGCAGAAATCGCAGTGGCCATACTTCTCATTATCTTTGTCGTGCTTATGTTCGTCCTGTAATACGTATAAAAATGACGTGTGCGCGTCGCACCTGCCGCGGCGCGTATTTTTTATCATCATAAGAACTATATCGATAATACACTTTTATCTGAAAAACGCGTATTTTCAGACATGATATCTGCCAATTTTTTGACGTAATAAATAAATTTCTTATCCCGTATTGTACCCTGCCCCGTCCTTATGTATAATAAAAATATGGGCGTGCGTTTTCGCACGGATAAGGGAGAAGTTTTATGACGGAAGAAAACAAAAAGAAATGTATTCAGGCGATAATGATAATCGTCGCGGCAGGGCTCAACGTATGGGGGCTGCTGACTCTCGCTCAGACTACGGGAGTAAACGTAGGGCTTACTTATATAAGCAATATACCCAATCTTATCGCAAGATACGTTATCGTAGTCATTACGATGGCGGCAGGCATAATGCTCATGTCTGCGGCGGCAGGCACTTTTAAGGGCAAGGTAAAAAACGTTTTCTCGATAGCGGTCTGCACTTACAGCACAATTCTGACTATTCCGCTTTTTCTTGCGTTCATACTCTGCATCCCGATAGCCGCAGGCTCGACTTTTCCTGCTTTCATAGACGAGATGGTCAGGGATATATGCTACTCTTTTCAGGATATATTCGGCAAAGGCTGGCTGCAATATCTTATATACGCTCTCGGCACGATAATGGGCGCGATCTTCCTGGCTGTGCCTATTCTTTCGACATACTTCACTGTCAAGGACATCGATCTGATCGCTCTGATAAAATCAAAACTCGGCAAAAAATCCGACAACACTGACGATAAAGCAGCCTGATATTCAACATACCGTATCTACCGCCGCAAACCGATAAGAGTTTCAGACTTTTACTCTGTCGTTTGCGGCTTTTTTATACGATCCGACATGTATTTCTCTTGTTATATCAAATACAAACTCTCTGTCTTCAATCTCTCTTGACTATAATCCACAAATAATTTATCATAAAATTATCGGAAAAGTTGGCAAATATTTTTCTGAAATTGTTATATAGGTGAAAGATGTCAGACAAAGCGTTGGAAAAAGCCGTGCTGAGGCTCAAAGAAGGTGACAGCCGGGCGTTCGATTATATCTACGATACGACTTATAAAGTCGTGTTCTTCGTCGCCTACGGGATCCTCGGCAACAAACACGCTGCCGAAGACGTCGTGCAGGACACTTACCTGAAAGCGGTCAGCAACATTGATGGATACAATGCAGACAACTTTACCGCATGGATAACGACTATCGCGAGAAATACGGCTCTCAACGAATACAATCGCGCAAAACGTCAGACCGCAACGGATTTTTCAACCGACGAACATCTGAGAGAAGGCGATTTCTCAATGCCGGACGAAGACAGTTTCGGGCTCATATCTCTCGCAAAAAGTCTTCTTGACGAAACGGATTATAAGATCGTCATAATGTGCGCGATAGCGGGATACAGACGAAGAGAGGCGGCAAAAGCTCTCGATCTGCCTATATCGACGGTGTCTTACAGATTAAAGCAATCGTTGAATTTGCTGAGCAGACACCTCAAAGGAGGAGTAAAATGAACAGAATATCCAAAGATCTGAAAAAAGACGCGGACAGACTGCTCCCTGACGAACAACTCAAAGAGAAAATCAAAGGGCAACTCTTCCCTGCTCCTCAGCCCAAGCGTGCGAAGTCAAAAAGAGGTCTTGCGTTCGCCATGTCCGCAGTCGCCTGCGTACTCGTTCTGGCACTTGCGCTTACCTTGATTTTCACATGGCCGTCAACGAAAGAAAAAGGAAATATTACGGCAGAAAACAAATCCGACACTCTGTTCCTTATCGACATAAATCCGTCTTTTGAAGTCCTCGCGGACGAAAACGGCTCAGTAAAATCAGTCACGGGACTCAACAGCGACGCAAGGATCGTCCTGCTCGGCAAAAATTATATCGGCGGCTCTGTCTACGACGTCTGCTCCGACATAATCACGACGTCTGTAAAGCTCGGCTACGTCAACGCAAACAACAGTCAGGTCAACATCCTTGCTTACAACGAAGACTCTGCAATAAGCGGACAATATCTGTCAGAGCTTGCGGCAAACGTATCGTCCGTTGTCACCGAAAGCGGCGGCACGATAGTTACCGAAGACGGAGAAGAGGCAAAACAGCAGCTCATCGACGATATAATCGCCGCATACGGACAGACGGACGGTCTTGACGAAAAAACCGTGCTCGAACTGCACAGACTTCTCAAACAGTACGACATAACCAAAGAACAGGAACTCGACGCGCTCGAAGAAATGTGGGAAGAAGAACTCGAAAAACAGGGCTTTGACGACGACGTCATGGAAGACGTCATAGACAAATGGAAGGAACAGACCTTGAAACCGCTCGGAGAAGAACTCGAAGAACATCTCGAAAGCTATATAGAGGTGTACGAATACAAGCTTATACTTGACGGACTCTCTGCAAAAGAGGCAAAAAGCCTGGCTAAAGAGGAAGAATACAGGCTCAAAGAGATCGGCAGACAGAACAGACGCGACCTCAAAAATATTCTCGACGCCTGGATGTACGAAGAATCCGACAAGATCATAGAAAACAGATTGCACGCCGAAGGCAAAACAGAACAAGAGATAGACGCGTTCAGACAAACCGTAAAAAACCATACGGATAAAGAAGGCTGCGAAATACTCGCCGATCTTATCGAAGACTACTACGAGAGCCTCGCAGATCCCGAAGAAGACGAAGACTATTGGGAAGAATTTTTAGAAGAGCTTTATGACGATTGATAAACCGAATTTTGGCAACGTAACTTTACGAAGATATATCCCCTCGGACATCGGGGGGGATATTGCACGTCTTCAGAGAGTCCATAAGCACGCTTTGCAAAAAGGACTACACTCCTGCTCAGATCAGCGCCTGGCTGAACTGTGCCGACAAAGCTAAATGGGAACGCGAGTTTGCGTCAAGGCACACGACCGTAGCAATAGAGAACGGAAAAATAGTCGGTTTCTGCGACTGCGAAGACAGCGGTCATATAGACAGACTGTACGTCATGCCGGGGCATGAAGGCAAAGGCATCGGCTCTATGCTCGTAAAAGACGCGGAAGACAGCTTTTTATGCGATCTTTCATTTGTCGAAGCGTCTGTTACAGCCAAGCCCTTTTTCGAAAAACTCGGCTATCAGACAACTCTCATGCAACAGGTAGCAAGAAACGGCGAACTTCTTATAAATTTCAAAATGGAAAAGCGACTGAACCGTCAGTCGCTCTGAAATCACAATTTCGTCAATGCCCGAGCATACGAGAGATCGA
Organism: uncultured Christensenellaceae bacterium; assembly: GCA_944383895.1. Taxonomy (GTDB): domain Bacteria; phylum Bacillota; class Clostridia; order Christensenellales; family UBA3700; genus Ornithoclostridium. The sequence continues at coordinate 117,792 of CALWRH010000002.1, read as the reverse complement.
CGAGTTTTACAACCGTTTCGTCGTCAAGTCTGCCGAGTGTTGCCGTACTCTTGTATCTCGCCTGCACGGGAGGACAATGATAACCTCTCACTACGACGTCCGGATAGAAACCTCTGAGAAACTCTGCCGTTTCGCTGTCCGTGCCGAAAGTGAATTTTTCTTCTCCGTTGAGAGTAAATATTTCAGCAAATATTACGCCTTTAGGTTTTTTCTCAGACTTTATTTTGATGACGATATAACCGTCTCCGAAAGGGAAATCTTCATATGCGTCTTGTTTCTGCAGACAATACGAAATAAGCTGCCCCGAGTCCATTGGTTTCGCCTCCTTAATTATACGTCTACATTATAATGGCACATCCGACGTGTGTCAACGCTGAAAAATGTCTTAACGCCATCTCCCCTTTTAATTATATCCTGAACTTTTTTAACTTGTTTCAGAATTTTTTTATAAAGCTTTGGTAAAAATCATTTCAGCTTTGTTATATAGACGAAGAAACCCAAAGGGAGGAAACGATAATGAAAAAAAAGAATATCGTATTGGCAGTAATTTTAACCTTGTGCCTTGCTTTGAGCTCTCTGCTCGTAGCTTGCGGGCTTGACAACACGTCAAATAAAAATAATTCAGGCATCGACTTCAGTTCCAACGCAGAGCTCGTAGCAATGAGCGCAACGTCGTCCGCATTAATTCTCGACGAAATGCAGACAAACACCGCTCTCGCGGCGGCACTCGGAAGAGACAACGCTCTCGAAGGTCAGCAGCTAACCGAAGAAGAGATCGAAGAAGTCAAAGCGCAGTTCGCTGTGCTCGAGAATTACATGGGCGACAATGCCATCAGTATCGAACAGAGCGCGCCTGCTGAAGACGACGAATATTACGGCGTTTACGAGATCAAAATGACGGTTTCTACCAAGAATCTCGAAGGCGCAACTCAATCTTATACGATGTATTTCAACCAGCTCGAAACGGGCAACCACGAAAGCGTGGATAAAGACGGTCACAAGGACGAGAGCAAATGGGAATACGAAACAAAGCAGTCTTTCGCTCTCGAAGGCATAGTGATATCGGGCGAAAACGTATATGAAATGAACGGCAGAAAAGAGGTTGAAACCGAAACCGAAGACGGCGTTACCGAAAGCGAAACGTCCTATAAGATGACTGTGCGCGGCGACAACGGAGAGTATATAATTTTCGAGCAGTCAAATGAGGAAGAAGAAGGCGAAACCGAGCAGCAGTTCGAATACAAGATCTACAACGACAACCAGCTCGTAAAACGTTTCGAACTCGAATTCGAGAACGAAGGAAACAAGCAGGAAATCGAGATGAAGAGCTACGAAAACGGTCAGGTCTTCCAGTGCAAATACGAGAAAAAGGTCAGAAACGGCAAAGAATATATCGAAGCCGAAGTCATGAAAGACGGCAGGATGATAGAAGTATTCATCACCGTTGAAGGCGCGGGAACCGAAGAAGACCCCTTCAGATACGTCTACACCTACGGAGAATACGAAGATTTCGACGACTGATTTCACCTCAGACTTATAATAACTGTAAAACGCACCGATTGTTTCGGTGCGTTTTATTTTTTACGCGTTATCTCAATTTTACAGTATGATATCCGCAAACACAGCGAAATGATCGCTCATCTTTTCAAAAACCTTATCGTCCAGGATAAAGAGTTTTTCGGCATTTGCCCCTCCGCTTACGAATATGTGATCCCAGGTAGGCGCAAAAGCTTTGCTGCTGTCCGAGCAGACTATATCGAGTCCTTCTTTGTACTTCACGTCGACAAGAGAATCGGCGAGCTTTTCATATATCTTCATCGCGGCGTATTCTCCGTATGTCTTACCGTCATAAGCGGGAGTATCTCCGCTCTCCAAGCTGTTGTAATCTCCGCACGCGATCACGGATCCGCCGTACTTGCTCTTTAGTTCTGAAATCTTTGCAAGCAGCTCGTCTGCCTGTGTATTCATTATTCCGAGTTCTTCTTTTTCCTTTCCCTCTCTTATCAAATCGAGATGCGTGCTCGTCAGTACGAAATGTTTGCCCGTCGCCTTTACCGTAAACACGCCCCACGTGATTCCTCTGCATCCGTTTTCGTCGCCCTCGGAATAAGCGGTATATCCGCTTTCTATCAGATCCAAAGTATTCTTATTATATATAACAGGAGTTTTGTTTTTATTGATAAAATCTATTTTGGGCTCGATTATTTCATACTCGTCGCCTATATTCGCCTCAAGTACCTTATGCCAATCGCTGCACACCTCCTGCGCCGCGATGACGTCGGGTTTTACCTCTTCGAGCACTTTTACAAACATTTTCGCACGAGGCGGGACCTCGGAGCCTCCCCAGCTTTCCATATGCACGAGCATATTGAAAGTCATGACTCTTACGTCGCAGTCTTCAGCCCGAGCGAGATCGTATCCCGATAAAACGTCCTCGAACCCTTCGGGATACGAATAATCCGACAGATCGGTATTTACGCACGCAACAAATACTGCCGACATAACAACAACTGCAACTAATATAATTGCGACCAAAAATGTTTTCTTTTTCATTTCCTCTCCGTTTTCAAGACATATGTTTTCTCTGACAGAATAAACAACAACAAATCTGCTTTACAAAAAAAGCGGGCATAGCGCCCGCTTTTTACATTAGTTTGTTTCAGAATTTCAAATCGTTGGAATTGTCGTCAGAACCGTCTGAATCGTCTTTGGCTTCGTTGTCTTTCTCTTCCTTGACGTCAGCATCGTTCATTACTTCGCCCTCTGCGATGCGTTCTTCTTCTGCCTCTTCGATCTGCTTGGAGATCTCTGCGATACCGACTTCTTCTGCAACGACCTGTTCGTTCCCCTGCTTGAGTCCGAGTTCTTTGAGTTTTTCGACTATTTCGGCATGCTCTTTCTTGCCCAGCTTATAGAATATCATAACGATAAACATAAGTCCTGCCGAAACAGCGGATACTATAAACGCCAGGTTGAAATATTTGAGCGCGCTTTCGACCGCCTGAGCATCGGGTGCCCAATCGTCAGGCGCGTCCTCAGGTTTGACAAAAGCGGACGACTGATAATTGAATACTTCACTCTTTACATAAGCCATAGCGAGGATACCCAGGTTCGTGAATACAAGTACAAGTGCATAGAGGAAGGTCTGTATAAATCCTTCGAGGCGTTTACCCGTCTTGTACTGCTGATAGTCCGAAAGCTGAGCCATCATAAGCGGCTGCAAGGACGCTATCGCGTTGAACAGCGAGATAAATCTCAGCGTGGTGATAAGGATTATACTCCAGGTTCCCTGCGGGATATTTTCTATACCTACGCATCCGAGTATAAGGTAACCTATCGTATTGCATGCCATCCAGAACATCATTATAGTACGGTTGTTGAACTTTCTTGTCAGGAACGGCAACAATATCATATTGGGCGTTACCGCAAAACCCGTGATCATTGTCAATGCACCGAAGACAGCAAGACCGCCCGCAACGTCTATTCCTCCCGTCGAGGTGACTGCATATCTGAGTCTGCCGATATATTCCGCGTCGATCTCGACGACTGTACGGCAGCATCCGAATATGAGTGCCAGGGTAAGTATCATAAGCGGCTTGTTCTTGACGACAAGGCGCAGACCTTCGAGAAGACCGACTTTTTCTTTGTTTTCGTTGGTGACGATAAGTCTTTCTTTTACGAGGAACAGACACAGCACGAGTACGAGACCTACGACCGCGTAGATAAATCCGAGGTATCTGTAAGCCATATACTCTCTACCTTGATTGCCAAAGTATGATTTGATTACGTTACCTAAAACGTTCATTACTGTCGGAGAAAAACCTATGACGAGTCCGATGGGAGCCCATATGTCCGTTCTTTCCTGCTGATTGGGGGTAATAACGCCGGGCAGCATGTAGTATGTATTCTGGAAAAGGTTCCACAAAATAAGCGTGGGGATACAGGTGCAGTACGCGTAAACTATACGGTCGTTGACGTCCGTAAACTGCGGTTGCCAGGTCGCAAGAATAGCGAACACCGCGAGTATCGGAGCGAGTATAAGAATAAAAGGTTTGTATCTGCCGAACTTGGTATTGGTATTTTGCAGAAGTTTGCTGAAGAACGGCTGTATGATAAGACCGAGAATACTTGCGATAAGGCATATCCACGCGCCGTGTATAACGTTGAAGTTATATATCGTAGGTATCTGAGTTGCCGTAATAAGACCTGATACGACGGTAACGATCGTGCTCATACCGAAAGCGCTGCCGCCGAAACATACTATCTCTTTTAGATTGAGATATCTGCCCTTGGGCGGAGTCTTCCAGAAGACTTTAAGTCTGGTCAACAAATCGTTGAAAAATTCTTTGGCGGATTTTTTGGTACCGCCGCTGCTCGGCTGCTGATTTTCGCTCATAAATCTCTCCCCGTGAAACTTAGTAAAAATATTATAACAAAATAAAAATTAGTAGTCAATTTTTAACGCATATATTTTGTAGTGTTTACGAAAAAGGACTTTTCAGCCTTAACTAGTTGTTTCGCAACTATGTTACTGCAAAAACCGTATATGAATATTACAAAAAAAGGAAATAAAAACTTATCCTAAGCACGACCTTATCTGTTATTTTTCCGCCTGTCTCATACCGTTTTTCTTTTATGACGTGTCCGATCATGACGTACAATCGCAGCAGAGTTGCTCTTTGCATCGTCTTTATCTGCACAATAAAAAATACCGCAATCGACACGGGTGCGGTATTTTTTAATATCAAACTTTAACTTAGTCAATTAGACTTGCTTATATACCCTGACGTAATCAATGACAAAATCGTAATGCTTGTTCTTGTCGTTTTCTGCGGGGTTTCCGCACCAATAATCGGATCCGTCCGCGTTTTTGCCTTCTACGAGCGTGCCGTCTTCTGCGGTATAACCCGCGACTTCGACGGACAGTATCATATACTCATTGACTGTTGACACTCCGAGTGTTTGCCCGTCCACGGTATGCTTGGTTCTCCACGTTTCTGCTCCGTCAATATAAAAGACATACTCTTCTTCCGTCCACAGAACGCCGTATGTGTGGAACGAAGTATACATATCGGGAATTTTATACAGAGGAGATTTTTCGCTCTTAGTATTGCTGTAACCGTCGCCGTGCAGAACGTGCATATTAGCCTCTTTATCGGTTCGGGAATACATCCAGGGCGACTCCATAACGTCTATCTCAACGCCGTCCGCGCCCGTTCCTAACACGTCGTCCGAGCTCATACCCGCACCCTCGTCCGGCATAAGCCAGAACGCAGACCATATACCTACCGTTGGCGGCGCAATGCAGCGCACCTCGAAATATCCGTATGTCGTTGCAAAGCCCTTATAGTTGTCGCTGTTTACAATGCCCGAGGAGCTGTCCTTGGTCGCGGTTTCCACCCATGAAGTGTACCATCCTTCGCCGTATTGTCCGTCTTTGTAAAGCGTGCGTATCGTAAGATTGCCGTCCGACACGAAAAGAGTGTCTTCGCTGTCTTCGTAATACGCCGCACGGCGCACGCCGCCCTTATATCCTGATTTCCACTTTGTATAATCGAGAGAATCCCCGTCAAAATCGTCTTCAAATACTATCTCGTAACCGCCTTTTTCAAGCACGTCCGCGAGAGTTTTTTCTTCAGGTATGTCCCTCGCTTGCGAACAGCCTGCCAGCATCGCGGCACACATGACCGCGATCAACGTTGCCGCAACATACATGATAAATCTTTTTCATAATTTACCCTCCGTATAGATTATAACACAGACATCCCCGCAGTTGAATAGGATAAATAAAACGTCTTGTGAAATAAATTAAAAAGAACGGCATCGCCGTTCTTTATCAAACAATACTATAAATAATACGTCTTGAGCCGTCAGGCGTCCTGTACCTCTTCAGCTTTTTTAGCAGCTCCCACCGTAACGTCTCTTTGCCATTTTCTGCGAGCGACTCTGATAAGTCCGAGAACGGCTTTTACAAACGTATCGCATCTGAGCAGCAAATATACTGCCCACGCCGGCCAGCCGAGAACGTATCCGGCAATTGCTCCGAGAGGCAATGCGATCAGATATACCGTGCCTACGTCTATCGCAAACGCAAAACGCGTATCTCCGCCGCCTCTGAGCACTCCTACTATACAGGTTATATCGACCGCGAGCACAGTCTGCAAAGCCGCAAGTATGATTATCAGCTGCGACGTGATCTGCTTTGCACTGTCGGATATGTCGTAAATGGCAAGTATCGGCACCCTCAGTGCGAACAGAAGAACGGAACCGAATATACCTACTGCGACAGAGAACAGAAGCATGGTATCCGCAACCTTCTGTACCTTTTCTTTGTCGCCCTCTCCGACCGTCTTGCCCGTAAGGACCGCAGCCGCATTGGACACTCCCATAATACCTACGATCGCGATCTGGTTGACGACGTTGGCAATACTTCCTGCCGCTATGAAGTCGTCGCTGAGATTGCTGATAATAAGCGTTATCATAACGCTGCCGAATCCCCATAAAAGTTCGTTGCCGATCACAGGCAGGCAATTTTTCATAAAAGGCTTTACAATGTCGCCGCTTTTGGTGAACACGTCTTTTATTCTGAATCCCGTCCTCTTGTCGAACGCGTACATATATATCAACGCCATGATAAATTCGCTGACTCGAGCCACGACCGTACCGATCGCAGCGCCTTTTACGCCGAGTGCGGGCGCGCCCAGCTTGCCGAATATAAAGACGTAGTTGACAGCCACGTTGACGAAGAAGGAAATGCCGTATACCACCATTGACACGCCTACTCTCTCCACCGCCCTCAGCGACGTCATATAGCAGTTGGACAAACTGTAAAAGACGTAACCTATGGATATTATCCAGAGATAATCCGCGCCCTGTCTTATTGTATCGGGATTGGAAGTGAACAAAGATATGATGCCTTCGGGCACGGCGATACACAATACCGTAAACGCAAGCGAAACGAAAAACGCAAGTCTTACAGCAAACCCCATGATCCTGCGGATATGCTCCATATCTCCCTTGCCCCAATACTGAGCTATCATGACGTTTGCGCCGCTTGCTATTCCGAACCCGAACATAGTGAGCAAAAAGAAAGGCTGTCCGCCGAGATTAGCTGCGGATATAGCCACGTCGCCCAGCTGACCGAGCATTACGGAGTCCATAAGGTTGACGCCGTAATTTATGACGTTCTGCAAAGCTATCGGCAAAATTATCGCGATCGCCCCGAGCAGGAAACGTTTATTGAATAAAAATCTGTCCTTTATCCTCATAGCCAATACAGTATAACAGTACCTTGCATATAAAGCAACCGAAAACGTCGGTTTTGCCATTCCAGCAGCATTTATACCCTTCATTTATAAACTTACAAAAAACTTACTCAAAACAGACAATCCCGCGATAGCGACGATACCTCGGTAAAGATTATACTGTTTGCGACGATAAAGAAAAAAACGATAAGGTACGTTATGCAGAATTTAGTAAAAGGTAAAGAAAAGTTTTCTTACGGTTTTGCCGCGATAGGCAGTTTTATGATAGCCAACGTGATTGCGAGCTATCTGTCTTATTATCTCACGGACATACTGCTCGTTCCCACGGTATTCGTTTCGGTACTCATGATAGTTGCCCGCATATGGGATATGCTCAACGATCCTCTCATGGGAGTGCTCATCGACAGGACACAAACCAAAAACGGTAAAATGCGCCCCTACATAAAAGTCGGCGCATTTTTGATTTTTTTCGTATCCGTGTTTATGTTCCTACCTATTTCCGATGCAAATCCTATTCTTAAAATGATATTTGCGACGGTGATGTATCTGGCTTTCGATACCGCATATACGGTAGTCGACGTTCCGTTTATGGGACTCATGAGCGTAGCGACCCCCAATGCGAAAGAAAGGTCTTCTCTGCTCACCTTTTACGTAACTCTCGGATCTTTCGGCACAGTAGCGACGATACTCATACTTCCGATATTTCAATCCTTCCTCCCCGAAAAATGGGTTTATTTCGCTCTCGCGGCAAGCGTCGGAGTAGTAGCTTTTATCGGATATTTCCTGCTTTACAAAAACTCAAAAGAGCGTTTTTCTTCTCCCGTAGAAAAGATATCCGTAAAAGACATGTTCGCGACCGCGGCGAAAAACAAGCCCATGGTGCTTACGCTGCTCACCTCGATGATAGCTTCTCCGAGATATCTGCTTATGCTTTCTGCGGCATACATCTCGACTTACGTCATTAAGATCCCCGGAGTGCGTTCGGGCACGGTACTCGTCATGCTATACCTGATAGTAGGCGGAGGTATGTTCGCAGGTATACTGCTCACCCCGCTCGTCTATAAGAGAATAGGTTTCAAGCGCACGACGTTGCTCTTCGGCTCGATAGGAGGCGTATTCCTCTCCCTCGCGTTCTTTATCGGCAAAGTCAACTACTACGCGGCTTTCCCGTTTATGGCGATCGGAGGACTCGGACTCGGCGCATACAACACTCTCCCCTATCCTATGGTAGGCGACAGTCTGGATTATCTGCAATGGAAAACGGGCAAGCGCATGGAAGGCGTATGTTTCAGCTGGAACTCGTTTGTCACCAAATTCAACAACGCGGTAGGCGCGATTCTTCTCTCCGTCGGACTCGTAGTATTCAAATTCGTACAACCCGTTGAGGCAGGCGAGCCTCTCGAGCAATCCGAGTTCACGATAACGGGACTTTACGCGCTCGTTACGATAATTCCCGCAATTTCTTTCTTCTTATCTCTTGTGCCCGCGGCATTAAACACTTATACTGGAAGTAAGAAGGCAGCAATACTCAGAGAACTCGAATCGAGAAAGTCCGTCTCCGCCGCAGTCGTATCGGATGCAACGGTACCCGAACAGACTTCGCAGAACACCGTCAGCCCCGTACAAGAAAAAGTACTGCAAAGCGCGGAGATAACCAATTCCGCCGATATGGCGGCAGCCGTAAGCGGCAACGAGAGGTAAGCCATGAAAATCAATTGCGACTACAAAACGGTAAACTTGCAAGACAGTCTTAAGGTAGGCGTGATATCCGACAGCCAGCTCTCCCCTTTTTCGTGGAAAAACAACCGAACCTTTGAAAGAAATCTGATCAAATCGTTGCAGACTCTGAAAAACTTCGGTTGCAATACGGTGATCTTTGCGGGAGATATCTGCAATATCGCCAATTTCTACGCGTATCACCGTTTCAAGAACGCGCTCAAAGTCGTCTTCGGCAACGACCTGCCCGTAATGCAGATAATCATGGGCAATCACGATTATTTTCCCGCGTTCACTTCGAGGTGGAAAAAGCGTTTCATGTTCGAAACATATCTCGGATACAAGCCGTATTCTCACTACGTCATAAACGGATATCACTTTATCGGAGTTTCTCCCGACTGCAGAAAACAGCGCAACGGCTATTCGGAAGTGCTCGGCTGGCTGGACAACGAGCTATCTGCCGCGGTAAAAGACAGCGGCTCACGCCCCGTCTTCGTGACCACTCACAATAACGCGGTCAATACTGTCTACGGCTCGGACGTTTACGGTGATCTCGAACTCGGAAAAGTGCTTTCAAAATACGAAACCGTCGTAAATTTCGGCGGACACACCCACTTCCCGATGCTGGACGAAAGGTCAATACATCAGCGAGATTACACTTCACTCAACACACAGTCCACTTCTTACGTCGAGCTTGAAAAAGGCAAAGTCAACGGCTCTGTACCTCCCAATCCGCATATTTCTCCGATGGGCTACGTGCTCGATTTCAAAGAGGACAAGATCGACATACTCCGCGTAAACGCAGGTACGGGTACAGAGGAAAAAGAAAATATGCGCTGGTCCATCCCCGTCAACATTTCCAAGTCCGATTTCGTATATACAGACGCGCGTTTCGACAACGGCTCCGTTACCGATGAAGACTATCCCGTAATGCCCGCAGTCTACGGCAGAAGCGAAAAGATAGGCATGCGCGCTTATCTGATATTCGAAAAAGGTACGGATAAAGACTTCGTGCACAGTTACCGCGTAGAATTCAGCGACGGAAAGGTCCAATATTATTTCAGCGATTTCTATAAGGGGCTTTCCAACCCCAACAAAGAAGTAGTTCTGCCAATATACAAAAAAGCAGCTGGAGTCTACGACGTGGAGATACGCGCCGTAAACTCGAGAGGACTCGAAAGCAGAACGGCTACGAGAATATGCGACGTGAGAGTCCCCGGCTATCGCAGATATCCGCTCGTCTTCGCACCCGACGTAAAATATTTCTGATCATGAAAAACACTAAAGTTATTTTACCTAAAGCTTTTATTTTCGACCTCGACGGCACTCTGCTCGACTCGATGCCTCTCTGGGACGACGTCTACTCCGCGCCTTTCCGAGATGCCGATATCGACGTGCCCGAAGGCTATCTCCTTGCGGTTAACCATCTCAGCCTCAAGGATTGCGCGGATTACACTCTCAAGAATACTCCGCTCTCGATAAGCGAACAAAAGCTCGTTGACATCTGGAACAAGCACTCTCGCTATGCTTACGAAAACACCGTGCCTCTCAAAGAAGGAGCAAAAGAACTGCTAGGTTTTCTGCACGATAACGGCGTCCGCTTAGCCGTCGCTACGGCTCTGCCGTACGACCTGTTCGTCCCTTGCCTTAAACGGCTTGAGGTATACGGGCTGTTCGACTGTTTCGTATCCACTGACGACGTATCCAAAGGCAAAGACAGCCCCGAGGTATATCTCAGAGCCGCGAGAAAACTCGGCTTGCAGCCGTCTGACTGCGTAGTGGCGGAAGACAGCCATATAGGTATAAAAAGCGCGAAAGACGCCGGTTTTTCAACTGTCGGCGTATACGACAAAGCGTCCGAAAAATACACGGATCTCATACGTTCTTTTTCCGATTTTTACGCAAAATCTCCGTCTGACATAGTTCAGGCTTTGAAAGACGGAAAAATAATCAACGCTAAAAACTGACAATTACAGTTTCATTGTTCATATTCCTTCACCTTGCGCCGCGCTCGTCGCGGCTACCCGAAAGTGCCGATGCGATAAACGGCACTTTTTTACCTTTTATATAAAATTCTGACTTTCTGCGACAAATTTACCGTATGCGTTATTGTGAAATCTCTTACCCGATGTTAGAATTGAATCGATAGGAGGCATTTTATGGAAAAACAGACGATAGGACAATTCCTGTCCGCCCTGAGAAGAAGTACCGGCTATACTCAGCAGGACGTTGCGGACAAACTCGGCGTTTCCAACAAGACGGTGAGCTGTTGGGAGCGCGACGCGTCCTGCCCCGATATATCTATGATACCCGCTATCGCGGAACTCTACGGAGTGACCTGCGACGAGATACTGCGCGCAAAAAAATCTCCCGTCCTCGAAGAAGCATCGCCCGACTCACCCGCGCAAGACGCTGAAAAAGACGAAAAAAAAGCGTCAGCTATATTCGACAATATGCTCGCAAGATACGAAAATACGCAAAAAATCACGGTGGCAGGCGTGATATTTGCCGTAGTTCTTTCCGTGATACTTTCTACGCTGATACTTGAATTGAGCAATACGGAGAAATATTGGTGCTTTATCATAACCGCCGTCACGGCAAGCATATCGGTATTCGTACTCTTTTCGGTACAGTACAGACTCAATTTCGCGCTGCCGTGCGACGACCGCACCTTCGACGTCAGAAAGCGCATGTACAAACGTAAAAAAGCAGCTGCGGAATTCGTCATACTGTGCGCAGTCTACTTTATCCCTTACACGCAGAATTATCCTTACAATTCAGATTACATAATGCTCGGACTCGCCGCAGTCGTTTTCGCTTTGCTTATAATCGTCGCTGCCGAACTGTTCTCCCGCGTGTCTAAACCGGAGTTTTACCCCTCCTGCAACAGACGGTACGCAAAAAAGAGATGTCTGTCTTATACGATACTTCTCACCGTTGCCGTAATTGTATTCTTCATATTCGCCGCAGTCATAAGATCGACTCCGCAAAACACGCTCTTCAACAGCTCGGGCAACAGCACGGCTGAAAATATCGGGCAGCTCGAAAAGCTCGCAGGCTCCAACGGACTCCCCGAAGAATACGTCCCGACGGCATCCCCGATCGTGACAGATCAGTATGCCCAATATGCTTATACCGTGGACAGAAAAAATTTTGACGAAAGCGATCTTGACGGATACGATCATGCCGTAGTCGGCAACCTCTTCGATAAGACGTATACCGTATACGTTCTCTACCCCGTATGGCACGTCAGATACCCTTATACAGACGAAACCACGGGCGAAACGCAATACAGCTATAAATCTTTTACGATGTACAACAGATATTATCAGAAAGCGTTTTTGCTCTGCAATGACGAAGGCTCGTACGATCTCCACACTTACAACATGTATCAGACCGTGAAAAGAAGTCAGCTTAAGGCTCATACGGACACCGTTACCGTCCTGCGATTCGGAGCGATAGAAGCCGTCGTACTGCTGATACTGTCGGCGGCGACTTTCAAAGTATTGAAACGGTTTATACATACTCATACGACCGCTTTATAAACGCAAAAAAGCTGCGGAAAACCGCAGCTTTTTTTATTAATCGGGATATATTTTATCACTCAAGACCCGCAGGCACTATTATCTCCATATCCGAATCGGGATACGAGCAGCACGGATGGATATATCCGAACTTGAGATCGGCAAGTCTTCTCTTGTCTGCGCCCGCGATGCTGAATTTGCCTGATACGAGTTTGCTGTGGCAGAAACCGCAACCGCCCGCACGGCATTTGCTGGGCACTTTGAGTCCTGCCCTTTCCATAGCTACGAGAACGGTCTCTCTGCTGTCAGCCTTTACTTTATACACGTTGTCCCTGATATGAACTGTGAGCGTATATTCTGCCGCCTTTACGTCGCGAGGACCGACGCAGTTTGCCTCTTTCTTAACGCGTTTGCCGGTAACGCCCATTGCCGCGAGTTCTTTATCGAGAAAAGCGTACATAGCCTGCGGTCCGCATGCCATTACGGTGAAGTCCCCTGGAGCGTATTTAGCGATGAGCTCTTTGGTAATAAAGCCGTTTTCGTACTTCTTGCTCTTTTCGTCGCTGAGAACGTATACGACTTTGAACTTGTCGGACACAAGCGCGTCGAGTTCTTTTTTGAAGACCAGATCCTTCTCTGTGCGAGCGCCGTAAAGCAGAATAAGATTGAATTCTTCGCTGCCCTCTTTGAGTGCCTGCGCCATCGAATAGAACGGAGTGATGCCGCTGCCGCCCGCGACCGCTACTACTGTTTCGGCGTCCTTTATCGACTCGTAATAGAACTGACCCGAAGGATCTCCTATTATCATTTCGTCGCCGACTTTTGCGTTGTCAAACAGCCAATTGCTGAAAAATCCCGCTTTCTTGACCGTGACGGAGAGCTTGCCTTCTCTGAGTGCGGTGAGAGGCGACGACGATATTGCATACGGTCTGTTTACTACCGAGCCGTCGACGTTTGCAGTAACTTCCACATACTGACCTGCGCGGAAAAACATCTTTTTGGAAAGCTCGAAAGTATACGTCTTGGTATCGGCAGTTTCGAGCCTGACGTCGACAAGTTTAGCCTTCTGGTTGCCAGGGTGCAGTATCTTAGCCGTTTCATTTACCTTGTATGTCTTCGGAAGCGGTTTTGCAGACGCAGCGTCGAACGCCGCCCTGCGGTTGGGGACCAGCTTTTTGAAACGGAGCAGATCCATAAATCCGAATATCTGTTTTTTGAACTTGAACGCCATATCTCAGCCCTCCCTCTTTATATCGCCTACGGTCTGTCTGCCCGTAATGTCGCCAGAGAAGTACGCACTGGAATATCCCGAAAGTCTCATCGAGAAACCGCCCGCAAAACGCAATCCTCTGGTCTTGTGATCTTCTGCCATCATAAGAAGACGCGGCATGAGTCCGTCCCAATACTGCGACTCGTAGCCGTAAATGCCGCCTTCGGGATGTCCGCAGTAACGCGCATACGTCATAGGAGTAGCTACGCTTATCTCTTCTATGCTGTCGCGGATCTTGCAGCCCGTATCCTGCTCGAACCTGTCGATCATCTTATTCGCCACATAATCCTTGACTTTGAAATAGTCTTCGGGCTTTACGTTTGCCCAATCGTCGGACATATAAAGAGTGGTGAAATACATCATGGTCGTGCCTTCAGGCGAACACTCGGGATACGCTCTGTTGAGGCATACCGTCGCCTGCACCTCGTTGCTCTCGATGGTCTTCATCAGATCGTACTGCTTTGCGGTGTCCATCGTATCGTAGAGGAAATAGTTGTGGTTGGTGATACCCAGCTCGTCAGCCGACTTGTTCAGTCCGAGGAACATCGAAAAACCTCTGCCCGCGAACTTGCGCGCGTTGGTCTCCTTGACGATCCTCTCGTCCACCTTGTCCATCATCTTGCCGTACACGATGTGGGGCGAGCAGTTTGCTATAACGTGACGGGTCTGAATTTCTTCGCCGTTTTTCAGCACTACGCCCTCAACTCCTCCGTCCGCGCCCGTCTTTATCTTGACCGCCTCGGTATTGAACCAGACGTCTCCGCCCAGCTCTCTTATGCGCTCTACCATAGCGAGCGATATTTCGTGAGAACGGGACTTGGGCATTGCCGCGCCGCGGGTAATGTATCTTATTACCATCGACGAATAATGCAGGAAGCTCAGGTCGTCGCAATGCGCGCCGAGATAGCACCAATACGCATTGAGTATGTCTTTTGCTTTTTTGGGCATCTTGATAGCATCGAGAACTTCGTTTACGGAATAAGAACCGCATCTGACGAAGTTGCCGTACTGCGACAACATAACCTTCTGATCGGTATTGCCGTTGACGGAATTGCTGTAAGCCTGCGCAGCTCTGACTTCTTCTGCAAGATCGAAAAATTTCTGCATGGATTTGCGGCTGCCGGGAACGTACTGCTCCATCTTGTCGATAAACGCCTTTATGCCGAAAGGCATCGTCGCGTCGATCTTTTCTTCTCTCGAGATCACTCTGTAAGCCTCGGGGATCTGCAACCACTCGATCTTGTCGGTCACTCCCAGAGCGTCGAAGAGATCTCTGACGTCGCCCGCATTGTCTTTTGTGCCGAAATCGTTGAGCTCGTGCAGCGATGCCTCGAACTCGAATCTGCCGCGCTTGAAACTCGTTGCGAATCCGCCCGGAATATTATGCTTTTCTACAAGCAGAGTTTTTGCTCCGCCCTGCAAAAGTCTTATCGCCGCGACAAGTCCGCCGTTACCCGCGCCGATCACAACTGCATCGTATTTTTTCATTTGCGCCTCCTTATAAAAATTGTTGATATATTTGCCGTTATTAAGTATTGTCCTGAATAATGCCCGTTATGTCAACCGCCGCCTTATATAACGGTCTTTTCGCTCTTTATCTTCATCAGTACCCCCGTATACACGTCGGTAAGCATGATTTCTGTCTCTTCTTCTGAAAATCTCGCCGTCCCCGTTGCCGTCATGGTCGCGATGCCGTGAGAAAACAGCCACAGTTCTCTGAACACACGTCTTGCGTCTTCTTCGGACAACCCCTTTTCTTTTACGATAACGTCGATCGCAAAAGGCGTGTTTTCGTCGTCGAGAAGTTTTTCGGGCTCTGCTTTTCCGCTCATATAAAGCATTTTGAAAAGGTTTGTTTCTTCTTTTGCAAACTTTATATAGTTGAGTCCCAGGTTCTTGAAGGGATTCACGCCCTCTTTTTTTTGTCTGAGAACGTCAGAGAAAAGCACTTTTGCTTTTTCTGTGACCATTTGCATTACTTCGCCCATACCCGAAAAGTACCAGAATATCGGCTGAGTCGAGCAACCCGCCCTCGCCGCAAGCGTCTTTGCCGTAAGCGCGCTTTCCCCCTGCTCTCTTACTATATTAAACGCCGCGTTCAGTATTTCTTCTTTTGTAACTTTGGGTCTCGGTGCCATATTTTCTCCGTAATACGATTATATAATACCCGTTATGTATCGGTTTGTCAATAAGTCAGTTAAAAATTTAACGAAAGCTTTACGTTTAATATTTTTTTAACCTATCTTGTGATATAATAGAGCCGGAAACTGAAAAACCTCTTACGGAATCTCTGTCTGCAGATTTTCGGTTTTCAGAAAAAGGTATCGTAATATAATAAATTACAAATACTCTTAACGGTGCAAGATGAGTTTATACAATGAAAAAATAATCAACAACGCCAGCAAGGCGATCAATAACGTATGTTTTGTCAAAGCTACGGGATACGTCAGCCCCGATCCGTCGTGGGCAGCTCTGCGCGAAGACTCTCAGGACGTGCTCATACTCTACATCTCTGACGGAAAAGCGCGTCTTACGACTGCGGGCGGAGAATACCCTCTCTACCGCGGCGACTGCGTGGTATTTCCTCCCCGCAAATACACTAAGCTGCAAAGCGACGCGAAAAATCCGCCCAAAGTTTATTGGCTGCGCTGCAACGGTGAACTCGTTGACGCTTTTATCAGATGTTATTTCCCTAATATGCGCGCAATAGTGGCTACATGCGACGTCGAAAACTTTTTTATACAGATAGGGGATATCATAACCCGCTCGTCAAAAGACGTGGCGGACACCGTTTCTATCCTCTTGCACAAACTCATAATAACGATAAAGAACTCTCTGAGCACTTCGCCCTCAGGCAAAAACAAAACGGGACTCACGGGCAATAAGTACGAAGAATACATCGTATCTCACCTTTGCGACAAACTCGACGTGCACGAATTTGCAGAGCATTTCGGGCTGTCGATACCTATGCTTACGTCTATACTCAAGCGCAAATTCGGCAAAACGCCGTATCAGTATTATCTCGCAGTAAAGATAAGCCTTGCAAAGTCTATGCTCACGTCGTCGCAGACCCCCGTAGAAGACATTGCGGCACGGTTGTGCTTTACCGACCGCACTCATTTTTCAAAACTGTTCAAACGCGAAACGGGTCTGTCCCCCGCTCAATACAGAAACAAGAATTCGTAAAAGAACTCAGATAAATAAATTAAATCTGTAAATAAACAGACGAGGGACGACATATCCCTCGTCTTCTTTTATAGTCAAAAGCTTTATCAGCCCTGAACATCCGCAGAACTTGCGCCCCACACCATATTAATCGGATTAGCGGCATATGTATAATTCCAATCCTTATCCCAGCCCGACGGGATATCGCCCTACTCTCTCTCGATATAAAGCGTAAGCGCGGCGGTCTGATTGAAAGCGGAACGCCCTTTTTTCAGGTGCGATCGGCAGAGTCAGTATCTCATTGCTCGCGCTTTGTATTACGTCAAGCAACTCTCCGTCCACGTTGAAATATATATTGTATTTTTGCGGAGCGGGTATCTCTTTGTAATAAGCGTAGACTTCTACATCCGAAGTCAGAGCTTTGTCTGCAAAATTGTTGCCGTCAAAAGGCTGTTTCCATTGCCATTTGTCGAGATACCAACCTGCAAACTCGTAGTTTTCTTTTTCCGGAGCATCAGGAACGACAATCACTTCGTTGCCTTTGGTTTCTACCGTTTTCACTACTTTGCCGTCTGCAATGAAACTTACGGTATATTTCTTTTCCGTAGTAGTTCCGCACGATGCCAATACTGACAAAGTCAACACCGCTACTATGAGAACGATCAAAATCTGCCTGATATATTTTTTCATACTGCCTCCTTTAACCGCACCCCTATCTTATACAAATAAGCCGCCTTTGTTAATACGGACAAAGACGGCTTCGATTTATTTTACAAATCATTTCCGAAGATTATTTAGCGGATATTACCGCCTGACATAACTTTGCTATCATAGTGTTGTCCGTGATATTGTCGAGATCGTAATCTATATCGCCGAAGACGAAGAAAGGAACGTTTGCGGAAGTGTGACTGCCTTTCGTATACATACCGTCAGAGAGCTCGTCTTTGCTCTCCCCGTTATACTGAAGACCTCCCGTTTCGTGATCTGCCGTAACTATGACTATCGTATTGCCGAGTTTTTCAGCATAATCGACTACTGCTTTTACCGCATAGTCGTATGCCTTGACGTGTTCGAGCGCTCCCGACAGATCGTTGTCGTGACTGCATTTGTCGATATGGCTCTCTTCTATCATGAGGAAGAACCCGTTTTCGTTCTGAGAAAGGATGTCTATCGCCATGGTCGCAAGCATTGCTAAACTTGGCTTGCTTGCTCCGTCAGCCACAAGCGGTATCTCTTCGAACGCCGCGAATATCTTATCTCCGGCAGTCGGTATATCGGCTATATTGTCGACGTAAGCGTAACTCTTGCTTATTTCCGCTTTCATCGGAGCGTAACGCACTGCGTTGCTGCCGAAATATAGATTTACTCCGCTCGTCAGCTGATCTTTTATTATCTCGTCCAGATTGTTTCTCGACGCGGTATGAGCCGAAAATCCCGCGGGAGTCGCTCCGTCCACGCCCTCAGTCGCAATAATGCCCGTGGACATGCCGAGCTCAACGGCGATCTCGGTAGTCGACTTCAGGTCTTTGCCTCTGTACTGCCCGACGTGACCGTTGTCCGTCTTATGCCCCGTAGCGAGCGCTGTAGCCGCAGCCGCGCTGTCGGTAGGTCCGAATACGTTTCTTGAGAACGTTGTTACCTCTCCCGCATAGTCAGCCTCGTTTGCAAAAAACAGTCTGCCGTATTCCGCCTCAGCCGCCTTTATATGGTTGAATCCCATACCGTCGCCGATCATGAGTATTACGTTGAGCTTTTCGCCGTCGTAATTCACGGACATTTTTTCTGCGTTTGAAACTCTTACACTGCCCGCTATCGCAAATCCGCTGAGCACTGCCGCAGTGATGAATATCATTGCCGCGAGTACGATCGCTGTTATCTTGACTATCTTATTTTTTGACGCTTCCATAATTCACCTCGCTTTTTCAGTATACCATAGATATCCGATCCTTTCAATACGGCAAAAAAAATCGTACGTATTCTTTTTATGCGTGCACATCGTTTGTTTTTCAATATGTTGCGTTTAATAAACACGGACACGAAAAAAGCCGCGTTATTCACGCGGCTTTGCTTTTTGTTTGCTTTGATCTTTATTCGGTCTTCGCGAGGGTATACCCTTCTTTGGTATCGACTACCTGATATCCGAGCGCGGCGATCTTTGCGCGCAGCTCGTCGGCGAGAGCGTAATTCTTCTCTTTCTTAGCATTGACGCGTTGCTCTGCAAGTTCCACGACTTCTGCGGGAGCGTCGACTTTGGGCTGTTCTTCGGGCTTTGCCTGATCGAGCGAAAGACCGAGCACCTTGTCGAAGTCGAGCGCAAGCTCGTATATGTCGCGGCTCTTGGGTTCTTTTACCGCTTTCCACAAAATACCGAGCGCGCGGGGCACGTTGAGATCGTCGTTTATCGCCTCGACAAACTCGTCTTTATATGCCTTTATGACGTTTTCGTCCGTCTTCTTATCGCTCGTCTTGTGCTGATAAAGCGCGCCGAGCAGTCTTGCATAGGACACCTTCGCGCCGTCCATGCCGTCAAAAGTGAAATTCAGCTTTTTGCGATAGTGCGCGTTAAGGCAGAAATATCTGAAATCCATCGCGCTGTAACCGCGTTTCTCAAGGTCGCTTATCGTATAGGTATTGCCGAGGCTCTTGCTCATCTTGCCGTTGTCTACGAGCATAAAGTCGCCGTGTACCCAATAATTGACCGTCTTTTTGCCCGTGATAGCCTCGTTCTGCGCGATCTCGTTCTCGTGATGTACGGGGATATGGTCTACGCCGCCCGTATGGATGTCGAACGGGAAACCGAGATATTTGCGGCTGAGCGCAGAGCACTCGATATGCCAGCCGGGATAACCCATGCCCCACGGGCTTTCCCACTGCATGATGTGGTTGGGTTCTGCTTTCTTCCATACCGCAAAATCCGCAGGATGGCGTTTCTGGCTGTTGACCTCTACTCTCGCGCCTGCCTGCTGCTCGTCGAGATTGAGGCGGGAAAGCTTGCCGTAGCCGGGGAATTTGCTTATATCGTAATAAATGCCGTCGTCTATCTCGTAAGCGTAACCCTTGTCGATAAGCTCCTGAACGTAAGCTATCGTTTCGGGGATATGATCGGTGATCTTCTCTACGATCTCGGGTCTGCCGATATTGAGCTTTTTGAGATCTTCAAAAAACACTTTGGCATAGAATTCGGCGATCTCGTAAGGGGATTTCTTCTGTTCCCTCGACGCCTTTTCCATCTTGTCTTCGCCCTCGTCTTCGTCGCTCGTCAGATGTCCGACGTCGGTGATATTCATGACGCCCTTGAGTTTGTATCCGTCGTACTTGAGCACGCGGCGGAACAGATCCATGAAGACGTATGTCCTCAGGTTACCTATATGCGCGAAACTGTAGACAGTGGGTCCGCAGCTGTACATGCAGACTTTGCCCTCTTTTATAGGTGTAAACTCCTCTTTTTTCCTCGTAAGAGTATTGTAAATCTTCAGCATAATATCTCCTCTCCGCAATGCGAAAAACTTTATTCTTCTTTTATATCCTCGTTTTCGTTGGTTATCGAATAACGGCAACCTTTTACCTTGAGCGCATCCTCGAGCGTTGCTATGCGCTTGTTGAGTCTTGCTATCTCCTCGAGAATAGGATCGGGCAGCTTTTGCTGATCGAGATCCTCGACTCTCTCATTGTACTGTTTGACCACTCTGCCTGGCACGCCTACCACCGTGCAGTGCGGCGGTACGTCTTTGAGCACTACGCTGCCCGCGCCTATCTTGGTATCGTGTCCTATCGTTATCGCTCCGAGCACCTTCGCGCCCGAACTTATCATGACGTTGTCCTCTATGGTAGGATGACGTTTGCCCGTCTGCTTACCCGTACCTCCGAGCGTAACGCCCTGATAAATTACGACGTGAGTGCCTATCTTTGCTGTTTCTCCGATAACGACGCCTACGCCGTGATCTATAAATACGCCTCCCGCTATCTCTGCCGCGGGGTGTATGTCAACGCCTGTCTTTTTGCGGGTGCCCTTTGCGATAAGAAAAGCAAAAAACTTGCACCCGTGTTTATAAAACCAATGAGCGAACCTGTGTCGCATGAGCGCGTTGAATCCGCCGTAGGTCCAGAAAACCGTCCATTTGCTGGTCGCGGCGGGATCGTTCTCCATAGCGAACTCGAGGTCCATCTTTATCTTTCCCATATATTCTCCTTTTCACGCTGTCGCGCAAAACAAAAAAATAAGACGTCTTTTGTTCAAAGACGCCTGTGTCGTGCGCGGTTCCACTTTGATTGCAGATCTCTCTGCCTCTCAACGTCTTTAACGGGACTACCCGTTGCGGCATTTCCTCCGCAAAGCTACCGTCCGCACTTCACGCGTCCTGCAAGTAAAGGGCTTTCAGCCGCCGACCCTTCTCTCTGTCACTCTCGGACAACGCTACTCTTGACGGAATAACGCCTGCTATTTATATATGCAGTATAAAATAATTTTGCGACTCTGTCAAGCGTATTTGAGCCGATAGGACTCGCTCCCGCCTCGCAACGCAAAAGTCTTACCCGCATTGTCCGCTTTTGTGAATAATTTTTTCAGATTTTCTATTGTACGCCATTTATCCTTATGATATAATTTACTAAAGTGTGTACGCGCGCAAACCAATGCGTGCACGAGCGGAGGTAAATTTATGGGTATGGATAAACCCTTTGTAAAAAGAGCTTTGGCGACCCCGGGACACGTCCTCAACATCCTCAATATCAAGGGCCGTTGTTATACAAAAATAGCGGATCTCAACGCAGAGGTAATCAAGAGCGACGAACCTATACGTTTCGAAGATCTCGATAAACGCGCGTTCAAGCCCGCGCATATCATGGAAAAATGGGCGGACAAGTTCGGCTGTGCCTGGTTCCGTTTTACGGGCAAAGTGCCCTCTATGGCAAAAGGCTCTCACGTCGTTCTTCGCATAAAACTTCAGGGCGAAGGTCTTATATTCAACGAGGACGGCATCGTCCTTCAGGGTATCACCCAGGTCTTAAGCAAGGGAGATATTTTCCACTCTCTCATCGGAAAACAGGTAGTTGACGTTGCCGACTGCTCAACGGGCAACGAAGAGATAAAACTGTACGTCGACGCGGGTTTCAACGGCAAGTTGCGTTTCGAGAACCTCGTTGCAAGACTGCGCCGCTGCGATATAAGTATATGCAACGACGCCGTAAATCAGTATTATTACGACTATATAGATCTGTATTTCACGATGCTCAAGCTGGACAAGTCCAACCCGCGCGTTGCAGAAATAGACAGCGCGCTCAAGACGTCTTACAAGACTTTCAAAAAGCAAGGCGCGACCGCGGCGCGCGAAGTACTCAAGCCGCAATTCGATAAACCCGTATTCGAAAAACAGACAGAATACTACTGTATCGGACACGCGCATATCGACCTTGCATGGCTGTGGCCTCTGCGCGAAACGAAACGTAAAGTCGCAAGGACTTTTGCCAATCAGCTGAGAAACATAAAGAAATACGACGATTTCATTTTTGCGGAATCTCAGCCGCAGATGTGGACGTGGCTCAAAGAAGGCTACCCCGATCTTTACGAAAGAGCTAAACAGGCTGTAAAAGACGGCAGGATAGAACTTCAGGGCAAAATGTGGGTAGAAAGCGATACCAACCTGACTTCTGGCGAAAGCTGGATAAGACAGTCTCTTTACGGCGACAAATTCTGGAAACAGGAGTTCGGACAAGATCTCAGACTCTGCTGGCTGCCCGACGTATTCGGTTTCCCCGCGACTCTTCCGCAGGTTCTCAAAGGCTGCGGCATGGATTACTTCATGACGATAAAGCTCATCAGCAATACCGTCAATCAGTTCCCCTACAAGACTTTCAATTGGGTGGGTCTTGACGGAACTACCCTCCTCGCGCACATGGAGCCTCTCGGCGACTACAACGCGGGAGCTTCTCCGCTTGCGATATTCAAAGGCAACGCGCGCAACACCGAGAAAGAGATAATCCCCAAGGCTCTGCTCATCTACGGCGACGGCGACGGCGGCGGCGGCCCCGGTGAAGGTCATATCGAATATATAAAACGTCATAAAAAGCTGTTCAACTGCAAAGTGAGCAAATCCATAAATCTTTTCGAAGATCTCGAGCCGTACCGTCAGGTAATGCCGACGCATAAAGGAGAACTGTATTACGAACGTCATCAGGGTTGCTACACCTCTCAGGCGCGCTCTAAAAAATTCAACCGCAAGATAGAAAACCTGCTGCACAAGGTCGAGTGGCTTGGCGCAGTCGCAAAGCTCAGCGGCGCAAAATACGACTTTGACGAGATGGAAAAGATCTGGAAGGAAGTCCTCTTGTATCAGTTCCACGACATCCTGCCCGGAAGTTCGATAAAACGCGTATACGACGAGAGTCTTGAGAGATACCAGGCTCTTACAAACCGCCTCGAAGAGATCGAAAAGTCTATCCTCCTCAACGGCAAGGAAGACGGCAAACTCTGCGCAATAAACCCGATAGGCTTTGAAAGAAAAGAGTGGATAAAGCGCGGCGACAATTGGTACAATCTTTCTCTTGCTCCTTATAGCGTGGCAAAACTGCCCGCTCCCGCAGAAACGGACGCGTCCTCTCTCTCCTTCGACGACTACACGATGCAGAACTCAAAAGTACGCGTCGTATTCGGCAACAACGGCGAGATAACCTCTCTGTACGACAAAGAGGGCGACAAAGAGATAGTCGGCAAATACTTCAACAAGTTCACGATATACAGCGATCCGTTCATGTACTACAACGCGTGGGACATCAACATCGACTATATCAATATGAAGAAGTGGGACATGAAACTCGTCGGAGTACGCACTTATATAGACGGCGTGCGCGTAGTCAGAGAACAAACCTTCAAGTACGACAAATCCACTCTCGTACAGAAGATTTCCCTCACCGTCGACGACAACATGGTGACCTTTGACACCACGGTGGATTGGGACGAACGTTTCAAGATGCTCCGTGCCGACTTCATACCCGCTTTCTTTGCGGACGAAGTCAACTGCGATATCCAGTTCGGCACCTTCAACCGCACTACGAAACAGGAAAACAAGGTCGATTGGGCTCAGTTCGAAATATGCGCGCATAAATACGTCAATATCGACGGCGCGGATTACGGTTTCGCGCTGATAAACGACTGCAAATACGGACACCGCGCAAAAGACGGTTTCCTGAGCCTGTGCCTGCTCCGTTCGCCCGAATTCCCCGATCCGACCTGCGATATATGCACGCACACGTTCAGCTACGCTATACTGCCGCACAAACAGCCTCTTGCTCAAAGCGACGTAGCGGCACGCGCATACGCTTTCAACAATCCCGTTGAAATAGCAGAATCCAACGTAGTTGCAGATACCTTCGTAAAACAGAGCAACGACGGCGTTATCGTAGAAACGGTAAAACCCGCAGAAAGCGGCGAAGGCACGCTGCTGCGCGTATACGAGTGCAAAGGAAAGGCATGCGAAGTCGCTCTCACTCCTTCCGTCAGCTACGACAAGGCATACGAAAGCGACATGCTCGAGAATATCAAGGAAGAAACCGACCTCGCTAAGCTCACTTTCAGATCGTGGGAGATAAAGACGATAATCCTGAAATAATCGAAATTCTGACAAACATTAAAAGCCGCCCCGTTACGGAGCGGCTTTTTGTTGCCGTATTTGTATTTTATTTGTTTTCCGCGACTCAAACTGCGGATTTATTCTTGATCAAAAACACTTTTTATCTATATATTCTGCTATTACTTCTGCAAGATTTGTTCCCGTTACCTCTTTCAAAGTACCGAAGTGTGCGCTCGTATTCACTTCGCATACGGTATACCCTCCGTCCTTGAAAAGAAGGTCCACTCCCGCAAAGTCCGCTCCGACCGCGTTTGCCGCAGCCT
Organism: uncultured Christensenellaceae bacterium; assembly: GCA_944383895.1. GTDB lineage: Bacteria > Bacillota > Clostridia > Christensenellales > UBA3700 > Ornithoclostridium. The sequence continues at coordinate 92,964 of CALWRH010000002.1, read as the reverse complement.
CGGCAAGCTTTGCCGCATCCGCCGTTAGTTTGGCAGCGGTCATCTTTCCGCCTTGAAGTACGTTTGAACAGAAACCGTCGCTCGAACGCTTTACCGCGCAGACCGCCTTGCCTCCCACTACGTTTACCCTGAGATCCCTGCCGTGGCTCTCTTTTACATAGCATTGCAACAGCATGTCCTCGTGCGTTTCACCGACGTTTTTCTTTACCTCTTCAGCGGTATAAAGAAGTTTGACGCCCATGCCGTAAGACGATCTCGCCTGTTTGAATACTACGGGCAGCCCCGTCTTTTCGAGTATAGCGTCTACAAATCCCGTATCCTTATATCCGATATTCGGGTAGGACATAGGGATAAGATACGTCGTCGGGAAAGGCACTCCCGCCGCTGCCAGCGCGATATGAGTCAGCACTTTGTCGTCGCACAATTCTATCGCTTTTGCGCTGTTGAAGACTTTTATCCCTGCAAGTTCGAGCGCTTTCGCAAGCGGTATATCTTTATCCCACATAAGAGCGACTTCGGGGAGCCTTCTGAAAAACTCCGCACCGCTTTGAGTCAGAGCGCAGGTCAGCTCCGCATTTGTCGCGTGTTCGACGACAAATCCCCGTGCGGCAAATGCGTCTTTCAGCATCCGATATTGATCTTCTAATCTTTTTGTGATATAAAAAGCGTTGGTTACGAGCAATATTTTCTTCATACGGTTATAATAGCACAACGCGATCAAAAAGTCAGCAGATAAGGACGCAAAAAAAATCAAGCCTCCGTCGGAGGCTTGAAACTTTTATCTGTCTTTCAATCAGTATTTCTTGAACGCGGGGTCGTTGATAACTTCTCCGAGAATTATCGCCTTGCGCATTTCTTCTTCTGAAATCCTGATCTTCGTTTCCGTGCTTTCTTCGTGCTCTATCTTTACGAAACGCAGGTTGTAATGCTCTTTGCATCCTTCGTCGCTGTTTCCTCCGATACTGCCCGAAACGGGCACTTTTTCTACGATATATTCGTCTTCGTCCGAATGCCCTATATCGCAGTGTTTATCGTGATGCGACTGCGAAACGCCGACAACCTGAGCGGAAGTATGCACTTTGGGAAGAGTTTCTACAAGATCCGTACCCGCAACGATCCTTCCTGCGACCGATGACTGAGCCTTGCCCGTTTTGACAGCTCCTGCCTTAGCGACAGACGGTGCAATGTAAGTCCTTACGGGCGCGCTCTCGGTCCTTATCTCAACAGGCGCAAGAGGATCCGCAAAAGGGTCCCCCTGCTCTCTGCCTTCGAGTTTCGCACGCATTGCGTCCTTTCTCGGGTCTTTCGGTTGCTGTTTCTTTTTCCCCGACTTTACCGACGCGCTTATCAATATCGAAAAAACCACTACGACAAACGCGATAAATATCGGGATAAACGTTTCTAATCTCATTTTTTCTTCTTTCCGTCAACGGGAGTTTCTCCGCCCGAAGTCAGAGAATTTCTCATAGCGGTATCCGCCTGGATATTCTGCATGCGGTAATAGTCGAACACACCTATCTTGCCCTCTCTGAGCGCAGCCGCCATAGCCTTGGGCACTTCTGCCTCCGCGGCAATAACGTTGGCTCTCATCTCCTGAGATTTCGCTTTCATTTCCTGTTCGAGAGCTACTGCCATAGCGCGACGCTCTTCTGCCTTTGCCTCCGCGATACGCTTGTCTGCCTCTGCCTGATCCATCTGCAGCTGCGCGCCGATGTTCCTGCCGACGTCGATGTCTGCAATATCAATAGAAAGAATCTCGAAAGCCGTACCGTTGTCGAGACCCTTGCTGAGGACCGTTTTGGATATCTGATCGGGGTTTTCGAGCACGTCTTTGTGACTGTCTGCAGAGCCTACCGTCGTGACTATGCCTTCGCCTATTCTTGCGATTATCGTATCTTCTCCCGCACCGCCGATAAGCCTCGTTATGTTGGCTCTCACGGTAACTCTTGCCTTAACGCGCAGTTCGATACCGTCTTTAGCAATAGCGGAAATACCGGGAGTTTCTATTACTTTCGGATTGACGGAAACTTTTACCGCATTGAGCACGTCTCTGCCCGCAAGATCGATAGCTCTCGCGGTTTCGGGTGCGAGCTGGATATTCGCACTGTGCGCGCTTATAAGAGCGTTGACAACCTTTATCGCGTCGCCTTTTGCGAGAACGTGGGTTTCGAGTTCGTCTATCGAAACGTTGAGTCCTGCTTTCATCGCACTGATGTAAGCATCGACGATAGTCGCCACTTTAACTCCTCTCCACTTCATACCTATAAGTCTTGCCATAGATACTTTTACTCCTGACACGAGTGCCCTGAACCATATTCTTATAGGCAAAACTCCGATGACAACGGCAAGAAGTACGAGCACGACGACTACGGCGATAATTATGCCCGTGATCGCTCCCGCGCTCATAGCAAGTATACTTAACATAAACTTTCCTCCGGTTTATTCTTTTATTTTTACAACTATTTTGCCGCCCTCGACGTAATCGACGACGACTTTGCAATCTTTTGCGATAAATACAGAGTTGGACACGACGTCGTATGTCTTGTCATCTATCTTAACGCTGCCCGCAGGGCGCAGAGCACAGAGCGTAACGCCCTCCTTGCCCACGAGAAAATCGTAATCGGCGGTGCCTGCCGTATGTCCCACCGACACTGCGGTATCCTTGTTTACGAATCCCGTGCGGGACAGATAGCCGCGACGCATGGAAAACACCATCACGGTAAACGCCGCGACGAGCACGAGCATTACTACCGCAAGCAGTATGAACAGCTGAATTATAGGATTGCCGCCGCCGTGATTGTACACGCGTATGACTATTCCCACTATTACAAGCACAGAACCCGTGATCCCGAAAAATCCGAAGCCCGGCTGAAATATCTCCACTACGATAAATATGAGTCCTACTATAAGACATATCGCCGCTGCCCAGCCTATTTCGGAAAACACCAAGGCGAATTCTTGCCAAAATGTCATTTTTTAACCTCCGTACCGCGCTTTTATAACTCGCGCGATATCATATATATTATAATAATACATTATGCCGCCATTGTTGTCAATAGGCGTTTCTGCCCTGAATAAGCTATGCACAGGCGTCAGCTCGATCAACAGACAAAAAAAGACGGCGGATAAAGCCGCCGTCTTCAAACGTTTATGTACTACATTAAGAAAGGAATATTTTGTATGCCCAATCCAGCAACTGATGCGGGAATATTTCGAGCATTCTGAGCATACCGCTGTTCTTTACTCTGTAACGCGCTTTCGGGTTCTTCTTGTTGAGAGCCTTCATAGTAGCCTTGATAAGATGAACGGGGTCGTGAGCGTTCTTGAGCTCGTGTTCCATGATAGGTTTCATCTTGCCGAGTATGCCTTTATAAAGCTGAGTGCCGTCGTAAAGTGCCTGGAAAGACGCGGACGCGCTGTCATGCATACGGGTCTTGAAAGATCCGGGAACTATCTGGATAACGGGTACGCCTACAAACATGAGCTCTCTTCTCAGGCTGTCGCAGTAAGCGTCTACGGCGTATTTGGACATCGTATACGGTCCGTTGAACGGCTGCGGGGTAAGATATCCGCACTCCGAACCGCAGTTGACTATTCTGCCATTGCCTTTCATAACCATATCTATAAAAGTACGGTTGACTCTTACCATGCCCATGATATTGATCTGAAGGCTCTTTTCTATAAGATTGACGCAGTCGCCTTCTATCATAGAGCACATCTTCTGATAACCTGCAAAATTGATCACGGCATCGAGCTTATCCGTAACTTTGAGTATCTCTTCTTTTGCACGGTCGAGATCTTCCTGTACAACGACGTCAACAGACATCGGAACCATATTTTCTATTTTGGAAAGTTCTTCAAGTTCTTTTTTGTTTCTGCCTAACGCGAAAACCGTCCAGCCGGTCTTTGTCATCTCTCTTGCTACTGCGCCGCCGAGACCGCCCGTAACACCTGTAAACACAGCGTATTTCATATCAAAATCCTCCATCCACACAAGTCGACTTTAGTCGGACAACACAAATATTATAAATGTTCGTATATATTTTGTCAAACTTTTAACAACATTTGTGACATTTTTTCGCCACATTTGTATAATTTTTTACATTTTTCGCTTTTCTCTGCATTTATTCATGAATATCTGCATAATTTTGCCTTTAAGTTATAATTAATTGTAAAATTTTTTATTTGCGCATTTTTTTCTGCAGTTTTGTTGCATAAATATGCGAGGCAGACTATAATGTAAGGCGCGCATAAAAGGTGCAAGGAGAATTTATATGAAAAAGAAAATTTTATTGTTTACAATAATTGCCGTAGTTACCGTAATGGTCCTCGGCGTACTTCTCACCGGATGCTATTATGAAGACAAGACCAAATCCGGTATAGACCAGATCAAAGAAGGCGGCAAGCTCGTCATTGCTACGAGTGCCAACTTTCCCCCGTTCGAGAACCTCGAAAAAGGTAAGATCGTAGGCTGGGATATCGACGTCGCTCAGGCTCTCGCTGACGAACTCGGCGTAGAACTCGATATCCAGAACATGGACTTCGAGGCTGTTCTCTCCGCTGTCGCAACCGGTAAAGTTCACATCGGCATGGCAGGCATAAGCAACACCCCCGCCCGCGACAAGAACGTCGACTTCAGCATGAACGTATTCGACAGCTCTCAGATGATAATCGTTAGAGCGGACAACACCTCTATCAACGGACCTATGGATCTCGCAGGCAAACGCGTAGCCGTACAGGCGGGCACGATAGGCAACTTCCTCGCAGACATGAACAAGGATTACGCTTACGACTTCGACGACGACGGCAACCCGATCCTCGACTCTCCGATACTCGGCGCTCCCGGCGAAGTCATCAAGCTCGAAAGCGGCACCCTCGCTCTTCAGAGAGTCAAAGACGGACAGGCTGACGCAGTCATCCTCGACAAACTTCCCGCAGAAGAGATCGTCAACAACCTCAACGCTCAGGGCGGCGCTCAGCTCAAGATCCTCGCTGACAGCGTTTACGACGACGCATACGCTTTTGCAATCGGCGAAGGCAATACCGAACTCAAAGAGTGGATCGACGCAACCTTCAAAAAGCTGCAGGACAACGGCACTATCTCCAGACTCAACGAAAAGTGGTTTGGCGGTTCCGCAGAATAATTACTAAAACTATCTGCGCCTGCTCTTGCATGATTGCGGGAGCAGGCGCACAGGATCTTTATGAAATTCGATTTAAGCATAATTTTCAACGCAGAAACGTTCAAGTCTCTTGCAGAGGCATACGGCTGGACTATTTTTATTACGTTTTTTGCGTTGATGCTCGGAATAATTCTGGGCACAGTGCTCGCAGTTATGAGAGTTCTGCCTCAGACAAACGTAGTCGCTAAAGTTCTCAACAAGATCGCTGCGGCTTACGTTTCAGTCTTCCGCGGCACTCCTCTCATGGTGCAGCTCTTTATTTTCTCTTTTGTCATTTTCGCAAAAATAGTGCTCGTCAATTCGACGATAAGCGCTTATCTTATCGCTGTCATAGGTTTCGGACTCAACTCCGCGGCTTACGTTTCAGAGAATATCCGCGCGGGCATACTCAGCATTGACAAAGGTCAGATGGAAGCGGGACGCGCGCTCGGTCTTTCCTACGGTCAGACAATGAAGAGCGTCATACTTCCCCAGGCGGTAAAAAACATCATACCGTCCCTCGGCAACGAGGCTATATCTCTCGTAAAAGAGACTTCTGTCGCTCTTATCATAGGCGTAAACGAATTCTTTACCGAAATCAAGATGATCACCGCAAGCACATACAACGTGATCACACCTTACATCTTCGCAGCGGTCGTGTACTACGTTACCGTAGCCGTGATGTCTTTCGGTCTGTCAAAAATCGAGAAGAGGCTCAGAAAAAGCGATGCAAGATAAAAAACCGATAATAACGACGCGCAATCTCGTAAAAAAATTCAATAACAAAGTGGTTTTGCGCGGTATTGACGCAGATATATACGAAAACGAAAAAGTAGCCGTAATAGGTCCGAGCGGCAGCGGCAAAAGCACTTTCCTGCGCTGCCTGAATCTGCTCGAGATCCCGACCGCCGGCAAGATCTCTTTCGGCGACGAGATAATATTCGAGAGCGACTACTACGCGCAGAAAGACAAACTCTCTGCTCTCAAAGCTCAAAAACGCTCGTACAAAAGCGGCGAAAGCGACGCAGAAGTACAGTCCCTGCTCTCGGAACTCACAGAGCTTTCTTCAAACAAAAAAGCTCTCAAAAAAGAGCTGAAAGCTCTGAAAACGCATGCAAGATTGCTCAGACAGACTTCTGCACGCGAGGGAGCAAAAAAAGACGCCGACGAAACTGCGGAAAAGATCGTTGCAGTCAAGAATTCTCTTGCTGAACTCTGTCTTAAGATAAGCTCTGAAAAAGCGCAGGTAAAACAGCGCAAACAGACAGTAAGATCTTCTCTCGATCAGTCTGTCGTCGCAGACCTCGACGCAAAGATAAGCGCTCAGCGCGCAGTTACCGCAAAATCGGCGGCGACTCACAGAAAGTTCATAAGGAACCTTGAAAAGAATATAGACGCTCACCGTCGCACTACGGGCATGGTGTTTCAGCATTTCAACCTTTTCAACAACCTTACGGTGATCGACAACATCACACTCGCCCCCGTAAAGGCAGGACTCATACAGACGAAAAAGCTCAGACGCACCTTAAAACGCGCGGCGAAAGCAGGCGACGAAAACGCAAAAACGCAGCTTGTCAACCTGCCGCACAAACTCGAGATAGTAGAAAATGCGCGCAAACAGGCATACGCTCTGCTCGACCGCGTAGGGCTCAAAGACAAGGCAGACGTCTACCCGTCAACGCTCTCGGGCGGACAAAAGCAGCGTATCGCAATAGTCCGCGCGCTTGCGATGAATCCCGACGTAATGCTCTTTGACGAACCTACGTCTGCTCTCGACCCCGAAATGGTAGGCGAAGTTCTTCAGGTCATCAAACAGCTTGCAGACGAAGGCATGACTATGGTGATAGTCACTCACGAAATGGGCTTTGCGAGAGAGGTCGCGACTCGCGTGTTGTTTATCGACGAAGGCGAGATAAAAGAGGACGCTCCTCCCGCCGAACTTTTCGGCAACCCTAAAAACGAAAGACTCAAAGAGTTTTTGTCAAAAGTGCTCTGACATAACAATCGCAACAAAAGCGACTCCGAATAATAAGGAGTCGCTTTCTTGTTTTATTTATCTTATATAATGTTGACTTCAGATATTATTTCTCGGATTTGCTGTTCCTCCTCTGCGCAAACATCCATTTTTGCCAATCTTCCGAAAGGTAAAACCTGTGCATCATCTTATGCCCGCCCTTTTCGTACGCGCTGAACTTTATATCGCACACGTCCTTGATCTTTCCGTATATCAGCTCGTCGCCGTCTATCGGCACGACTTTGTCGTCCGCGGCATGCGCCGCCCATATTTTTTCGTCTTTGAATCTGTCTTTTTCAAAAAAGTCAGAATAAGCGTCCGGTATGTATCCCATAAGCGGCATCGCAGCTGCGTAAAAACCGGGATTGTCGTAAACGGAATACCATGTACACGCACCGCCGAAGGATATACCCGTGACGTACATCCTGTCTTCGTCCAAAGGATAAGTCCTTGCAAGCGTTTTGATCAGCCTTTTCAACGTTGCGACATAAGTCTTTATGTCTTTGAGATTTTCTCCCGTAAAACCGCTGCACTGCGGCAAAAGCACGAAACAATCTTCTTTCAGACTAATTCCCACCGTCTTGTATTCAACAAACTGCTTGAGATTGTCCGTACCCAGAGATCCCGCGCCGTGGAGATAAATAAAAAGAGGCTTTCTGACATTTGCTTTGCCGATAGAAAATCTGCAAGGGATCTCTATCCCCGTTTCCGCGTCGAAGTAACGGAAACTTTTATAACGCGGGATACGCGATCTTTCGTATTCTATCGTACCTTCTGCGTAACGGCTTTTTATTAAAGCGGTTTTTTCTTTGTATTCAGAAAGAGAGGCGTCGTACGATGCAAACTTCTTTCTGAACTGCGAAAGGCTGCATCTCCCCGCCTTTGTGTATTCTCCGTCGCTGAGCGAGAGAGTGAACATATCGCCGTTTTCTTCAACGACGTTTACGCAAAACTGACCGAGTATACCCTCGTCGCCGACATACTGCGGATATTCTTTGAAAAACTGCGTCCTGAAAAGCCCGAATATTATATCTTTATCCTTGTCTTCAAAAGTAATAAGACAGCTGTTTTTCTTCTTTTCCGTCACGAAACCGCGATATATGTCTGCATCCGTAACTACCGAATAATATCTCACCTGTTTTCTCCCTTATATAAAAATGCCCGCAACAGACACGGGCACGCAAAATCAGACTCTCTTTTTTATATCTTCGAGTATCGTTATCATGGAAAGAGTGTCCAGCTTGCAATACTCCCAGAGAGCTTTTCTTTTATTCTCTTTTTCCTCTTCAGACATATTAGGCAGCATCAGATACGTCGCCATAGCGTCGGCTCCGTTATGCACCGAACCGACCTCGTAACCGTGCGCGCCGTCAGCATCCACGCATCTGTATATCGTCTTGAGCGAACGTGCGCCGAGAGAATCTCCGTAATAAACGGTATCGTTTGCAAATATAGCACCGATATCGCGCACGTTATTCTTTGCCGCAGACAGTTTTGCACGCACGTCGGGGAACGTCTGCGCCAGCTGTCCGAGCACTTTACACTCGAGAAATTTGCCGAAAGCGAGTATGCACGCATTTTGCGGGATCTCTTTTGCCAGCCTGTAAGCGATCTCCTCTCTCGCGTCCTCTCCTTCCTTCGCAAGATAACCCGTATGTACGGGCTTTGCGCCTTCTTTTTCTATAACATGGAGAGAATACTGAAAAGGTACGCTTTCAAGCGGTCTTACGCCTTTGTATCTCGGTATGGAAGACTGCAAAGATTCGAAGTCGAGAAAGCACAGCGGATATCTGAGTCCCGCAAGGAACTTTCTGAGATCCTCTTTGTCGACCTCAACCGCCTTTTCGTCGAAAAGCTTTATGATCCTCGCCACTTTAGGCTTGAGCAGATGCGCGTTGGCTCTGAGATCGTCCATTGAAATTATACCGTCCTCATAGAGCTTGTATCTCGTCGCGGAATCCACCCCGTGCAACGTGAACAAAGACGGTTTGTCCATCCATTTACCGTAGCAGTCGCTGAAATATTCGCATCCGAATTGCCTTTCGCAATTGGCGCAGAGCACTGCCTCCGGCATATCGTTCTTTTGCACGAAAACGGAAAGCTCCTCGCAGTTTTTTACGACTTTGTCAGCATAACGTGCGGCTCTTTTAGTCAGATCAATCTTTCTCAGCAAAGCTGATTCTTTGAGCTGTTTGCCTCTCGTATAATGCGGATCGGTAACGATAAGAGAAAGTTTAGCTACGGTTATGCCGCACGCTTTCGCGACATGTGCGAGATAGGCAAGCTCTCTGATATAATTCTCGGACGGAGCCGTCGCGCACTTCACCGTATAAAAATATACCCCGTCCTCTGTCGGAACGGCGATGTCGAAAGTACAGCTCAGGTTTTTTGCAAGCAATATCCCGTCGTAAACGGTGCGTTTATTTTTAAGCAAATCCGCCGTCTTTTCGGATAAAGCGACGAGCTCCTCATAATCGCGCGCAACAGAACCCGCGACTTCTCCTCCGGGGAAAAGTGCGCGTGCTAAGCGCGAAAGTTCTTTCGTTTCTTCTCTCCTCTGCTGAACGGTAAGACTGAGTTTTGCCGCATCGGGCGCGCTTGCCTCGTATCTCGCAGCGCGGCGACATCTCGTATATTTGACGTATAAGCGTTTTGTGATAATGCCTTTGATTGCCATAAATTTATTATATCATAAGCGTGCCTTTTTTACAACATTAAGCGTAAAGATGAGCTTGCCTGCGGTAATTTTTTGAAAACTGCGCTAATAAACACGGGTACAGTAATTTTTGCATTTTCACAAGCACGGACTTTTTTACTCTTTTTACTACAGTTTTATCATATGCGGTCTTTCGTATTTTTTCGTAAATACCGTCCTCGCGTCGGGGCTGTGAAGTATCAGGTATCTTACTCCCGAATAATCTTCGAATATCATGCCGTGTCCGCCGTCGGACGTATATATCGCGCCTTCCTGAATCCACTTGCCCGCAACCGTGCCGTCTGCCGATCTCGCGGAAAGCTGGACGTATTTTCTGTCCGACGTTCTCGTAGACCACAGCATTTTTCTCTGTCCGTCTTCGAAATAACAGAAGGGTCCGTCAGTAACTTTCTGTCTGCTCTTTACGGGCTTGTATACGTTGTCTGACGCCCTGAAAAGCAAGACGTCCGTTTCGGGTTCCGTCCCCGACAGATCTTCTTTTAGCCTGACCGCGCGTATTTCCCCGTCGTTGCACTCGATATATTCTTTGCAGTATATACACCAATAGCGTCCGTTTTCTTCTGTGAGCGTACCGTCGAGGCAAGAATATTTCTCGGGCGTCAGCCTGACCCCGCCCGTATATTTTCCGTCAGCCGAGTCGCAGGAAAACATATAAGTACCGCGTTTGCCGCCCTTTGGCGACAACGTGACGAGAAGGCGGTATCTGCCGCGGACAAAATGTATCTCGGGCGCCCAGAAATCGGCATATTCAGTATCGAGATCGGCTTTTGCGAGCACTGTAAACGGACCTCTCCACTTTTTAAGATCGTCAGATTTATAAACGACCGTACCGTAGCTGTCGTTGAAATTGTAGTGATAGATCGTGCCTGCAAGAACGTATCCGCCTTTGCCGTCTTTTACGATAAAAGGATCCCTTACCGTAATGTCATCAAAAGTCAGACCTTCTTTATACGGCAAAGGCCACTCCAGCCTTTTTCCTCCGACGTATTTTCTGAATTTTTTCAAAAGTCCCATAAAAACCTCGATACGATAAACGAACTTTAACGCAAGTCCGCAGCGTTCCGTTTTTATTTTCTCACAACGCCGCGCGTTTTGCAAGCCGTAAATCTTAACAGACGCTGTTTGCGCAACATCGATCGCCGTCTTTCAGACGTTTTGCATAAATCTTAAGCTATTGCAGATACATCTTTTGCACGGGATATGTAAAAATCGGGTCTTGACCCTATAAAAATAGCTTTTTATAATTATAATATAAGTAACCTAACAAGGCGCATATCGCCGCAGGAGGAAATTTTGAAAACCGTAAACATAAATAAGGATTGGGAATTTGAAAAGCAAGGCGTAAAAACCGTATTGTCTTTGCCTCATACATGGAACGGCATAGACGGACAAAACGGCGAAAACGGATATTATCAGGGTAAATGCGCGTACAGAAAAACGCTGAAAAAGGCGGACGGCATCTGCTATATAGAATTCAACGGCGCAAACAGCGTCTGCGAGGTATTTATAAATCAGAAACCCGTAGGCACTCATAAAGGCGGATATTCCATGTTCCGTTTCAGGATAGACGGCTATCTCGACAGAGAAGATAATCTGCTCGAGGTATACGTCGACAACACGATCTGTCCCGACGTCTTTCCCACGTCTGCCGACTTCACTTTTTACGGTGGTCTGTACCGCGACGTAAATCTGCTTTACGTCGGCAAGACGCACTTTTCGCTTGACGACGGCAGCCGCTTTGGCATAAGCGCGGTGCCGAAAAAAGTCGGCGACGTATGGCAGCTCGACATAAAGACAAATATATCCGGCGCGGACAAAGACGTCGTGTGCGTGTACGAGCTCAAGAACAAAGACGGCAAGACTGTCGCGTCCTCTACCCGTCCGTCCGAAGATCCCGACGCCGCTCTCGAAATAAGCGCGCCTCATCTCTGGAACGGCGTGAAAGATCCTTATCTTTACACTCTCTGCTGCTCTCTCGTAAAGGATGCGAAAACCGTCGACGACAGACAGATAAACGTAGGTTTCAGAGAGATAGAATTCACGAGCGACAAAGGCTGTTTCCTCAACGGCGAACATATAAAACTCAAGGGCGTTTCCCGTCATCAGGACAGAGAAAATATCGGCAACGCGCTGACAATAAAGGAGCACGAAGAAGACATCTCCCTTATACTCGAAGTGGGAGCTAATTCCGTCCGACTCGCGCACTATCAGCAAGCCGAAGAATTTTACGACCTTTGCGACGAAAAAGGTCTTCTCGTATGGGCAGAAGTCCCCGTGATTACCATATACTCCAAGTCGCGTCAGCAAAACGCCGAAGAACAGCTCGTTTCCCTTATAAAACAGAATATCAACCACCCGAGCATATTCTGCTGGGGCATTGAAAACGAGATAACCCTGTCGGGAGAGCGCAACAAAAAACTAATCGCGGGACTCAAACGACTCAACGATATCGCACACTCTCTCGACCCGTCCCGTCCGACGACCTGTGCTCAGGTGGCTATGGCAAAGCCCGACTCTCCCCTCAACAGACTGACGGACATATTGGGCTATAACCACTATTTCGGCTGGTATATGCAGACGGTCAACGCTCTCGACAAATGGCTCGACAATTTCCACGAGATAAACCCCGAAGTCAAGCTCTGTCTTTCAGAATACGGCGCGGAAGCGGTGATAGGATATTACTCTGAAAACCCCGTACAGGGCGATTATTCCGAGGGCTATCAGGCGATATATCACGAACACTATATCGACGCAGTGAACGCAAGGGAGTGGATGTGGGGCTCTTATGTCTGGAATATGTTCGACTTCGGTTCAGCCGCCCGCAACGAAGGCGGCGTCCGCGGCAGAAACAACAAAGGGCTCGTAACTATCGACAGAAAGATCAAAAAGGACGCCTTTTATATGTACAAGGCGACGTGGAGCGACGAAAAATTCGTCTATATAACCTCAAAACGCTACCCCGACCGCGTGACGGGCACGACAAAGATAAAAGTCTACTCCAACCTGCCCGAGATCACGCTTTTCGCAGACGGATACGAAAAGACGATTAAAGCCGACAGAGTCTTTATCTTCGACGACGTTCCCGTCAAGACGGGCTCCAACGAGATCACGGCAAAGTCGGGCAAATACACAGATAAAATTACGGTAAACGGCGTAGACAAACTGCCCGAGTCTTACGCGATAGGCGACGGCGTGCCCACGCTCGTCCGCAATTGGTTCGGCACCGACGGATCTCTCAAAGATGACTGCCTGTCCGTAAACGACAGAGTCGGCACTCTTCTCGACAACGAAGAGGCTCAGGGCATGCTGAAACTCGCTGCGGGCAATACCGTGAAAAAATGGTACGTCAAGCTGCTCAGACCTTTCAAGGTAAAAACTCTTCTGAAAATAGCAGGCATAGACCCGCAGATGACTGACATAATAAACGGATTTTTACAGACGATAAAAAAATAAACGGGATTTTAAGGGAGAAATATTATGACTCAAACCGCGACTGCGCGCCCTTTCGGAATACGCGATAAAATCGGTTACGCACTCGGCGACTTTGCATGCAATCTGAGCTTTACGCTGATATCGACGTATATGATGCTGTATTATATGCAGTACATGCACGTCAAAGAAACAGATTGGGCGTGGATAATCATCGTCGGCAAGCTCTGGGACGCGATAAACGACCCGATCATCGGCGGACTTACCGACAGAGTAAAAATAGGCAAAAGCAAATACAAGTCATGGATATCGATAGGATCGATAGGTCTTGTTATCTTCACGACAGTCATATTCCTGCCCGTACCGGAGGCAAGCTATACGGTGAGGATACTTCTGTGTCTGCTCTCCTATATGGTATGGTCGGTATTCTACACGATGGTCAACGTGCCTTACGGTTCTCTGCACTCAGCGATAAGCGACGATCCCAATCACCGCGCCACGCTCTCTACCTTCAGAAGCGTAGGCGCAGGCGTTTCGATGTTGATTATAATGCTGCTGCCCTCTTTCGTCTATGACAGCAACGAAAATCTCAAAGGCGAAATGTTCGTATGGCTCGCTCTCGGTTTTTCCGTCGTGGCTTTCTTATCTATTATCGGAGTAAACAAACTCACTACGGAGAGAGTCAATACTTCTCAGCCGATAGAAAAGAAAAAACAGAACTACTTTCAGGTCCTTCTCGCTTTTGCAAAAAACAGACCTATATGGGCGCTTACGATAGCGTCTATGGCGCAGGCTATATGTTTCGTCGGAGCAAACAGCATGAACCAGATAGTGTTCCAATCGTTTTTCCGCGATACGAGCATCTTGACAGTCGTTACCATAGTATCGTATATCCCGATGGTCGCCGTCATGTTTATTCTCAGCAAACTCGTAGCAAGATTCGGCAAGCGCAACTGCGTGATCGTGTCGTGCGCTATAAGTCTTGTAGGCGCGATAGGCATGCTCGTCTTCCCGTTCAAATACACGCAAGCGGGCGCAAGCGTTGACGTTGTGTCCATTATCGTATGGACGGTACTGCTTATGATAGCCAACATAGGCAACGGCCTGTTCGGCGTCATAGTCTGGGCGATGGTCGTCGACTGTATAGATTATCAGAATATAAAGACGGGTCAGCGCGACGAAGGCTCTATCTATTCGCTGTATTCCTTCTTCCGCAAACTCGCGCAAGGCATCGGCTCTTCGCTCGTGGCAATGGTGCTCGCATGGCTCGGATATAAAAAAGAGCTCGGCGGCTCGCAGCCTTACGAAGTTGCCGCCGACATCAAGACGGGTTATGTTCTCTTCCTTCTTATCGGACTTGCGGTAATGCTTATCTCCGTACTCGCGATATACAACATAAACAAATCCGACGAGCGCAAGATACACGACACTCTCTACAACAAACCTGCCGAAACAATGCCCGCAGTGGAGGCAGACGGCGCGGTCATGCTGCCTCAGGCAGAAGAATCGCTTGAAGAAGGCAACTACTAAAATCGTCGATAATAAACACGGATACGAAAAATATCAAACAAACAACCTGAGATGCAACCCTTGAACACAGAAAAAAGACAGATAAGCCGCGTCGGGATCGCCCTTGCGATACTCGCCGCGGCGCTGTACGCTCTCAACGCGCCTCTGTCCAAATTATTGCTTGAATACCTACCGCCGACTCTGACGGCAGGTTTTCTGTACATAGGAGCGGGGCTCGGCATGGGCGCGGTCGCCCTCGTCCGCAAGGCGAGAGGGACTACAAATTCGGAAAGCAGACTAACAAAATCAGAGCTTCCGTATACCGTCGCAATGGTCCTGCTCGACGTCGCCGCGCCTATACTGCTCATGTTCGGGCTCAAGAATACGTCTGCGGCAAGCGCGTCACTTCTGAATAATTTCGAGATAGTGGCAACAGCCCTAGTCGCTCTGCTCGTCTTCAAAGAAAAGATAAGCCCCCGCCTGTGGCTCGGGATAATCGCCGTGACGGCGGCTTGCCTTTTGCTCTCTTTTGAAGATTTTACTGAAAACGTGCGTTTTTCTTACGGCTCCCTTTTCGTACTGCTCGCATGCGTTTGCTGGGGTTTCGAAAACAACTGTACTCGCAAGATTTCCTCAAAAGACCCTATGCAGATAGTGTTGATAAAAGGCATTTTCTCGGGGGCGACTTCTATCGTAATCGGCTTTTGCATAGGAGAAAGGATAAGCGTTGTCTGGAGCGTTTTCGCGGTGCTCGCAGTCGGTTTCGTTGCATACGGACTCAGCATATTCTTTTACGTCCACGCGCAGAGAAAGCTCGGCGCGGCGAGAACGGGCGCGTATTACGCCGTTGCTCCGTTTATAGGCACGATACTTTCTCTCGCTATTTTCAGAACGCTGCCGCATTTCACCTTCTTTATCGCGCTCGGAATAATGCTTGTTGGCGCATGGCTGTGCACTACCGACAAGCCGCTTTTCATAGATATTGTCAAGCGTATAAGAAAAAAGGAGAACAACAAAGAGCTTTATCCCGAAGAACCTTGCACCGATAGCGAAATACAGACAGATAATCAAACGTCGCCTTTACAGGACGGCGACTCGTCTGACAAAACAGACAACAACGACAATATCTCAGTATAACAGTATTGGCAAAACTGAATTACATTTACCGAATAAAAAAGCGGCAAACGCCGCATATAATATTTGAAATCATTTCAACTGAGCTCGTCGCCGAGTATATTTGCCTCTGAAAACCGAGATTTTCTTATTCTGCTCCTTTATCAGGCATATAATCTATACCAGCCTTGACAGCCTGAACGTGCTGCAATTTTCTCGGCACGCTGTAATATCTGCCGTCTTTTCTGAATATTGCGCCCGTCTGTTTGAAACGGAAAGCGACTTTTGCGTCTTCGCACTGTCTTCTCAGATCTTTTATCCAATCGAAGTCGCACTCTCTCGCGTTATCTCCAGACTCTCCGCCCGCGATAACGAGTTCTATCTCCTTTCCGAGCCACTCCGAGATATCCGTCTTTTCGAGAAGAGGCTCACAGCATACGAATCTGTGCTTTATCGGCGCGGCAACAAACAACGGCATGCGCCTTTTTGCCTCTGCGTTGTTTTCAACGGTACAGCCTATCACGACGTTGTCCCAACCCTCTCCCCAATCAGGAGGCATACAATCGCCGAAACGCACGATGCGTTTTGTGATGAATTCAAACGTGCAGTCAGACCGCTCGCGTATCATATCCCACGCCTCTTCTCTCCATGCGTCCGCATCTTCTATAAAGAAATCAGAAGTAAAGCAGGTCATAAAGCACGTCCCTGCAGGATATTTATACGAGCCGTCTCTCTTTTTCGCAACGGGCAGCGAGAAGTTTGCCGTCTTTCTCACCTTTGTGCTGTCGACGTCGTATTTGCCGTCTCTGCGGTAGACGTAGCAGTTTTTGCAACCCGCGCTGTATTTGCGGCAACCGTGCCATAAATTCCACATTACTTCCATGATCCGATTATAACACTTTTACTCTTTTTTGAAAACTCCGCTTGACGCTGTATTTTCAAGACTCTGCTTTTTAGGCAAACAAAAACGCGGTCCGTAAAAGGACCGCGCCGTATTGTTTTTACTTTTATTCTTCCTCTTTGGGATTGTTGGTGATATAAGTTTCCTTATCCGTATCCGTCATGAATTTGGGGATAGTACCGTCTTCGGTCTTGTCGGAACTCTCATATCCGCTTGCGATCTTGCCTTCGAGCAGTTTGACGTTGTTGGGCTCGAACACGAAATCTCCGAGATCCATGCAGTAGGTGTAATTGTAAGTGTTGTCGATATAGAACAACCTATCGCCTACGAACGTGGGAGCGAGCCATGTCGTGTTGATCTCAGCGCCGCTCATATTGATCTCGACGGAAACTTCGTCCGTAACCACTCTCTTCATGAGCTTGTTGGAAATGACGTAGTAAAGCGTTACGCCGTCTTCGGCGATATCCGCCTTGAGAACTGTCGGTGCCGCGCTGAAGGTAACCGTTTCTTTGTGCTGTATACCCTTTTCGTCAACGCTGTATATATAAGAAGTCGCCGCGCTTGCAACGAGAACGCCGTTGCTGAGACCGATATGGGTAACAGACGTAAGCGCGTCTTTTGCCACGATGACCTCTTTTGCCTTATCGAACGCGGGTTTATTGCCGCTGAACGTATAAGCGAAGGTACCTGCAGTCTCGCTGGATCCGTTTACGGTAGAAGACTTACTGTAATATACGACTACGTTATCGCCCTCGTTTGCGAGTTTGATCATAGTGTAAGTAAACTGCTTGTCCTTGCTTGCGTCGTTGCCGTCGGTGCCGTAGGTCTTGCTGTCTGCGAGAAGGATTTGCTCGCCGCCGTCGGTAGCGTAAAGCTTATTGCCGCTTATAAGAGAATCGCTGTCATAGCTCTGCGTATAGTAAACGTAATCCTGCACGCTGCTCTGACCCTTCTTGTAAACGGGATCGGTATTGAAAAGCACGTCGGTCACGTTTTCTGCAAGAACGGTAGCGTCCTTGTCCACTTTGTCGGAAGTGTATCCGACTTTATAGAGAGTGTTCGAAACGTAATACAAAAGCGCGTCGTCGGTAAAGACGTATTCGATGCTCGAACCCTCGACCATAGTGATCTGCTGAGTTTCGCTGCCGTCCGTCTTTGTGCGCATGTATTCGAGATAATCTACCTGAACTACTCCGCTGTTATCCGTCTTGGTGGTCGGGGTAACGTAATAGATCCAATCACCGAAGATGTAGATTCCGCCGCCCGTATAAGCGGTGTAGAACATTTTGGGAACTACGACTGCGGTATTCTTGAGAGAACCGTCCTCAGCTATTTCGCTCTTCATGATGCTGCCCTTTACGGACGCTTTGCCGAAATAGTTGTCTTCGGGCTTGGTGATGTTGGCAGTGCTGTCCATGCCGTTTACATAGTACAGATATTTGCCCTGCTGGACCGCGAGCGAACCGTTGTTGATAACGTCCGCATCGGATTCTTTACTGCCGACCGGGCCCCACTTATAGCTTTCACAAGCGGCGAAAAGCGCGCCGATCAAAAGCACGACCGCAAGTATAAGAGCTATCTTTTTTGTTTTTGTCATATCTTACTCCTGTAATGATTATTGACTTATTTAACGCAACGATTACATATAAGCAAAAACTTTGCGTGCATTATAAAAAATCGTATGCGTATATTATTATAGTATATAAAAATTCATTATGCAATTATTTTGCGTAAATAATTTTAGCCGAGGAGATCGCAGGAATTGAAAAAATTTGCCCACACCGACGAGTTTTTGCATAAAAGCGCGAAACGCGAAGAAGAAAACGCATTGCTTGCTCTGCTGAGCCAGAGTCTTATGCGAGGTCGGCAAAACGGCGAAAAAGACGTAAAAAGCGAAAAGCTCACCCCCGAAATATTCAAAAGCGGAGAAAAAGCAGGGCAAAACGCCTCTCTTAGCAAAGATTCCGCTGTCAGCCGAGGCGGATTTGACATTGACAAACGCAAGCTTTTGTCCGCACTCGAAGAAACTGACGAAAACAATGAAAACGGTGTTTTTGAACAGAATTTTTCTGAAGACAGTGCTGAAAATCGTAAAAATTCACAGTTTTCGCAAATTAAAAACTGTAAAAACGGTGAAAATTGCGATTTTTCGCAAAATTATCAGACTGAAAACTGCGATTTTTGCAAAAATCCGCAAAACAAACACTTTTCAGACGCGAAAAACAACGACGTCCCCGATACAAGACAAGAAAAATACGACGGACTTGACGAATATTGCGTCATCCCGCCGTACTATATGCGACATTGATATTCAGTTTTTTTCGTATTCTTCGAGAGAACGTTTGCTCCAATCTATCGGCTTTAACCCTTTGGATACGAGAAATTCGTTGGCTTTGGAGAAATGCCTGCACTGTAAAAATCCCTGATAAAAGGACAAAGGGCTCGGGTGCACGCTCGTGAGTACAAGATGATCGGGATTTTTTACGAGTTTTCCTTTCGCCTTTGCATAACCGCCCCACAGCATGAATACCATAGGCGACGGCGATTTGTCGAGAAGTTCTATAACCTCGTCGGTAAATCTCTCCCAGCCTCTGCCGGCATGACTCTGCGGTTCTCCCGCACGCACGGTAAGCACGCTGTTGAGAAGGAGCACTCCCTGCTTTGCCCAGCCGCGCAGATCGCCGTCCGTAGTGACGGGCACTCCGAGATCGTACTCGAGAGCTTTATAGATATTGACGAGCGACGGCGGACATTTAACTCCGCTGTTTACGGAAAAACACAGCCCGTTCGCCTGCCCCGCGCCGTGATAGGGATCCTGTCCTAAAATCACTACCTTTACGTCTTCGTAAGCTGTATTTTCAAAAGCGGCGAGCATCTTGCTCTTGGGCGGGTATACCGTCCTCGTCCTGTACTGCTCGCGCAAAAACTCTCTGAGCTGCCCCATGTAGTCGCTTTCCCACTGCGGCCTCAGCAACTCGTCCCAGCTGTTTTTCAAATCGGACATATTCGCCTCCGTCGCAAAAATGATACCACTGCACGACACGCACTGTCAAGTCTGCGCCGACTGCCCGTTATAATTGACTTTCCGTCGCGCCCGCGCTATACTTTAGACTATGGAATATCTATTTGACACTCATACACACTCAAACTTTTCACACGACGGCGTCCCTTCCCTTAACGCTCTCGCCGAGGCTGCAATAAATCGCGGTCTGAAATACCTTGCGATCACCGATCACTGCGACAAAGACTGCGTCGCTCTGCCGGGATTTTCGTGGGTAAGACAGATAGATCTCGACACCCGCAAAAGAGAATTCGCCGCGGTAAAAGCAAAGTTCGCAGACAGAATAACGCTTGCCGAAGGGCTCGAATACGGCTATGCAAAAGAGGCAAACGGTCTTTATCTCGACGTGGAAAAGTCTTATCCGACAGATTACGTCATCAACTCCGTACACATAGTCGCAGGCACGGACGTCTATTTCAGAGAATACTTCGACTGCCGCTCAAAACAAGAAGCTTACGGCACTTACCTCAAAGACGTTCTCGCAAGTCTTGACGCGCCGTATCACTACGACTCAGTCGGACACATAACGTATATCGCGCGTTGTGCGACTTACGACGACAAACGACTGCTCTACGGGGATCATGCCGACGTGATCGACGAGATACTCAGAAAGACGGTAGCCAAAGGCAAAGCTCTCGAAGTCAACACTTCATCAAAAGGCACGAAGTGCGATCTCTTTCACGACACGACCATACTCAGAAGATATAAAGAGCTCGGCGGAGAACTCGTAACGATAGGCTCGGACACTCACACTCCCGAGGGGCTGTCGACCGATTTCGATCTCGCCGCCAAAGCACTTCTCTACTGCGGTTTCAGATACGCGTTTGTCTACAAAGAGCACAAACCCGTAGCTGTTTCGCTTGAAAAATAACCGCGCTTAACCTACACGGACACGAAAAATCTGCACAGCATCCGACAAAAACACTTATATTCAGAAAAAATGACAGACTATCCATCAAAGTTCAAAGACAATATAAAAACTCTTCTCAAGGACAAAGCGGACGACTTCTTCTCGGCATGCGAAAAAGAGCCCGTCAGTTCTCTCAGAGTAAATACGGTCAAGACGGACGGTATCGGTCAGTTTTTCCCGGACGTTGATTTCTCTCCCGTAAAGTGGTGCGACGACGCTTATTATTACCCTTCGTCTTTCAAAGCGGGCAAAACAGCTCTGCACGTTGCCGGAGCTTACTATATACAGGAGGCAAGCGCGACTTTTCCCGCGACCGCGCTGGGCGTTGAAAAAGGGGATAAGATCCTCGATCTTTGCGCCGCGCCGGGCGGAAAATCCACGCAGATAGCATGCCTTCTGGGCGGCACGGGACTGCTCGTATCAAACGAGATAGTACCGTCCCGTGCAGCAGTCCTTTCTCAGAACACAGAGAGATTCGGCATTAAAAACGCCGTCGTCCTGAACGAAGACCCGAGGGATCTCGAAGACAGATTCGAAGGATATTTCGACAAAATACTCGTGGACGCGCCCTGTTCGGGTGAAGGGATGTTCCGCAAAAATCCCGAGGCGGCGGACGAGTGGACGGAAAACACTCCCGCAGTATGCGCCGCAAGACAGTACGAGATACTGACAAGCGCATTAAAAATGCTCAGACAAGGCGGCGTGCTCGTATACAGCACCTGTACTTTCAGCCCTGCGGAAAACGAAGAAACCGTACAAAAAATACTCGATGACCGCGACGACGTGAAGTTGTCGCCTATCGATACCGATATCCCTCAGCCTGAACTGTACGGCGTAAACGCAAGCCGCGAAGTCATCGACGGCACGGTAAGGATAATGCCGTACCTCTCTGAAGGCGAAGGACATTTCTGCGCACGGTTTGTCAAGACATCGTCTGCAGAACACTCCGTCAGACCTCTTAAGAAAAAACACAACCCCGCTTTCGACAAAGCGTTTTCAAAATTCTGCTCGTCGTTCCTCAACATAAGACCGGGCGCCGATCTGTTCTTCGGAGAATACGGCTATGCCTCACCCGAAGACTGCCCCTCTCTCGACAGACTCAGAGTCCTGCGTGCAGGCGTACAACTCGGAAAGCTCGTCAAAGACCGTTTCGAACCGTCTCACTCGTTTGCGCTCTCGCTGAAACGCGAAGACGCAAAAAACGTATTGGACCTCAAAGAAGGAAGTAAAGAAGTCACCGCTTATCTTATGGGAGAAACTCTGCCCTGCGATCTCGAAGGCTGGACTCTCGTTACCGTAAATTCTCTGCCCCTCGGCTGGGGAAAAGCAAGCGGAGGCATACTCAAAAACCACTTGCCCAAAGGACTCAGGATAAACCGTTAATCTATTTTGTTATACTTTATTACTTTCGCGTATACGCAGACGCGTATGCGCTGTATTCAATTTGTATTTTTTTCGCCAAAAACTGACAAATCATTGACTTAACTCCCGCGCGTGTTTTAGAATATATGTATATTCTTTAGAGGAAGTCTTTAATGCAGTTACTTGAAGAAGCTATCAAAAGCCGCGGCACAGTCTACCCCGGCAATATTCTCAAAGTCGACGGTTTTCTCAACCACCAGATCGACCCCGTTATTCTGCGCGCTATCGGCGAAGAAGTTTACCGCCTGTATAAAGACGCGGGCGTTACCAAAATACTGACTATCGAAGCGTCGGGTATCGCCATCGCTGCGATCTGCGCACAGTATTTCAACGTTCCTATGGTATTTGCCAAAAAGAGCGCGTCTTCCAATATATCCAAATCGGTTTACAAAACCGTGGTCCACTCTTATACGCACAACCGCGACTACGACGTTCTCGTAAGCAAGGATTATCTCAAGCAAAACGACACCGTGCTCATAATCGACGACTTCCTGTCCAACGGAGCTGCTCTTACAGGTCTTATCGACCTCGTAAAACAGGCAGGAGCAAATCTGGCAGGCGCTGCGATCGCGATAGAAAAGCGTTTCCAGCCGGGAGGCAAGATACTGCGCGCTCAGGGAGTGCGTATAGAAAGCCTTGCGATCGTCGAAAGCATGGACGACGGCAACATCGTGTTTGCGCGCGACTGAGTCTTCGCGCGCTTTTTTAATTCCCGATAAAACCGTTATCTCAGGATAACGAAAAATATGGAGGATCAAACAATGAAGAAAAAACTCACAGTTCTTCTGCTCGTTCTTGTAATGATCGTAGCGAGCCTCGGAGCATTGACGGCTCTCACCGGTTGTAACGGCGAAACCGAAAACGAAGGCTTCCTCGTCGGCGCTATTTACATCAACAGCAAGACGGACAATTCAGGTTATACTTACGCTCACCATCAGGGTATCGTAAAAGCTATGAAGGAACTCGGCATGAACCCCGACACCCAGCTCAAGATCGTAGATAACGTACCGGAAAATAATCAGCAAGTCACCAACGCTATCGACGCCCTTGCAGGTCAGGGATGCCAGCTCATTATAGGTATCAGCTTCGGCTACGGAGACGCTATGGCAGCTGCGGCTAAAAAGCCCGAATACAGCGACATCATCTTCACCCACGCTACCGGCGCTATGAGCAGTCTTGACAGCGACGATTATACCACGTCCTTCAACAACTACTTCGGCAGAATTTACCAGGCAAGATATCTTTCCGGTATTGCTGCAGGTCTCAAAGCAAGCCAGGGCGGCAAGGTAGGTTACGTTGCAGCTTTCGGTACCGAATATGCTGAAACCTGCTCCGGTATCAACGCTTTCGCTCTCGGCGTACAGGCAGTCAACCCCACCGCTGAAGTCATCGTAAAGGAACTCGGCACATGGGGCGATCAGACCAAAGAAAGACAGGCTGCTGTCGAACTTGCAAACATCGGTTGTGAAGTCATCGCTCAGCACTGCGACAGCGCTCAGCCTCAGATAGTTGCACAGGAAAAAGGCATCTTCGGCTGCGGATACAACAGCGACATGACTTCTGAAGCTCCCGACGCTCACCTCACCGCTCCTATCTGGAACTGGAACGTTTATTACAAGCTCGCTATCGATACTGCTATGAACGATCCCGAAAACTATATGGAGAAAGTGACCAACTACTACGGCGGACTTAAAGAAGGTTTCGTAGACATCTCTCCTCTTTCCAAGAACGTTACCGAAGACACCGCAGCTAAGATCGAAAAGGTAAGAGATCTCATCGTAAGCGGCAAGTGGGACGTATTCACCGACGTAAAACTCTCCTTTGATGCAGAAGGCAACATCGTTAAGACGAAATCTCCTCTTCTCAAGGCTGACGGCACTGAAGCAGGCGATGTAGACGACGTCGTTATCAAAGTGACCATGAACTATTACGTCAAAGGCGTAAGCGAAAAATAAGTCAATCGGAGAATTTAGATGAGCGAATTCGCTGTTCAACTCAAAAACATTACAAAAACTTTCGGCAGCGTTGTTGCAAACAACAAAGTCGACCTGAACGTCAGGAAGGGCGAGATACTCGCCCTTCTCGGCGAAAACGGAAGCGGAAAAACTACGCTTATGAATATGTTGTCGGGCATTTACCGCCCCGACAAAGGTCAGATATTCATCGACGGGACAAAGGTATACATAGACTCTCCCGAAGACGCTAAAAAACTCGGTATCGGCATGATACATCAGCACTTCAAACTGATAGAAAAGTTTACCGCCGCCGACAACATCTGGCTCGGAATAGAAGACGAACCTTTCGATCTTAAAGACAAATTCAGGCACGTCGACTCTCTGTACCCTTGCGAGAATCTCGACAAAGCCGCCCTGCGCAAACAGAAGATGCGCAGACTTTCAGTCAAGACAAAACTGTGCTTTTCTGCACTAAATTATAAAATAGTCAATTATTTCAGGACCGCTTTTCTGAACGGATCCCGTTTCGACAAAGTAAACAAAGTCGCGCACGACTTCGGTTTCGATCTGGATTCCCGCAAAAAAGTATGCGATATGGCGGTCAGCGAAAAACAGACGCTCGAAATAGTGAAAGTATTGTATTACGGCGCTAACATACTCGTTCTCGACGAACCTACCGCCGTGCTCACCGTACAGGAGATAGAAAAGCTCTTCTCTATCCTTCGCAAAATGAAGGAAAAAGGCTGCGCGATAATCATTATCACGCATAAACTCAACGAAGTGCTCGAGATAAGCGACCGCGTGACCGTACTCAGAAAAGGCGAAAACGTCGGCACGATAGTCACTAAAGACGCGGACGAACAGCTTTTGACGGAGCTTATGGTCGGCGAAAAAGTCGATCTCAAGATAGAGTGCGAAAAAACAGATTTCGACGAAACTCTGCTCAAAGTTCAAAACCTTACCGTACAGAATTCTGAAGGCACAAACGCGATAGACGACGTGTCTTTCGAACTTCGCAGCGGAGAGATCCTCGGCGTAGCGGGCATATCGGGTTGCGGTCAGAAGGAACTGTGCGAATCCATCGCGGGTCTTTGCCCCGTAAAAAGCGGTTCTATTATGTACGGCAACGAAAACATCGCGGGCAAACATCCTCTCGACATAATCAATATGGGTATATCCATGAGTTTCATACCCGAAGACAGACTCGGCATGGGTCTTGCAGGCAGCATGAACGTCGCAGACAACATGATACTCAAGACTTACCGCAACGCAAAGGGATTTATGCCAAAGTCTTTCCTCTACCCGTTCGTAGACAGAAAGAACGCAAAAGCTCTCGCAAATAAAGTCGTAGAAGAGCTCGAAGTTTCCACCCCCGACGTGGACAAGATTCCCGTCAGAAGGTTGTCGGGCGGCAACGTGCAGAAAGTTCTGCTCGGCAGAGAAATAGAAGGCAATCCTCGCGTTATCATCACCGCATACCCGGTAAGAGGTCTTGACATAAACTCTTCCTACTGCATATACGATATACTCAACAGAGAAAAACGTAAAGGTACGGGCGTGTTGTTCGTAGGCGAAGACCTCGACGTTATGCTCGCTCTGTGCGACAGAATCCTCGTGCTGTGCCACGGCAAGGTCATGGGTATCGTAAAGCACAATCAGTCCACCAAAGAAGACCTCGGTCTTATGATGACGGGTACAGGATACGACGAAATATACAAAGACGAAGTAAAAGAGGAGGCGGTTACCAATGGCTGAAAAAGATCTCACTAAAAAAAAACAGGCTCCTCTTATCAGAATTACAAAACGCGCTCACGCCAATAAATGGTTCAGCATAGGCATTTACGTCGGCGCGATAGTCATAGCACTGCTTATCGGCGCGGTACTCATAGCGTCGGTAAAGGTCGATCCTTTTGCGTTTTACCAGAAGATGCTCACTATCGGTACGATAGGCAATAAATTCGCTTATAAGAACATAGAAAACTTTATCGCGTCTTTCGTACCTCTTCTGCTCACTTCGCTCGGCCTTTCCCTCTCGTTCAAAATGAGATTCTGGAATATCGGCGGCGAAGGTCAGTTCATAATCGGAGCTATCACCTCAGCGGCACTCGCGATCGCCATCGACGACGCCTTAAGCCCGATACTCATGATCATAGTCATGGCTCTCGGCGGAGGTATCGCGGCAGGCATTTACGGTCTGTTCACGGCAGTTCTCAAAGTAAAGTTCGGCACCAACGAAACGCTTATGACGCTGATGCTCAACTATATAGCGCTGTATCTTCTGAAATATTTTCAGACCAGACACGGCACGGATTTCTTCCTCAACCCGAACTCCGCGCGCCCGATATTCAATCTTCTGCCCGAAAACTCGTGGATGATAACTATCGGAGGCATAGGCAGGTTCTCGCTCAACATTTCCCTCATATTCGCGCTCGTCTTTACGGTATTCATTTATATATACCTCAACAAGACCAAGCACGGCTACGAGATCTGCGTCGTCGGCGACAGTAAACGCACCGCTCAATACGCAGGCATGAACGTCAGCAAAGTGATCCTGCGCACGATGTTCTTCTCCGCGTTTATTATCGGTATGGCAAGCGCTTTCCACGTTTCGACGACTAATACCCTCTCCGAGTCGATAACAAACGACGTCGGCTGGACGGGCATTGTCGTAGCATGGCTCGCAAGACTCAATCCGATAGGCGTTGTTATAGCGTCTTTGCTGATAAGCATACTGCAGTTCGGATGCGTACAGGCATGCGCTACCTATTCCGCAGTCGACTCCAACGTTGCGGATCTTCTGCAAGGCATCATACTTTTCATAGTTCTCGCATCAGACTTCTTTATAAGATACAAAGTCAATATCGACCTGTCTTATTTCAGACGAAGAAAAGAACAGAAAGCCGCGCCCGCCTTTGCAGAGGCAACTGCCGTATCTGAGCCGACATCCGACGTCACGTCTGACAATGAAGTACAAGCTGTGATCTGCGACGCAAACGCCGAAAGCAGCGACGTTACCGCAGCAGCGGTCGAAGAAATAAAAACCGAAGCCTTCGAGCAGCCTGA
The DNA here is from genome assembly GCA_944383895.1 of uncultured Christensenellaceae bacterium. Lineage (GTDB taxonomy): Bacteria > Bacillota > Clostridia > Christensenellales > UBA3700 > Ornithoclostridium. The sequence continues at coordinate 65,709 of CALWRH010000002.1, read as the reverse complement.
AAAATCAGAAACGGTCATAACGGCGGATTTGCCGCATTCCGATACGGAAAGCGAAGCAAACGCTCCCGCAGAAGAAGAAAAGCAAGACTCAGACGTCATAGAAAGCACCGAAAAAACGGATGACTCTGAAAAATCTGAGGCTGAAAAATCCGACACGCTAAAGAAAACGGCAAAGAAAACTTCAACGGCAAAAAAGACCGTTTCTGCAAAAAAAGAAACCGTTGCAAAACCAAAACAAACAACGAAAAAGGTTTCGGGCAGCTCTGCCAAAGCAAAAACAGGCGGCGCAAAAAAAGCCGTAAAGACCGCAAAGGAGGATAAATAAATGGACATCGCAGAAGCTTTAGGATTGTTTATCTTTGCGATAATTTCGTACAATATCGCTCTCCTTTACGGCACTGTCGGAGAAATACTCAACGAAAAGGCGGGATCGCTCAACCTCGGCGTAGAAGGTATCATGGCGGTAGGCGGTATGGGCGGCTACCTGATAGGCTGCTCCACAGACAGCATGTTTGCGGCACTTCTCGGCGCTTTTATAGTCGGCGGACTGTGCGGACTTCTCTTTGCTTTCCTCACCGTTACGTTGCAGGCAAACCAGAACGTCATAGGTCTTACCATAACGACTTTCGGCCTTGCGGTATATTTCTTTATAGGCAGAGGTCTTGGCGATAAATTCCCGAAACTTGCAGACTCACCGTCTTTTCAGAACGCATTTAAGGCGGTCGATATGGGAGCACTGAGCGATATCCCGGTGATCGGAAAAGCTCTGTTCTCGCAGTCTCCGCTCGTATATCTCGCGATAGCGATCGCGATCGTCGCGGGAGTTTTTCTCAAGAGGACCAAAGCGGGCCTGCGCGTACGCGCGGTGGGCGAAAACCCCGGTGCAGCAGACAGCGCGGGCATAAACATAACCGCAGTAAAATATACCAACATAATCTGCGGCACGGGCATAATGGGTCTCGGCGGTCTGTATCTCAGCCTTTATATGGGAGGTTCTTTCGAAGGCAGCGCGACGTGGACCAACGGCCTCGGCTGGATAGCGATAGCTCTCGTCATTTTCGCAAATTGGAAACCTATAGCAGCGATATTCGGCACGTTGATTTTCGGTCTGTTCTTTACGCTGGACACATCCAAACTCGTGCTCATAGACGCTATGCCTTTCCTGTCTTTCCTGAGCAAGATACCTACTGAGCTCTATTCCGCTCTACCGTTCATAATTACGGCTATCGTGCTTATAATCTCTTCTGTAAGAAAGCACAAGAACAACAACGAGCCTTCAGCAATAGGTCTCAACTACTTCAGAGAAGAAAGATAATCTCTTGCATAAGACATAAAGGCGCGGCAAAAGCCGCGTCTTTTTTCGTGCCGCACAGGCGTTTTTAATCAGACAATTTTGTCTGCTGCAAGACATCATCCCGCAGAAATTAGCATTATCATTGCATACGACTCAAATATCCGCGATTATTTTGCCTTTCGAGCGTATTTATTATTCGTATCCTATATAAGTTTTCCCTTATACACGGCTGCCGTCAGACGTTGTGCCGACTCCGAGTATTCACCCGCGCCTTTCAAGGCGGAAGAAGTTTTGCCGCGTGTTTTTTGCTGATAAAAAACACAAAAATGAGTAATTTCAACGTTGTCTTTCTGTCGTCGACCTGAAACGAATATATCGGAAAAGCTCTGCACAAACGCGTTACAGACCAGATTATCTCCAATTAAAAAGTTATGCTCTGTTTTGTCGTTACCGTAAACAAAGCGCAGCAACGTTTTAAGCCGCGAAATACGGCTGATTCCGCGGCAAAAGCCGTTTCCCCGATCAAAGGTCAAAAGCATTGCCTTTATTGGCAGAAAGGCATAAAAAAGGCGACGCTGTGCGTCGCCGATGAACGGTTGACCCGATATCTCATACGAGAGATATCGTAACGTCAAAACCGTTGTGTTGATAGGCTATCTGATAGATCTCTACCTTGCTGTTGAGATAGTTGCCTTTGAGGTGTATGCTCGCGCTTACGTCTATGCCGAGAACGCTCTTGGCATCTGCGAGCTTGCCCTTTATCTCGAAGTCTCCGGACACGTCGCTGTACGTCTTTTGTACGTCCGATGCAAAGTCTGTGAGAGCGAGTTTCTTGCCTGCGTTCGTGCCAGCCTGTATATAAGCGGACGCGTCTATTTGAAGATCTTCGAAATCGCTGCTGCCTGCTCCGTCCTTATAGGTATAGACGGTTATATCTCCCTGCTTTACCGTGATCTGCAGATTGTTCTGTTTCGAGCAAAGCGTAAAGATGCTTTCATAGACTTTTTCTTCGCTGTTACATGCCGTTAGCAACACTGCCGAAACCGCAATAATAAGCGCAAGCGCGACAATTACAAGTCTTTTCTTATTTTTCATTTTTATATCCTCCCTTACGCCTTTTTATAGCCAGCGCGCCTACCGCGAGAGAAAGCCCTCCTACGGATACAGAAATGACCGTTGCGGCGAGTTTCTGATAACCCGACATATTCGCACCGGCGTTAAGAGCCGCGACTACCGTATCTTTTGCAGAACTCATAAGGCTGTCGTATTTTCCCTGCAAGCCCCCTACTACAACTTCGTAGGTGTCGCTCTTCTCGCCCGTCGCGCTTTCCTGCCAGCCGAGCACGGTAGCTATCTCTTTTGCGTTTGCAAAGCTGACTTCTGTATCCGCATAATTTCTGCCGACGTATTCTTCGAGCACGTCGTAGGTGATGTTGGCGTCGACTTTTACCGCCTCGCTCTGATTGTAGTTGTCGGTCTGCTTATAGCGCAGATATACGCTGACTATGCCGCTGACTTCTACGCTTATTCTGCCGTCGGAAGGCAAAGCGTTCCAGCTAACGTTGTCAAGAGAATATTCTACCGTATTTCTTTCATTGACATTGACGTCGACATAGCCGTAACCCATACGCGCGGTAGCGGAAATCTCTCTGTCAGCGCGAGCCACGGTCAATACTACGGTAACCGTTTCTGCGTCCTCGTAGTCCTTGAGTCCGTTAAGCACAAGTCCTACGGTATATTCGCCGGCGCCGAGTATAGTTTCGGTGCAGTATATTCTGACGTTTGCCGCAAGCTGAGCGTCAGCCCCGACAAGTCCGTTCACCGTATATTCGACCGTATCCGCAGGATTGATTATCTGACCGCTGTATACGACGTCTTTTACCGTTGCGTTAATGACGGGAGCGTCAGCTTTCGTTATCGTGAACTTTGCGGTTTCGAGCGGATTTACGGAGTAATTGGCGTTATCCTCGGTTGCCGCCGCTCTGACGTAATATGTGCCTGCATGTACGGGAGCCTCTGCCGTGAAATTCCTGCCGTCGGAAGAATACTCGAAAGTTACGGACACTGTATCCTCTCCTACGAGATTGTTCCACTCTGCGGTCACACCGTTGTATGCGGTCCCGTCATACTTCTTGTCTGCCGCGCCGATCGTGCCTTCAAGAACGCGTTTCTGCACGTTAAGACGGGCAACAAGCTTCTCTCCGCCGTTCACGTTATAATTTGCCTCGTTGTCGAGAGTATAGAGGATCTCTACTTCTATCGAAGCACCCGCGGCAGTCTGTCCGGGGACGTATTCTGAGAGATATTCGTAGCCCGTCATCGTGAACTTATCGCTGCCGATAAGACCGCTTGCCGATACGAAATACACTTCGTTTCCGCTGAGAGGATCGCCGTATATCACGCTGTTGTCCTTGAGTTCGACCTCTACGTCCGCCTTCGCGATGGTTACCGTGATTTCAGCGTCCGCCGCATCTTCGTAATTCGCAAGTCCTCTCAGGTATGCGCTGACGGTATAATCGCCCGCATCGAGCATTTTTGAAAGACATACCGTCTGTACATGTCCCGCGAGCGATTCGTCGCCCTCAAACAGTCCGCTTACCGTAACGTCGATAACGTCGGATATATTCTTGACGTTGCCGTCATAAACAAGCCCTTCTCTGAGCGAAAGATTTATAACGGGTGCAGCCGCCTTTCCTATCGTGAACTGAACGCCGCCCGCGATAGTTCCCATCTCGTAATTGGGGTTGTCCACAGAGGTGATGCCGACGTAGTATGTGCCTGCATCTACAGGCGCGTTGGGGACGTAGCTCACGTTGTCGAGAGAATACTGCACGGTGCAGTTGACTACGTCGCCTTCGATTATGCTCTCGCTGTCGATGTACGCCTGATCGTACGGCTTGCCGTCGTACACCGAATCGGGCGCGACCATAGTGCCGTTGATAAGCCTTTTGGTCACGGTAAGTCCCGCGGTCACGGGTTCTCCGTTATTGATGATATAATTGTCCGCGTTGCCGTTGGCGAACGTGAAGGTCAGTACGACTTCGCACGTCGTGCCAGCGGGCGTCTTTACGACGTAATCCGTCATATACTCGGCAGTCAGAGAATCTTCTCCTACAAGTCCGATTATCTCGCCGTAAAAATCCGTTGCGACATAACCGATCTCGTCGCCGTAAGTGATATTCTTGTCGACGGTTGCGACGGATATCGCCGCTTTGTCAACTATAACTTCTTTAGCCGTGATCTCGGGCTCGTTGTAATTCTGCGCGTTTTCGTTGATGACGAAATCCGACGTCGTGATTATCACCTTTCCGCCTGCGTTTACCGCAGCCGCAACGTAAGCCTCTCCGCCTTCGGTCAACACGGATACTGTATAGGTATTTGCGTCGTAAACGCCGCTGATCACGGGCGTCGTATCTCCCGTAACGGCAACCGCTCCGTAAGAGATAGTGAGGTCGAGTCCGCTGAAGTCAACCTTAGGCGTCGCCTTTTCTACAAAATACGTTCCGTTTCCGTCCGTTATCTCGTAATTGGCATCGGCAGATACTGCCGTGACCTTATAATAACCTGCGTTTTTCAACGCATCGGCGGCAGTATATTCTCCGTCCTCTGTCGCGCTGTACGTTATCGTATAAGTCTTGTCGAAAGCGTCTTCGGTAACGAGCGAAAACTCTTTATTCTGTCCGTCGTAAACTCCGTTTGCGAGTTCTGACCAGCTTGCATTGGTGACTTCTCCCGAAACGCTTATCTTGCGCGTAACGACCTTTACTTTGAACTCCACGCTCGCGTCTTCGTAACGCTGGCTCTTGAGCGTAGCGGTCACGTTGTATTCGGTTTCGCTGACGTCAAGCGCGTTTTGTATCTCCGCACCGTCTATCGTGAATACGAAATAATCGGTTTCTTCCTTTACTTCTGCCTCGTAATCCACCGCGTCGCGCAATGCGTTCACAAGTCCCGCCGCCGTGTTGAAATACTCTGTCGTAAACACTCCGTCCACCACTTTGTCGGTAGTTACCGCCTTTACGACAGCCGTTATCGTAAACGTATAGACGTTAGTAGCGAGATTATAGTTGCCGTTATCGAAACTGACTCTGACATAATATCTGTCGGATTCAACGGGCATTTCCGTAGTCCAATCGTCGCCTTCGGCGCTCAACGAATACTCGTATACGAACACGAGCTCGTCAGGCAGTTCCGTATCGGGGACGAACACCGCCGTCGCGCCCTCTTCGACTTCTGTCGTAGTGAATTTGTCTTTGTCGAGCGCGCCCGTAATCTCGTATTTCTTTACGGTCGCGGTCACTTCTCCGAGCGTGAATTCGTAGTTGGATTCGGCTCCGTTCATGACAACTTCGGAAATACCGAGCGTTACCTCGGTGCCCGCAGCGGTCTTTTCGGTATAACCCGTCAGGGTATATCCCGTGAACTCGTCGGGCGTAACGCCGCCTTCGACGCCTCCTGCCGAAATTATGCTGACGGGATTATTCGTCTTTACCGTGTCGGAGCTGTCGCCGTAAGTGATATTTCCCGCATTGTCAAACGATATGGAAACGGCGAGTTTCGCGATACTTATATCGATTTTCGCACCGTCGGCAACGTTCATACTGCATATCATGCCGCTTGCAGCGTCGACGAGATACTTGCCTTCAGCATTGGTGAGATCGACTTCCGTTACTCCCGAAGCCGCGTACAATTCCTTATTCAGAGTGAACGAGTAATCGCCCGCCGCTCCGCTGTTTGCTTTTTCTCCGCTGAACGCGTTTACGGCTTTGACTTTTTCTCCCGCAGTCATATAGACGCTTATATCCTTTTTATTGTCTATGCCGTCGTAAGTCTTAGAATAGGTATATGTGTTGCTCTCCGCGTTATATTCAAAGCCGTCCGCAATATCCGCGCTGCCCATAGTGTAGCAGTTGAGCGTATAGAGCTTTCCGTAGTCCTGCTGATTGCCTTCAGCGGTAAATCCGACGTTTTCGAACATGTCCATAGACAGATATACAGATCTCGTCTGAGAGCCGTCCGCGACTATCATATAGTTCTCTACGTTGTAGACGTTGTCATCTCTGTCGGTTACGGAATAGAGAGCGTCTTTTCCTTCTGTCCATACGGTGGACTGCTGCGCAGGAATAACGAGCTTACCGCCGCTTACATACACGGGCGCGGAAATATCGTATACGATACCGCCGTTATACGTTTCGTTGTCGCCCATGACCCACTTTTCTCTCTGAGTGCTCGAGGAAGCGTAATAGACGTTTTGAACAGTCGTTTTGGAAGAATCCGTACCGCCCGTTCCGACAATGGCTCCGGTCGCGTTGGACTTATTCATATTCGTCTTTTCGAGCACTCCCGTAAACAGATAGTTGAGCCCGTTTATAGAAAGCTTGCCGCCGTTGCCCCCTACTTCTCCGACAAAACCGCCTGCATAGCCGTAATTGTTTCTGGATTTTTCAAACCATCCTCCTCCGTCGGCAGACTCGTTGAAATTATATATCTTGCCTGAACCTTCCAGGTTGACGTTTGTCATGGTGAGAAATCCGCTGTTGACTCTGCCTACGAAACCGCCTAAGATATAATATCTGTCAGCGTCGTCCTTTCCTCTCCAACCGCTTATTCCGAAGCCTGCAGTGGTAGTTGCGGACAGATTTTCGTTGCCCGCATTGGAATTTACGGAAACCGTGGTTTCGTCTATTGCAGTGTCACCTGCTATATCTCCCACTACGCCGCCGAGTATAAGATAATTGGGAGCTCCGCTCGACCTTGAGTTGTAATCGTAAAGATAAGTAACGTTTCTGTTGTTACTATCGGCCTTATCCATACTCTCTGCAGATCCGTAATCGAGATCTATACGCACGTTTTCTATCTTAGCGTTATTCTTGGACTGTCCCGCTATGATACCCGCCAGAGTGCCGACCTGATCGGCGCCTACGGCATACTTGGTGACTTTTATCCTGACGTTCTTGACAGTACCGCCGTCAATAAGCTTGAACAGACCGCCTACGGTCTGATCTGCACCGTCCGCCGTAGTCAGCGTTGCTTCGACTTTGACCTCGACAGTATGTCCGTTGCCGTCGAGTATACCTTTGAATTCCGTCACCTTGTCGAGATTTTCAATGGTAATGTCATCTGTCAGGTAAAAATATTTGTTTACGGTTTCTTTGCCTGCAATATAAGCATTCCAGCCCGTAACGGACGATATCGCCTGAGCCGTATATCCTTCGGGCACGTTGGCGAGAGGGTCGTAACCTTGCGCTACGTTGCCGTTTGCGACGTAGCCTTCGTCGACGGATATTTCAGCAGCGTACACGGCTTGTCCGTTGCCTCCGCTCACGATATTCCCTACCGTATCTCCGAGAACGAGCGTGAGCGCGACTATGACGATCATAAGGACCGCCGTCGTAATCGCCGCTAAACCGTATTTTTTTCTGATCATATTCATGCCTCCTTTCCCTTTCACGCGTTTTCTCCGTCAGACGGGGTTTCGTCCGTTTCGGGGATCTCGGGTTCAACAGGGGGTTCGGTCTGAATTCTGTTGATAATGCTCATATATATTCTGATTTCTATAGTATAAGCGTTGCCTGCCGCGTCGTAAACGGTTGCCGTAGCGCTAAACGCCGTCGCACCCTGCTCTTCGGCGGAAGTGCCGAGAGAAGAGTCGTAATATACGGTATCCGCATCGGGTCCGACCGCACTGAAATCGAGCGCGGTTTCAAGCGATGCCGAAGAGCCGTCGCTAAACTTGACCGTCAGCGTCGCGTTTGCCGTCGGGGTCGCGACGACTTCGTAACCCGTACCGTTTATTTCTACGGTGACGGTATTTGCCGTTTCGTCGTAAGTCGCATAAACGTCTCCCTCGATCTCGGCAAAACCTGTCGGCTCTTTCGCCGTTACGGTAACGGGTACCGTAACGGTGTAAGTCTTATTGTTGTATACAAAGCTTGCCGCTGCGAGATATTCGCCTCCCTTTGCGGAGAAGTCGACTCCGCTGACGTTCCAATCCGAAACGTTAGCCTCGAAACTCGTCGTGCCGTTGCCGACCGTTATCGTCGCGGGGAACTGAGCCGCGCCCTCCTCTCCGAACGGATCCACGGTTACGCCTTCGCCGATATAATCTATCGCTCCGTTGACTTTTACGGTCATAGCGCATCTCTGATAGAACGCTTTATTCAGAGCCGCATCGTCTGAATAACCTATCTCTGCATACATAGTTACGTTGTAATTGCTTACGTCGAAAGTCAGAGTATCGAAGCTGATCGCGTAGCCGTTTCTGTCCGTCCAGCGTATCGGCAGAGCCCTGACGTACCCGTTCTTGAATTTTACCCATGCCGTGGACGGGAACAAAGCTGCCTTTTCTTCTGCCGTCATATTGTTGAACGCGAGAGGATCTACCGTGATCGTATTTCTTCTGAGCGCTCTGTCGAAGTAAACGCCTTCTATGACGTTGCTCTGAATATCGAGAGTTACTTCTCGGCTCCAGGTGAAATATTCGGATCCAGCAAGCGTTGCCGTCGCGCCGTACTGCCCGGGAGCGTTAAAGCTCATCGTAGAGAAGTCGAACTGCGTCGAGAACGCGACTTTGACCTCTTCGGACCATGTACTACCGTTATACATGTAGTTTGCGTCGACTGTGGTCGGCCACGGCGAGAAGGTCGTTCCTTCAGCCGCTGCTATAGCATAGAGATAATAATCGTAGGGGTTCACCTCTACGGTATTTTCGTTGCCGTCAATCGTGAGCGAGGTTACCTCTTTGCCTTTGATGCGTACCGTAAGTTCGAGATTCTGAACGAGATCACCCTTTCCTACGGTAGCTATCGCCTTGAATTCGAATCCCGACAGATCGTCAGGTTTTCTGCTTGCGAACGCCTGCAATACTTCTGCATCGACTGCCCAGCTTTCAACGTCTATCGCGCCGTACTTGCCGTCGCTGTACGAGAAGAAGAGTTGCGTCGGGAGCTGCGACATGATATCGAGCGTTTCGTCGAACGCGTAAAGATCGAGTTCGTAAATTCCGCTCTCACCGTTGCTGCCAAGCGTGGTTATAGTGCTGTCGAGGTACTCGATATTGAGCGTAGCCGTCTTTCCGTTTCTGAAAGTTATCTGCACCTCGTAAGTCCCTCCCTCTATCGTCGGAGAAGGCAGGTCCATGGATTTTATTGCAGCAACTTCCACTATGCGGTACGTCCTGTTTGCAAAGTAAACGGACAGAACGTTCGGTGCATTATCGTAAGCGTGCATCGTCACGGTATCTATAAGCGCAGGATCGAGATTGGGCTGTACGGTTATCGTAAACGTTCTTTCGCGTTTTACTTCGTTGGGGAACGTAACTTCGGCTTTGCCCGTAAGCGTTACAGATTCAAAGTTTTCGTTGTTTGCGTAATCAAGCAGCCCGAGCGACGTGTCGAGTGTTATTTCTTCGCCGTAACTCTGCGTTTCTTCGTTCCACAGATAGAACCTGACGGGAGCTTTCATTACCGTCGTGCCCTGCTGATATACAGCAGTCTTGCCGATGAAATATTCCTGAATAAATTCGTAATCGCTCGTTATCACGTCGTCTTCGAACGCAAGAGGTTCGAAAGTCATATCGAATTCCATGCTTCCCCAGTTGACAACGCCTGCATTTCCGCTGCCGTCAACCGTGTTGTCGGGGTCGCCTACCGAATCGAAACAGTCGTACAGATTTATCTCCGTCAGATAGGTGTTTCTGCGCATGTTTGCCCCGTACGTCAACGTAGTACTGCCGTACGTGTAAGTCAGCACCTCTCCGTCTTCGTTAACTACAGCTTCGTTTCTGTCGTAACCGTTCACGTATATGTTGGCAAGCGTGCCGTCCACTATGTTCAGACCCACGTTCACCTCATTGTAAATCGGCAGAGGCAGCAACGCCGATACGACATCGAATACCGCTCCTTCAAGCAATTTATCCACTTCTCCCGAGAACATGTTGAGAAGGAACGAATAATCTGCAGCTACTGCGTGTATCAGGTTCACGAGCTGCGTTTTGAGCGACTGCCAGAATACCTGCGGATTCACTCTGTCCCATGTTACATGGCTGAGATAATGATCGGTAAACATGTCGGGGTTCATTTCGCTCAGATCGAGGATAGAGTTTTCACCGAAAACCATGCCTCCGAGGATATCGTCGATCAGCTTGTTGAACGCATACGGGTCGAGTCCCGCGTTTATATTGAACGTACCCGTCGAAAGCAACGAAATGTTTATACCTCCGCTGAGCAACTCGTTGATATCGAGATCGCTGAACGGATCCGTGCTCTCATCCGTACTTTCGCCCGTGCCTTCGCCGCTTTCTTCTGCGGAAACATCAAGGGACGGTATATCGACTTCTACTCCGTCTTCGGTAAATACGAGAGCATCTATAATGCTTTGCATCGCTCCCGAAAGCATACCGACGATATCCATCCGGAATTCGAGCATGCTGCCCACAATGCTCTTGAGGTCTACTACGTTGAGGATCTCGAACTTGCCGTCCGCAAGTATGATCTTCATGTTCTTGCCCGTGCCGTCTGCACCGAGCGCGTCATCGGAGTAATCGAGCGTAACGTGCAGGATAGCCTCTCCGTTTCCGCTGAGAGTATTGTTGAATATATCTTCGTTGTCGATAAGATAAACGGATATGACAAGAGTCTCGGGATTTATTACCGTGCTGTCGCCCTCTATCGCATGAGTTCCTTCGACAACGTTCTTTATCCTCACTCTCAGATAGCTGAGTCCCTCGACGTTATTGTTTTTGATGTCGAGGTTGAAGTCCATGTTAAGATGCTTGAGAAGACTGCGAGCCATCGCCTCTCCGTCCGTAGCGTCAAGGTCTTTGCCCGAATCGTTTGTTACTTCGAACTCTGAACTCGGCTTGAGTTCGAGCTTCGCGTTGAGCGAGAACACGTCGTTGACGGTTATCGGCAGATTTATGATGCCGCTTTCTATATCTATCTCTCCGTTGTTGACTTCGATATCTACGCCGAGAGAACTGCCGAGCAACTCCTTGAATATGGTTTCGAAAGTGGATGCGGCGATATTCGCCTTTATAACGCCGTCGTATATCGAGATATCTCCGAGTACTGCGGCAAGAATAGCCATGGTGCCGTCGGACGAACCGTCGGAACCGCTGTTATCTCCCGTCGCTCCGTCTTCGGATGCGCCGCTCGCACCCGTGATCAGCTGTGTAAGCAAAGCCCCGATATCGATATCCTTGAGAGCGCTGACTTTCTCTTCTATCATCGAGAACAGGCTCGTCGCGAGCTGACTGTTCTTAACGTAGAACTCAAACAGACCCACTCCTTCGAGGTCGACGTAAAGAACTCCGCCCTGAATACCGAAAGACATGATTTTCTTCTGCTCGTAGCGCAGTTCGAGATATATCTTGGTTTCTGTAAAGTCCGTGGTATTTATATCCCACATCATGTCAAGATAAAGATCGGCGTCGTTCTTGTCAAAAGTGAGATTTATCGGAAATCCGATATAATTGCCCTCTTTTGCGAGAATATTGTTGATTATTGACGCAACGTCGATCTCTCCCTTTTCGTTGGACAGATTGAGCGTAATGCTCGCCTGCATCGAATTGGCAAGACCGAACACGACGTCGAAAAGATTGTCTTCAGCGTCTGCCGCCTTCTGTTTGCCGCGCTCTACCGCCGCATCGAGGTTAGAGGTTTCTCCGACGGTCAGAGGATATTGCTCCGTACCCGTTTCGAGCGTTATCGAGTAGTCGCCGTATTCGTTAGGCAGCTGCGCTCCGTTCTGAGAATCGTAAGTTGTCGTCTTGGGCAACGTGCCTTTTACGCCTAAGCTTACGCCGCTCGTGCTCAGAGAAAGATCTGCCGTAAGGTCGAGAGCGTCGGTGCTTATACCCGTATCTACGCCCGCGCTTTCGAGTATCTTTACGATAGCCGCAAAAGCTACGCTCGCGGTGATCTTGTCTGCGCTGAGTCCTAAGATTATCTGTCCCGCCTCGGTAAGTTCTGTGCCTCCCGCCTTGCCGTCGCTTTCAGCAAGTATAAGCGACTCAGCGTTTTCACTACCTCCGATAAGCCCGCCGAGATCGAACGCAAGATCGAAATCGGTGAGTTTCGTGCCGTCTATATTGATATTATCGATAAGTTCTACGATGAGATTTGCGAAATCGAACTCGAATTTGTATATCGGCAGACCGATATAATCCGTTTTAATTCCGCTGAGATCGAGAAGGACCGTAGATATACCGTTTTCGTAATAGCCGTATACCGCAAGCAGCGTATTGCCGTTCGCATTGAGTTCTATCGCTATTTTGCTCGCCTCGGGATTATCTCTGTCGATAGCGAACGCCGCAAGCATATCTATATCGAGTTTGTATACGTTATTGCCGTCGCCGTCGGTAAAGTTGCCCTTTATTCCTATTATCGGATTGTCTTTGCCCGTATCGAGCCCGAATCCTTTGAGCACCTTGCCGAAAGCGTAATCGCCCTCGTCTATCGCAACGCTGCCGTGAGCGTTGATCTCAACGCCCGAAAGAACGGAATAGATAAGCTCTCCGAGATTGGACGTATAATTTCCCTGCTCCGTGCGGGAGAGGATATAATCTTCGAGATTTTCGAGCTCTCCTTCGAGATAACCTATCCTGAAATTGTGCGCGCGGAGTCGTGCCTCGAGAGGCGCGTTCTTATCGCCGAGATCGACGGATGCGACTATATCTTTGACCCCGTAATCCGCAAAGTTGACCGATAGGCTCATATTGCTGAGTCCCTCGGGCAGTACTATTGCGTTGTCGGGCATAAAACCGTTGATTGCATCGAAGAACTTCTGGTTGACGTCGATGATTATGCTGTCGCCGTCAGCGTCGACGTATACGTTCTCCTGCAATCCGATAACGCCTGCGACAGCCGTGATAAGTCCTCTTATCGTCGGGCTTATGATCGCCTTTACTTCTCCGCCGTCATCGAGCAGAGTCGCATTGTAAACGTTGCCGACTGACAGCGAAAGCGATTGAGCCTCGTCGAAATCCGTACCGAGCGCGTCGTCAATAGCCGTCGTGATAAGTTTTACGATATCGCTTATAAGCGCATCGAGATTTGCCTCTATCTTAATATTGTCCGCCTTCCAATAATCGGGTATCATGTCGGAAAGCGAGAAATAGAACGCTCCGTCCCTGTAATAAATGCCGAGCACGGGCGTGTCGCTTGCAGGATTGCCGTCCGCGCCGAGAACGTAAAGATCGAGTGCGATCAGATTGTTGTCTACCGACGCGTTTTTGTAATTGAGATCGAGATCCACTCTCGCCTTGAGTCTGAATCCGAACTGTCCTTCTACGATAAGCGTATTCTCGGGTATGATCTGCTTATCGGTAAACAAGCTTATAAGCTTTGCCACGTCGAGTCCCTGCTCGGGAGCGTCGATGTCGAGATCGATGTCGAACGCGATATTGCTGAAAGAGAATTCTTTGGATTTGCCCTCGAGATCTGTCGGCATGTCTATATAAATAGGATAGTTATAATAACCTATTTTAGTGACCTTCCAATCGAGAAGTTCGTCCCCCTCTGTTCCGCCCGCATTGTCGGCAACGCTGACGCTCATGTTTGTGACGACTCCGTTTTCGCAATCCACCTGCATATACATCCTGATCTGCGGTATTGCCGAATCAAGCCAATTGAAAAGCGAATTGAGATTGATATCTATGCCAATGAGCGAACCTACGTCGAACAGATCGAGTATACCTTTTATACCCGATATCATGCTGTTGACGTTTATCTCTGAAAGGAAACTTTCGCTGACCACTTCTCCCGTAGCCACGCGCGTAACGGTGGTATACGAAGGTGTCGTGAATATCATGCTGAGCAGCATTTCGTATACGTTTATGCCGCCGAGATTGCTGAGAAGATCTTCGAGATCTATCTCCGCACCCGCCTTCTGCAATATAGCGTACAGATAATCCGCCCTGAAATCGTCAAGACGGACGTAAGCCTCGCCGTTGCCGAAATCGAGATAAACTTCACCGTTTACAGCATACACCGCAAACGCGACCTTCTCGTCTTCCTGCATGGATATCCTGAACATAAATTCGACGCTTTCGCCTTCAGCAGTATTTGCCTGTATCTGTATACGCGCGGTTCCCGCACTCGTCGTCATAAGGCTGTCGAAATCGAGAGCCGTACCGTTCATTGCGGCAAAATATTGCTTGATCTGCTTTATCGCAAGCGAAGTGGACATATAGGTGCTCTCTTCGACAAATTCTTCAGACGCAGCGTCCTCCGTCCATTTAGCGTAAAGAGTCACGTCCTTTGTCGGTGTATACGGAAATTTGACCTGAGAACCTGTCAGCCTCGGGTTGGTATACCATCCTGCGAACACGAAACCGTCCTTGTACGTGCGGGGCGAACTCTCTATAACGTCCGTAGTCAGAGTTTCTATCTCGCTGCCTCCGTTTACTTGAAAACTGACGGAATAAAGACGCGTCCATTTAGCGTATAGCGTAATGTCGGATGTCAATGTCAAAGGATACGACGGCTCTTGCGTGTAAGCCGCATCCAGATACCAGCCTTCGAAACGGTAACCTTCTTTCGTAGGCGTATCGGGAGCTTTGTCGAGAACCGTAACGCCGCTTATCGTCTGCAATTCTTCTCCGCCTGTGTCGAGTTTCACATTGTATGTCGTTGTGATCTTCTCGTCGCATGCGGCAAAGACGAATACGGATATCAACACCGTAAGCACGATAGCGGCTATAAACATCGGCTTTTTTCTCATCGTCCTTCCTCCTTTTTATCTGCGGTTATTTTTGCAATATAATATTTTAATAGATTTGTTAAAACAAACTTAAAGGAATTTTCACCTTCTTATAAAACTGCCGATATGAGTAAAAAACGCATTTTCAGCAAATACCCGTATCGGAAATTAAAATACCGTTTCAAATGCGTTTTCGTCCGAAAAAAAAGGGGATTTTTTTGTTTTACGTCTTTTCACGCGGCAATTTCAGACCAACGCAAAACAGCGAAAACGCACCTGTCTTTTTATTGCAATTGCGTAAAAAACGCAACTTGAAATTTGATTGCATTTTACTCTGTATTTAACAGCTCTCGCAGTAAAAAGCTATCTAACGATACAATTATGTGTTGTGAAAAATTTATCGAAATCAGTTGAGTTTTGTAAAATTCAGACAAAAAAACGGTATTTTAGCACAAAAAATACCGAGCGTTGAAAATTATTTACCGATATATCCGTTTTTATACATGCATTTAATGATATTTTTTGTTTTTTTACTCGTTTTTACATTATTTGTGTATGCTTTTTACCTTTTGAAAGACCTCTCACCGTCTTTACGCTCTGACAACAAAACTTCGTTTTCACAAAAAACCGCGCTCCGACATACTATGACAGCATGACGGATTCAGAGCTGCTTGCAAGAATTATTCAGTGCGAAGCCGGAGGCGAAGGAGATACGGGTATGCGTGCCGTTGCCACCGTGATCATGAACAGAGTCGAAACTCTGCAAGGCGAATACGGCAGATACCCTACTCTGCGCGACGTCATTTTCGCGCCCTCTCAATTCGATTGCGCTATGACCACTATAGGCGGCAAGGAAAACCTGCAGAACCTGTACAACATGAACCCGACCGACGAACATTACGACATAGCCAATTGGGCGATCGGAGGCGGCAAACTCGGCGCGGTAGGCAATGCGCTGTGGTATTACGACCCCTTTTCTCCCGAGTGCAGACAAAACTTTCCAAATTCGTCAGGCACTTTTTCTACGAGAATAGGAAAACACTGTTTTTATACGCCCACGCAGGATTATTATCTGACATAAGTCCCGTTAATCTCACGGGTAAATAAATTTATAGGAGTATAACATGATAGATTTCAATCCCGACAATAAAGAAGACTTCAACAAAAATCCCTATATCGGTTCTATTCAGCAAGTTCTTTTCATGAACAAAGGCGAAGCCGTTATCTGCGAATTCCTGATAGGTTCGTCCAATCTCGTGACAAAATCAGGCACACTGTACGCCGTAGCCGATAAATACTTCGTGCTCTATCACCCCAACAACAATACGTACACCGTATGCGACATCTATTCTGTCAAATTCATCACGTTTATCAACAGATCGACAACCAGACCGTCAAGCGTATAAAAACGTCTTGAAAGCCTAAAAACGGCTTTTGCAATGTTACATAATGTGTATAAAAACGGACCCTGCGTCAATTGCAGGGTCCGAAAGAATATTTTGCGATGTTATCTTTATGCGAGATATATACTTACCCTGTAACCATTTTCGCTATAGGTGATTACACAGCTTTCTACCGTTTTTTCAACGGTATTAGCCTTGAGGGAAATAGTTGCGCCGTCTATGTTGCCGAGAGAGCTTGTATTCACGAGTTCCGCCGTCAGAGAAACCTTGCCGGACTCTGCGTCTTTATCGCATTTGTATCCCTCTTTGAGATTATCTGTCGTAAGTTTTACCGCATCGCCTTTTTCTCCGACAACGTCTTCGAATTTTATGCCGAGATCGTAAGGATCGGTCACTTTGCCGTTGTCGTAAATATAAACCACTCCGCTGTTGTCGGACACTTCGACTTTGAGATAATCGCTTTCTGCTACGAGCGCGAACGCGTCGTTGATCTGCGTATCCTGCACGGTCTTGTCACAAGCGGAAAGACATATTGCCGCCGCCAGAGCTATTACTAAGGCGATCGCCGCCGTAAATTTTTTACTTCTCTTCATTTTTCTTTCCTCCCTTGCGAGTCTTAACGCACAGTCCGACTGCCGCGCCTATCAGCGATATTCCGCCGAGCGTTGCCGCCACTGCTACTGCCGCCTCCGCGTAACCCTTGAGCGCGCCGCCTGCTTTGAGAGCCTTCTCTACGACGTTTGTCGCGCCGTTTACAAGCTCTGCCCTCTTAGCGGAAAGTTCTGCGAGTTTCGCGTCGAATTCTTCGTTTTCTCCCGTAGCCGCCTCAGCGAGCGTTTCGAGATAAGCGACGTCTTTTGCGTCAGCGAGAGTTATCTCTCCTTCGAAGCGTTCTTCAACGTATGCCATAAGCGCGTCTTTCGTAATGTTTGCGTTAAGCTCCGCCGCAGCGCTTACATTGAAGTTTTCGCTTTCTGCATATCTGACGTAAACTTTATACTGCGCCGCGAGTTCTACGGCTATATTTCCGTCAAGCGGCTGCCAATCGAAACCGTCGAGAGAATACTCGACTCCTTCGTTGCCTCCCTCTACGCTTACCGTAACGAACCTGTATCCGACGCTCATCGTCGCGTTTACAGTCCTGTCAGCCTTTCTTACGGTATAGACGTAACTTACCTCGTTGGACGTATAATTGGAATTTGCGGTATCGAGCACTGCCGTTACCTTATAAGAACCTGCGTTGAGAACGGTGCCGCTGACGGTAACTTTTACCTTGAGCCCGTCGCTTACCGTAAAGTTGCCTGCAAGCTCTTCGAGAGTCACCTCTTTTCCGTCGTAATACTTTTCTCTGTCGCCGTTGGTCTTTATCGTAACGACTTTCTTTGCGATAGTCATGTCCGCGGTATAGCTGCTCGCAAAGCGGTAATTTTTTACATCGGGCAGCTTGACTACAACGTCGTATTCTCCCGCGTTTACGGGCAAGCCGTCTATGACTTTGCCGTTCTGTTCGTAAACGATCGTCAGCTGTGCTCCGCCGTACAGAGTACCCTGTACAAGTCTGAACGTAGCCTCTTTGCCGTAACCGTCGTATACGAGATCTTCGGGGACGTCTATCTCAACGCCGAGAGAAACGGGAGTTATCTTCCAACCGATAGTAAGGTTTTCGGAAGAACCGCTGCTCCATACATAGTTGACTTTATCGCTGAGCTCTATCTCTAAGTTGTAGTTGCCTACGTCCGTAGCTGTATTGCCGCCCTTGACGTAATACTTCTCGTCAGCTCCGACTTCGAAAGGCAGAGTCTGTATTTGCGCGTTGTACTCGAGCTCGGTAACTTCGAGTACGGGTTCTGTTACCGTTATTTTAGAAACATTGACCTCTATCTCTACGAATTTCTCTCCGTAGTAAACTGTCACCTTTGTCGTAGCTGCGCTCATCTTGCCGTCGACATCGTTTTCAATGACGACTCTGCACTTATCTACGCCGAAAGTCTGATCCTTGAGTCCGCCGTTGAATACCGCCTTGAGCAACATGCCCGTACCGTCGAATTCTTCAAAAGCTACGTAATCCGTCTTGTCGGGTCCGCTGACAAGTACGAGTTCGTCAAGCACGTCGTCGCCTACAGTAAGTGTCACCGTACCTCTCAGGGTCGTGTAATTGACGGTATCTTCGGGAGTGAACGTCCAGGTCACCTCGTTGTCGCCCTTTACGAGCAGCGTTTCGGGTTCGTCCCAGACGATAACGCCTGCCGTGCCTCCCTCTTTGACGGATATTCCGACGTTGCCGAGCTTGTAACCTTCCTGCAGGATAACGTCGTCCACATCGGGTTCTGCAACGGGGGTCGCCTGAGTAACGGTAAACGTTACTTCTGCCGTCGCCGCGGTATAATTGATATCGTTTATTTCAGCCGTTACGGTATAAACTCCCGCATCGAGCACTTTTCCGCCGTTATTCACGGATACCGCGATATCCACTTTGCCGCCGCCTATCTTATCGGGAGCGTTAAACAGCGCTTTGAGTTTTTCTTCCGTCAGCGCGACACCGTCGTAGACCTTTGTTTTCGCCGCTTCGCTTATCTCTATCGTAACGCCGTACGGAGCAATGTTCCAGACAACGTTTATGGTCTTTTCCTGCTCGTGATCCGCCCACTTATAGTTGTCGCTGACGAGAGTGAACGTAGCGGTATATCCGCCTGCCGAAACGTCGGTAGCCTTGAACACTCCGCCTACCGTATATCTGTTTGCCGCGTCGTTCTCAAACGCGATCTGTTCTTCTCCGTTATAAGTCAGATTCTTCGCCACAGGAGTGACTACGCTCGCCCTTGCGACTGACATCTCGTAGCTCACGTCGGCGGCAACGGTGTAATTGCCGTCTGCAGATCTGAAGGTCACGGTATAAGTTCCTGCGTTTACGGGAGCGGTCTCCTCGCCGTTGTAGAAGGTCTTGAGCGTCACGTCCTCGCCTTTTACGCCTCTGCCCGTCGCGGTTACTTTGTTAGCACCGCCGCTGTACGTAAATTCGAGACCGCCCACGGAAATATCCGCTGCCGTAATCACTCTCTTTTCGACCGTCATCGTCTTGCTTATGCCCTCGACGATGTTGGTCTTTGTATTCTTGTATACATGCACGGTGTATTCGCCTGCGTTTACCGCCTCATCGACATAGCTCGTGCCGTTGTGATATACGATGCCGTAAACGTTGCCGTCTGTAGCCTCGTAATTAAGCGTTGCGACATGCGCCTCTCCGTTATAGATCATATCTCCCTCGGGAAGGATGATGCTGTCCTCTTTCATATCATCGGGAGCAGTCGCCGTCTGCGGAGTTATCTTTACCTGCGCGGTACCTGCATTGTAGTATCCTGCCTGAGCGCCTTTGAGCGTAAACTCTACGTCGTAAGTGCCCGCCTCGATCGGAGAAATCGCAACGCCGTTCTGTCTGTAAGTGATGCCGTCTATCTGAACGTCGTCCTCACCTACCTTGCCGCCCGTGATATCGAATTCAAATTCAATGACTTTGCCCGTATATTCTATCTCCGCGGTTTTTGCGCCTATCGTAAGCATTGCTTTGTTTATAATAAGTTTCGCTTCAGTAGGCTCTACGGTAACGTTATAGTTCGCGTTCGCGTCGTACGTTACCGTGATGCCGTAACTGCCGGGCGTATAGACGTCGCCCGCGCTGACCGTAACTATCACGTTGTCACGTGCATAGAAGCCTTCTGCGCCTGTCACGACGTATTTGCCGAAGTCGTAAGCCTCGCCGTCGTACGTCTTGTTCACGCTCGTTTCTGCCTTAAGAGTTATCTCTTTTGCGGAAATGCTCCACGGCAGTTCGACGTCTTCATTGCCGCCCGTCGTCCACTCGTAATTGTTCTTATCCTTGAGCGTCGCGACTGCCTTGTAATCGCCCTTGTCCGTCTTTGCGTTTTCGCTTATTGCGACATACGTGCCGTCTGCAAGACTTACGCTCTGTTCGCCGCCGTTGTAGACGAAGGAATCTTGTGCAAGCGCGGGAGCGTCGACTTTGAGGGTCGTTACCGTAAAGGTGTACGTCTTTGTCATTTCAGGGTCAAGCGCATAGTTGGGGTCGCTGTAGCCGGTAACGGTCAACGTCGCCACATCGCCCGCATTGAGAGCCTGGGTTTTGTTGTAGAATATGTCTATCGTAAAGTTCTCCAAGTCTGCGCCGCCGAATACCGCGTTCTTTATTTCGTCCTCAGTATAAGCCTTGCCCTTATACTCGACAATCTTGTCTTCGCCTTCAAGGCTTACCGTGCCGGCAGTTACGGTAAACGTATACGATGTAACCGTTTCTTCCTCAAACTTATAGTTCTGCGCGTCAACGAGCGAAATCACGATGTCTGCAATATCGTCGGCATTGACTGCGCCTTCGCCCTGTCTGTAAGTTACGCTTACGTCTACCTTGGACAAGTCTGCGCCGCCGAATACCGCCGCCACAATCTCTTCTTTGGTAAATGCCACGCCCTTATAAACCGCAGTCGCATTGTTGCCGCTTATGCTCACCGTCGCCTGTGCAACGCTCCTTTTTACGGACGTGTTTTCTTTTATGACGTAATTGCCGTTGTCGGTTATCTCAAAAGTGAGAACATACGTTCCCGCATAGACAGGTGAGTCTTCACTGCCGTTGTACAGCACCTTGAGAGTAACGACGTCTTTTCCGCACAAAGCTGCGGCACTGACGCTTGCTATGACTGCGTGAGCCTCGCCGTCGTACACGCCGTCGTCGTTTTCGTCAGCGGGAGCAAGCTCAATGTCTTCAGCAGAGATTTCTTTTGCTGAAATAACGAGTTTCACCTCGCCTTCAGCAAGTTTTATTTTGTAATTGTTCACCGCCTCGCCGCCGTAAGAACTTACGGTAACGGTATAACTGCCTGCGTTTACGGGAACGGTATCGCTTTCGTTATACAAAAGCGTTGCGGTAAGCACGTCGCTTGCGAGATTTCCTTCAAACGCTACGTTTGCCGCGTGCGGCATGCCGTCGTACGTTGCCGGAGCAGCGGAAACCGTTGCCGTAACGTCCCTTTTAGCTATCGTGAAATCGCAGTACGCGCTGCCGCCGAGGTAGTTATCGGTAGCCGCAACGGTAACGGTAACCCTGTAAGTACCCGCATTGACGGGAACTTCTTCGCTTGCCGCGTATACCGTATCGTCGATACCTTCGTAAGAACGGGTTTCTGCTCCGCTTGCAGGATTTCCGCTGACTGACGGAGTCTTAGCCTCGTCGCCGTAAGTCCAGCCGTCGATAGCGACGCCTACGCTTATCGACGCTTTTTCAACGGTAAATTCGACGACCTTGGAAAGTCCGGTATAACTCTCTCCGCCTTCCGGACTGATGTAAGCCTCAATGCTTACTCTCATCAGATATACCCCTGCGCCGAGAGTGGAGAGATTTGCTACTTTATCATAATCAGAATCGCTGCCCGACTTGAGTCTGAACTCGACTTTAGCGGTGTCGTTGCCGTAAGCCGCCTCGTATACGGGCGCGTTTTCGTCAGTATATCCGCCGTAAGTCCAGCCCGTTATCGACGGTTGCGTCGTCCACGAGTTGATATTCACGTCCTGCGCGACGATTTCGTATCCGACTTCTACAATGCCGTCATTGTCTTCGTCGCCGCTCTTCCATGCATAATTGTCTTTGTCTTTGAGCGTAAGAGTTGCGGTATAAGGTCCTATATCTTTTCCGCCCGCGTCGCTTACAGTATAATACTCGTTTTCGACAATGCCGGAATTCTGCAAAGTTCCGTCATACTGCTTATCCTCAACGGCGGGAACATCAACGGTTTTCTTAGCTATCGTGAAGTATGCGCTGACAACTTTCTCTGCATAATTGCCGTTTGCCGCTATTGTCGCGGTTACGGTGTAAGAGCCTGCCTTTTCAGGCGCGCTCGGAGAATCCGAAAGCTGAGTTCCGTCGTTTGCCGTGCCGTTGTAGACGTAAACCACCGCTCCGTTACCGGGATTGTACGTTACTGTCGGCAGGTTTGCGTTACCGCCGTAAGTCCAGCCCGCGATGTTTACCGCGCTCTCAAAATCAGCCGCCGTTATCACGAAATTGTCTGCCGTTGCGTTTGTCAGTTCATAGTTTGCATTTTGTGTGGTTGCAACCGCATTATAAGTACCGACGTCAATCGCCTGTACCTCTTCGTCGTCCGACACCGTCTTTACGCTCACGGTAACCACGTCATCGCCTTCTATGTCGTCCTGAGATACGGTTGCGGTCGGTTTGAGTGCCTCTCCCGTATAAGACTGCGACAAATCGCCCCACGTTACTTCAATCGGCTTTGCGTTTACGGTAATCGTACCGCTACCTACAACGGTAACATAGTTTGCAAAAACAATCTGATAATAAACGGTTACCGCAGTTGTCGCGTCTTTGACGCTGTAACTGTCAAGCGTGTAGACGCCCTCTTCGGTACCGTATTTTACGACGCCGCCCGCGGTGGACAGATTTTCGCCGTTTTCAAAACCGTTGAGTGCAATCTCAAGCGAATATCCGGTCGCATTGTATGTGCCTGTTACGTCCGCCGTGTTGTCCGTCAAGGTCTTCTTTGCAATCGTGAATTCAAAGGTTTCAGTCTGTTCGCCCTCTGTCGCCCACTCGCAGTTATAAGTGTCTTTAAGCGATACCTCGACCTGATACGTATCTGCGTTCGTCTGTTGATTGTTCGCTACAGTCATCGTATCCGCGTCGTAACCGACGGGATTATAAGTCTGCTGCAAACCGTTATACGTAAACGACGTGCCGTCCGCCTGCGGTCTTTCAACCTGTTTTTTGTTTACCGTGAACTGCGCGCTCGTTGCCTCTCCCGCCTGATAATTCTGCGTTTGGGCAATGCTGACAGTCAAGGTGTAAGTTCCCGCATCTGTCGGAGCGGTCGCTGAACTGTATTCCGTTCCTGCATTGGTCTGTCCGACATAAAGATAAGTCACCTCGCCTTGTCCGTCGTTGCCGCTGACGGAAGGAACGGATGCGGTTTCGCCGTAAGTCCAGTCTTCAACGGTTACGCCTACCGTTATCGCTTTTTTGGTTATCTCAAATTCTTTCGTTGCGTTTGTCAGAGTATAGTTGCCGTTGTCCGTGGTCGCCTCTGCGGTATAATTTCCTGCATTTACCGCGCCTTCCGGCACAACTTCGCTCTGCGCGTTTTTAATAGTCAATATAATATTGACGCTTTCCTGTCCGACGCCCGTTGCCGTTGCCGTGGGTGCCTGCGCCAAGCCGCTGTATACGAAAGAAGTCGTTTCTCCCCAGCTTACTTCAACGCTCGCTTTTGCTATTGTAACCGTTACCGAAGGCTGAGCGGAAAGCTGATAGTTGCCCGCTTTTTCTCCGTTGAGGACTGCCGTAACGTTTACCTGTTTGTTTTCGCCCGCGCTTGCGTCGGAAAGAACGCCCGTCGCGTCAAAGCCTACAATACCATCGTCTGCAGATGCGACGCCTGTAAGCGTACCGCCCGTCAGCGTTACGTCAGTCGTACCGTCGTAAGGACGTTCGGTTGCGGTCATACCCTCTATAGTTACCGATTTTTTCGCAACGGTAAACTTTATCGTCTTTTCCGTCGTGCCGCCCTCAATCTCGTAGCCGTTAAGCAGAGTTACGGTGAGAGTATATTCGCCTGCATTCACGGGTTTGCCGTTCTGAACGAGAGCGTTGCCGCCGTTTGCCGTGATAACAACCGTATAGTCGCTTTCTCCGAGAGCGGTCGTGCCCGACATAAGCTGATTTATCGCAATTGTTATCTCTCCGCCCTTATAAACAAGCTCTTCTTCCGTCGTAGCGAGAGTCGGTTCGTTTACGGGCGATTTTCCCTGCGTAAGTTGCACCGTGCTCGGCGCGGTTATCTCTGTCTTAGGCACGCTGACGACCATATATTTACCGTCCTGCATTCCTTCGTAACTCTCGTAAGTCACGAACGGACATTCGTTTTTACCGTCTCCTGCAACAAGCACGAGTTCGCCGTTGTTAGTTACGGGGAAATACGGGGTCACGGGGATATCGCTGTCCGCGACCGTGGTTGCTATCGTGGATTTGTCGCAGGCAACGGGTGTGCCGTATTTCATCGACCCGTCGTAGGTCGTAACCGTTCCGTATGTATATACGTTGGATACGTTGACCGAAATGCTCGTGGACTGGCTGTTGCGCACCACTACTTCGTACGCGCTTCTGCCATTGGACAGAGAGCCGTTGAAAGAATTGATAAAGCCGTTGACGTTCACCGCGCTTACGCCTCCGCCGACAATGCCTGCGCCTGCCGTATGTACGCCCTCGCCGGCATTAGCTACGCCGTCCAGCATTCCGTTGCCTTTGAACGTAAGATCGGTATAATTGACGCTTCCGCCGTTCAGATGTCCGACAAAGCCCGCGATAAACGTATATTGCGCCGTAGCCTTCAGCGTACCGTTCAGCGCTACCGTCGAATTGCTTATCGTAACCGTTTCTCCGGAACCGCTCGTCAGTCCGCCCGCTATACCGCCTGCGCCTCCGACATTAGAGCTTGAACCCGAGATGACCAGATTCACACCGCTGTTGATTATTACGTTGACGTTGCTTACGTTGGCATTGCCGCTCAACGCTCCTGCCACAGCTCCGATGTATGCCGTAGAAGACAGATCCACACTCGCCATAACTACTATCCTGACGTTCTTGATCGTACCCGTAAAGGTGCTGAAAAGTCCGCCGACATTGCTTCCGCTTGCAGCATTTGCCTTGACGATATAAATCGTATGTCCGTTGCCGTCAAGAGTACCGCTGTAAGTTGCCGTATGGCTGAAGCCGACAAAGTCGCGAATATCGCCTGTCAGATATATGTCCCCGCCGTCGTTGATCGCCTTTTTGAGTTCTGCTCCGTCCGATACCGCCGTGCCTGTCGTACTGCTTTCGGTCGTGTAGCCGTTCTCCCACTTGTTCATATCCGCTATAGGAGTTGCCGGTGTAACAGGTTCTGCAAGCGTTACCGTGCTGCCTGCGCTTATCGCGCTCTTGGGTACGGTTACGACTTTATAACTTCCGTCCGTCGTACTCTTATAATTGCCGTACGCAAGGTCAGGCACACTCTGAGACCCGTCGCCCGCGACAAGCACGAGATTGGTCGTATCTCCCGCGGGGAAATACGGCGTGACCTTTATCGACGAGCCGTCTACCGTAGTCGAGACGGTGGATTTGCTTGAGCTTATGTCAATAAAATTATTACCCGAGCCCGAGACCTTGTGAGCGTCGCCCATAGGCTCGTTATAATAATAAATATTAGAAATGTTCACACTGCCGTCTGTGTTGCTGTAATCCCACTGACTCATCGTGCCGCCGTTGTCGTTCTTTGTCAACACGCCGTACATCGAATAGCCGCCGGTCAGATTGTTTTCTCCGCCCTTGAACGCATGGATAAATCCGTTTATGATCATCGATGATTTGGGATTGCTTGCGGCTTTCTGGAAAAGTACCGTCGTTGCGGCAAGATATATCGGCTCTGCAGAATTGCTCCTGGTACTGGCAAAACTGCCGTTCCCTTTGAATATGCTGTTTTGGATTTTTGCAGTCAACGCCGTGTCTCCAGTGGCGCTCTTACCGACAAAACCTGCCATGTAGACGTATGTGCCGTCAAGATACATTTTGCCGTCCACGTCTACCGTCGTATTCGATATGGTGTATCCTGCATCCGAAAGTCCTGCGATAGCACCAACGTAAGATTCGTAACTACTGCCGCCGTTCGCTCCGAACGTTACATCGCTCGGCACATAGACGTACACGTTGTCCACAGTACCGCCGCAAAGGTTGCCTGCAACTATACCCGTGCCTATGCTGCCTGCGCTTATCGTCCTGTTATAGCTGTTGTAAAGCACTATGCGCACGTTCTTGATCGTGCCCGACAACCTCTTGAACAGACCGCCGACGGTGGCGCTAGAATTTGCAGTGCCGCTCACTATATATATCGTGTGTCCGTTGCCGTCCAGAGTGCCCGTGTATTCGCCCGTATGCGTAAATCCCTTGAAATCGGTGATGTCCGCCGTCAGGTATATGTTCTGATTGTTATTGATAGCCGTAGTCAGCTTTGAGCCGTCGTCCACAGCCGTGCCCGTAGAAGAAGTCATCGTCGTATAACTGCTCTCCCATTTGTTGACAGGGTCGAGCTCGTCAACCTGTATCGCGTCCTGCGTGATATTTATCGTGCAGGCAAACTTGCCGCCGCTGCTCCAGTCGGAAGTGGTCGTAGAAAGATTGCGGAATATTACCGTTCTGCCGTCCGCGCTGAACGCGTAATTGTTGGTATATACGAAAGGCGTTGACTTTACATTGGCGATAGTCGCTGAATATCCTTCGCCGCCCGTAACGCCTGTTTTGACTACTACGAGAGAACTTGCAATACTGCTTGCCTTGGGGTCGAAACCGACGGTATAGCCCGTAGAATAACCCGAAGTAGCATTTGAAGGATCGACAGTAATACTGCTTGAAATATTACAATCGTTCCTGGTGCCGCTGGTGACTTCTCTTGCGTTGTACATATTTGTTATCGCCAGCGTAGGGCTGGTGCCTTCTTTGAGGAAGGTCGGAGTAGATGCGTTGCCATCGTATAAATTTTTGTATCCATTATAAAAGTTAGTTACCGTTATTTCGAGACTGGAAGTTGTAACCGTGCCGATGTTTGCAACATAATCACCATACATTTTAGGTGACCGACTATCATACCCTTCAACTATTACGTTGTCTATATAAATGCTTCCTGTAGTAACAATATCATCCTGTACCGGACCTATTATACCCGCAACGTTACCGACGTGTCCGGGTGCTCTCGTTGATACGTTGGTGGTGCCGTTTGTAACGCCTGCCTCTATCCATGCGTTGTTGACAATGGTTACGTTCTTTATGTTTCCTGCAGAAATTCTTCCCGCCAATGCACCTGCCGCAACGTAATAATTTGTCGATCCCCATCCTGAGCCGCTGCTGGTTTTCACAAAGCCCACTCTGCCACCGTCGTCGTATGACAGTTCAAGTCTTACGTTTTCGATAGTGCCGCCATCGACAGAGCCTACAAGTCCGCCTGCAAAGCCGCTGTTGTTGCCTGACATACGCACGTTGAGCTGACCGCCGGTATGCACATAAGTGAGGTCGTATATGTTGCCTGTCAGTTTTCCGCAAAGTCCGCCGTATGCTGAAACATGCGAACTTGGATCAACGGACGACGCATTTTCGCTTGACGGAAAAGTCGCTTCTATCGTCTGCCCGTTGCCGTATATCGTACCGCTATAAGTGTAATTCCATATTTTTTTAACGTCGTCAGCACTCAAAGTAATAAGTCCCGTCAGCCTAATCGTCGTATTGTTTTGTATCGCGCTGATTAAACCGCTTGCAGTGTTGACCGGTTGAGCAGTCGTATTGTTTTTCACATTGCTGCCGTGCGTATAGCCGTCAGCCGATACGGGATAAGACGCCCCCGAAACCTCGTCAGCACGTTCACCTGCGTCCGCAACGGAATTTCCGTTCAGGTTAGCATTGCCGCTGCCGTCAAACAACAACGCCGCCGCAACCGCAAAGACGAGAATTATACATACCGTAAGAATCAAAAATTTAGAGAATCTTTTAGTAATCATAAATTTCCCCTGAAAAATTTATTTTTTAGTCATACACCTTAAATATAGATTAAAATAAACTAAATGTCAATTAACAAGTTGCCTGTCAATATAAATTTTACATTTTGTACAACGCGAAAAATGGAAAATTTTGACAATATACGACTGAAAATATGGATAAAACGTATATACGTCTGCAAAATATCGTTCTCAAATAAGCCGATTCGTTAAAAAATGACAAAATCAGGCTATTTTGTAAACACTCTGAACAGCGGAAGACACGCAGAAAAGAATTCTTTATAAGACAAACAGTAATCTTCGCTCTCCCTCTGACGTCTGCAGCCTCCAGCACGGCATAATCCGTAAAACCTGCAATGTCTGCATTTGTCAGGAACGTAAAGGCTCTCTTTCAGAAACTCTTCTGCTTTTCTGCCGTTTGCCATTGCCTCGAGCGACATCAGATTTATATTGCCGAGCCTGTATTCGTCCAGACAGTAAAAGTCGCACGGATAGACGTTGCCGTTCGCCTCTACGACAAATTGGTGAGAGCAATGCCCGCAGAATCCGCATTGCTCGGGTCTGTTGCCCTTTGCCATCTGCACCCAATTGTCAAAGCCTCGGACGCTCGTGTAATCGCCCTTGATATAATCTCTGACGTAACGGTTAAAAGCGACAATGAGGAAACGAGCATACTGCTGCGGCGTAAGGTAAAGAGGATTGTCCGATCTGTCGCCGAAGGGGCGCAGGCACGGTATGTATTGAATATACTTGTAGCCTTTTGACGTCAGAAAGTCGTACTGCTCTTCTATATGCTCTGCAAGCCAACCCGTAACCACCGAAAGTATATTGAACTGCACTCCGTACTCGGTCATCAGATCAGTCGCGTGAATCACTTTGGGAAAGGAATAATTGCCGTCCGCGTCCACTCTGTATCTGTTGCCGTCCTGATTACCGTCTAAGCTCAATCCTACAAGAAAATTCTTCTCTTTCAGAAATTCGCACCAGCTCTCGTCGATAAGCGTGCCGTTGGTCTGCAACGAATAGAATATCTCGCTGCCTTTCTCATTGAGTTCTTCCGTAGCAGCGACGAAGTTTTTGAAAAAATCAAGTCCCGCAAGCGTAGGCTCTCCGCCCTGAAAAGCGAAATACACGCTGTGTCCGTCCGCAAAGTCGAGAACTTTACTTATAAGGACGCGCGCCGTCCTCACGTCCATCATGCCGAAATCCGACGTTTCGCGCCTTGCGGTAACGTCGTGATAAAAACAATATCTGCATCTGAGGTTGCATAGCCCCGACGCGGGTTTTATCATTACGGACAGATCGGGCATTTTTTTCTCCTTTATTCAGCGCACTATTCCGCGTCTGTTGTCTGAAAATTCGCGTGTCTTTTCCGAGATAAGGTCGTTCATCCTCTCTGCGATAGTCGGATAGACTTCGGCACGGTTGTAGTTCTCTCCCGCATCGTCGGTGAGCAGGATAAGCCAATTTTTGCGCGTCATGTTGAAGAAAGCGGGATTGTCGTTCTGCATATTGCGGAAGTATTTGAAAGCGACGAATCCGTTCTCTTCGAGCACGGGATAATCGTAGTCGGCATATTCGGGCATCGCCTTGAGCTCCTCTGTGGATATGCTGAAAGACACCGACTTTATCTCTTCTCTCTTCATATAGAGTATCGGGTTTTCTATACCGTGTATGACGTCGGTCGTGCCGTCGAGCAGCGGAACCATAGAAACGCCGTCTATTACTCGGTCAGAAGGCAGGTATCCTGTCTTTCCGTCTTTGCTCTCGACTCCGCAAAGATCGACGAGCGTCGGGAAAAGGTCGGTCAGCGTCGCCTGGCTCGTTACCGTTTCAACCGCTCTTCCGTCTTCTGTCAGCACGGTCTTGTCAGCTTTCCACTCCGCTCCGCCGTCGTTCCACTCTATCATGAACGGCACTTTCTGTCCGCCTTCGTAAGCGAGATATTTGCCGCCGCGCAGTTCTCCCGTAGAGCCCTGCAGCGCGGGTCCGTTGTCCGACGTAAACACGATTATCGTATTGTCGAAAACGTCCAGCTCTTTCATCGTATCGAAAAGCTGTCCGAGGTAATAGTCGAATTCCGTGACGCAGTCAGCGTAAACGCCCATACCCGTCGCGCCGTCGAATTCGCTGCCGACGTAAACGGGTGCATGCGGCCACGGCGTGGTATAGCACGCAAAAAACGGCTCGTCTTTCTGCGCCTGTTCGGTTATCCAGGACGATATCTCGTTGTGGATGAGTTTTGTCGCGTCCGACTGATCCCTGAGCTCGTCCGCTCCTACCGCTATTTCGTATTCGCCGCCGCTCTCCCTGACGTGATAGAAAGGATTCATATCGTTGACGTGGTGAGAGCCGTAGAAATAATCGAACCCCTGATTTGTCGGCAGATATTCGCCGTAATCTCCGAGGTGCCATTTGCCGAATAAGCCCGTATTGTATCCCGCGGCTTTGAGAGTTTCGGCTATGGTTATCTCGTCGCCGAGCATACCGTCGCAGTTCGCGCCCATTTCGAAACTGTTGAAAAGTCTCGTGGACGCAAAAGGCGAAAAACTCGCAACCGTCGGATATACCACGTTGTCGGCATAACCGCGGTAAGGATATCTGCCCGTCATCGCGGCAAAACGCGCGGGCGAACACACTGAATAAGCAGAATAGAAATTCTCGAAATTGAGTCCGTTTTCTCCGATAGAGTCTATATTAGGGGTATCTATGACCGAACCGTTCAGCGATACGTCGCCGTACCCGAGGTCATCCATAAGTATGAAAAGCACGTTGGGGCTGTCCGCCTTGGTCTTGCCTCCCTTGATGCCCGCGAGATATTCGTCGTGACCTTCCCACATGCGCTCGACGTTGGGCTTGCTCCTGAGATTCATGGTCAGCACGAACACGACCGACGCAACGATAAGCACAATGCTTATACATCCCGTCAATATGCGCTGAAGTCTGCCCTTGTCTTTGAGGTACCATGCCGCCGCAACGAGCGCGACGATGACGAGAAACGCGGGAGCGGAAATGATAACGTTGCCCGCAAGACGGGTGCCGAAATTTCCTTCTCCCTGCCAGAGCGCGTTATCCGCGCTGGAAAAACCTTTGAGCGCAGTCGTGATCGCACCCCAGCCCGCGTCCGCACCGTTGAATATGTAATACGTAGCTATGCCGAAAGCGCAGACGACGTATCCGATAAGCATCAGGACGTATATTCTTTTCTTTACGAAAATGCCTAAAGCGACGAGCACCGCCGCTATGCAACAAAAAGCCGCGCCTATGACTGCGATTATGTTCAGTCCGCCCGTCCACAGCGCAAGCGTTATCGCAATACCCAGGACGAGTACCGCGTCAGGTAAAAATTTGCTTTTGAGATCTAATCTTACGTTCTTCTCCATAACCGTCCCCTTGACATTACGGTTACATTATACTACACGGCAAAAATCAAGACAAGCAGAAAATTCAACTGAGATACAGACGTTTCACGCGTGCGGATATGCCCGTCATAATCCCGTAGGGGATGTTACCCGTCTTTCTTGCCGCGGCGCGGTATCCGCACTCCCCCTCTCCGCCTATCACGCAGACGTAATCCCCCTCCTGCACTCTTGCATGAGTGACGTCGGCAAAAGCGCAATCCATGCACACATTGCCGACTAAAGGACAAATAAACCCGTTTACAGACACGGAGCCGCATTTTTTGTATTGATACGGTACACCGTCGCCGTATCCCGCGCCTATAACTGCAATGCGTTTTATACCGCTTGCCGTATAAGCTCCGCCGTAGCCGATACTCTCCCCGTCCTGCAAAAGTCTGATACAAAGCACCTTAGCGTAAAGCCTCGACACCTCTTTGAGCGGCGCGCCGCAGAAATCGGGGTTGACTCCGTAAAGAGCAAGCCCCGTTCTTATCGCGTTTCCCGAAGGCACAAACCTGAGCGCCGCCGCGCTGTTTGCGCAGTGGATATATTCAAACCGCCTCTTGCCGAGCACCCCCGCTACTCTGTCAAACCTTTGCATCTGAGTATACGTCAGGTCGGTATCCTCACAATCTGCACATGCGAAATGCGTAAAAAGCCCCTCTGTTTTTATGCCTTGCGTATCGCATATCCTGAGCAACAGTCCTACGTCGTGCCAATCCGCGCCGTACCTGTGCATGCCCGTATCTACCGCAACGTGGACCGAAAGTCCGTGCTTTACCGCCTCTTTTGCCTCTGCCTCGCCGCTTACCGCAACAGCGGCATGCGTGCCTTCGAGCTTTTGCATTTCGGCTCCCGAAAGAGGAGAAAGTACGAGCGGTCTTGCGCCGCAGGCGATAACTTCTCCCGCCTCGTCTGACGTGGCTACGGCAAAAAGACGCGCTATGCCCGAAAGCGTCTTTACGCACTCCCTGATACCGTGTCCGTATGCGTTTGCCTTGACTACCGCAATGAGTTTCTTGCCCGTTTTTTTTACGATATACTCTGCGTTATGCAACAGCGCGTCGCCATCTACGGCAAGCACGCATCTCTCCCCCGTATATCCGCTTATATTCAAACCGTCGAAGTCCATACAAAATTATATGCCTCGCTTTTCAATAAAATGAAAGCGAGCACAAATCGCCTCTGTTCTTCAGATAAAATAATATAAATTTGCGCACCCGTGTTTATAATATCGCTTTCTCGCTTAAACGGCAATCCGCGCTGCCATACGTCTTTTTTACAAAGCAAAAAGGAGTCCCGAAGAACTCCTTTTCGCTAAATTAAGAGGTTATTATAAAAGAGGTTGAATTTTCAGACTTTTACAGTCGTACCGTAATATACATGAGTAAACAACGCCTTCATCTTGGCGGGGGTAACCGCTCTCGGATTTGAGCCCGTGCAAGCGTCTCCGACAGCGAGTTTAGCTATTCCGTCTATCTTTGCGAGGAATTCCTGCTCGTTTATACCGTAATCTTTAAGAGATGCTGGTATGCCGAAATATGCGTTCATTTCTCTTATTTTGTCGCACAATGCGTTGACAAGCGCGGTGCCGCTCTTTCCTCTTAGTCCGAGTGCTTTAGCGATCTCGCAATAACGTTCTTTAGCTCTCTTATTGACCGCGTTATACTGTATGACGTAAGGCAGATATATCGCGTTTGCGCAGCCGTGCGGGATATGTCCCGTTTCGAACGCCGCGCCCGTCTTGTGCGCCATAGAGTGAGTGATGCCGAGCAGCGCGTTGGAGAACGCCATGCCCGCCATGCACTGCGCATAGTGCATATTCTCTCTCGCCTTCATATCGCCGTCGTAGCTTGCCCTGAGATCCTTGTCGATGATCTTTATCGCCTCCATAGCGAGAGGATCTGTAAACGGCTGAGCAACGGTGGAAACGTATGCCTCGATAGCGTGCGTAAGCGCGTCCATCCCCGTATGAGCTACGAGCTTTTTGGGCATCGTTTCTGCGAGTTCGGGATCGACGATAGCGACGTCGGGAGTAATATTGAAGTCAGCAAGCGGATATTTTACGCCCTTAGCGTAGTCTGTGATAACCGAGAACGCGGTAACTTCTGTAGCCGTACCCGAAGTGGACGGGATAGCGCAGAATTTAGCCTTTGTCCTGAGAGTCGGGAACGAGAACGGAGTGAGTATCTTCTTGAAAGAAGTCTTGGGATATTCGTAGAACACCCACATGGCTTTTGCAGCATCGATAGGCGAACCGCCGCCCATTGCAACGATCCAATCGGGCTCGAACTCTCTCATCATTGCCGCGCCTTTCATTACTGTTTCTACAGACGGATCGGGCTCTACGCCTTCGAACAGTATAGTTTCCATACCTGCCTGCTTGAGATAGTCGAGAGCTTTGTCGACAAATCCGAATTTTTTCATAGATCCGCCGCCGAGGACGAGGATCGCTTTTTTGCCTTTAAGGTTTTTGAGTTCTTCCAGACTACCCTTTCCGAAATAAAGGTCTCTGGGCAAAGTGAATCTTGACATGTTCTATCTCCTTTTTAATTTATTCCGAGTAAAACTCTGTTGTCTGCCATTTGTTATTGTATAACATTATTTATTTTTTGTAAATAGCGATGTTAAAATTTTAACAATAAATATTGTAAATTTTTACCTTATTTTCGGATTTTATTCGTTTTCGCGGCTGATTTACCGATATGTATGACGATTATGCCCCACAGTGTCCCTTAAAAATTTTACAAAAGAATATCCTTCTCCGACAAAAATATCCCTTTCCGTTAAGAAAGGGATATCGGTATCGTAAACACTATTTTTCTTGTTTTTACTGCGCTGCTGTCAGGAAAGGATAAATGTCGTTACAGACATCGGAGAAACGCTGACCTTGCCAGAATATGCGAATTCTTTGCTGTCCCAATTGACGTTTTCGTCAGTAACTATCTGCGTAACGTTGTCGAAATCTCCTTTTATCTTTATGTCGTGCGACAAACCGCTGTCGTTTATGACTACGAGCGCGATACTGCCGTCCGGTCTTTGAAAAGCTACGCACTCCACGCCGTTAAAGCTCATAAAGTCGCTGTAACCAGCCTCTATCCTGACGCTGCCCGAGGGTATGTATCTCGAAAACTGCCCGAGAACGTAATATCTCTTGTATTTGTTTATCACGTTGCCGCCGTCCTCTGTCGTATTCCAATACACGAGTCCGTCCTCGTAATCTCCCTGCGACACGCCGAGCCACCAGCTCCAGCTGACCGCGTTAAGGTATTTGAGATCCCTGAGTATGGTTTGCGCGTTGTATACGCCCATGTCCATAGTCTTGTCCACGCCGAACTCGAGTACGCAGTATTCAGTAACGCTTATCGTTTTGTCTGCAAAATCTTTGCTCATATAGTCGAAAAATACCGACTTGTCGAATTTCGAATTGTCTGCTCCGTAAGAGTGGACGGATATGTTGTCGACGTTTTCAAACCAATCGTACTTCGACAGTTCGTTCATATATTCTTTTACGTTGGCGGACGAGAATATCATCTGGTACTTGCCGCACTCGAATATATCCATTATGTAATCCGTACCGTTTTCTGCATTATACTCAGTCAGTCTGTCGTAAAATACGTCGTAGAACTTGCCGAGCGGTTCGGGATCGTAATGACAGCCCTCCTGCGACGCGCTCGCTCCTCCCCACTTCCACTGCGGTTCGTTGACGGGGCTTATGTAAACTTTTATGTCGGGATCGTATTTGCAGATTATGTTTTCGTAAAGATAGTTGACAGAAACGAGAAGATAATCGGAAAACGCGCCGTAAGCCTCTTCTTTCAGATTGTTGTCATACTCGACCTCGCCGTGCGTCTTGCCGTTTTTCGTCATCAGATAATGCGGAGAATTGGCAAAAAACACTACGCTTTCTATATTGCCTTTTGCAAGCGCCTGCTCGAACATAGAGTCCACTACCGCGCATTTCGTGAAATCGTAATTGCTTTCGTCGGCAAACACCGAATAGTCGCCCGTAAATCTTTCGGCAATAAAGTAGCTGTTCGTACCGTTGAGCGATCCCTCTCCGTAGCCTCCGATCTCGTTGCTGCCGCCGCCGATATTGTACCTGAACGTGTTGAGCATAAGTCCGCTGTCGCCGTAAAGCAGCTCTGACACCTCGTCCTGCTCGCTCGCGTCAAGTCTGTCCATATCCTGGTATATCCACGCAGACGACGCACCGAATCCTTCGAAAGTCTGATATTTCTTTGTCGTATCCAGTGTGATCGTCGTTTCGCAGAACGCTACCGCGAGCGCGTAAACGCCGAGGAAAACTCCGACGAACACGATCACCGACGCTATCGCTATCAGCGATATGATAAGTCTTTTTTTCGTTACAGCCTGCATAATTTCCCTCATCAAAAATAAAAACTCTGTAATTCTATTTTAATGCCGAACCTCACTCGTGTCTATGGCAAAACCGTATAATATTTTGCACAAAATCAAAAAAGCGCCCCTTTCGGAGCGCTTTTTTTGTATTTATATCAGTTTATCTCCCACATGCCATTTCTATGCTGGAGTAAATGCATTTCTGTTATCAGAAACACCGATCTATCAAGATATATCCTCATAATACTCTATATCTATAACCTTGCCTTCTTCTATGGTAACTATGCACGCAGATATAGTCTTTCCTTTATCTTTCGCATATTTTTCTACGGAGAGTAAAGAAAGGTCTGCTTGTCCCGTAAATAAAGAACAATCCATTTCTTTACCGTAAAAGATGTAGGTTTCTGTTGTATCTCCTGGCAACTTCATGCCGTATGCTGCAGTGCCGAGCACGTCTAGAACGTCATCGTAAGTCGGGTCTTCCATTTCCATAATCTCAGCAACTCTTTCTTCAGTAAGATAATCTTCCTCTACGGTGAATGGCACTGCAAAAAGACCTGCAAGCATAGCCAATGCTATTACTGCCGTAACTAATTCTCTTACTATGTTGATCTTTTTCTGTTTAGACTCTGACGCTTGTCCGTATACGCTTATAAAGCTTTTATACAATACAGACGGTTCTTCTCCTCTTCCCGTATCAACGTCTCTCTTTATTAAGCTTTCAGCAATCACTGACCCCAAATTCAACAAAGCCATTAAAGCCATGGTCGCCGCCCATGCGAGAGTAAAACCTCCTGCTTTAAGAACGTTTCTCTGTATAACATACACTACCACAGGCACTACTCCTGCCAATATAAAAGAAAAAACCGCGCCTCTTATGGCTCTCTTTTTTACGCCGGCAAAATCGAGCGTCAGAGATTCTGAAACTCTTTCAGCAGCATTAAAAATCACAGATACTACGCCGATAACTATAAGCAACGACGCAACTCCTCTCACAATATAGTTGGAAGAACCCGATATGATATCCGCAATAAATGACGTTACGCTCTGTCCCGCACATAAAGGCATTATCATCATGACAAGCATGACTACCGCGGAAATAAGAGGAAACAAACCGTAGAATATTCTGAACGAATACAACAAGGTTTTATTGGGGACAAACCCTTCGGGCAATATGTAATCCTTCCATTTTTCGTCTTGTGCATTTTGCTCTTCAATTTCTCTTACAATACTATTTTTTGACATAAAATATCTCCCCGCAAAACTAACTTTAGATAATAATTATCTATTATATAACTTTATTATACATACAACTTTTGTTTGTGTCAACTTTTTCCATTCCGAAATTGTTGCATAATAAATATATGAAAAATTCCTTTCCTAAAAATCTGAAGGAACTGAGACTGACCAACAATATGACTCAGACTCAAGTTGCAGAAAAACTCAAAACGACCCAGAGAAAGGTATCGTATTGGGAGTCGGGAAAAATAGAACCCGACCTCGATACTCTTATATCCATAGCGGAATTTTTCGACGTAAGTATAGACGAGTTGGTGGGCAGACCTTTTTAAGCTAAAAAAACTAAGCGATTTTATCCCCGCTTATTGAATAAAATCAAATTTTTTATTTTATAGCGAAATACACCGAGAGGAGCTTGTTTTTTCACCTGAGTTTTTATGTAAACGACATGCTGTGTTTTCATCCGTCAGGCGGTTATGAAATAAAAAAGCGCTCCTTGCGGAGCGCGTTTTTATTTTGCTTTGTTTCAGCCGTTGTATTTGACTACCTGAGAGAAATCGACTGCCTTAAGAGATGCACCGCCGATGAGACCGCCGTCGATCTGAGGCATTGCCATGAGCTCTTTAGCGTTCTTCGGGTTCATCGAGCCGCCGTACTGGATACGGACTTTCTCTTCTGCACACTTGGGGCAATAGAGTTTCGCGATCGTGTTGCGGATGATAGCGATGGTGTCGTTAGCGTCCTGAGCAGTAGCGGTCTTGCCGGTGCCGATAGCCCATACGGGTTCGTACGCAATGACGATCTTGTCGAGCTGATCCTTGTCAACGCCCTTGAGCGCCTCGGTGGTCTGTCTTACGAGTACTTCTTCGACCTTTCCGCCTTCTCTCTCCTCGAGGGTCTCGCCTACGCAGATAATGGGCTTGAGTCCCTTAGCGAGAGCGGTAAGCACGCGCTTGTTGACGGTTTCGTCGGTTTCGCCGAAATACTGACGGCGTTCGCTGTGTCCGATGATAACGTATTCAACGCCCTGTTCGAGCAGCATGTCTGCACTGATCTCGCCGGTGAAAGCGCCTTTTTCTGCCCAATGCACGTTTTCTGCGCCGAGGTGGATGTTGGTGCCTTTGATAGCTTCGCCAGCTGCCCAGATGCTGGTGTAGGGCACGCAGATGACGACTTCTGCCTCTGCATCCGCAACGAGCGGAACGAGGTCGTTAAGGAGTGCGTAAGTCTGCGCTTTGGTGTTGTTCATTTTCCAGTTGCCTGCAATAATAGGTCTTCTCATTTTTATATCTCCGTAATAATTATTTCTTATCGTTGAGGCAAGCGATACCGGGGAGGATCTTGCCTTCGAACAGCTCGAGAGATGCGCCGCCGCCTGTGGAGATGTGCGTCATCTTGTCTGCAAAGCCGAGAGTCTTGACTGCAGCAGCACTGTCGCCGCCGCCGATGATGGTGATAGCGTCTTCAGCCTCTGCCATAGCCTTTGCGACCGCGATGGTACCTTTAGCGAGGGTCGGATTTTCGAATACGCCCATAGGTCCGTTCCAGATAACGGTCTTTGCGCCCTTGATAACGCTTGCGAAAAGTTCTCTCGTATTGCTGCCGATGTCAAGTCCCATTTCATCTGCGGGGATAGCGTCGATAGAAACCTCTTTGACTTCGATAGCCGCGTCGATAGGATCGGGGAACGCTTTAGCAACGACAGCGTCAACAGGGAGATAGATCTTCTTGCCGAGCTTTTCTGCCTTTTCGAGCATGCTCTTGCAGTAATCGATCTTTTCGTTGTCAACGAGCGAAGTGCCGACTTCTTTACCCTGCGCTACCGCAAAGGTGTAAGCCATGCCGCCGCCGATGATAAGGCTGTCGCATTTCTCGAGAAGGTTCTCGATAACCTTGAGTTTGTCGGCAACTTTAGCTCCGCCGAGTACCGCTACGAACGGACGAACGGGAGCCTCGAGAGCTTTAGCCATGACGTTGAGCTCTTTTTCGATAAGGAAACCGCATACAGCGACTTTTACGAGTCCGTATTCAGCGATAGCCGCCGTGGACGCGTGAGAGCGGTGAGCGGTACCGAAAGCGTCGTTTACATAGATGTCGCAGTAGCTTGCGAGCTTTTTGCAGAACTCGAGATCTCTGCCCTCTTCTTCAGCGTGGAAACGCAGGTTTTCGAGCAGCACGCACTCGCCTTCTTTGCAAGCAGCGACTTTTGCCTGAGCGTCGGGACCGACAACGTCTTTAGCGAACGTAACCTTTCCGCCGAGCAGCTCGTTGAGCTTGTCAGCAACGGGCTTGAGGGTGAGTTTCTTGGGTTCGCTTGCGAGAGCCTTGTCGATATAAGCCTGCTTAGCAGCAGCTCTTTCTTCTTCGGGAAGAGCCTCTACCGCCTTTTTCTCTTTCTTGTTGAGAGAAACGGTCGCGCTGAAAATGCTGTGAGGCTTGCCCATGTGAGAGCAAAGAATTACTTTAGCGCCGTTATCCATCAGGTATTTGATGGTGGGCAGCGCGCCTATGATACGGGTGTCGTCGGTTATCACGCCGTCTTTCATAGGTACGTTGAAATCTACTCTGACAAGACAACGCTTGCCTTTTACGTCAACGTCTTTAATGGACATCTTATTCATAAAAATCTCCTTCAGACGCGTTTTTCGCGCCTGTTATGATAAATTTTTCACGTTGATATTATATCATTGTGCGCAAGAATTTTACAACTATAACGACAAATGTTTTCAAAATGAATATGCAAAAAACAAAGTAACGCAATCGTCGTTTCGTCTAATCACACTCTGCAGCCTCTTAAAACTCAAGTCTAAAAGTATAATATATATAAAATGTCCCGACGCTGCTTATCAGCTTAAATAAAGTTTTACGCTTTTTACGTCATACCCAAAAGCATATAAAACGTCTTTTTATCTTGGATACAAATCTGTCAGGAAATTTTTACGCGTGCTTTGTTCGATAGATTTTTCGTTGCAAACAAAACGCGCCCTGGTAAAGACGCGCTGAAATCTGTTTATTTAGATGAGTTTCTCATTCGTCCTTGCCCTCCTGAGCGTATGGATCGTAAGGGGTCACCTGATAGACGTAATAGTTGAGCCAATTGTAGTAGATGAGGTTTGCCGTACTTCTCCACTTGACTTCTATCCTGTTCACGTCGCCGTC
The DNA here is from genome assembly GCA_944383895.1 of uncultured Christensenellaceae bacterium. GTDB lineage: Bacteria > Bacillota > Clostridia > Christensenellales > UBA3700 > Ornithoclostridium. The sequence continues at coordinate 25,555 of CALWRH010000002.1, read as the reverse complement.
AACGAAATAGTCGCGCGGAGGATCTATGTTGAGCCCTTTGTCGAGATCGCGCAGATACTCGTTCTTGAGCGTATCGCGATCGTACTCGCTGTGTCCGAGGAAGAAGAATTTTTTGTTGTCGAGGCTCTTTATTATCGCTATCTTGCAGTCGTCGCCGTATGCGAGCACTTTAAGCCTGTCGTCTTTCATGACCGCATTGCAGTCTATGTCTGTATGACGGGACATAGGTATGTAGATCGTGTCGTCCATACCCTTGAGCAACGGCTCGGTATCGTCGCACGGCTTTGCCGCATATACTCCGAAAAGCTTTTTAGGCAGTTCGAACTTGTCTATTCCGTAATGGTATTTGAGTCCTGCCTGCGCGCCCCAGCAGATGTATATCGTCGAGGTCACGTTCTTGTCGGCGTAATCCATTATTTTTTCGAGTTCTTCCCAATAAGCCACTTGCTCGAAAGGCATGGTTTCCACGGGTGCTCCCGTGATGATCATACCGTCGAAATGCAGCTGCTTTATCTCGTCGAAAGTCTTGTAGAACTTCTGCATATGCGCAAGCGGAGTATTCTTGCTTTTATAGGTGTCCGTGTTGATTAACGTAACGTTTACCTGCAGCGAAGAATTGCCGAGAAGGCGCATGAGCTGCGTTTCGGTCTCTATTTTCGTAGGCATAAGATTGACTATCGCTATCTCTATCGGACGTATATCCTGCGTCATCGCGCGAAGCTTGGGCATGACGAAGACGTTTTCTTTTTTGAGTATATCGAAAGCCGGAAGACTCTTTGGTATTACTATGGGCATGCTTTTCTCCTACCCTTAAGGGTTTGTTTTTTACTTTCCGAGCGCGTCGAGTGCCTGTTTTACGTCAGCTATCAGATCGTCGATATTCTCGATGCCTACGGACAATCTTATCAGCTCGGGTCTTACTCCTGCTCTGACGAGTTCTTCGTCGTTCATCTGGCGGTGTGTCGCGCTTGCGGGGTGCAGACAGCAGCTGCGCGCATCCGCAACGTGTGTTTCTATCGGGATAAGACTGAAATGTTTCATGACTTCTTCTGCAGCCTTTCTGCCGCCCTTTACGCCGAAACTGAGTACTCCGCAAGAACCGTTCTTGAGATATTTCTGACCGAGATCGTAACACTTATCGCTCTTGAGTCCGCAATAGGTTACCCACTCTACGTTGGGGTGCGACTGCAAAAATTCTGCCATCTTCTGCGCGTTTTCGCAATGTCTTTGCATCCTGACGTGCAGGCTTTCGAGTCCGAGATTGAGGATAAACGCGCTTTGCGGCGACTGTACCGCACCGAAATCTCTCATGAGCTGCGCGGTCGCCTTGGTGATAAACGCGCCCTCTTTGCCGAATTTCTTAGCGTATACGATGCCGTGATAGCTGTCGTCGGGCTCGCACAGCCCGGGGAACTTGTCCGCATGAGCCATCCAATCGAATTTGCCGCTGTCGACTATCGCGCCGCCTACCGCTGCGCCGTGTCCGTCCATGTACTTGGTCGTAGAGTGCGTAACTATATCCGCGCCCCACTCTATCGGACGGCAGTTGATAGGCGTAGCAAACGTGTTGTCTATAATGAGCGGTACGCCGTGAGCGTGCGCCGCCTTGGCAAACTTCTCTATATCGAGCACTACTACAGCGGGGTTTGCGATGGTTTCGCCGAATACCGCCTTGGTATTGGGTCTGAAAGCCGCGTTGAGCTCTTTTTCTGTGCAGTCGGGAGCAACGAAGGTGAACTCTACGCCCATCTTCTTCATCGTGACTGCAAACAGATTGTAAGTGCCGCCGTATATGGTGGAACTTGCCACGACGTGATCTCCGCAGGTGGCGATATTGAATACCGCAAAGAAGTTGGCAGCCTGTCCCGACGAAGTCAGCATTGCCGCGCTGCCTCCCTCGAGCTGAGCTATCTTTGCCGCGACGTTATCGCAGGTCGGGTTCTGAAGTCTGCTGTAAAAATATCCCGACGCCTCGAGGTCGAACAACTTTGCCATATCCTCGCTGGTGTTGTATTTGAAAGTCGTGCTCTGTATAATAGGCGTCTGTCTGGGTTCGCCGTTCCCGGGGACGTAGCCCCCGTGTACGCAAGTGGTTTCTATTTTTTTCATATATTTCTCCTTTCGCCGCGGCTGCCCGCGCCGATGTCAATATTGTTTTTGATTGTGTTCTTTTATAGCTCTTTCGATGTCACGCTTTGCCGTCTTCTTTGCCTCGGTCGCACGCTTGTCGTGCAGTTCTTTGCCTCGTGCAAGCCCTACCTCTATCTTGACGAGCCCTTGTTTGAAATACGCCTTGGTCGGCACGAGCGTAAAGCCCTTCTGCTCTACCTTGCCGCGCAGCCTGTCTATCTCGTGACGGCGCAGAAGAAGTTTTCTCGTGCGCGTTGCCTCTGTATTGAAATAGCTGCCTTTTTCGTAAGGCGTGATATGACAGTTGACAAGCCACATCTCTCCGTCGCGGACTAGACAGAACGCGTCCTTGAGGTTGATGTGCCCGAGCCTGACAGACTTGACCTCGCTGCCTGCAAGAACTATGCCCGCCTCGTAGGTTTCGTCTATAAAATATTCGTGATACGCCTTTTTGTTGGCTGTTATAATCTTTATCGATTCCATCTCTGTATATTCTGCCGATTATTAATTATTTTAACACACGCGCACACCGTCTGCAATCTTTTTTGCCCGTTATGCACTTTTATAGGTTATGCTCATTTCTTTTCTTATGAGTCTGCCTGTAACAATACACGATATAATTCAACAGCAATACTTCCCCGTATTGTCAAGCGCCCCGACAAAGTAAAGGCGCGGCAGGCACTCTCGTTAATTTAGAACTATCTCTCGCTCCGTACCGCTGAGGAGAGATTGTACCTGCCCTCGAAGAGGGTGCGCTAGCAATTTTAAGTGCGCTTGCCTTGATTTTTACAAGGAGCGGCGCGCAGGCAATACTCCCCCGTATTGTCAAGCGGCGCGACAAAGTAAAAGCACGGCAGGCACTCTCTTTATTTTAGCACTATCTCTCGCTCCGTACCGCTGAGGAGAGATTGCACCTGCCCTCGAAGGGGGTGCGCTAGCAATTTTAAGTGCGCTTGCCTTGATTTTTACAAGGAGCGGCGCGCAGGCAATACTTCTTTGTATTGTCAAGCGGCGCGACAAAGTAAAGGCGCGGCAGGCACTCTCTTTATTTTAGCACTATCTCTCGCTCCGTACCGCTGAGGAGAGATTGCACCTGCCCTCGAAGAGGGTGCGCTAGCAATTTTAAGTGCGCTTGCCTTGATTTTACAAGGAGCGGCGCGCAGGCAATACTCCCACGTATTGTCAAGCGGCGCGACAAAGTAAAAGCACGGCAGGCACTCTCGTTAATTTAGAACTATCTCTCGCTCCGTACCGCTGAGGAGAGATTGTACCTGCCCTCGAAGAGGGTGCGCTAGCAATTTTAAGTGCGCTTGCCTTGATTTTTACGAGGAGCGGCGCGCAGGCAATACTCCCCCGTATTGTCAAGCGGCGCGACAAAGTAAAAGCACGGCAGGCACTCTTAAAATCAGGTCCCTATCTCTCCTCAGCGGTACATAAATAAAAAACTCCGTCCCTTGTCCAGGAACGGAGCCTTATCCTCTGTTTACGCTTTTACTGCTTGATGATGAAGAAAACTACGGAAAGTACCATCATCAGCACGCCGAACACTACGGTGAGCTTTTTGAGAACGCTCTCTTTGCTCCTCGACTTGTTCTTGCCGGCGTAAGTATCTGTTTCGCTACCGCCCAGACTGCCGATATTGTCGTTGGTACCCTTTTGCATCAGTATACAGACGACAGCGGCAATGCCGATAACTGCCATCAGTATCATCAACAGCGGCGAAAGCCATCTTGTAATCTCGTAATCAACGTTAGCGATCGCTCCGAGCATATATCCGATATTCATTGAGAATATTCCTCCGATTTTATGATTGCTAAAACATAATAGCACACTATCCGAGATTTATCAAGCGTTTTTTGCTTGTTTTTTTGCTACGCCGAGCCCGAAAAAGCGCGAAATTACAATTTTTCGCCTTTTTACGCCCCTTCAGAACTTTGCACGTTGTTTTACCGAAACTGCATATTATGCGTATGGCGCGCTGATCGCGCATTATCATAATTATTGACAAACGGAGGAATAAAATGACAAAATTTCAGATTTTTGCAAGCGACGCACCCTATCCCGAGCTTGCAGTCTACTCTGTATCGCGCCGCGACGTACTCGCTCTGACAGACGACTACGCAGGCAGAGAAAGCGAAACCACGGCGATAATGCAATATGCGTATCAGAGTTACATACTCAAAGAAAAATATCCCGATCTCTCCTATGTACTCGAAAACATAGCCAAAGTCGAAATGCTGCATCACGAATTGCTCGCAGAGGCGATCGTCGCAAGCGGCGGCGATCCGATAATCGCGGGCAGACACTGTTTCTGGTCGGGCAGCACGGTGGACTACTCTCAGGGCGTGTGCGCGATACTCAAAATCGATCTTGCAGGCGAACTAGGAGCGATAGCCAATTACAAACGCACGATAACCGCGCTCACCAACAAATCCATAATCGCCCTTATCGAGCGGATAATCCTCGACGAAGAAGAACACGTCAGAATACTCGAAAAACTCATAGAAGAATACGGTTGTTGCTAAACCCGCACCGATAAAATGCCGTCTTATACAGGCGTATTTGTACATATAACGGCAAAAGCGGCTTGTTTTGCCGCTTTGCCGTTTAACAAAATTTATCTCTTATCGCAGAGAATAATTTTTTACCCCGTATTTCAGTTGCCCATTACCATGGTAACGTTGCTCATGTCGTTGTTATCCATGAGCGACTGAAGAAATTCTTTGAATTCTTTGGGTTTCTTTATATAAGTGCAGTCAATATCCCAGCCTTTTCCCATCTTGTCGATAACTACGTTGCCGTAATTGAACAACTTGCCGTTGAAAGACTGTTCTACCGACACGCCGATGACGGGAGTCATCACAGAACGCGTCTCTTTGACGTTGAATATGCCTCTTCTCGTCGTGATGCTCTTTTCGTATATCCTTATCTCCACCAGTAAAAACCTAAATCGAATAAATCGGTTTAGGTTTTTGTTTTATTCGAATTTGTGTGCATTTACTCTACCAAGTCAAAATAATCCGAACCTTTTTGTAACAACCGATTGGATTGCTTTGACTAAAAATATCGCGTTTACCACGTTCGTTTTGTCAAATACCTGCCACAGTGCCTTTTTACTTTTTCACCCTGTTATGTAGTTGCAAAAATAGTGTTTTTTGTGATATAATAATAAAAAATTCAAGGTTCCCCAAATGAAAAAAATTACTATTTCCATACTTTTATTGATTTGTATATTATGTTTTGTCGGTTGTAATTCAAACAATGGGAAAGAGCAAAATACCAATACACCATCAACCGAAGTATCAGTAATGGAAAAGCATGTCGTAAATATTACAAAAGAAAACTATCAAAAATTTATTACTATTGAGAAATTATCTGTTGTGGGAAGCAATTATTCAACATCTTACCACTATTTTCGTGGAGCACTATCTTATGCGTACTATGATAATGTTATTGTTACATATAATTACATATCTAATAGTACGATAACAGAAAAAACGTTATATTTAAATGCGGGAGGTTGTGGCACAATTACAACAAGTAGTTCAAGATACGGCAGTTCAAGTTATGAAATTGTGAATGTTACAGGTACAATAACATATTGGATTTAATAATGGAGTACAAAATGACATTAGAAAATTTTCATTTAATACTTGGGCAAACAATAATGTATTGTCAAATTATTGAGCACGACGTTAAAATGATTTATGCCGCAATGTGTAAAGGCGATATGTACGATACGCTTGCAATGATAGACAAAAATAAATGGACTTTAGGACATTCAGTAAAAGAACTTAAAAAACTTGATTTTAGCGATAAAAAGCCTTATATATCTACCGACGATTATAATTTTCTTTCTCAAATGGCATATAAACGCGATTATTGGTGTCATAAAGCATACATACAATTTATATACAATCAATCATTTTTGAACAGTAAAGAATACGAAAAAGAGTGTCAAAAACTACAACGCGATAATAAAAAGTTATCATTGGTATATAAAGCATTAGAAAAGGTAAGATTAAATGCAATACATGATTTTAATCGGCTGTAATTATTCGTTTTAGGTTATCACATCTCCGACTTAGACGCTTCGATAACGGTGCAGACGACAACAAGCAAAAAAATCAAAGCTATAACGAAAGAAACGACAGCAAGTCCCGTAGCCTCGGGATCGGTAACGAAAACCACCCCCATCAAAGCGAAAAATGCTGTCAGAACAATGCTCAGAATCATCCTGAAACGGTGCTCCCAAGCCGATTTCTTGGCAACGTATAACAACTTGTTACCCGACGAATTATTTTCCATAAAATCCTCCTTATCCCGTATCGGGATATAATAAGTATACCAAAGTGGTATAATCATGTCAATATATGAGACTCAGATTTTTACGCGAAAAAAAACATATAACTCAGCAACGGCTTGCGATAGATCTGGACATGAACCAGAACACGGTAAGCCGATACGAATCGGGCAAGAGGCAGGCGGACTATGAAACGCTGATAAAAATTGCAGATTATTTCGACGTGTCGCTCGACTATCTGCTCGAAAGGACCAACAATCCGCAAAGATACAAGGACATATAAAAACAGGCGTCAGAACGACGCCTGTTTCTTTTATCCGCATAACGGATGAATTCTTATGCTGTTTCGAACGCGCTTTTTTACAGCAACTTGCTCTCCGCAGCCGCGAGCACCGCTTTTCTTCTCTCGTCCGCCTCTTTCGCGCTCTTTGCGTTGACAGATACGTAAACTTTGAGTTTGGGCTCTGTTCCGCTCGGTCTTATGCATACCCACTCGTCGTTGCCGAGAGTGTATTTTATCACGTTGGTTTCGGGAAGAGTTATAGGAGCGGTCTTTCCGTCCGCGAACACTTCTACTCTCTTTTTGAAGTCGAGCTTTGAAACCGTCTTTATACCTGCGAACTCGTCAAAGTATTCTTTGCGCGCCTTTTCCATGATATATGCCATTTTCTGCATGCCGTCCAGTCCTTTGAAAGCAAACGACTTGCTGGTTTCAGCGAAATATCCGTATTTCTCGAATATTTCCTGCAATCTGTCATAGAGTTTTTTGCCGATATACTGATAATAGCAAACCATTTCGGAGAACAGCATGCTCGCAACTACGGCGTCCTTGTCTCTCGCGTGAGTGCCCGAGAGATAGCCGTAACTCTCTTCGTAACCGAACATGAAGGTATGTTTGCCGCTGCCTTCCCACTCCTTTATCTTTTCGCCGATAAACTTGAATCCCGTCAGCACGTCGTAAACCGTCATGCCATAACTTTTAGCTATCTTGTCGGCAAGATTCGTCGTAACGATCGTCTTTACCACCGCGCCGTTGGCAGGCAGATCACCTCTCTCTTTATGTCTGAGAAGTATATAGTCGAGCAGCAACGCGCCTATCTGGTTGCCCGTCAGCAAGACGAACTCTCCCTTGTCGTCTCTTACCGCAACGCCCATACGGTCGCAGTCCGGGTCGGTGCCGATAACTACGTCTGCGCTGATCTTATCCGCAAGCTTTATGCCGAGCGCGAGCGCGTCGGGCTGTTCGGGATTGGGCATCTGCACGGTGGAAAACTCGGTGTCGGGATCTTTCTGTTCCTCGACGACTTCCGCCTTTATGCCCATGCGCGAAAGCATGGTCGTGACGGGGACGTAACCCGAGCCGTGTATCGGGCTGTAAACGAGTTTCATTTTCGCGCCCTCTGCTTTCACCGCCTCAGGCGACAACGACAACTTGGAAATTTCCGCATAATAATCCTCGTCGAGGCTCTTTCCTATCACAGTGATATAATCGTTGAGCGCGAAGTTGTCTTTGCCCTTTATCTCATTTCTTTCACAAGTCTTTACGTCCGCAAGCGCGATGCCGAAATAATCCGTCTTATCGATAAAATCGACGACTACCGCCGTAGCCTCGGGCGACATCTGCGCGCCGTCTTCGCCGTAAACCTTGTAGCCGTTGTATTCTTTGGGATTGTGGCTTGCGGTTATCATTACGCCCGCGATCGCGTTTGTATGTCTGACCGCATAACTGCACATAGGCACGGGTCTTACGTCTTCAAAAAGTCTGACTTTTATTTTGTTTGCCGCAAGAACTCTCGCGGTTATCAGTGCAAACTCAAAAGACATACGACGCGTATCGTAAGATACGACGACGCCCCTTTCCGCCTGCTCTTTGCCGAGTCCGTTGACGTAATCGGCAAGACCTTTGGTCGCGCGCGCCACGGTGTATACGTTCATATTGGATATGCCGAGAGCTATCGTACCTCTCATACCCGCCGTGCCGAAAGCGAGCGGCAACGTAAATCTCTCTCTTATCTCCTTGTCATCGTCCGCTATCGCAAGAAGCTGCTTTTTCTCTTCTTCCGTACAGCTGCCGAGCCATTTCTCGTAATTTTCTTTATAATCCATATTTCCTCCGTCGCGGGGAACCCCCGTCAGAAAACTTTTATTGTGTATATTATATCACAACGGCTATTATATTGTACACTATAAATCCCAAATATAACGCAAGCATCGCCGCGCCCTGCCACCTGTAAGTCTTTTTGCCTATCACGGACGGCACGATTAGCAGCGCGCTTATACCGAGCATTACCCATACCGCAACGTTTTTTGTAATGGCGTCGATAGTCAGCCCCTGACCCGTAATGCACGAAATGAGTCCGAGCAGCAAAGTCGCGTTTATGATATTCGCGCCGATTATATTTCCGAGCCCTATATCCGATGTGCCCTTTTTAAGAGATGTGAGCGACGTAACGAGTTCGGGCAGAGACGTACCGATCGCGACTACGGTGATGCCGACTATCTGCTGCGGTATGCCTATGCCTACGCAAAGGCTTTGCGCATTGTCCACAAGCAGCATTGCGCCAAGTGCTGTCGCCGCCGCGCCTATCACAAACTGCAATACGCGTTTTGCAACCGTCTTTGCGTCTTTCGCAACGGTTTCCGCTGCTGCGCTTGCAGATCCTTGCCCCGCACCGCTTTGCTCAGGCAATGCGGGCGCGCTTTTTGCCGAAACGGCAGCCTCGTACAGATTTATACCTATGAAAAGCACGAAGAACACGAGCAGGACTATACCTTCCCACAGCTCTATCGCACCGTTAGTGAGAGCGAATATGCAAAGTACGACGGATACGCAAAGCAGGTAAATCCCCTTTATCGCAAAACTTTTACCTTCAGTCTTAGGCGGTCTTATCAGCATTACGATGCCGAGTATCAGACCTATATTGCACATCATGGATCCGACGGCATTGCCTACGGCTATCGCGTTGTAACCCTCTACGAGCGCGGCGTTGCCCTCTGTCATGCCTTTGATGACGGACGTCGTCGACGTAATGAGTTCGGGCAGCGTCGTGCCTATCGACACGATCGTCGCGCCGATAATTATTTCGGGCACCTTGAGAGCCCTTGCCATCCAGATACTTGCGTCAACTAAAAAATCTCCGCCCTTGATTATAAGGACGAATCCTACTGCGAGAAGAAGTATATCGACTATGACGCCGAACGCGCCGTTTGCTTCCATGGACAAATTCATAACCTATCTCCGATTTTTATATCTATATTGTAATAAGCGCGGTGCGACATTATTCCGCGCTTTATCGAAATTTCTTTATCCGTGTAGATTACACCATTGTATATTCAACATGTCAATCCATACTTTCTTTGACCTGGACCTTTGCCGCAACCCCTCGGTAGACGTCCCTGCGTACGGTCGTTACCTCTGTTCTTTCTCCGTTCTTATAGACATAGCGGACAAGCTCCGTAACGTAGCCGCATTTAGGCGGAGATATCTGTCTGCTCTCGAGTCCGCCTTCGATATAAGGAACGTATTCGAGCACGGGTTCGGGCGGATCCGTCTTTCTGATTATGCGGGTTTCGAAGCGGTATTCGTTGCCGTCGGGTTGTCCGTACACGTCAAAAGTCACTTTATTGCCTTTCACCGTAGCGTTGACCACGACGTCTTGTCCGCTGTCGTTCACGAGAAGAAGATCTATCCAATCCGATACGGTAGCGTCTCTCGACATGGCGCAATAAGACGAGGGCAGCGAGTGCGCTCTCACGCTCTGCACGCCTAGTCCCGCGGTTATCCACGCGTTGTACAGCGTAGTGGAAACCTGACACACCCCGCCGCCAACGCCGTTGACGTATTCTCCGTTCTCGATGACTTTCGCCTCTTTGTATCCCCTTTCTACCGTCCGCTTTCCTACCGTCTGATTAAATGAAAGCACTTCTCCGCTCTTTACTCTCAGATAGCAGAAATTCTTGCAGGCAAGCGCGATGTTGTAACTCCTCGCGTAGACGTTTCTGTTGAACGTAGTCGAAAAACTCGACATCAGCGCAGACGCGTTTTTTTCTGTTTTCTGCGACTGTATGTCGGCATGCGTAAAAGCGTCTTTTTCAGCACAATTTACCGTTTCGCACACCCCGTCTGCCGTTCCCCGGCAAAATCCCGACGCAGTCAGGCAAAGCGTCGCTAAAGATATTATCAAAACGTAAAACAAAACTGCTCTTTTCATACAATCGTAGTTTGTGCTTTACGCGATATGTTTTGCCTTTTTTATACTGACATTTATTTCCTGTCGGATCGGGCAAACTCAAAGCGGCGCGTCTGCGCCGCTTTTCAGTCGTAACATAAGCATTTTACCGTCTGCCGTATTTTGCGTGCCCGCCTGCTGCAAGCCCGAGTTTTTTCATCGCGTATACGTCGGGGATATAATTGACGTCGCCTATCTCCACGCCTTTCTTGTTCGCGCCGTGATAGTCCGTTCCTCCGCTCGCGAAAAGTCCGTAGCGTTTTGCAAGCTCGTAAAGGCGCGCGGTGTCGTCGAGCGTATGCGTAGGATAATAAACCTCGAGCCCGTCAAGCCCGTACGTCTTGAGCCCCTCGATAAGATCGTTCAGCCTGCCTTTCTGACAGAATACGAGAGGATGCGCTATCACCGCTCTGCCGTGCGCGGCTTTTATGAGTTTTACGCCCTCGAGCGGAGTTATCCTCTTTGACGGAACGTATGCAAGCCCTCTCTCCCCGAGATAACGGTCGAAAGCCTCGGTGATCGTCTGACAGTAACCCTTTGCGAGCAGCTGCTTGGCGATATGCATGCGTCCGACAGTTCCTATGCGATCGAATATCTTTTCTTCGTCGAGTTTTATATTGTATTTGCCGAGATTTGCGAGTATCGCCTTTATCCTGTCGCTACGCTGTCTGTCTATCTCTGCAAGACGCGTCGAGAGCGCGTCGTTGTCGCAGTCGATATTGTAGCCGAGGATATGCACCTCGCATATGGCGTATGTGCTCATCTCTATGCCTTCAAGCACCTTTACACCCTGTTTTTCTCCCTCTTCGACAGCTTTTGCGACTCCTTTCACGGTGTCGTGATCGGTGAGAGCGATACAGCCGAGTCCGGCGGCTTTCGCCTTGGAAACTATCGTCTTTACGTCGTCGGTACCGTCCGAATATTCGCTGTGTATGTGCAGATCCGCTCTCATTGTCCGTCCTCCCCGTCTTTGTCTGCGGCTACCTCAAGCAAAGCGACTTCTCCGCCGTCTATCTCTCCGACTTTCTTTAGCCTCTTGCCTATCATGTCGTTGCGTTTGTCGAGATCGTCTATCGCGCCGATGACTTTTTCCGCACGGCTGCGCACGGTGGAAAGCAGCTCGGTAAACTTGGCGAAATCCGCTCTTATGCCCGACATCTGCTTGATTATCTCCGCGCTCTTTTTCTGTATCTTGAGCGATGTAAATCCCATCTGCAAACTATTGAGAAGAGCCGTCACCGTTGTAGGTCCGCACACGCTCACCCTGTATTTCGTCTGAAGATCCGCTACGAGCACGCCGTCCCTTATTATTTCAGCAAACAGTCCTTCGTTGGGGACGTAAAGCAGTGCGAAATTGGTGGTCTTGGGCGGTTTGACGTATTTGTTGTTGATGCTCTGCGCCTCTTGTCTTACCCTTTCGAGCAGCAGCTTTCTCGCCGCGTTCACTCCCGCCGCGTCGCCTTTTTCGCTCGCATTGATAAGGTTTTCGTAATCCGTTATCGGGAATTTGGCGTCTATGGGCAGATACACCTTTTCCCCGCCCTGTCCCGGCATGATGATCGCAAAGTCTACCCTCGTATTCTCTGAACGCGATATCATGAACTGCTTTTCGTACTGCTCGGGCGTGAGTATCTGATCGAGCAGGCTCTCCAGCGAAACTTCTCCCCAATTGCCTCTCGCCTTTACGTTGGCGAATACTCGCGTAAGGTTGTTTACGCTGCCTGTCAGTTCCTTCATCTCTCCGAAACTGCGCTGCACGGACTCGAGGCTCTTGTTGACCTGTTCGAAAGCGTTTTTGACGCGGGTGTCCAGCGTTTCCGCAAGCTTTTCCTCTACTGTCCTGCGCATTTCGGTCAGCTGTTTTTCGTTGTCCTCTCTGACGCTCTTGAGATCGTCCGCTACGGACTTTCTCATATCGTCGACGCTCGTCTTGAATTCTTTGCGCACCTGCTCGAGATTGTTGTTGAAAGTCGTGCGCGTCGCGTCTTCGTTTTCTCTAAGCAGTCTTCTCATCTCGTCAAGACTGCGGCCGACGTCTTCTCTGAACTCTCTTATCTTGTCGCCGAACCCCTTGAGCTGAGTGTCGAGAGAGGTTACTGTCGCGGTATTTGCCGCAGAAAATGCCGTAACTACTATTTCTTTTGCGGCGGAAGTTTCCTTCCTCGTGTTGTCGTTTATAAGATTGACCGCGTCGCCGATATTGTTTACTATCTCCTCGCTGTCAGCAGCTGAGCCGTCCTTTTTCTTTATAACGACCGCGATCAGCGCGGCAAGCGCGAGCACGCAAGCCAGCGCGGAAAAAGCTATCGTAAGTATTTCGGGTAAAGTCATTTCGTGCCTCCTGTGCCTGCTCCGTTTTTCAGCGATCTCTTTGCCGCCGCAAGCAGTTCTTCTCTCGAGTTTCCGAATCTTCCTTCTACGCAACCGTCCAGAAGTTCTCCGAGAACTCTGCCTATGCTCTCGCCTTTCAGCCCGAGCGATTTTATATCGTCGCCGTTTACCTTGAGCTGTTTAAGCGTAAACGGTACTCCTTCCTTTTTCATCTTATCGAGCGTCGCCTCGAATCTGTCCGCCCTCGGACAATCGTCGAATACGCCCGTACCCGCGCTGTCCGCCCTGACGAGCGCGATAAGCTTGTCTATCACCGCATAATTGCGCGCGACGAATTTGCGCAGCTTGCTCTCCCTCGCGTTGGCGTTGATGTCGTACATGTGCTCTCTGACGAGTATTTCGGTTTCCGTAATCACGGCGTTGGGATATTTGAGTCTTTTTGTTATCTCTTTTGCGGTGATTGCGCCGTATTCTGCATGACGGTGCATGTTGCCGTCTTTCTTTATCGCCTCAGCCTTTCCTACGTCGTGCAAAAGCGCGGCGAGTTTTATGTCTGCGCGCGCCGCCGCTGCCGTGTGAAAAGCGTGCCTCAACGCGTCGTATGCGTGAAATTGTTTAGGCTGCAGAACGCTTTCGTTCTCCGCAAGTTCGGGCAGTATCTCTCCGAGCACTCCCGTATCGAGAGCAAGTTCCATTGCGTTGCAGAGATTGCCGCCCGCGAGAGTCTTGTCCAGCTCGTCGCGTATACGCTCTTTAGATACGTCAGCAAGTCTTCCGACTAACTCCTTCGCCGCCTGAGCCGCCTCGTAATCGGGAGCGAAACCGAGCGTGGAAACAAAGCGTATAAGCCTCATTATCCTCAGCCCGTCCTCGCAGAACACCTCTTTAGCCGCACGCGTTGTCCTCAATATGCCGTGCTCTACGTCTGCGATACCGCCGAGCGGATCGACGAGCCTTTTACCCTTTACGTCGTAATATATCGCGTTGCAACAGAAATCGCGACGCCTGCAATCTTTCTCTATGTCCGTAGTGAATATCACCTGATCGGGCTTGTGCACGCCGCTGCCTTCAGGATAGCTGTCCGTGCGGAAAGTCGTATGCTCGAAACGCACTCCGCCGCCCGAAATGATAAGCGTGCCAAGCTTTGGCGAACTGTCGCAGACTTTGAAACCGCTGCCGGCGAGCGCGTCTTTTACCGCCTTGGGCTCCGCTGCGCTCGCAAGGTCGAAATCTTCCGTAGGCACGCCCCTGATATGGTCGCGCACCGCGCCTCCGACAAGATAAAGTCTCTCGGGAAAGATCTCGGCAAGTTTTTCGAGCGAAAACGGCAACTGCATATCAGATCCCCTCGGGATTAAGCGTGCAGACCTCGGGCAGATTGCGGTACTGCTCGGCATAGTCAAGACCGTAACCGACTACGAATTCGTCGGGTATCTTAAAGCCGACGTAATCTCCCTCGAAATCCACTCTTCTCCTTGACGGCTTGTCGAGCAGAGAGCAGACTTTCAGACTCTCGGGCGCACGGGTCGCGAGCATCTGAGTAAGAGTCTTGAGCGTTACGCCCGTATCTATTATATCTTCTACGAGTATAACGGATTTGCCCGATATATCGTACTTTATGTCCTTAGAAATGCGCACGCTGCCGCTTGTCGTCATGCCTGCGCCGTAGCTCGACGCGACGATAGTGTCCACTTCGAGCGGAATTTCTATCTTTCTGATAAGGTCGGCAAAGAACACCATCGCGCCTGTAAGCACGCATATCATGATAAGCTTTTTGCCTTTGTAATCGCGGCTTATCTCCGCGGCAAGCTCCGAAGTTCTCTTTTCGATCTCCTCTTTTGTGATCAATACTTTTTCAATGTTTTTGTCGTACATATTCTCTCCGTTGTATATGCGCCGTCATACGCGGCGTTTCGTATCAATGCGTTTTATTGTTTTCGTGCTCTCGTCCACGGCCACGCGGTCGGATATTTCTATCCCCGCCGCGATAAGTATCTCGCTGCCGAAAGCGACCACGGGAATATTGTCCCTCTTGTGCGGAGGGTATCCGATATCCGTCAGATAGTCCCCGAAGGATTTTTCTCCTCCTCTGAATCTCTTGAACCTGTCGCCCTCTCTGCGCGTGCGGACGACCGCCCCGTCGGGTATCTTGTCGGGGTCATACTTCAGCCTGCCCGTATCTCCGACATTTATCTCGTATCCGCCTACATAAAAGCTCTCTCCGACAAAGGGTGTCTCGGACATATCCTTTTCTTCTTTGCGATAGAACCAAAGCCTTCCTTTGCTCTTTTCCACTTCAACATTGTGCGGAAGACAGACACGGGTGCCGTTTTTCTTGTCTTTTAACGATTTGACGGATTCTATATGCACGCTTTCGCAGTCCACTCTCGCGCCGATAAGTTCGAGCGCTTTGAAAATGCTGTCCGACTGAAGCGCGGACGGCTGATCCAGGGCGGATACGTCGAGCACCGCCTCTCCGTCTTCGGACACGGGCGCCATGCTGTTGCCCGATATATAGCTCTTTGCGTAAAAAGCCTGTTTTGCAAGCATGGCAAGCGATCTCTCTATGTTCGGATATACTTTTTTCAGAACAGGAAACGCGGAGTTCCTGAGATAATTGCGCGTGTACGAATCGTCGAAATTGCTCTCGTCATCGCGATATGGAACTTTATTCTTCGCGATATATTCTTCTATCGTCTTTCTGTCCGTCGACAAAAGAGGCCTTATCATCATGCCGTCGTCCTTGCTTATGCCGCAAAGCCCGTCTATGCCGCTGCCCCTGAAAACGTGCATCAGCACGCTCTCTGCAAAGTCCTGCAAATGATGCGCGGTAACCACTCTCTGCGCCTCTTTGCTTTCTGTTATCTCTCTGAAAATGCGCCGTCTTATCAGCCTCGCGCCCTGCTCGGTGCCGTAGCCGCCTCTTTCGCAAAAGCCCTTTACGTCTTCGCTGTATATCCTGAGCTTTATGCCCCTCTCGTCGCAATAATTCTTTACGAGAGCGCAGTCAGCGTCCGAATTGTCGCCTCTAAGGTTGTGATTGACGTGCACGACGAAAAACTCTCCCGGGTATTCGCCCGAAGAAAAAAACCAATCCAGCAGAGCCATGCTGTCTCTGCCTCCGCTTACAGCCAATGCAAGTTTGTCAAAACGCGAAATAAGCTCAATGCCATCTGCGCCGATAAGTTTTTCGCACATAGCTCTATTATATACTATATCAACTAAAACCGCAAGCGGGATAAACGCGCGCCCGACCGCAAAAATTATATAAAAAAGGAGACGGCTGCAGATCCTTTGCCGCAGTCCGTCCTCCTCTGACGATCAGTATCCTTTGAAAATATCGTCGTTCTTATCTCTTCTCTTTCTTATTATCCTGACTACTGATTTTATCAGGACGATTATCCCGAACACTATGCCCACGGGGATCAGCAATATCGTTATAAGCCCCAGCATCACCATTAAAATGAAAATTATCGGCAAGAAAATACACATCAGTATCCCGACCAGAATGCTCAGATCGACAGTGTTTGCACGTTTCGGATTTTCCGAAATCGAAATGCCGAACTTTAGCATGTCTTCGCCGTAATCCCTTGCGATGAAAACATAGCCGCCGTCGTCCGCCTTTGTAAAATAACAATTATCCCTGTCCAGGACGTAATAAGGCGTGTATGCTTTTGCGTTGACGCCGAACTCTGCTGCGCGCCTGAATTCTAAAATGCGGTATTCTGCGTTATAGACGTCTGGACTCATGTTCTCGTTTATGTCAGGAAAGAAGGATTCCTCAATGCCGAGCGAGACTCTCTCCCCTGCGGGAACTGCGATCTCGTATTCCTTCCACGTTATAATAATCTCTTTATCGAACAACCACGAGTTTCTGAATGCCCGCAGATCCTTGTCGTAGATCCTGCATGTTACCGAGGCGTACAAGTCGGAAAAATATTCTTCGTCCGCATACTCTCCGAGATTTTGCCTGATATATTCCTCGTAAGTCATAGTCTGCGTATCTATCAGATGCACGGCCTTTTTGTCATCGTAATATTCAGAAAACATATCAGACGTATCCTCTGCGACACGCCACGAAACTCCTCTGCCCAGAGGAGAACCTACCGTAGCAACAGTGAACAAGCTGTTTTTCACAGAATAGTATATCCGATTTCTTTTTTCGGACACGCTTACGAAAAGAGAATCTCCGATAAGAGGCAGATTGCCGTCATAACCGCTTATCTCTGCTATGCAGCTTGCGTAATCATGTCCGCCGTTAGCCACGATAACGAAAGTCTGAAGGTAAACCGTATCGTCGGGATCTACGAAGTCGTCGGGGGCGAAAGTGCCGTCGAACACGTCGGCAGCCCTTCTTCTGCCCTCGTCGTCAGAATACGATATACCGTACCTCGTCTTTCCCGAAAGCTCGGCGCCGTCGACGTAAACTTTTGAAAACTGCGGCTCGCCGTAGAAGTACGGAGGGACGTCGCCGTACCTGAGCCAGAGTCTTGCGCTGTCGTCGCTTTGCGAAGGATTATAAAGAAGATATTCTGACTTAACGCTGCCGTTGTATCCTTCGGCATTGGCTTTATTCCACTTCTTCAGGATCGTCGGATAAGAAAACTCAACGTCGAGTTTTTCGAGTACGATATTCTCTCCGCCTTTTACGACTGACTCGCACGCTACAGTTCCTTCGTGATAAGTATCGCGATCAGGATGCGCGAAAGCTGCGGGAGCGCATGCAAATATAATGCATATTATAGACACGGACAGGAAAATTATCAAAAACTTGTTCTTTCTCGCCATACTCTCCCCCTCAGACCGCATCCGCACGCGGATACAGCTCCTTTATATAATTATATAACCGCTTTGATAATCCGTCAATACCCGGTGTTTATAATACGTCCCGAAAAGGATCGCTGCGCTCCTTTGCTACGCGTTCGTAAAGTTGCGTTTACGACGCTTTGTCTGTTATAATGTTTTTATCGGATAAAAACTATGGCATCTTATATATCGCATTATCTCACCGCAAAGGCGGTAATCGAAAAAAGTCCCGAAAACTCGGTGATCAAGAAGTGCCCCGATTGTTTTATACTCGGCGCACAGGGCGGAGATCTGCTCTTTTACGCTTTCGGAGAATTCAAAGGTTACGGCGCGAGAACGCACAAAGAAAAAACCTACGGGCTTTTTCTCTCTCTTCTCGATTATTGCCGCAAGACGGATAAAGAAAGCTCTGTCGCCTATGCTCTCGGTCTTCTGTGTCATTACGCGCTCGACAGCGCGGCACATCCTTACGTCGTTTACGAGGCGGCGGAAAGGCTGACGAAATTATACCCCGAACACCTGAAAAGCTGTCTGCATATGATGCTCGAAACACGCATCGACGTTATGATGCGCGAGCGTGCGGAAAGTCGCGGCACAACTCTCAACCTCAAAGAGGTCATACCCTCTACAAAGCGCGCCGCGTTAAGCCTTGCAGACGTATGGAGCAACGCGGTCAATAAAGTTTTCGGCGTCGAAGTGCCTTTCAAACTGCTCAAAAAACTGCCGTCCCGTATGTACCGCTATCAAAGCGTATTTCTCAAGCCGCGCTCGGTTTCGTGCGCAGTACTGAAATTCGCGGCGAAGAAACTGCACTATCCCGCGTATATCGTAGGATTCTTTGCTCCCGACAAACACGATCCGGATTACGATTTCGTAAATTTTGCACACCGCTCCTATCCCGTTTATACGGGCTCTGAAGAATATCTGAATTGCGATTATTTTCAGATCGTAGACAACGCGATAAGCTCTTCTTTAAGACTTATCGACACGTTTCTTCTCTACGTCAAGAACGGCGGCACTCTCGACAAAAACGATTTTACGATAAACTTTTCGGGCGGCAGAGCGGACTGAAATTTTTCTGCGTAAAAAACCGTAAACAAAACGTTCTAATAAACACAGGTACAAAAAAAACGGAAGACGCGTCTTCCGTTTTTTATCATTAATATGATGTGTAATTATATCGTCTGGTAACTTTCAGGCAAAAGACCTTTCGTATATCCTTATGCAGTCTTCCTTGCTGAGATCCACTCTGTCGCGCGTGAACAAGCCTCCCATCGCAGAGCGCGCGTTGTCTGCCCATACGGGGAATTCGTCGGGGGTCACGCCGTAATCCGACATCTTGAGTCCGTACACTCCGCACGCCTTTTGCAGGTCAGCAAGCGCTGTGAGGAAGTCCTCGGGTTTTTCCGCATCGGCTTTGCCCAGCCATTTAGCCATATCCACAAAACGCTCGTCGCAGACGTGTGCGTCGATAAAGTGCTTGTAATACGCAAGGCTTATCATGATAAGACCAGCGCCGTGCGGAAGCTGCTGATGATATGCGCTCATTGCATGTTCGAGAGAGTGTTCGCTCGTGCAGCCGCCTATCACCATTGCGTAACCGCTCATCGTGTTTGCCCACGCGACAGCGGTGCGCGCCTCGATGTCTTTGCCGTTTTCCACCGCCTTCGCGAGATACGTGCCGATGTTCTTTATCGCGGTAGAAGACACCATGTCGCTCATCTCGTTGGCAATCTTGTTGATGTACGTTTCCGTACTGTGGAAGAGCGCATCGAATCCCTGATATGCCGTATATTTCGGCGGTACGCTCGTCATAAGCTCGGGATCGACGATCGCCACGACGGGGAAAAGTCTGACATCGCCGCCAAAACCTATCTTCTCGTGCGTTTCGGGATTGGTGATTACTCCGTATTCGTCCACTTCGGAGCCCGTGCCCGCGGTAGTCGTTATGGCTATTATCGGGAGCGGAGCTTTCGCAAGCGGTTTACCCTTGCCCGTTCCTCCGCAGACGTAATCCCACAGATCTCCGTCGTTGGTTGCCATGGACGCTATCGCCTTGCTTGCATCCATAACGCTGCCACCGCCGAGAGCTACGATAAAATCGCAACCGTTCTTTCTCGCGCAAGCCGCGCCGCGCTCTACGGTAGCTTTGAGCGGATTGGGCTCTATTTCGTCAAAAAGCACCCACTCCGCGCCTGCTTTTTCAAGCTGAGCGGTAGTTCTGTCGAGATATCCGTTTACTTTTGTAGACTTGCCGTTGCTTACTACGACCAAAGCTTTTTTGCCTGAGTTTACCCACTTATTGAGTTCTCCGAGCGTACCCGCACCGAAGATCAATCTCGTAGGCATTTTGAAATTGAACATATTCTCCTCCATTTTACGCTTTGAAAATTCTCAAATCTTCGCCTTTTCAGTGCGTTTTCTTCTTTCCTGTTTGAGCGGCAGCTCTATTCTGAAATCGACGTAAGTCGAACCGTCGCTGTCGCACGTTATCGTACCGTCGTGATCGAGCACTATGGATTTTGCAAGACTGAGTCCGAGTCCGAAACTGTTACCCTGCTGATTGTTCTGCGTGCGAGCGTTGTCAACGCGGTAAAAACGGTCGAACAATTTAGGCAAATGCTCTTTTGCTATGCCTACGCCGTAATTGGTAAAGTCAATGACCGCGTTCTTTTTATCGCATTTCAGAGTGACGTCTATACTTCCTCCCTGAGGAGTGTATTTCAACGCATTGTCCATCATTATCGCATAAAGTCTTTCTATGTTCTGCTTTATGCAGAGCGTTTTAACGTCGGATTGCAGAGTTTCTGTCAGTTTTACGTTCTTTTCGAAACAACGCGCCTCGAAAGACAGCAGTACTCCGTCAAGAAGAGCGGATATGTCTTCATAAGTTTCGGGCTTGTTTTTCGCGTCGTCGGCACGGTGCAGCTCGAGCATATCAGTAATGAGTGCGCTCATCCTGCCCAGCTGCGACTCAATGTTTTTGAACCAATGCTCGTTCTGAGCTACGGTAGAATCGGGATCGCTCGCTATAAGCGAAAGATTTGCCCCGACTATCGCTATAGGAGTCTTGAGTTCGTGCGACGCGTCTGCGACCAGCTTTTTCTGCTGTTCGTAAGAACGTTTGACAGGTTCGACTACCTGTTTTGCGACCATATTGCCGAAAATGAAAAGAAGTACGAGACAGAAGAAATAGACAAGCCCCGTGACCACACCTGCCTCAACGAGATCCGCCCTGTCGCTCGTCCAGTCGTATACGGCGTAAACGGATACATCGTTGCCTATGATATTGCGTTGAGTGGCTTTGTAATATTTGCCCTGGATCGCAAAATTGTCCTCGCCGTTCACAACGGCCATATCTACTATGCCCGGGATATCGTCATTTTCTACGCTGTCCGAATTGTAAACGGAAACGTCTGTGCCCTGGCGCACGATTATAATGCAATTCGATCGCTGCAGCCACTCTTCTTTATCGTCGAAAACCGGCGACGGCGTCTTGTCCAGCACGTCGTTGAGATCCTTGTCTATAGCTCCTATCGTCTGCGTGACGTTGACCACGAAAATGGAGCCGTACGCGAGGAGAAGAAACGCCCCGCCTACGATCATGAAGACTATTATAAACCTGCGTCTTAACTGATTTAGAACCTTATCCATTGATGCCCTTTGTAACGAGTTTGTATCCTACGCCTCTGACAGACGATATTGTGACTTCGGGATCGAGATAATTGAGTTTCTTGCGCAGAAACGAAATGTAGACTTCAAGGTTGTTGGACTCGAAATCGCAATCGAAACCCCATACCTTATTTATAAGTTCGTCTTTTGTGAAGACCGCGCTCGGATTGGAGAAAAAGCAGAAAGCAAGCTCGTATTCCTTGCCTGAAAGAGCTATGCTCCTTCCGCCTGCGGAAAGCGTGAATTCTTTTATATTGAGCGTAACGTTGCCAACCTTTATATTATTGTCGGCGACCGCCTGTCCTCTTCTTCTCGATATCGCGCGCAGACGTGCCTCCAGCTCGTCGACGGAAAAAGGTTTGGTCATATAATCGTCTGCTCCTATGTCAAGACCTTTTACTTTGTCTTCGACAGAAGACAATGCCGTCAGCATTATGATAGGAGTCGTGATACCTCTCTTGCGCAGCAGGCGGACGACCTCATATCCGTCTATAACGGGCATCATGATATCCATGATTATTACGTCATAGTCGCCTACCATACCCATCTGCAAGCCTTCTTCTCCGTCAAAAGCGCACTCGACGAGATATTTGTTTTTTCGCAAAAGTCCGGCTATTGCCTCGGACATCTGAACTTCGTCTTCTACGAGCAATATTTTCATAAGCACCTCACTGTCGATTATATCACAACCCGACGTTTTTGAAATAGAAAAGCGGATTTTTTTACGTTTTCTATACAAAAATATATTTCTTTTATATTAAAGGACGATTAAAACATATTTTTTTGATGCTTATGCTTGTTTATTTTTGAATTTTACCTTTTCCAAATACTCATTTTCGATATTTTTGAGAAATATCTGAATTTTTTTTGTTTTTAATGCTCCTTTAATCAAGCAGCCATATAATGAAGTCACAAAAGAGCTAACCCCCCCATACTAGAGCCGGAGCACAAAACATAAAAGACTTCTTCCAAACACCTATTAAAAAACACTCCTCTTATCTCCCTCTAGTAAACTTACCACCCGCCGTGAAAACGGCGGGTTTTTTATATTTTAATAATTGACAATTTTACAGCAAAAGCTTATAATTTCCTTAACAAATCAAGGAGAGGATGTTTATGAAGAAGAAGCACGACGAAACCGTAGACGAAGAATATGTCTACGAAACCGATCCCGAAACTACTCCGGACGCAGACGAAGAATACGTCGAGTACGAAGAAACCGCGGATCCCGATCAGCCCGAAGAGTTCTACGAAGGACAACCGGACGATACTTATTACGAATACGAAGAAGAACAGCCCGAAGAAAGTCAGACGGGCGACGAACAATCGTCCAAAGAGGACAAAAAAGCTAAAAAATCGGTTTTTGCCACGACTTTCGGCAATACCCCGTTTTACGAAACGACAGCGGAAACCATTTCCGACGTGCTCAGTTTCCACCACTACAAAAGACTTAAGCTTGCCCCCGCGATACTGCTCGGAATAGCTCTGTCCCCGTTCCTTATATCTTTCATAATGCTTGCCGCGTCTTTCTATGTACTGCTCTTTGCGTACAAAATGCTGATCGCGCCTGCAGATTATATGATAACTTCGATGAAGAGCGATCACGACAGCATATGGGTACAGCTCATCATTTATCTTATGGGTTATCCCGTCGTTCTTTTTTTCAGAATAGCGGGCGCGTTGATAGGCATAGGATTTTTCTTTATCAATTTCCTTATCAACTGTTTCGGATATGTATACAGCCTCGGCGGTATTCACTTCCACGCGTTCCTGTACGACACCCCTTCTCAGCATAAAGGATTCAAGAAAACCCCTTACACCATGGCTGAAAATATCGTCGCTCTCGTATGCGCGATAGTCATACTTGTCGGCTATATGACAGGCATTATCGTTTCTGCGGTAGGATCGGGCTCTTCGTATGATTATTCTAACTATGATGACTATGCCTCTAACACGTCGAGAAGCGACGCTCAGTCCATGAGTCCTTCAGACAGAGATACCTTCCTCGTCAGAGACGGAGATTCTATTTGGATAAGGGTGTACGTAAACTCTTACGAGAGTGCAAGCGTAAACGTATACAGCGAAAACACCAACACCATCAGACTTTATCTGTACGAAGAAAACAGCAGCTCTTACAGCAATTATACGAGCGGTTCTTCCTCTGCTGCAATCTCGTTGCCTTCGACATATTACGATTACGGCACTACATATTATATAAAAATCACCTGCAGCTTCATAAGCGATTCAGGCAAAGTGACAGTCAGAATATATTGAGAAACAATATGTCAGTCAGCCGTCCCGTAAAAGGGGCGGCTTTTTTATTCTTTACACAAACATTACTCAGGACGCTGATTTTTTTCAAATTCTTTCACGTTCCTTTAATAAGTCGCCTATATAATGAACTTACAAAAACAAAGCATATATCACACATCGGAGTCTCTCTCTCACGCAAAACACACTTCTTCTTTGTTTGAAATCATAAACTCTCCTCCGGGACTCCGTAAAATAAACCGTTCCGCTCCGAAAGGGGCGGAACTTGTTTTTTCCGCATATAATGAAAACATGCTTATATGTATTTCCTGCCTGCCGCCCGAAGACGCACTCGGGCTGGCGTTCGCTCGGGCAAAACGCGGCGACGTGATATGTCTGCACCGCTCCGTTATCGGACGGCTTGACATGAAAAAAGAACTTGACGGCGAACAAAAAACCGTCCTCTCCCTTATGCGGCTGTCTGCCATTACCCGCTCGGCGGTATTCTGCGCCGTGCGCGCAGTTATCGACGACGACCGCTACGACAGCGTGATAGTGTTTGAAAACGGCAAACTGCTCGGCATAAGCGACCGCATATCTCCGCGGGCAGGTTTTTGCGAGGGCAACAACCTGAGATGTTACGATTCTCCTTGCGGAAGAACGGGAGTTCTCATCGGACGCGATTTCGAATACCCTCAGCTGTGGCAACCCTTGATTTCATCTGACTGCAGACGCTGTATCGTTTTTGACGAGCGCAAGCTCTCTCCCGTTGACGAAAAACTGCTCTCCTCTTTTTCGGTATGTACGGGCATGACGGTTTTTGCCAATTTTTACGACGTATCCGCAGCTTTTACTCCCGACGGCGCGATAAGAGAAAGCGCGCAAGGAAACTTCCGCCTTCTCTGCGACGACGTCGAAACGAGAAGACCGAGGATCCTGACCTCTAAACCCAGGCTTTTCAGGCATTGATCTGTCTGAACTAATAACCGATAAATACTCTATTCGGATCGCCGAAATAACGATAGTCTCTGTCCGAGATGAGTATTGGTGAGCAAAAATATACATTTTCACAGAAAATTATGCATAAACAGAATTGTAGCTGACATAAAAAGTTATATTCCCTTACAAAAACAATTTTGTGGGGGTACTTTATGTCTAATTTTCATTCCAATTACAAAGATATTCATAAACAAATTGCTATTGCTGATTTTACAGACGAGCAAATCCAAGAGTTAATCACCGCTCTGCAAATAAAGCGGAGTGCCAAATCCAAACTGACAAAGGAAGAAAAGGTATTCTATCAATGTTGCAGAGAACGGAGAAGTTATGCCCAAAACCAAGACTTGGATACTGTTGTCTGCCCTATTTGTGGTTCTGTCAAGGTTATCAAGAACGGAACAAGAAATGGCAGACAGAGATATTTCTGCAAGGATTGTCAAAAGACATTTGGAGATACCAACGGCACAGTTGCCTTTCGCTCCAAAATGTCTATTGGCAAATGGATTGAGTTTATCAAGTTGACCTTACAAGGTGAGAGTTGCCGTACCATAGCCAAAAATCTCCGTATCAACAAACAGACAGTATTACACAACAGATATAGGATATGTGCTGTTCTCCATCAGCTTGTCAGCAATCAGGACGATTTCAGAAGTTTGGCAGAGAGTGACGAGTATTACTATCCCTTGTCTTTCAAGGATATAAAAGACCCTATGTTCTTCTTGGGTACACTTGGCAGAATGCCATACACCCATAGAAAGTTAGATAAGAAACTTGAATATGTTGAGAAACAAGGATTTGATACTGAGTTCTTGCATTCCCTCCACAAAAATGCAAA
>CALWRH010000001.1 GCA_944383895.1 uncultured Christensenellaceae bacterium | reverse complement strand
CGCAAACAGATCAACGGTGTAATTGCAAATTACGAGCGTTATTCAGGCAAAGAAACTGCGGCTAAAACTGACGACGGCAATGCCGAAAACAACGTCGAGGCGTGAATTTTAAGCCGAAAAAGCAAAAAATTAATAAAAACCGCTGAAAAACCGTTGACATATCGGGGCGATTAGGGTAATATATTACCGTAACAAAGCAGAACTTGTTTCTCACCCGTCGCCAAAGGTCTGACGCGGTCAATAAATTCGGATAACGTTTTTATTGCGGGCAACATTTTGTTTTGTTGCCCGCAAATTTTATTGTCAGGAGGACACGCTTATCAAAGAGCTGCTTATCAATTCCGATATCAGAGAAAAAGAAGTCAGACTTCTCGATGCCGACGGCACTCAGCTCGGTATCATGTCGTCGAGAGAAGCAAACGCTCTCGCGGACGAACGCAATCTCGATCTCGTTATGATCTCTCCCACGGCTAAACCGCCCGTATGCAAGATAATGGATTACGGCAAATACCGCTACGAGACGACCAAGCGCGAAAAAGAGAACAAGAAAAATCAGAAAGTCGTAGAAGTCAAAGAGGTTTGGCTCAGCGCGACTATCGACGTCGGAGATCTCAATACCAAGGCAAAGCAGGCTAACAAGTTCATAAGCGACGGCAACAGAGTAAGGGTTTCTATCAGACTTAAGGGCAGACAGCAGGCAAGACCCGAACTCGCGCTCAAAGTAATGACTGATTTCTTTGAGCTTGTAAAAGAAAACGCACAGATGGATAAACCTCCCGTTACGGAAGGAAGAGTGGTAGCGATGCTGCTTACTCCCATCGCGAAGAAATAACACAGAAATATTTTTGGAGGACAAGAAAATGCCAAAACAAAAAACACATAGCGGCGCGAAAAAGCGTTTTTCGCTGACCGGAAGCGGCAAAATTAAGAGAGCTAAGATGAACCGCAGACATATTCTTAGCAAAAAATCGCCCAAGAGAAAGCGCGGTTTGAGAAAGGCGGCGTTTGTCGACCAGACTCAGGCTAAAACCATAAAGGGCATGATCTAATCGGAGGTATAAGAATATGAGAATCAAAAGAGGCGTAAACGCAGTTAAAAAACGCAGAAAGATATTGAAGGCAGCAAAGGGTTACTGGGGCGCTAAGTCCAAACTTTACAGAATCGCTCGCGAAGCTGTAATGAAGTCTCAGAACTATGCTTATGTCGGCAGAAAGAACAAGAAGAGACAGTTCCGTCAGCTCTGGATCGCTCGTATCAATGCAGGCGCAAGGATGAACGGCCTTTCTTACAGCAGATTCATGAACGGTCTTAAAAAGCAGGGTATCAACCTCAACAGAAAGGTTCTTGCAGATCTCGCAGTCAACGACAGCGCGGCATTTGCAGCTCTCTGCGAAAAGGCTAAGGCTTAATCATATAAATATTAGTCTGATATCCGTCTTGTGAAAACAAGGCGGATTTTTTATGTCTGTCGGATCTTTTGAGTAAGTCTGTAAAATACAGAAAAATGCAATATGATCTCGTTTGCAAATGACCTGACATCTTGCAGATGGTATAATTCCGTTTTGAAAAGTATTATTTTTATCAATGCTAAAGGTTACAGATATGAGAAAAAGAGCTGAGTTTGTTTTAATGTCGCTGATTTTGATATTGCTTGCTTTCGTAACTCTTACGGCTTGCAAAACCAAAGTCGATTCTGACGATCAAAACAAAGAAAACGGAGAAACAACGGTTCAGGGCGAAGAGCGCGAAATATATCTCGACGAATTTGCCGCACCGAGCGGAACCTATCTCGAATACGGCTCGCTGGCGACCAATCAGGGCAGCGACGGAAATCCGTTGTCGTTATACGTTGACGGTGATGAAAGGAATTCGGGCACGGATTTTTTGCTCACGCGTATTCCGTAATCGTATACGATGATCTCGGCACGAGGGGCTTTAATCGGTTTTCTGCATACGTCGGTATTGATAAAGTGATAAGAGATAACGATCCGTGGGGAGCTTATGCCAACGCTACTGTCAGAGTTCTTGCAAACGGCACTGAGCTTTATAAAAAGAGCGGTATAGGCTGGAAAACCGACATGACGTATCTTTGCGTAGAGATCCCTGATGGCGTAAATTATATCAAGCTCGAGATCACCGACAATTCCGGACAAGGCGGAGTGGGCTGATGAGATTGCACTCTTTACCGCTAAAACAAAACACGGTCTTGAAATAGCAATGAAGTTATGTTAAAATAAAATCATGAGAGAAACTATCACAAGCGTTGCGAACGCTAAAATCAAATATTTCAAGTCGCTCAAAGACAAGGAAACGCGCTACAAAGAAGGCAAGCTCCTTGCCGAAGGGGCGAATATCGTCAGGGATCTTTCCGAAGACGTTATCGTCGACAGCATTATCGTCACGCAGGATAAGGTCGAACAGTTCTTCGACGTTCTGAGAAAGTACGAAGGTACGAGGACCAGAATTTACGAAGTGTCCGACAAGTGCATGCAGCAGATAAGCGATACGACTTCACCTGCGGGCATTGTCGCAGTTGTCGCCATGCCGCTTGAAAAACGCGTTATAAAAGAGGACGTCGCGGTGCTTGACGGCATTTCGGATCCCGGGAACTTCGGCACGATAGTCAGAACGTGCGTTGCGTGCGGAATAAACCAGATACTTGCGGTCAATTGTACTGATTGGACGTCAGGCAAGGTCATAAGAGGATCTATGGGCGGCGTATTCAACGTCAATATCGTCAGCGCGTCGAGTGATGACGAGGTTGAAAAACTGCTTGAAAGACACAATGTCTACGCTCTCGATATGGGAGGAGAAAATATATACGAAACTGCTATCGATAAAGACCGTCCTTTTGCTCTCGTTGCCGGAAACGAGGCGCACGGCATCTCTCCGTATTTCAGAAAGCGCGCAGACAAAATTCTCGCTCTTCCTATGAAAGACGGCATGCAGTCGCTCAACGCCGCTGTAGCTATGAGCGTTGCGATGTACACGCTCGTATTCGAGAAATAACATTGACTGTCTTTGCTGAGAAAAAGCAATTTATAAACCAAGCAATCCGATCGTAACATTGTACGGTCTGAAAATTCTGTTTTTACGGGACGTAATTCAAACGCTCAAAAAAGACCGACAATCGTAAATCTAAGAGAGAGTTATAATGTTTATACCGATAACCGATAAAGATAAGATAAAAGAATTATACGATTTTTTATTTGACAGGCAATTGGATTTCGAAGTCTGTTTTCCTGATGACGGCTCCGGAGAATTTGACAGTGAGAATCCATTGTTGAACGGAAAAAAGGACATTTGTGCAATAAATGGTGTGAAAATCGGACCGTGGGACGGTATGGACGGCGCAATTCTGGTGTCAGGAAAGCTGACTGATGAAGTAAAAGATATATTTTATAAATCCTTATCCGGGCGCGGGATATGGAAATACAGCTTTCTCAGTTGCGGAAAAGAGATAGTTGCGGTAGAGGATTTTGATAACGTTATTCTGAATTTAGATAGAGAAGAAATCGCAGGAACAAATTTTTTATAATTATAATAATTATCGTTCTTCGCCTTGCTTTTGCGCGTGTTTTGGTATAAAATAATAGCGTTAATTACAGCTACGGAGGAATTCTGCATGTCAGGACATAGCAAATGGGCCAACATTAAAAACAAAAAAGGAGCGGCGGACGCTAAGCGCGCCAACGTATTTACCAAGATCGGCAGAGAGATCGCGGTTGCGGTAAAGGCGGGCGGTCCCGATCCCAATATAAACTCGAAACTGCGCGACGTTATCGCCAAGGCTAAAGCCAACAACATGCCCAACGACAATATCGTCAGAGGCATCAAGAAAGCGAGCGGCGATCTCAATGCGGTCAATTACGAAGAGATCACCTACGAAGGTTACGCTGCGGGCGGCGTTGCGGTCATCGTAAGGACGCTTACCGACAACAAAAACCGTACTGCAAGCGACGTCAGACATCACTTCGACAAATGCGGCGGCAATCTCGGCACTACGGGTTGCGTCAGCTATATGTTCGATAAAAAAGGCGTTATCGTCGTAGAAAAAGGCGATGTCGACGAAGATACGATGATGGAAATAGCTCTCGAGGCAGGAGCGGACGACGTCGTTGCTGACGAAGACGTATACGAGATCTACACGCAGGTGGCGGATTTCGAAACGGTAAAACAGGCTATCGAAGGAAATAAGTCGCTTACGGTCATTTCGGCAGAGCTCACGATGGTGCCTTCCAATACCGTAAAAGTCGATCCCGAAACAGAGGCTAAGGTAAAGCGCCTCCTCGATATGCTCGAAGAAAACGACGACGTTCAGGACGTATATCACAACGCAGAACTAACCGAAGAAGAGGAAGAAGAATAACAGATAAAAACGGGCGTCGTCCCGTTTTTACTCCATATAGGAGGATTTTATGGTCGATATAGAAAGTATATGCGCTCTGGCTAAAAAAGCGAGTTACGATCTCGCGACTTTGTCGAGCGGCAAGAAAAACGAGATCCTGCTTGCGATAGCGGACGAAATCGAGGCTAAAAAAGCAGATATCCTTGCAGAGAACCAAAAGGATATAGACGCTGCAAGCACGCTAAGCGAATCCATGAAAGACAGGCTGCGCCTTAACGATGCCCGTATTGCGGCAATTTGCGAAGGCGTGCGCGACGTTGCGAAACTCGATGATCCCGTCGGCGAAATCACTGAAACGTGGACGCGCCCCAACGGGCTTGAGATCAGCAAGGTCAGGGTCCCTCTCGGTGTGATAGGCGTTATATACGAATCCCGTCCCAACGTTACCGCAGACGTTGCCGCGCTTTGCATAAAGTCAGGCAACTGCGTTATACTTCGCGGCGGAAAAGAGGCTATAAACAGCAACAGGATACTTGCGGGCATTATCGGCGATGCGATAGAAAAAAGCGGCGTTATCAGCCGAAATATCGTAGCGTTTGTCGACGACGTGACGAGAGAAGGATCGCTTGCAATGCTTCGTCAGAGCAAATATATCGACGTTATAATACCGCGCGGAGGCGACGGACTCAAAAAGTTCGTGCTTGAAAACGCGCTTATGCCCGTAATTGCAAGTGCGGGCGGTAACTGTCATCTCTACGTCGAGAAGACGGCGGATCTCGAGTCTGCTGTCGAAGTGGTCGCAAATGCAAAGCTCAGCCGTCCTTCTACATGCAACGCGCTCGAACAGTTGCTTGTTGACAGGAGCATTGCCAAAGAATTTCTGCCTATGGTCTGTCTGTATCTCGAGGTTAACGGCTGCGTAGTAAACGGCAGCGACGAGGCGCGCGGATATTGCGACATAATCGAGCCTTGCGATGAAGATGAATATTATAAAGAGCACGGCGACAAGGTGCTGACGGTATACATAGTCGACGGTGTTGCAGAGGCGGTCGATAGAGTCAATTCTCACAGTACAAGTCACAGTGACGGTATACTTACCAAAGACGAAAAGGCTGCGGAATATTTTGTGTCCAAAGTCGACAGCGCATGCGTATACGTCAATGCGAGCACGCGTTTTACTGACGGTTTCGAGTTCGGTTTCGGAGCGGAAATAGGCATTTCTACTCAAAAATTACATGCGAGAGGACCTCTCGGACTAAAACAGCTCACGAGCGAAAAATACATCGTGCGCGGCAACGGTCAGGTGCGTAAATGATAATCATGGGCATTGACCCCGGTCTTGCTATCGTGGGATACGGTATCGTAAACAGCGAAAAAGGAAACGTTACGGCGATAGATTACGGCGTTATCGAAACGCCTAAAAACGAAAGCGTACCTGCGAGATTGCATATGATTTACGACGGTATCAACGCGCTTTTCGATAAATTCAAGCCCGATTGCGTTGCGATAGAAGAATTGTTCTTTACGAAAAACATCACGACGGGCATAAACGTAGCACAGGCGAGAGGCGTGGTCCTGCTTGCTTGTTCTGACAGATGCGGCAGACTTTACGAATATACGCCTATGCAGATAAAACAGGCGATCACGGGATACGGCAAGGCGGATAAAAAACAGATGCAGTATATGGTAACGCGTATGCTGCGCCTTAAGTCGATCCCAAAGCCCGACGACGCGGCAGACGCTCTCGCAGTCGCGCTTACTCACGCGCAGGCTGCAAGGCTCGGCGGGTTGTTTTCTATATAAGGCTTTATTTACGGATAATTCGAATTTGATTTTGACCGAGGCGATCCCTCGTTTTTTCTTTGTTTCAGACCGATGCAGACATAACAATTTCATTTATACAAAGAAAACAGAGTCAAAACATATTGTTATCGAAACTGCTGATATTATATAAGATTCTTAAGTTTGTTGAAAGAAGTCGTCATAATTTAAGTGCTGTAAAGATGAAAAAGGCACGATTTATTTGTTTTTACAGTATAAATGCATTTGAATTGATTATCTTCTTGCGTAAAATCAGCTAATGTATGTTGCTAAGACATTTCTATGATTGCGGACAAAAAATCCCGCGGTATAATCACCGCGGGACGTTTCGTGTTTAGCGTTGTCGGTTTCAGCACAGCTTTTTCTTGAGAGCGAGATATTCTTGCATCTCTTCTTCGGTAAAGCTTTCTTCGCCGCTTTCTTTGCGCTTGTTTACGAAATATCTTATGCGCTCGAGGCGTTTGTTGGTAACCTTGTATTTTATCGACGCTATAAAGCCTATCGTAAGAAGAACGGTTACGGATATCGCTATCAGAAGGCGTATTGCAAGCAGAACGCTGTCGGGCTGTTGCTGGAGTATGCTTTTGCCTGTTTCGCTGTCGTATACGGGTTTGACGTAATGTACCGCGGTGAGCACCCAACCCACCATACCTGTGCCGACTGCTGTTGCGACTTTACGCGTGAATGTCATAACGCCTGACATGTTGGCTGTTGGACGGTAGCCGAGTTTGAGCTCTGCAACGTCGACGGTGTCTGCAAATACGAGCCACGGCATGGATTGCGCGCCTGCAAATCCGAGTCCCATTATCGCTGCAAATACGGGGATGAGTATCGGGTTCCAGCTCGGCTGATAGCATGCGAGAAGTATCGCGCCTATGATGTAGAGAGGAAGTCCTGCGCGGAAAGCTGCCTGCTTTGAATATTTAGCTTTAATGACGTAAGCTATAACTATGCCTACCGCGGCAAAGACCATCATGGGGCCTATGATCATTATAGAACCCATATCTATTTTCATAAATCCGAGATCTACCTGTACGCCGTTGATAGTGCCGCCGATGTAGTCAGTATAGTAAATCGCGACCGCGCTGACAAGATCCATTGTCAGGAACGCCGTAACGTACATCAGGATATGCCAGATATACGATTTTACGGTAAGTCCTTTGAAATATTCTTTGATACTGAATTTTTGTTTGGGCTGCTCGTTGTACGGTGTGCGTTCTTTGACGGTCAGTCCTGCAACGATAAGAGGTATCGCGAAGAACAATCCGAAACCGAACACTATAATGTAATAGAAAGTCGTATAAGAAATAGTTGCGTTTTCGCCTACGACTTTATTCCACATAAGGCTTGGTATCAGATAAAGAAGTCCCGCAGCGATAATGTCGAATATGAGTTTCCATGTGTTTGCCTTGTTGCGCTGGCGGTAATCCATGGATATATCCGAGCTCATCGACATATACGGTACCTGAGATATCGTCGATATCGTGCAGTATATGATATATGCGAATACCATCCATGTTATCTGCGAAGGCTCTTCCATTTCCTGTATGGGCGCGAAGAGAAAGGCAAGGCCGAAAGGTATCAGGATGCCGCCTATTATCATAAAAGGTTTTCTTCTGCCGAGTCTGAAACGCGAGTTCTCAGATATAAGACCCATAGCCGGGTCTGAAACTGCGTCCCATATCTTGGAAACCATTATGATCGTGCTTGCGATCGCTGCTTCGATACCTATAATATTGGTGAAGAAGGCGAGAAGGATAACTGAGAGAAACGCCGCTTGTCCGCCGCCGAACAGATCTGCCGCGCCGTAAAGAATACACTCTTTTGTAGAAACGTAATCTTTGGGGTCGCAGTTTTCTTTTGCGGCACGCTCTTCAAGACTTAGCTTTTTGTAAGATGCCATAAAAATCCCCTTGTAGTTTTATAGCGCATATAAAGATGTAACACTCCTCACGCGCTTAAAGACATTATATCATAGCTTGCGCGTGCAACGCAAACGCGTGAGCGTCATAATAACAGTATAATGAATTTTCAAAATTGTCTGAAGAGAAGAAAACAAATAATTGTTTTATAAGGAAACTAAGCAAAGGAAACAATGATTTCGGAGATAATAAAAACAAAGCAATGCAAAGCTATACGTTTTGCAGAGC
The DNA here is from genome assembly GCA_944383895.1 of uncultured Christensenellaceae bacterium. Taxonomy (GTDB): domain Bacteria; phylum Bacillota; class Clostridia; order Christensenellales; family UBA3700; genus Ornithoclostridium. The sequence continues at coordinate 240,927 of CALWRH010000001.1, read as the reverse complement.
GTGAGTAAGGAAGTCGCTCGTTTATATGTGATGTTGATATAAGTAAAATTGATTACTGTAATATTTTGAAACGTTGAAAGTTTGCGATCTGAAATATTTTAATTAAATCAATTATTTACACAATATAATAAATTATTATCAATTAGTATTAAGTATTATTAAGTAAATAAAAACAATTCAGTAATGTAAAGCACGTTAAAAAAGAGCTGCGGTTTTATTGAACGCTTTTGTTGCGGATTAAATTATTTATCGAAAAGAAGCAGCTATACGGGCGCATACGGCACATGTTGCATCGGCTAAGACAAAAAACAGTATAATAACGCGCAATATGTAAATATAATTGTAAAAGTTAAATTCTGATATTCGGTTGCATAAGACGCGACTATATTTTATAATATAAGAGCTATGGAAAACGTTATACTCAAAGTCAAAGATTTGTCATTGACATATTACGGCGGTTACGATGCGGTAGGAGATGTGAGTTTTGAGCTGTTGCATGGGGATAAACTCTGCGTTTTCGGAGGGCAGAATCAGGGCAAGACTTCTCTCATGCGAGCGCTTGCAGGACTTGAAGATTATCAGGGCAGTATTTTGCTTTGCGGCAAAGAGCTCAGAGAAATACCGCCTGAGGACAGGGATATAACGTACAGTTTCGATGACGGCAGCCTCAATAAAAGGCAAAGCGTACTCAAGAACGTCATCAGACCGCTTGTTCTCAGAAAGCGTGACGATGCTTATATCTCATCAAGGCTCGGATATGTCGCAGATCTTTTCAGAATCAACGATCTTCTCAACGTAAAAGTTAAAGAGCTTACTGAAGTGCAGGCTTGCAGAGTGTTGCTTGCAAGGATATTCATAAGAGAAAGCAAACTCTATCTGCTCGACAATATTTTCAGAAAAATAGATTATTCGCTGAGAAGAAATTTGTTCGGACTGTTGTATCAGGCAGTAGAAAATACGGGCGCTGCGGTTATTTACGCTACCGACAGAATCTTGGAGGCGAGCACTCTCGGGGACAAGATCGCGGTAATACACGGCGGCAGGATCGAGCAGACGGACGACTATTATCATCTGTACAAAAATCCTAGCAGTCTTGCGGTGATAAGGGGACTTGACGAGAATATAGGCATTGTTTCGGGAACGCTTAAAAAGAGGGAAGACGGATACCGTATCAAGATGTATGACGAAGAAGAGGTCAAAGTATTATCCTCTCCGATAGCAGGCAATTACGAAAACAAGATAGTATGCGCTTGTGTTTATCCCAAAGACGTCAGGGCAATAAAGTCGGAAGAAGGAAAGTGGACGGCTATCGCCGTTATAAGCACGAAAGACGGCAATCTCGTTGCTTTGAAACGCGACGAAAACGTTGTGTGCGGTCAGTCGGAAAACCTTAAACGAAACGATAAGGCTGACGTTGAAATAATTTGCGCAGGCAACTATTTCGATAAGCTCAGCGAGCGCAGGATCAATTCTGATAATGAAATATAAAGTTGTAATTAATATTGAAAAATAATTGATAATACTAAAAAGTACTAAATAACTTATTGGAGATACATATATGAGCGAAGCATTGGACATGCACAAAAAATGGCACGGCAAACTTGAAATAATCAGCAAAGCACCCGTACAGAACGCACACGATCTGTCGGTTGCGTATACTCCCGGCGTTGCGGAACCATGTATAGAGATATCAAAGGATCCGTCGCTTGCCTATACTTATACGGGCAAGCACAATCTCGTTGCGGTCATTACCGACGGCAGCGCGGTCCTCGGGCTGGGCAATATCGGCGGTCTTGCAGGTATGCCTGTTATGGAAGGCAAATGCTGTCTGTTCAAAAAATTCGGCGGCGTGGACGCTTTCCCGATATGTCTTTCGACGCAGAACACGCAGGAGATCATCGATGCTTGCGTAGCGATAGCGCCTACTTTCGGCGGTATCAATCTCGAAGACATTTCCGCGCCGAGATGTTTCGAGATAGAAGAGACACTCAAGAAAAAGCTTGACATACCCGTATTCCACGACGATCAGCACGGCACGGCGATAGTAGTGCTTGCCGCGCTCAAGAACGCACTCAAAATAGTAGGAAAAAACCTCTCGGATATCACCGCTACCATACTCGGTACCGGAGCTGCGGGCGGAGCTATCGCAAGACTTCTTCTTGCCGCAGGCATAAAGGATCTCGTACTCGTTGACAGAAAGGGCATACTTTATAAAGACAGAGAGAACATGGACTGGTCCAAGACGCTGCTTGCCGAGCTCACAAACAAAGCTTGCAAAAAAGGCGGCGCGAGAGAGGCTCTCGAGGGCAGCGACGTGCTTATCGGCGTTTCGGGACCCAATACGGTTACCGCTGACATGGTTGCGGCTATGGCAGAAAAGCCCATTGTGTTCGCGATGTCCAACCCCGTACCCGAAATATATCCAGACGAGGCGAAAAAAGGCGGCGCTGCCGTCATAGGAACGGGAAGATCGGATTATGCCAACCAGATAAACAACGTGCTGGCTTTCCCCGGCATTTTCAGAGGCGCGCTGGACGCAAGAGCAAGCGCGATAACCGAAAACATGAAGCTCGCGGCGGTAAACGCTCTCGCGGGACTTGTTTCCGACGAAGAACTTTGCGCGGATTATATTCTGCCCAAGGCTTTTGACGAAAGAGTCGGCGCGACCGTAGCTAAAGCCGTATACGAGCAGGCGATAGCAGACAAGGTCAACAGAATATAATATCTGTATTGTTCTTGCGCGTATTGCAAAACTTCGGCTGACTTGCGTCAGAGAAGAGTCTTGATATCCGTTGCTGCGTTTATTGCGGAAAGGAGAATTTATGGATATGTTCGAAGAACAGGATATTTATAGAGAATATCCTAAAGAGAAAAAGCCGTCAGGCAAAAAAATCGCTCTTATAGTAATAGCGGCTGTGCTTGTTCTCGCACTCGTCGCAGGCGGAGCGTTTTTCGGAGGTACGCTCTATGCTGGCAGTCAGTCCATCGAAAGCGATATGCCGATGGTAAAGGCTGTTATCGACGCACTCAATAAATATTATATTGAAGATATCAATTGGGAAGAGTTGCAGTATATGATCGCGCAGGCGATCGCCGGCAATATCGATCCGTATACGGGGCTTGTCGAATCTACACCTATCGGCATGAAGACTAAGTCGGTAGGCATAACCTTCGAATACGACGATTATTGCAGATATTATATCAGCGAGATAGCTCCCGGCTCTCCCGCGGCGACGACTACTTCTGCCAACGGTTCTGCAGTAAAACTCATGATAGGCGACGAGGTCGTTGCTATCAACGGTAAAGACGTCAGACATCTCAACAACAGCGCGTTTTCTCAGTATATCGCAAGTATAGAAGACGAAATGCAGATAGTCGTATACAGAAGGAACGGCGATTCTATTGTCGGTCAATATACGTTCGATCTGCAAAAAACCATGTTCCATGCGCCGCTTGCGTATTATCTCGATTCCGACGTGACGGGTATGCCGTCAAACGTGGGATATATAAAACTGACAGAATTCGGCGACACCGCGTCTGAAGACTTTGCCGCTGCGGTGAACGAATTCCTCAGCGATCCCGATAAGCCGAACAAACTCGTGCTCGATCTTCGCGGAAACGGCGGCGGAAGCGTACAGATATGCGGTTTTATCGCGTCTTATTTCGTAAAGCAGAACGGCACGAATACGGGTATTCCTATGGCGAGATACGAATACAATTCCGGCAACGGCAAGATGCTTGAAGAGTATTTCTATACGAGCAATACCTATGCGAGCGAAGTGGACGACTCTACGCTGAGATCGGTAAACCTTTACGACGAAGTTGACGGTTTTGGCTGCGTCGTCCTCGTAAACGGAAGGAGCGCGTCTTCGTCCGAACTTCTTACCGCGACTCTGTCCTATTATTCGGGCATCAAGTCGATAGGCAGCAAGACTTACGGCAAAGGCGTCGCACAGGTTGTAATACCTTACAGTAACGGAAAATACGAGCTTTATATCACAAACGGCAAGTATTATATCCCGTCGCTCAAAGACGGTAAAACCGTATTCGAAACAAACATCCACGGCGTAGGCATTACCCCCGACATCATATCCGACGCGTCGGGCATATATTATATGGCTGTCGACCCGTGTCTGCGCGATGCCGCGGAGTATCTGACGACCGTATCGTCCGCCGAGGCTGCGTAAACTGTCCGGCAAGACCCGAATAAAAAGGCATCGGATAAAAGTTGACATCGGAAAAATTTTAGTATAGAATAAGTGCGACCCGAAAGAGAGATTTATCTCTCCGAGGCTCGATGCGGCCGATCCGCAAAAAATAAATATCCCGTTCCCAATCGAAGACGTGTTCAGAGAGTAAGTTCAGGCTGATCAGGCAAGAATTGCTATGCTCCGTCTTTCTATCGGGAAGGCGGAGTTTTTTTGCAGGTTGATCGAAACAGCAGAAATGCAGAAAATATATTGAAGGAGAGTATCATGAAAAAGATAGGAGTTATCGGTATCGTTCTGAAGGCAGGCAGAGAAAGAGTTGAAAAGGTTCAGAGCCTTCTGTCCGATTACGGAGAAATCATCGTCGGCAGGATGGGTGTTCCCGACAAAGCTACGGGGATAAATACTATAAGCCTTATAGTAAACGGCGATACGGAGAAGATCTCGGCACTGTGCGGCAAGCTCGGCAGAATAGAAGAAGTAAACGTCAAATCCGCCGTCATGACTGTCGAAGACGACAACAATTAAGACTTATCGGATAACAGACAATATATAAAAGAAAATAAAATTTGCGGAGAATATATATGAAAAAACTTTCTAAAATTTTAGCGGCAACAATATGCATCGTAACGATGCTTGCTTGCGCAGCGGTATTTACCGCGTGCGATTTCAGCGGTTCTGAAGACAAGAACGGCGACGGAGCGTCTTTTGAAATGGTTGTGCCCGACGGTGCGCCCGCACTTGCGGCTGTCAATCTTATAGACGAAATTCAGAAAAACGGCAAGTTCGGCAGCCTTGAAAAAGTCGAAATAGTACAGTCGTCATCTATCGGTACGCGCGCTCTCGATGCGGACTTTGCGATAGTTCCCGCAAACCTTGCGGCTAACCTGTATAATAAAGGACAGGACATCAGACTGCTTGCAACCGTAACTCAGGGCAATCTTTACGTCCTCGGCGCAAACAGCAATGTCGGTACGCTGAGCGATCTTGTCGGCAAAAGAGTGTTCTCTATCGGACAGGGCAGCGTACCCGACTATATCTTTCAGACTTTGCTCAAAAATGCGGGCATAGCTTACGAGCAGGGAGATAAAGCCGTAGACGGCAAAGTCGTGATAACTTACGTTGCAGACGGCAGCGGCGTTATGAGTCAGCTCGTACAGGCAAACAAAAACGGCAGCGAAGCTATCGGCGTTATAGCAGAGCCTGCAGCAAGCAAAGGACTTGCACAGAGCGGTATCACTCAGCTTTTCGATCTTCAGCAGCTGTGGAAAGACTATACGGGCAGCGATACACTCGGATATCCGCAGGCTGTGCTTATAGCTAAAGCGTCCGTTTGCGAAAGCAATCCCGAATTTATCGACGAGCTTCTCTCCAAAATGGAACAAAACGGCGATTTTATCGTAGAAAACAGTTCGAGAGTAAGCGAAATACTCGTCGCGGCTTATCCGCAGACGTCGCTCAATACCCAGCTTTCCGCTACAACGCTCGAGCGTTGCAACTGCAATCTCGTCCGTATCGCAAGTGCTAAAGAGGATTATATCGCGATGCTTAACGCGATCAATGCGATCAATCCCGCAGCTATCGGCGGCAAAATGCCTGCAGACGGACTTTATTACAGCGCAAAATAAGAACTGTCTTTGCAACAAATGAAGATAAAAAAACTCACTCAAAATCAGAAGACGGCGATAATGTCGCTTGTCTATCCGCTGTTTTCGCTTGCGATCATCCTTGCGCTGTGGGCGTTTACCGCCTGGCGCACGGACAGCGAACTCATTATCCCTTCTGTCGGAAGAACGTTCGAAGAAGTATGGAAACTGCTGTCGCAGCAGGGCGGGCAGCCGTGGATAGACATAGCGTGCACGCTTTTGCGCGCTTTCAGGGGCTTTGCGCTCAGCTTTGCGATCGCTCTCGGACTTTCTCTCACTGCTGCATTTGTAAAACCTCTTGCAAAACTTCTGTCGCCCGTGATTTCAGTTATGAGATCTACGCCTACGATGAGCGTTATCCTGCTGTGTCTTCTCTGGATGCACGACAATACGCAGTCGGCTCCCGTTTTCGTTACCGTACTGATCATTTTTCCGCTGCTTTACGCATCGTTTTATTCAGCGATAACGGGCGTTGACAGAAAACTTGTGGAAATGGCAAAGGTGTATAAAGTCCCGTTTCTGACGAGGCTGACAAAGCTTTATATACCGTCCGTAATGCCGACGGTCTTTTCGTCGGTACGTTCTACGCTTTCGCTTACGGTCAAACTTACGATCGCGGCAGAGGTGCTTGCTCAGACTAAAAACAGTATGGGAGTAAATATGCAGCTTGCCAATCTGTATCTCGATACCCCTATACTTATCGCGTGGACGCTTATCGCGATAATTCTCGGCGCTATACTCGAGCTCATAGTGCTCGGCATCGAAAAACTCTGTATGAGGTGGAAAAATGCTTGAAATAAAAAACCTTTCTGTGAAATACGGAGATAAGACAGTATTCGACGATTTTTCGCTTTCGGTAGGGGACAGAGAGATATTGTGCGTGCTCGGAAAGTCGGGCTGCGGCAAGACGACGCTGCTCAACTCGATAGCGGGACTTATTCCGTATAAAGGCGAAATCTCGGGCGCAGACGGTATATCGTACATGTTTCAGGAAGACAGACTGATACCGTCGCTGACGGCGCTTGAAAACGTGACTTTTGCCATTGCGCATCTGTATAAAGACAAAAAGCAGGCGAGAGAAGACGCTGTGGCCGCACTCAAAGAGGCAGGACTCGAAGGATTCGAAAACAGATATCCGCATACCATGAGCGGAGGTCAGGCGGCGAGAGTGTCGCTTGCCCGTGCCTTTTGTTATCCGTCGAGAGTGCTCCTTACCGACGAGCCTTTTAAGGGGCTCGACATCGCTACGGCAGACGTGCTCGAAAACTATTTTCTCAAGCTTTTCACGCTGTCGCAGAAGTGCGCCGTGATAGTTTCGCACAGCGTCGAGGAGGCTGTCGCGCTTGCGGACAGGGCAGTCGTGCTGGGTGGAAATCCATGCACGGTACAGGCGGAAATAATGCTCGATATGCCGAGAGAAGAAAGAAAAAAAGATCTCGCTTATGCGGCAAAGAAAGCCGCAGAGATTAAAGACGCGATAATAGCGTCGTAAAAAAGTATACGAAAAAGCGCGCGCCGTTTTGAGGTGAACCCCAAAAGTTGGACACTTTTGGAGGTGCACATCATTTACCGGCGCGTATTTTTTTATCAAATTATTTCACATGTCGCGTCCCGTCTGCTCGTTAAGCTTGATAAGTGCGGCGTTTATCTCATCTTCGGACGGAAGAAACGGAGTGCTGCCTTCGCTTTGAGAAGTTACTTTGCCTAACTCTCCTTTTTGCATGTTTTTCATGAGAAGAGGTAGAAGAGAATTCATGTCCGCGCCTCCTGACGAGAGTGCGGAAAGCATTGTCGTCATATCAGGGTTAGCGTTGCCGCCTGACAAAATTTTCATTATATCTTTGTAGTCCATATTGTAGATTATGTTCAATGAGTGTAAAAAATAACGGTTTATTCACAAAAAATCGTTATTGTTCATAAAGTGAAAAGAGAGGTGGATCATGAAGAAGAAAAACGGCGGTTTTTACAGTCGGGAAACGACGGAAAGAGAGCAGGAAGAGCTCAGGGAAAAAGTGGGGGAATACGCGTCGATGTCTTCTGACGAGCTGCTCGACGAACTGTTCGCGCAAGCCGCTGCGGCGAGAAGAAGAGGAGAGCTCGACGATAAAAAATTAAACGAATTTTATAACGGCGTCTACGGCATGCTCAATGCCGCGCAACGCAGAAAACTCGATATACTTATGCAGGCGTTGCGCAGTCATTGACGCTTAAACAATCACGGACGCAATAATTTGCAATACTTTTCAAGCACGTCCAAAGTGCGGGATATGTGGTAGGCGTTGTTGTTGTAATCGATAGATATCCTTACCGTTCCCTGTTTATCTGTGCCGAGAAATTTGTGCGCGAGAGGTGCGCAGTGCAGTCCGCTTCTCACTGCAATGTCGTTGTCGTTCAGATAGTCCGCAACGTCTGAAGAATCCGCTTCGCCGATATTGAAAGATATCACGTTTGACAGAGTTTTTGTATAGATTTTTACATTAGGTAATTTGCCGAGTCCGTACAGCATCTGCGAAGAAAGGTAGGCGATATGTCGGTTCAGTTGCTCGAAATTTTCATAAGTCCATTTTGCCGCCGCACCGAGTCCGATGATGCCTGCCGTATTCATCGTGCCGCTTTCAAGCCCTTCGGGGGCGCCTTCGGGCTGCAACAGGCTTTCGCTGAAAGTACCCGTGCCGCCGAAGCGCAGCGGACGTATTTTCAACGATTTGGAAAATATCAGAAATCCCGTTCCCTGGCTGCCGTGCAGTCCTTTGTGCCCCGCACAGGCGAGCATTGAGATATTGCATTTTTCTATATCTACTTTCTTGTGCCCGAGTGATTGCGCCGAGTCAACGAGAAGAGGTATGTTTCCGGATTTCGCAAACGCGCCTATTGCCTCGATGTCAGCCGTCGCCCCGTTTACGTTTGATGAGTGGTTTACAACGATGAGGCGTGTGTTTTCGTCTACGAGTTCTGCTATATCGTCAGCTTTTATGCACATGGACGGATCTGAAGGAGCGGCATATCTTATATCGTCTATGACGTGTTTTTGAAGCAGTCTGTTGAGAGGACGGAGCACGGAATTGTGTTCCCAGACCGTGGTGACTACGTTGCCTCCGATATTGTCTGAGAGATAGCCGAATATCGCAAGATTGAGTGCCTCGGTGCAGCCGCTCGTGAATACGAGTTCGTAGCTGTCGTCTGCGTTTACGAGCGATTTCAGCATTGATCGCGTATCGTTTATTTTTATCGCACAGTCGATGCTGTCGTTGTGTCCGCCTCGTCCCGGATTCGCGCTGTCGCCGAGCTGGCAGAACATAGCGTCGAACATGCACTTGGGTTTGAATTTTGAAGTTGCAGCGTTGTCGAGATAAATCATTATACACCTCACGTTTAGTCGGATAAGACAATATATTGTATTAGGAGCGAAGTACATTTTATTACTTAGGAGAAGTCTATGAACGATATTATAGTCGTCTTTCGCTCCCGCAGTGAAGCTCTGTCTTTCAATTCCCGCCTGGCGTCGAAAGGCGTGGGCGGCAAGGTCGTGAATACGCCGCGCGCATTGTCGGCAAGCTGCGGCCTCAGCGTAAGAGTGAGCGGATTTGCGAAAAGCATCGCGATTGCGGATTGTCCGCGCGGTGCAACGATATACGAGATCCGCAGCGACGGATACACAAAAATAGGGTGAGGGAAACCTCGCCTTTATTCTTTTTCTGTTTACAGAATTCGTCAAGGAAACGTATTTTTGCAGCACAAAAGGATAAAACTCTATAACGTGTAATATATATTCATTGTAAATTTCTTTACATCACGCGCAAATTTATGTATAATATAATAAAAAAATTATCAAGGAGACCCTTTTAAGGGTAAATATGGAAATACCTTTATTAATTGCAATCCTTATACTCATAATGCTGTCGGCGTTCTTTTCTGCAACGGAGACGGCGTTTTCCTCTCTCAACAAGATCAAAATGAAAAATGCCGCCGCGGACGGCGATAAACGCGCCGCGAAGGTAATGAAATTAGAGAGCAATTTCGACCGCTTTATTTCGACGATCCTTATCGGTAACAACATCGTAAATATCACCGCGACGACCCTGGCGACGATCCTCTTCGGTCTTCTTATCGAAAATCCGAGCATAGCCAATACCGTTTCAACCGTGGTGATGACCGTAGCGGTCCTTATTTTCGGCGAGATATCTCCGAAGACTATCGCAAAGAAAAGTCCCGAGTATTTCGCTTTGTCGACAGTCAGTGCGGTGCAGATAGTATGTTATATTCTTTTCCCGCTGACGTGGCTGTTCGGCTTGTGGCAGAAACTTATCAACAAAATATTCAAGAGAAAGGGCGATGACAACTTTACCGACGACGAGCTCATCACGATAGTCGACGAGGCTCAGACGGGCGGCAATATCGACGAGTACGAAGGCGATCTTATCCGCTCCGCGATAGAGTTTGACGACCTTACCGTAATAGATATACTCACTCCGAGAGTAGACGTCAAAGCGGTAAAACAGGGCACCGACATGCATACGGTCATACGCATTTTCAAAGAAACGGGATTCAGCCGTCTGCCAGTATACAAGGATACGATAGACAATATTGTCGGAGTGCTCAACGAAAAAGACTTTTACAACGCATATCTCAGCGGAGCCAAATCCATAAACGGCGTCATATCAGACAATCTGATCTACGCTACGCCTTTCGAGAAGATCTCGAGTCTGCTCAGAAAACTGCAGAAGGCAAAGACTCATATCGCTATCGTCGTGGACGAGTTCGGAGGAACGCTCGGCATAGTTACTCTCGAAGACATACTCGAAGAGCTTGTCGGCGATATCTGGGACGAACACGACAGAGTAGTCGAATCTTTCAATAAGATAGACGAAAACAAATACATCGTCGCAGGCGACGTCAACCTGATGGATTTCTTCGATTATTTCGAGATCAAGGACGACGCCGAAGAATACGACGCGACCGGTCTTTCGGGATTTGTAGTTATGAAACTCGGCAGAGTTCCGCAGGTAGGAGATTCTATCGAGTTCGAAAATCTGACGATCACCGTCAAAAAGACGGAGCATATGAAAATATCCGAGTGCGAAGTCACTGTTTCACCGCGCGAGGACAACGAAGAAGAGGAATAATTTTTTCCGTAAACGGAGGATAAAATGTATAAACAAGTTAGCTCGAGCCTCGATTTCTGTTCGAGAGAAAAAGAGGTGCTCGAATTCTGGAAGGAAAATTCGATTTTTGAAAAAAGCGTTAAACTGAACGAAGGCAAACCTTCGTTCTCGTTCTACGACGGACCCCCGACCGCAAACGGCAAGCCGCATATCGGTCATATCCTTACGCGTGTCATGAAAGACATTATACCGCGTTACAAGACGATGAAGGGTTATTACGTCATCCGCAAAGCAGGTTGGGATACCCACGGTCTGCCCGTCGAACTCGAGGTCGAAAAGACTCTCAACATGGACGGAAAACAGGATATAGAAAAATACGGCATAGAGCCTTTTATCCAGAAGTGCAAAGAGAGCGTCTGGAAGTATAAGGGCGAGTGGGAGAGGATGTCCGAGCGCGTCGGTTATTGGGTCGACATGGAACATCCTTACATCACTTACGACGACAATTATATCGAGTCGGAGTGGTGGGCTCTCAAAAAGATAGCCGAGGCGGGTCTGCTTTATAAGGGACACAAGATCGTCCCGTATTGCCCGCGTTGCGGAACCGCGCTTTCTTCTCACGAAGTCGCGCAGGGCTATAAGACCGTAAAAGAAAAGTCTATTTTCGTCAAATTCAAGATCAAGAACTCGGACGGATATTTCCTCGCATGGACGACTACGCCGTGGACGCTCCCTTCAAACGTCGCGCTGTGTATGAACCCTGTCGAAGATTACGTCAAAATCAAGGCGGAGGACGGTGAGATTTACGTTCTCGCAGCGGCTCTCGCTCCGTCGCTCTTCGAAAATTACGAGGTTCTCGAAACTAAAAAGGGCAAGGATTACGAGTATCAGGAGTATATCCCGCTGTTCGACTTCTACAAAGGTGATAAAAAGGCGTTCTACGTTACATGCGACAACTACGTCACGTTGACGGACGGCAGCGGTGTGGTTCATATCGCTCCCGCTTTCGGTGAAGACGACGCAAACGTAGGAAGAAATTATAATCTGCCTTTCGTTCAGATGGTTGACGACAGAGGCAAGTTCACAGCGGAAACGGGCGACCTTCAGGGTATTTTCGTAAAAGACGGCGACAAGCTCGTCATCGAAAAGCTCAAGGAAAAAGGTTTGCTTTTCAAAGAACTGATGTTCGAGCACAGCTATCCGTATTGCTGGCGTTGCGACACTCCGCTTCTGTATTATGCGAGAAGCAGCTGGTTTATCAAGATGACGGAAGTCAGGGACAGACTGCTCAAGAACAACGCTACCGTAAACTGGATGCCTCCGACTATCGGTACGGGACGTATGGGCAACTTCCTCGAGAACGTCATCGACTGGGGCGTTTCGAGAGAGAGATATTGGGGCACTCCGCTCCCGATATGGATATGTCAGGACTGTGGCGAAATGCACGTCGTAGGCAGCAAAGCAGAGCTCAAAGAGCTTGCGGGTATCGAGGGAGATATCGAACTGCATAAGCCGTATCTCGATCCTATCACGTTCAAATGCCCCAAATGCGGCGGCACTATGAAACGTACTCCCGAGGTCATGGACTGCTGGTACGACAGCGGCAGCATGCCGTTTGCTCAGTGGCACTATCCGTTTGAAAACAAGGAGATTTTCGAAAATCAGTTCCCCGCGGATTTCATTTCCGAGGCTGTCGACCAGACGAGAGGGTGGTTCTATACGCTGCTTGCGGTTTCTACACTCATATTCGACCGCGCTCCGTTCAAGAACTGCATAGTTCTCGGACACGTCAACGACAAGAACGGTATAAAGATGTCCAAACACAAGGGCAACGTCGTCGATCCGTGGAGCGTGCTCGACAAGCAGGGCGCAGACGCTGTAAGATGGTATTTCTATTCTTCGTCCGCTCCGTGGCTCCCGTCGCGTTTCAGCGCAGAAAACGTATCCGAGGCACAGCGTAAATTCATGGGCACGCTTTGGAACACTTATTCCTTCTTCGTACTGTATGCGGAGATAGACAAGTACGATCCGCGCAAATACGATCTCAAGAAGTGCAAGCTCTCGCAGATAGACAGATGGGCGCTTTCCAACCTCAATACGCTCGTCGCTACCGTAGACGAATATCTCGACAAATACAAGATCACAGAGTCTGCAAGAGCAATAGAAGAGTTTACGGACAATCTTTCGAATTGGTACGTCCGCAGAAGCCGTGAGCGTTTCTGGGGCAGCGATATGACCGACGACAAGGCGGCGGCATACACCACGCTTTATCACATACTCGTGACGATGAGCAAACTGCTTGCGCCGTTTGTCCCGTTCATGGCAGAGAATATCTATCAGAACCTCGTGCGCACGTTCTATACCGACGCTCCCGAAAGCGTGCATCTCTGCACCTTCCCCGAGGCAGACAAGAGTGCTATAGATAAGGCGCTCGAGTCCGATATGGACGTCGTTCTGCACGCAGTCGCGCTCGGCAGAGCATGCCGCAATAAAGTCAATATCAAGAACAGACAGCCGCTTTCCAAGCTGTACGTTCTGACCGATAAAAAGCTCAACGACGAGTCAGTCATCGCTTATATCGCCGACGAGATCAACGTCAAGGAAGTCGCGCTCGAAAGCGACAGTAGCAAGTTTATCACCTACGAGCTCAAGCCGCAGCTCAAGACTCTCGGTCCCAAGTACGGCAAGCACTTAGGTGCGATAAAGCAGTATCTTTCTGCTTGCGACAACGCGAAAGAAATAGTCGACCGCGTAAGAGCAGGCAAGATATATTCCTTCGAGGCGGACGGCACGACGATAGAGCTTGCAGAAGAAGATCTGCTTATCAATCCCGTCAACAAGAGCGGTTACAGCGTTGAGAGCGAAAGCGGCATGACCGTAGTCATCGATACCACGCTTACGCCCGCGCTTATCGACGAGGGTATCGCGAGAGAGCTCGTTTCTAAACTCCAGACCATGAGAAAAGAGGCGGGATTCGAAGTCGTAGACCATATCGAAATAGGTTACGAGGCTGAAGGCGAAAGCGCGAGAGTCATCGAAAACGACAAGAGCATACTCAGCGACGTTCTTTGCGACAAACTCGTCAAGGGACTGTTCGAAGGGTATACAAAAGAGTGGGACATCAACGGCGAAAAGGTTACTCTCGTCATCAAGAAGGCTTAACGTGATACGCGTAGCGGAAGGATGGAAGGATTATCGCATACTTGCCACCGGCGACGGGATGAAACTCGAGCGCTGGGGCAAGCTTGTGCTCCTGCGCCCCGATCCGCAGATAATATGGCACGAAAAGAGCGATCTTTCTGCTTATAAAGGCATAAACGCCGTATATAAGCGTTCGTCGAGCGGCGGCGGTAAATGGCAGTATAAGGGCAACGTGCCTGACAATTTTGTCATCGGACGCAACGGACTCAGGTTTTCTCTCAAGCTCATGGGCTTTAAGCATACGGGACTTTTCCCAGAGCAGGCTGTGAATTGGGATATCATGCAAAAGCTGATAGAAAGCGAAAACAGAGAGATCAGGGTGCTCAACCTGTTTGCTTATACAGGCGGAGCTACGGTCGCGTGCGCAAAAGCTGGAGCTTTCGTAACTCACGTCGACGCGGCAAAAGCCATGGTCGACAGGGCGAAAGAAAACGCGTCGCTTTCTGATATAGCTGGGGACAGGATACGTTATATCGTGGACGATTGCTCGAAATTCGTTGCGAGAGAGCAGCGCAGAGGCAACAGATACGACGCTATAATAATGGACCCTCCGTCATACGGCAGAGGTACGAACGGCGAGGTCTGGAAACTCGAGGACAATCTCTTCGATTTTGTCAAAGAGTGCGTAAAACTTCTTTCGGACAAGCCGCTCTTTGTGCTGATAAACTCATATACAACAGGGCTTCAGCCCACCGTTACCGAAAACATTTTGCGCCTTTGTCTTGAGGGAAAGGGCGGCACTTTCGAGTCATACGAGCTGGGACTGCCTACGGACGAAAACATAATTTTACCCTGCGGATGCAGCGGACTTTGGAGGACAAAATGACCGATTTCGGATATAAGGATCTGAACGTACTTTACGAAGACAATCACATCATTGTAGTGCTCAAACCTCAGAACGTACCGTCTCAGGCGGACGAATCGGGCGATATGGACATGCTGTCCGTAGTAAAGGAATATATCAAAAACAAATACAACAAACCCGGCAACGTATACGTCGGGCTCGTACACAGGCTTGACAGACCTACGGGCGGAGTAATGGTTTTCGCCAAGACGTCAAAGGCGGCTGAAAGACTGTGCGACGCTATCAAGAACGGCGACTTCGAAAAGAAATATCTCTGCGTTACCTGCGGAGAACCCAAGCCGCTCAACGGCACGCTAACTCATTATCTGAAAAAGAACGAAAAGACCAATACCGTAGCTATCGTTCCTATGATGACGGAGGGCGCGAAAAAGGCTGAACTTCAGTACAGCGTACTTGAAACAAAGAACGGTTTTTCTCTTGTAAAGGTAACTCTGCTTACGGGCAGATCGCATCAGATACGCGCGCAGATGGCATTTAACGGAACACCGCTTTTTGCGGATGCAAAATACGGCGCGGACAAGCGTACTCTCAAACATAATCTCGGTCTGTGGGCGACGATACTGCGTTTTTCTCATCCCACGACGGGAGAAACCCTTGCGTTTATCGCTTATCCGCCTGAAGACGTATCTCCGTGGAAGGCGTTCGAGCTGGGCAGATATCTTAATATCGCGGCAGTGACCGATCCTTACGGAAATATGAAGAATTACATAGATTATGCTAAGACAGAAGGAAAGAAAGAGGATTGATATCGTCTTTAAGTGAAGTGATATGACCGCGCGAAAGCGCGGTTTTTTGTTTGTAGAAAAGATGACCTTTATAATAATATTGTTCAGTTGATCATATATAAAATACCGATTAGTCTGACAATGCGGATGGCAGAGAGGCTTTAGGTTGTCGCTCGGAACCGATAGCGATATGTGTTTAATTTTAATACGCAACAGTTGCGATGTGCATTGTGTTTTTGCAGCGTTTTGATCACGTTTACCGCTTATCGATTTTCAATTGTTACAATGTTGATTCGGTTGCTGATTAATTTGCATGTTTAATTGTATAAAAATGTTTTGCAATGTGTTTCATTTTACATTGTGTTCACATTTTAACTGATAAATACTTCCGAAATTTTCTAAATTTTGAGTTTAATATGACATATTGTGTACATTTTATAGCGTTATGATATTAAAAAATACGAACAAATGTTCATAAATGTTGGCACTGAACATTGATTTGAGATAGCCTCGGTTATATACTGAGTTGCGGAGGGTAGGCATGAAAAAAAATATTTTATGGGTCACGGCTTTGATAGCCGCTTACAAACATTTACCGAGAGCGGTAGAGGCGTGTAAACAAACGTCGGAGTCGCTCGCTTTGTCGGGATTTTACGATTGCGACACGCTGGGGCTTATACAAAAGCTGATAGATTGCAACGCAAGGGCTGAGGGGTATGTAAACGCAAAAGTTCTCGTAGACAGGACGCTCGAAAAGTTGCCCCTCAGATACGCGAGGATACTCTATCTCAGGGCACGTTTCAATATGACGATGGAGGACATTGCGTTAAAGCTCGGTTATTCCAAAAGGAGTACCTTCCGCTGGTATGCAGAAGGTCTTAAAAAGGCGGCATGCGTGCTCAAAGCCGACGGTTACGACGATAAATGGTTTGAAGAACGCTATGCAAAAGACGTGATCATCGGGGATTTTTATTCTCAGGCAGAAAAAGGAGCGGACGTTTTCGGCCGCGTCGGAAAGTTGTCTGACAGTAAAAAACTGCGCCTCAGACTCGAAGACGCAGTTGCTGCCGGATTGTTACTCGGAGATAAAAGAGTAGCGAATATCGGCTGCGGCGATTAGCGTCTGCCGCTGTCGTAACGCTCGTCGTCATATCGACGGTTGTTGTCGCCGTATTTGCCGTTGTCGGCATTTTCACGGTTGTCCATTTCGTAACGGTTTTTCGCGTTTTTGGTCGGACGGAAGATTAGGAAAATAACAATCACGCACATTATGCAGATTATCGCTATCATAACATTGCGGATTACGTTATTCTGACCCGTTTCGCCCGTTTCGTCGGTAGGAGTTGATATCACGCCTTCGTTTTCGGCATTGTTGCGATCAATCGTTATCTGATGCAGAGGTATGGACGATCTGTTGAAAGACATGTAGTTGGTGTCTTTTGCTTCGAACATCAGCACTTTGTATGTCGGTGCCGTTACGATCTCTGTGAAATATACGGTATTTCCCGATTGATAGATGCCGAGAAAACTGTTGTATTCGGTTACGAAGTCATAAGTGGCAACGTGCTTATCAAGATTGCCAGGAGCATAGAAAAGGATTTCAGTTTTATTGGTTATCTGAAGATCGTTCAGTTTGTATCCCGCATTGCTGTCCGTAACGTTATCCTTGGTAACGGTTGCGGAAGACTGCATATCCGAGCTTCTGACGTAAAGAGAGATCGAATAATCGATATTATTGTTGTAGACGATCGATACATATTCGCCGTCCTGACTAAGAGTGCGGAAGTAGTAGCTTTCGGGAATTATGAAAGCCGGCTGATAAATTCCGTCCGTAGATCTGACGTATACGGTTATGTCGTCTGTTGCGATATAAAAAGTCTGTCCGTCAGCCCCCGTAGTCGCAGCAAAAGCTGTGCCTGTGCAAAGCATGCAGACAGCGGCGACGAGTATAAGAACAGAAATGATTTTTTTCATTGTTAGCTCCTTATGGCAGACGTGATCCGTCCGCAGGGTTACTAATATTATACACTATCGGCGGCATATCGCAATAATAAAAATTCTTATTTACTGTAAAAATATAGCGTTTATCGGAGGAATATGACTGAAAAAGAAATATTGGCGAAAATTCTCGCTATCGAAAGAGAGCAGAAACGCCGCCACGACAACAACAGGCTCGAAAGATACAATACGGGCGAGAAGATACACGAAAAACAGATGGCTTTTCATAAGTGTCTAAAGCGCAACCGCTGGGTTTTCGGCGGCAACAGAAGCGGAAAAACCGAGTGCGGCGCGGTAGAGGCGATATGGTGGGCGAGGGGTATCCACCCGTACAGAAAAAACAGAGGAGCCGTTGAAGGCTGGATAGTTTCTCTGTCTTACGAGGTGCAGAGAGACGTTGCACAGAGCAAATTCCTTAGCTATCTCAACCCCGATTGGATAGAAGATATCGTCATGTCGTCTGGACGCAAGGAGAGTGCGCAGTACGGCATTATAGACTATATCCTCATTAAAAACGTGTCGGGAGGAATATCCAAGATAGCTTTCAAAAGCTGCGATCAGGGCAGAGAAAAATTTCAGGGTACGTCGCTCGATTTTGTATGGTTCGACGAAGAGCCGCCGCTCGATATCTATCAGGAGTGCCGCATGCGAGTCCTCGACCGCAAAGGCGAGATTTGGGGTACAATGACGCCGCTTAAAGGGCTGACATGGGTGTACGATCTGATATATCTCAACAGCGGCGGCGACAACGAGATATGGTGCACTCAGATGGAGTGGGCAGACAATCCCTTTCTTGATCCCGAAGAAGTGGCGGCACTCAGCGGATGTATGGACGAAGAAACGCTCAATTCGAGACGTTACGGAAAATTCAGCGCGTCGGAAGGAATTGTGTACAGAGAATTCGATCCGTCAAGGCATGTTCTCGAAACGCCGTTTGCAGTGCCTTTCGAGTGGCAGGACACGATAAGCATAGACCCCGGTCTGAATAATCCGCTGGCGTGTCTTTTTTTTGCAACCGATTACGACGGCGTGGTATACGTTGTGGGAGAGTGGTACGAGGCAGGCAGAGATATAGACTATCACGCAAAAAAGATATTCGAAACGGCAGATTCGCTCGGCTGGCACAGAGACGGTAAGGGAAGGCTCGAGGCTCTTATAGACAGCGCGGCGACGCAGAAAACTCTTGCGAGCGCTAAAAGCGTGGCGGATCTGTTTTTCGAAAGAGGCATTGCGGTAAATACGCGCGTCGACAAAGATCTCTTCAGCGGCATAGCGAGAGTAAAGTCTTATTTTGCAACCGACAGAATAAAGATATTCCCTTGCTGCGTCAACCTTATCAGGGAGCTCAAGTCGTATTGGTGGGGTAACGGTGACAGGCCCGTCAAGAAAGACGACCACGCGCTCGATGCATTGCGCTACTACATTATGACAAAGCCCGAGCCGACAAAGCCGCCTAAAACCGCAAAGACGGTGATACAGCGGGACAAAGACAAGCTGATAAGCAAACTCAAACGGAGCGGACTATGAGAAAAAAGAAGATAGACAGTATTCTTATGAAAAAGGCAACAGGTTATTTCGTAGAAGAAAAAGTCGAAGAATACGATCGCGACAACGAAGTAACAAAATGCAAGATATCCAAAAAATACATACCGCCCGATACGACCGCGATAAAGGCGGTGCTGGAAAGATCAGACGAAAATCCGCTCGAAGGATATACCGACGAGCAACTGAAAGAACTCAAGGAGAGATTGCTCTCCGAGCTCGCAAAGATCAACTTAAAGGAGGCAGAAAATGCAGGTACAAAAACTAAGCGTAAAGACTAAATGCGAGATGCCGACGTGCAAAAACAACGCGTCGTATCAGTTTTGTCTCGACAGCGGAGACAAGCGCAACTCGCTCAATCTGTGTGAAGATTGCATGCGTGAAATTTATGGACATATCGGCAAAATACTTACGCCCAAAAGTCCTAAAAACATGCTCAACAAAAAAACGTCGGGGAGAGGGTATGAAAGATAAGAAATTATTTGCCGAAGATATAGTCGCAGAAGTCAGAAAGGACTACGAAAGGCGAAGAGAGGACAGAAAACCACTCGAACTTCAATGGCAGCTCAATATGAATTTCGTAAACGGAAATCAATATATGCAGATCATGCCGACAGGTGAAGTGGAGGAGTTCGGCAAGCAGTACTTCTGGCAGGAGCGCGAGGTGTACAATCACATCGCGTCGGTACTCGAGACGCGTATGTCCAAGCTAACAAGAGTGAATACGGGACTTACTGTCAGACCGTTCTCTACAGACGAATCGGATATACAGGCAGCAAAGCTTTCAACTGCGCTTATCAGCGCGGTCGCAGAGCAGAACGAGCTGTCCTCGCTCATCAACGACGCGGTCGCCTGGAGCGAAGTAACGGGATCGTGCTTTTTCAAAGTCGTATGGGATAAGGATATGGGCGACGTTCTTTGCAACGATAAAGGAAAAAATCCTGTCAGTGTAGGAGATGTTCGTATAACTGTTGTTCCTCCGTTCGAAATTTTTCCCGACAACGTGTGCGCGGGATCACTTGAAGAGTGCAATAGCATCATACACGCTAAAGCCTATCCCGTGAGCGAGATAGAGGACAGGTGGGGAGTCAGAACAGAAGGAGAAGAAGTCAACGTTTTCACTCTCGACAACGCTGCTGTCGCAGGAGGACTCGGATACAACGCAAGCGTAGGAAACGTTATCTCTTCAAAAGTGGACGGATATGCGGTAGTGATAGAAAGATATACAAGACCCACCAAGGATAAACCTTCGGGAGAGCTTGTTATCGTAGCAGGCGACAAGCTTCTCTATTACGGCGATCTGCCGTATATCACCGACGTTCAGCAAAGAAGAGGATTTCCGTTCGCACAGACAAACTGCATTAAAAAGGTCGGCAGTTTTTTCGGCACTTCGGTAGTCGAAAGGATGATACCTCTTCAGCGCAGTTACAATGCCGTAAAGAACAGAAAACACGAATATCTCAACCGTATTTCTATGGGCATACTCGCGGTCGAAGACGGCAGTGTGGATATGGACAATCTGGAAGAGGAAGGATTGTCGCCGGGTAAAGTGCTTATATACCGTCAGGGATCAAATATACCGAGATTTATAGAAACGGGCAGCGTGCCTGCGGATTTTACTTACGAAGAGGAGAGACTTTTGAGCGAATTCGTTACCGTGAGCGGAGTCAGCGAACTGAGCAAATACTCTCAGACTTACGGCAACATGTCGGGAAAGGCAATATCTCTTCTCGTTAATCAGGACGATACGCGTATGTCGCTTTCTACGGCGTCGCTCAGGATCTGCATCAAAAGAGTGTGCAGGATAATGCTTTATCTTTATAAGCAGTTCGCTACCGAGAAAAGACTCAAGCGTATCTCGGGAGAAAACGGAGAGCCCGAGCTCACTTATTTCAACGGAAACGATCTGCAATGCGAAGACCTCGTGTTCAATACTCAGGACGACGTTACGGAAACCGTCGGTGAAAAGCGCAGCATGGTGCTCGAACTCATACGCATGGGAGTGCTGACAGAGGCAGACGGAACGATGAGTCCGCGCACCAAAGTCAAGGTACTCGAGATGCTCGGCATAGGCAATTGGGAAAGCGCGAAAGACGTGGACGAAACGCAGAGAAAACGCGCGATGAAGGAAAATCTTTCGCTGGGCAAAGAGCAGATCTCCGCGTGCCCTTACGACGATCACTCTATACACATAACCGAGCACATAAAGTGTCTGCTCGAAGAGAGCGTGCTTAAAGACAAAAAACTATACGGACTTATGGACGCGCACATCAAAGAACATCAGATGTTCGAAATGATGGACGAGTCCGCGGCAGCCAAGACGCTTTCTGCCGCAAATCAGGAAAACGCTAATAAAGACTGACAGGGAGAAAATATATGGAAGAAATGCAAAAACAAACGGAAAACGTCCCCCTCGATGCAGCTGATACAGCTGACGTCGCGGACAAGGAAAAACCCGCCTTTTGCAATAAGTTCGCCACGGCAGACGAACTTGAGAAGGCATACGACAATCTGCAAAGAGAGTTTACTAAAAAATGCCAGCAGAACGCACAGCTCAGCCGCGCTCTCGAAACTGCGAGAGCAGAATCGGCATGTCATGCGACACCTTGCGAAACGGAGCCGCCGTCGTCGCGACCGGACGGGCAGAATACAGAGTTGCCGACGGTAAACGACAGCGATGCGGCGAGAACTCCGCTTTACGAATCGCCTGACTGGGACAACACGGTTGAGCAGTTTATGTCAAAATATCCCTCTGCCGCAAGATACGCAAAAGACATCGCAAAGACGCTTGCATCGAACGCAGAACTTTCTCAGAGAAAAGACTGCCTTGAAAAGGCGTATTTCGACGTCCTTCAGAAAGCGGACAGACCTTACGAAGAACTTGTCGGCGACGAAGAATTTCTCGAAAAATACGTCTACGGCAACGACAGAGTGAGGGACAGGATAATAGAAGATTTTCTCCGAAGAAATATGGATGTGCAGGCTCCGCGCACGATTGCCGCAAGCGGAAGAACTCACGTCACGCCGCCGTCGCGACCAAGGAGCATACGCGAGGCGGGCGGTATAGTAAAAAATATGCTCGCAAACAGGAGGATATAAAATATGGTAACAATGGAAACAGCCGAAAAGGCACTCAAGACCGTATATCTCGGAGTCGTGGCAAATCAGCTGAACGTGGGCGTAAACCCCCTTCTTGCAAAGATCAAGCAGACGAGCTCCGACGTATGGGGCAAAGAAATAGTAAAGCTCGTGCCTTACGGACTCAACGGCGGTATCGGAGCAGGTACCGAAACGGGCGATCTTCCCGCAGCCGCAGCTAACAACTACGACCGTTTCAGACTCGAACTCAAGAACCTGTACGGCACGATCGAATTGTCCGACAAGGCGATAAGAGCGTCGCAGAACAGCGTCGGCGCGTTCGTAAACCTGCTCGATGCAGAAATGGAAGGCTTGCTTAAAGCGTCCAAATTCAATCTGGGCAGAATGCTTTACGGTGACGGTTCGGGCAAGATCGCTACCGTTTCCGCACAGGGCGGCGCAAACAACAAGATCGTCGTCAAGAGCGTAAAAAATCTTATGGAAGGCATGGTCGTGGACGTTTACGACGGCAGCATGAACACCGTCCGCGAAGGGCTCAAGGGCGTCAGGATCACGTCCGTCGACAGAGCGACCAAAACCGTTACGTTCGGCGGAGTAAGCGGCGGTACGGTTGCAGACGGCGACTACCTTACCGTACAGGGTTCTAAGGACAACGAACTCACGGGCCTCGGCGCTATCTTCTCGGACAAAGATCTCTACGGACTTGCGAGAAGCGGCAGAGAGTGGATGAAGAGCGGCAGCAAAGACAACGTCGGAGCTATATCTTTCGTCGGCATGCAGAGTGCGATCGACGAAGTAGAAGAGGTTTCGGGCGGCGTTATCGATATGATCGTATGCGCTTATGACGTCAGAAGATTCTATCTCGACAACTGCATGAGCTCGCGTATGAATCTCGACTACATGAACCTCGACGGCGGTTACAAAGCAGTAACGTTCAACGGTATTCCCGTAGTCGCAGACAAGTTTGTCGAAGACGGCACGATGTACATGCTCAATACGGGCGATTTCAAGTTGCATCAGCTTTGCGACTGGAGATGGCTCGAGGGCGACGGCGGCAGAGTCATAAAGCAGAAAGCGGGTAGCGCAACCTATTCCGCAACTCTCGTCAAATACGCGGACCTTATCTGCGACAAGCCGATAGGTCAGTACAAGCTGTCCGGAATAACCGCGTGAATAACGGGCGCCTGATTGCCGTCGAAAACGACTTGTTCTCGGTTGCGGACAGAATAAAAAGCATAGACGACAAATACAAAATCTACTATAACGGGGAAAGTAGAAAATTCGAAGTCAGGAGCGCTGACGACAACAGTCTTCAGGTAGTATTGCCTTTTGACAGGCTTGACAGCCGCGCTGTTGACTATGTACGCAAGACGAGGATCGAGCGTATCGACGAACTTCTCGAAGAGATTGAGAAGGCAAACGCCTCGGCGGAAAAAAGAGCCGTAGAAGAGGCGGCAAAAAAGGCGCTTGACGGTTTGCGCATATAAAAGGAAGGGCGGATTTTCCGCCCTTTTTCAAAAGGAGGCAAAATGAAAGTTGAAGAGGTAATCAATGCCGCTCTCGCGTATCTCGGAGAAAACGACTACGACGCGGGAAAGGACAAGGCGCAGGACGACAAAATAAAACTGCTTGAAAGATGTGTCAACATAATGCTTACCGAAATCGCGCAGGAGTATCTGCCGCTTGTCGACGAGTGCGAAGTAGTGGCAGAAGACAACAGATTCTCCTACGAACAGATCCCGAGAAGGGTCAGCAGGATCGTGTCGGTCAAAGAC
The DNA here is from genome assembly GCA_944383895.1 of uncultured Christensenellaceae bacterium. GTDB lineage: Bacteria > Bacillota > Clostridia > Christensenellales > UBA3700 > Ornithoclostridium. The sequence continues at coordinate 216,766 of CALWRH010000001.1, read as the reverse complement.
AAAGACGGCAATAAGATAAGTTTCAGACAACGCTCGTTCAGCTGCAACGTCGACGTAAACGGCAGACTGAAGATCGCATACCGCTATCTTCCGTCGCAGGTAAAGATAGGCGAGGACTGTGACGTCGATCCCGCAGTCAGCGAAAAAACTCTCGCACTCGGCGTATGCGCGGAGTACTCAATGATATCGGGCATGTACGAGCAAAGCGAAGGGTTTGCGGAGAGATTCAGAGAAGATATGCGTTCTTGCGTGCGTCCTTCCCGAAGCGTGACTATAAAATCGCGGGGGTGGTACTGATGTTTTACGAAAAAAAGTTTTCAGTCGACAAACCGACGAGAAAACGTTACAGGTTTTCTTCTTTCAAAGGCTTTGACAAGACTTCGAGCGTAAACACTCTGCCTTGCGATTACTGCGAAGACGTATACAATTTCGGTTTTGAAAACAACACGCTGACAGGCGGCGTAGGACTTGGAAAATTCTCTTATAAATGCGAAGACGGAACGGATTATGAGATTCCGCCCGTGCCCGACGGATATGCAGACGCCAGATTGTTCTGCGGAAAACTCAGCAATGAGAACGGTCCTTACGAGTGCCTTTTTTTGTCCGCTCCCGACAAGCTGACGTATATAAGACTCGGCAAAGATCAGCAATGGGCGGAGAACGTCAGTATGGACAGACAATTCACTTCGGCGACCGGATACCTTCACGAAGATAACGATCTCATGCTGCTCGGCGGAGGAGGCGACGGACTGTACGTCATGAGCGCGCAAGGCGGACAGTTTGCCGCCGACGCGCTTGCTATAACCGACCTTTGCACTCATTACGAGAGAGTTTACGCCGTCGTGGACGGAGTGCGCACGAGCGTCTGGTTTTCGGACGCTTTCGATCCTTATAATTGGAACGTTTCTCTCGACGAGGGCGGTTATATATCGCTGGACGGCTCGCTCGGCGAAGTTTTGAGAGTGCTCAGTTTCGAAGACTACATTTACATTTTCTGCGAGTACGGCATATACAGACTGACTGCTTATGCAGATCAGCTGCAGTTTACGATAAAGCGCGTGCATTGCGATTGCGGCAGGATATACAAGGATACGATAACGGTTTGCGGCGCGCTTGTCATGTTCGTTACGAGCGACGGACTGTTCTCTATGGACGGCTATGACGTTACCAGGCTTACTGACAGGCTTGACGATCTTGTCAAAGACGCAGAGGATCTCAGGGCGCTCTATTGCGGAGGCAGGTACTATCTGACTTTTGACAAAGAGCACGAAGACGGTATTTACGACTATACCTCCAACGAGGACGGACCCAACGTGCTCGTCGTAGTCGATACAGAAAAGGGCACGACGGAGATATACCGCGGCGCGAAGATACGCGATATGTGCGTGCTTGCGGGCACAAGACAAAACTGCGTGCTCGCGTTGTCCGCTATTTCGGACTGCGTTGCCGAAGTAAACGACAAAGGCAGATTCTTCAGTGAGCCGCCGTTCAGATATTGGCTGATAAAGGACGTCGATTTTAACGAGCACGTCAATAAAAAGTATGTGCTCGGCGTTGACTACTGCACGGATACTCCTTTTGTTCTTGGAGTCGTCGCGGACGGAAAAGCGACCGAATATCATCTCGATCCGTCTAAAAAATACGCGGCGATAGGTAAAAGCGGTATGTGTTTCGATTTTTACATCAAATGCTCGGTGTCTGACGTGAAGATCAAGCCTTTCGGTATCACGGTTGACTTTATGAGGAGGGACAGATGAATATTTCGAGAATTGAACGTACTGCGAAACAGGCTCTCGAAACGGCTGAATACGTCTATAACAATAGGGACGTCGAATTTGTCGAAGTGCTCGACAGACTTGATGCCGAAAAGCCGCATAGTGTCACTCTGTGGTGTACAGGAAGTCTGGATCTCGAGATAGCCGTATACGGAGAAGTCTGCGATATAGACGTAAAGCTCGACGACGCCGCTTTTGCTACGGCGACAGGAAGGATATGGCGCAAAGAGATAGAAAACCTCGGCAGGACACGACATGTCCTGACGTTTACCGCAGCGACGGTCGCGACTGAAGTCAGGCTGTGTATCAAGGCAAAAGGAGGGCTGAGGATATGAAACAGACTTACGCGCAACGCGCCTTGAAGAAGATTTTCGGGCGTTACAATTATTACATTTTAAGAAGGAGAACGGTATGAACGTGAATTTTTTACCTACCGCGTCCGTCCGTAACGAGAGTTCGGCTGCGGGTAACGGCAGAACCAAAATAACTACGGAAGACGAACTTATAGCAAAACTCAAGCAGATGCATACGGATTACAGACGCAAAGAACTCGAGGAACGCAAAGAGTCTGCGGCGGAGTCTTTGCCCGAAGAGCCTGATTACGAATACAAAGAATATACGGGCGCGAGCGAAGACGAAATACGTCAGTCCGTAGAAGGCGATTACGGTAGTAAGTTCGAGAGCGAAAAGAACGTGCTCGAATCTGAAACCAAAAGCAAGACCGACGAACTTGCGAACAAGGCTGAAGACGCTTATTACGATTACGGAAAGACCGAGGCGGAGATCCTTGCGTCGCTCGAGAGCAAAAAGAAAAAGAACGAAAACAAGATGATAGAGAGCGGATTGTCCCGATCTTCTATAAAAAACCTCGTCGGAGCGAGCGCGCAGCAACAGGCGGATATGATGATACAGGAGGCGAAGAATGACGCCGACAACGTTGCGAAAAAATATCAGGTGCAGATAGACGGGCTCAACAAAGAGCTGCAGGCGGCGATAGACGATCTCAATGCTGAATACGTCATAAAGATATCTACCGAGATAGAAGACCTTATAGCAAAGCGCGACAAGGAGATCAAATCCATACAGGAATACAACAACAAGATCTCAGAGCAGATAGCGGAGTATAAGCTCGAACGCGAAAAGGCGATACAGGAAGACGTAAAAAGACAGATGGAAGCGGATTATGCGCAGGCGGAGTACGAAACGAAATACGGTTACGTCGGAGAAAAGGCGGACGACTACGCCGAAAGACTCAATATAGCCGTAGAGTTTTACGACGGATTTGACCCTCAGACGGCAAAAGACATGATACTGAATAATCATTATCTTCAAACCTATCTCGGGTTCGAATACAACACGTTGCTTGCGAAATTCGTGAAAAAGGCGAAAGATGCAAAGTAAACGGAGGTGAAAGTCATGTGGGACAGCGCGATAGAGGCCGTAGTCGCAAACGGCGCGTGGGCGGTTCTGTTTTGTCTGCTCCTTATTTTCGAGCTCAAAGACAGCCGCAGAAGAGAGCAGAAGTATCAGGAAACGATAGCCTCTCTCGGGGACAGTCTTACCTGCGTAAAGCAAGTGGCAAAGGACGTGGAAGAAATAAAATACGACGTGAGATGCGGGCTCGGGATGCAGGAGTACGGACAGACGGACGACTCTCAGGACGCAGAGCAGACGGCGGCGTCGGCATAAAGAAGGGGGAGAATATGAAGGAAAAAATCAAATCGTACGATTTCTGGATGGCGGTAGCAAGCGCGATATTCGTAGTTTTGCAGGCTGTCGGGTTTACTACGCAAATACCTTATCTGCAGGAGATAACGACCGCGTTTCTCGGATTTCTCGCGGTAAGCGGATTTATCGTAAAGCCGCCTAAGCAGCAGACTGAAGAAAATGCAGTCGAAGATGTAAATTCAGACGATGCGCAAGTGTCGGAACAGAACGCAAGTATTACAGAAATAATCGAAGAAATAATAGATAATACTAAAAAATAATAATTAATATCAAAACGGCGGTGCAGATTGTGCCGCCGTTTCTTATTTTAGTCAGTTCAATTTTTTGCTTTGAGTCTGCTGTTTTCCGAATACGTTTCTGCAGTATTGAGCAAAAGTTTAGCTATCTTCTCGTTTACAGATATGTCTTTGACGGGACCGGGTGCGGGAGAGGATAACAGAAAGTCGAGAGAAGTGAGAAGTTTTGTCCTTGTCAGAGATTCCTGTTCGAGCACCAGACCGCGTCCGCCGGCGGCAGCCTCTTTCGCATTTAGTATCTGATCTCCTCTCGACGCGGATTTCGGCAAGGGTATATAAATAACTCTTTTGCCGAGTGCGGATATCTCTCTCACTGCGTTTGCGCCTGCTCTCGAAATTATCGCGTCGGCAGCAGCGTAAAGATCGAATATATCGTTTGCGTAAGGTTTTGCGAAGTATCCTTTTTTCTTTACGTCGTCAGCGTCTTTGCCAGTTATGTGTATTATCTCGTATTTTTCGAGAAGATCTTCCAGCGACGCGTAAATTATTTCGTTCAGAGCATGCGATCCCCCCGAGCCTCCTACTACGAGCAGCAGAGGTTTTTTGCAAGGAAGACCGTATTTTTTCGCCACGCCCGTGCCGTCCGCTTCAAACAGTTCGTCCCTGAGCGGATTGCCGATAAACACTGAGTTTTTCGCCTTTGTGCCGCTGTATGATGTCACCACGCATTTTGCAAATAGCGACGTTATCTTGTTGGCAAGTCCGAGCGTAATGTCCGATTCGTGCGCAACTACGGGTATTCTTAGTTTCGAAGCCGCTATGCACGTCGGAAGAGCGACGTATCCGCCCTTTGAAAAGACGATGTCGGGAGAGATGTCTTTAAGCAGCTTTTTGGCTTCTTTCACGCAGCCTGCGAGCTTAAAAGGCACGTTTACGCAGCTGAGAAGTGCATCCCTGCGTAGTTTTACGACGGGCGTCGAATAGTATTCGATCCCGTATTCTGCGCAAAGGCGTTTTTCTATTCCGTTTTCGCTGCCGACATAAATTATTTTTTCAAAATAATTTTTGAGATAAGGTAAAAGCGCGAGGTTGGGGGTAACGTGTCCTGCCGTTCCTCCGCCCGTAAGTACGATTTTCATGCTTAACGCTCCTGAAGTTGTTCAAATAAATTTATGCCCCCGTCGGTCCGATATATACCGCTAATACGTTTTATTATCGGATAAAGATAAAAAATTGTTTCGAACCGTCAGAAACGCGGATTTCCGCACATAAATCGCGTTGATATCTGCAGATATTCCGCCGCTATTGTCTATTTATTATAATATTATAAATAAATGCTTGATAAAAACCGCAACATATAGTATAATAGCTATTATAAAGGGGAGAGTTTCCCCAATATGTAGTGGTGAGGATATTATGAAGGAAATCGTTTTCTACGGATATAAAGATTATAAATTGAACTTAGCGGTATGGGACGAAGTCGAAAAGCCTTCCGCAGTTATTCAGATATTGCACGGTATGGCAGAACATATAGGGAGATACGACGATTTCGCGCGTTATCTCAATTCTAAGGGATACGTCGTTCTCGGCGACGATCACCGCGGACACGGCAAGACGGCAGGAAAGGACAACCTCGGCAAAGTGCCTGAAGGGGACTGCTTTTTCGATACGGTGCAGGACGAAATAGCGATAACAAAATACGCTGCCGATACATACGGACTACCCGTGATAATTTTCGGTCACAGCTACGGATCTTTCCTTACTCAGGCGTATATACAGCGCAACAGCGGAGCTATCGCGGGTGCGGTGCTTTGCGGCAGTGCGTGCCAGAACGGCATGGACGTGAAAGCGGGGAAGATTCTTGCAAAACTTCAGTGCGCGGTATGCGGAGCCGACGCGAGCGCGGGGCTCATACGCAAGATGTCTTTCGGCGCATACGACGCACAGTTCATTACCGAAAAAAAAGAGTTTGCGTGGGGCAACCGCGACGATAAAGAACGCGAAAAATATCTTGCGGATCCTATGTGCAATTTCACGTTGTCGCTGGGGTTCTACAAGTCTTTCTTCAAGGCTCTAAGCAAGATATACCGCTCTAAAAACCTCAGCAATATACGCAAGGATCTGCCGCTTTTCATCATCAGCGGAGACCGCGATCCGGTCGGAGGCAACGGCAAGCTGGTGAGCAAGCTTTACGAAAAGTACATCGATGCGGGTCTTGCGAGCGTGTCGATGAAACTCTATCCCGAGGCAAGACACGAGATACTGAACGAACTCAATAAAGAAGAAGTTTACGGCGACGTCAACGATTTTATCGAAACGTGCCTGAATATTTACGAAAAATCCAGATAAACGCCGTCTGCGAATCGGTGAAGAAGTCGGATTTTGCCATTAAGAACATTTCAGACGATCCCTTTGCCTGAAATTTACAGCTGTGTGCACAAAGATCGGAGCTTATCGCGTCCGATAAGAAGATAAGAGGATAAAAATGAAAAACACTTACGATTCCAAAGATTTACAGGTTCTCGAAGGGCTGGAGGCGGTTCGCGTAAGACCGGGTATGTATATCGGTACCACGGGCAGCAAGGGTATGCATCATATCCTGTGGGAGATCGTGGACAACGGTATCGACGAGGTCGCCAACGGCTACGGCAACAAGATAGATCTCGTCATTTACCCCGACAACAGCGTCAGCGTGCGCGACAACGGCAGAGGTATCCCTGTTGACATACATCCGAAATACGGCATTTCGGGCGTAGAACTCGTATTTACCAAGCTGCATGCGGGCGGCAAGTTCGATTCTGCAAACTACGGTTTTTCGGGCGGTCTGCACGGCGTCGGCGCGTCAGTTACCAACGCGCTTTCGGAGTGGCTTACCGTCAAGGTCTATAAGAACGGCACAGAGTATTGTCAGGAATTCCACTCGCCTGAGGTGAACGGAAAGGTCGTCAGCGGCGTGCCCAAGACCAAACTTACAGAAAAGCCTTGCGATAAAAAAGAAAAAGGCACTTTCGTGCAGTTTTTGCCCGATCCGAGAGTGTTCGGCAACGAGCGTTTTTCATACGAAGTCATTTCAAAGAGAATAAAAGAGCTCGCGTTCCTCAACGGCGGTATGACGATAACGCTGACAGATCTCAGAGAAACGGACGAGAACGGCTCTTTCAGGTCAGTGAGTTACTGTTACGACGGCGGTTTGCGCGATTTTGCAAAATACATCAACAGTTCGAAAGCCGTCCTTTACCCCGAGCCTATCTACGTCGAGCGCTCGGCAAAGAATTTCATGGTCATGCTCGCTGTACAGCATACCGACGCGTACAACGAGAGCATATTCAGCTTTGTAAACAATATACCGACTACCGAAGGCGGCACTCACGAAACGGGTTTCAAATCCGCTTATACCAAGGTATTCAACGACTTTGCAAGGGCAAAGAACATTTTGAAAGACAAGGATCAGAACTTCCTCGGGGAGGATTTCAGAGAGGGTATGACCGCTATCCTTGCGATAAAGATGCAGAACGTGCAGTTCGAAGGTCAGACCAAGACCAAGCTCGGCAACCCCGAGGTCAAGAACTTAGTCGAAAATCTGCTCACTGACGCGCTCAAGGATTATCTCAACAAAGCTAAGAAAGAGGTAATAGACGCGATCTACGCAAAAGCCGACGTTGCGGCAAAGGCGAGGACGAAAGCTGCGCAGGCAAAGGATATGACGCGCAAGCTCAACAGTATGACGCAGAGCGCGCTCGTAGGAAAGCTTTCCAACTGCAGCGGAAAGAAAGCGGAAATGAACGAGCTTTTCATAGTCGAGGGCGACAGTGCGGGAGGCAGCGCGAAACAGGGCAGGGACAGATATTTTCAGGCGATACTGCCGCTTAAAGGCAAGCCGCTCAATGCAGAGAAAAAGCGCATAAACCAGATACTCGAAAACGAAGAAATGGCGTCTATAATAAACGCGCTCGGCACAGGTTTCTACAAGGATTTCGATATAAAAGGGCTAAAATACAACAAAGTCATCATACTAGCCGATGCAGACCAGGACGGCGCGCATATAAGATGTATCCTGCTCACGTTCTTCTACCGTTACATGAAAGAACTAATCACGGACGGGCACGTTTATATCGGTATGCCTCCGCTCTATAAGATCACGGACAAGAACGGCACGAGATACGCATACGACGACGAGGAGCTCAAAAAGATGCTCGATAGCGCGGCGAGAGGATACACTCTGCAAAGATACAAAGGTCTGGGCGAAATGAATCCCGAGCAGCTCTGGGAAACGACTATGAATCCCGAAACGCGCACCCTTACAAAAGTTACGATAGACGACGCGTCGGAGGCGGAAAGCCTTATCTCGATACTTATGGGGGACAACATAGACGCAAGAAAGACTTATATAAACGAAAACGCAAACTTCAACAAGGTCGACAGCTTCAAAGAGATAGCGGGTTGACGAAAAGGGAAAATGTGATATGGCAAAGAAGAGAAAACCTATTGAAGACAAGAGCGTAATACTCGACAACGATCTCGTGGATATAATGCATCAGTCGATGATGCAATATTCGGAGCACGTTATTCTCGACAGAGCGCTCCCGAGAGTCGAGGACGGACTCAAACCCGTTCAAAGACGTATACTTTATTCGATGAACGAGCTGGGGACCACTCCCGATAAACCGCACAAGAAGTCTGCGAGAATCGTTGGCGAGTGCCTCGGTAAATATCATCCGCACGGCGACAGCAGCGTATACGACGCAATGGTAAGACTTGCGCAGCCGTTCAATACGCGTATGATGCTCGTTGACGGACACGGCAACTTCGGCAGCGTAGACGGCGACGGAGCGGCGGCAATGCGTTATACGGAGGCAAGGCTTGCCCCGATAGCAATGGAGATGCTGCGCGATCTCGACAAAGAAACGGTTTCGTTCTCGCTCAACTTTGACGACAGTCTTCAGGAGCCTGACGTACTGCCTTGCAGATTCCCCAATCTTCTCGTCAACGGTACTACGGGTATAGCGGTAGGTCTTGCCACCAACATACCGCCGCACAACCTTGGTGAAGTCATCAACGGCATAGTAGCATACATAGACAACAGCCGCATAACTCTCGACGAGATGATGAAATACATACCCGCGCCCGATTTCCCTACGGGCGGCATAATCATAGACAACGAGGGTATAAGAGAGGCTTACGCGACGGGCAAAGGCAAGATAACGATGCGCGCCAACGCGTTTATCGAAAAGGACGGCGACAGGGATCTCATAGTTATCACGGAGTTCCCTTATCAGATAAACAAGGCGTTGCTTTTGTCCAAGATAAACGAATTGAGAGAAGAGAAAAAAGACAGATTCGGATTCATACAGGAGATTAACGACGAGTCCGACCGCAACGGCATGCGAGCCGTCATAAGACTGCGCCGCGATACCAATGCGGAAAAGGCTCTGGCTACGCTTTTCAAATTCACCAACCTTGAGTGTTCTTACGGCGTGAATATGGTCGCGATAGCGGACGGCAAACCCAAACTCATGGGACTTATCGAGATTATCGCACACTACGTCGAGTTCCAGAGGCAGGTGATATACAAGCGCAGTCAGTTCGACGTATCCGTAGCGCGCAAACAGGAGCATATCCAGCAAGGCAAGCTCATCGCCGTCAACAACATAAGAAGGGTCGTAGATATAATCCTGAACGCGGAAACCGATCTCGAGGCAAAAGAGCAGATCAAGCAGGAATTCAATCTGACCGAGCGTCAGGCGGTTGCGATACTCGAGATGAAACTCAAGAACTTAAAGCGCGTCGACGCGAAAAAACTCGAGGCAGAGATCGCAGAGCTTCAGGAAAAGATAGCAGAACTCGATCAGATACTCTCTTCGAAACGCAGACAGCTTGCGATAGTGCGCAAAGAAATACTCGAGATCAAGAAGAAATATGCGGACAAACGCCGCACGACGATAATGTCGCCCGACCACGCTACGGTAACGACTATCGACGTAAACGCGAAGATAGAGAGATCGGGCAAGCTCATACTCACGCAGGCAGGCAACATAAAGTTTATGGCTCCCAAGTCCTATTCTATGGCGCAGAAGAGCATAGTAAACTGCGGCGCTACAGATCTCATCAGAAAAGTGGTTGATTGCAGCAACGACTACAATATCCTTGCCTTTACTCAAAAGGGCAACGCGGTCGTATTCGACATAGATCAGCTCGGAGAGGACAAATGGAAGTCGCGCGGCACTGCTGTCAGCAAGATAGCCAAGGCGGACAGCGACGAGCGTATTCTCGCGGTATTCACGCCCGCAGAGCTCGAAGGTAAAGAGCTGTATTTCTATACGAAACAGGGCATGGTCAAAAAGACGGAGGCAAAGGAATATTCCGTCGACAAAAAGACCGTATCGCCCGCGATCGTGCTCAAGGACGGCGACGAACTTGTCGGCGTAGAGATCGTCAATCCCGACAACGAATATCTGCTCTTTATCACAAAAGGCGGTATGGTACTCAATGCAGAGGCGGATATTCCGTGCCAGGGCAAAAAGGCGAGCGGCGTAAAGGGCATACAGCTGTCCGACGGCGACGAAGTTTTGTTTACGACTCAGCACGACTGCGAGGGCGAGATAGTACTCGTGACCGACATCGGCTATGCAAAGAGAGTAGTGCTTTCTTCGGTAGAGCCCATGAAACGCTACCGCAAAGGCGTTACCATAAACGATGACAAGAAGGCGGGCGCAATAGTGTTCGCGGACGTCGTTACCATGCCTTACGACTTTGCTCTGCAACTCGTGGACGGAGAGTGTCTGTCAGTCAACACGGAGGATATAGAGATCACGGACCGTACAAAGAAAGGCACAAACATACTCAAAGAGGCGTGCAAGAAAGGCGGCAGCAATCTCAATATGGTGATAGCGGACAGCAAAAGACACAATATCTGAAAAGATTTCGGCTGAAAGTGCAGAAAGCACGCGAAAATAAAATTATCCCCGACGTATGCGGCGTCGGGGATTTTCAGTTATTATATTGAAAAATAATTTATAGTATCACGCCTTGACGGTTGCCTTTACCTTTGTAGGAGGCTCGACGTAATAGTTCATGCTGTTGTAGACGTTGCGTATGTGGTCGGCTATTCTTTCCATGTCGTTTATCAGGTTGAGCCATACCGCGCCAGCGTCGGGAGAGCAGAGGTTGTCGCGCAGTCTTGCTATATGAGAGCGGTCGAGAGCGATCTTGTATTCGTCTACGCTGTCCTCGATTTTCTCCATGTCGTCTTTCTGAGAGATATCCTTGTTGATATATCCCGTCATTACAACGTCGTAAAGCTTATCGATCGCGCCTTTCATTTCTGCGAGTTCGGATTTCGCCGCACCCGAGAAAGAGGTGTTGTTTTTTATGAGTTTCTGCGTGTATTCCATGATGTTTTCGGAATAGTCGCCTATACGTTCAAGGTCGCTTATGACGTGATAATATGAGCTGAGTTCGCGCTCCGTCTGCTTCGAAATAGGTGCTGAAGACACCTTTACGAGGTAGTTGGTCAGCTCTTTGTTGAGGAAGTTCAGATGTCTTTCTCTCGAGTCGAATTTAGGCTGTTTTGCAAGAGAATTTATGGATATCGCATATACCGCGGTGTCGAAATTCTTTTTTGCGATGCTTGCCATCAGCATGATCTCTTTGCGGACCTGAGCAAGCGCGATCGTAGGCGTTGCGAGCAGGCGTTCGTCGACGTATTGGAATTTGTCTTCGACAAAACCGTCTTCGTTGGGAGCGGGTTTTTTGTCGCGTATCACAAGACATGCTATCATCGTCAGCTGTTTTATGAACGGAACGAGAATTATCGTCGTCGTTACGTTGAACATCGTATGGAACATAGCTATCTGCGTTTCTATCTCGGCAAAAGCGGCTTGCAGCCATTTGTCTATCGGCAACAAAAGCGCGAGTATGAAGAATATCAGAGAGCCTATGCAGTTGAACATAAGGTGTATGAACGACGCGCGTTTACCGTTGGGGGTAGCTCCTATCGATGCGAACATTGCCGTAACGCAAGTACCGATATTGATACCGAGCGTGATGAATATCGCGTTTTCGAGCGTCATCAGGTTCGCGCCCGCCATTGTGATAAGTATGATAGTTGTTGCAGAAGAGCTCTGAACTATTGCGGTTATCGTAAGACCGATAAGGAGCAACAGTATAGGATTGCTTATCGAGGACATCACCTTTTCGATGACGGGTGAGTCGCTGAAATACTTCATTGCCGAGCTCATTACCTGTAAGCCGACAAAGATCATACCTATACTTCCGATGATGCAGCCCCAGAGGTTGACTTTGTCGCGCTTGGACATCTGCATAAACGCGCCGACGCAGGCGAGAGCAGCGAAAAACGCAGTTATCGGCAAGGACTGCAACGCGCCTATCTGAGCGGTTATCGTCGTACCTATGTTTGCGCCCATGATTATCGAGGTCGCCTGGGCGAGAGTCATAACGCCCGCGTTGACGAAACCTACTACCATGACCGTAGTCGCCGACGAACTTTGGATCACCATCGTTACGCCCGTACCTACGGCAATGCCCGCAAACCTGTTGCTGCTGATTTTGTTGAATACAGATCTGAGCCGGTTACCTGCGACGGATTCGAGATTTTCGCTCATTATTTTGAGAGCGATAAGAAAGACTCCGAGTCCGCCTAATAGAGTTAAAATTGTTTCGAAAACTTCCATTATCCTGTGTACGGATAAGCCCGCACGCTTATATAAAGCCGCTGCAAAGCGGGGTCGCGGAAAGGTATTTCCGCACTTGTCGCCATTACCATATATAACAAAAACCGACGTCAAAGTCAAACAAAAATATAGACAAAAGAGCAATTTTATTGTATAATACTGACATGCGTCGGATATGAGTTTTCACATCTTGTCTGAGTATTATACGCGACGGGAATACATAAAAAGAAAACGTCAATAATATACGCGCACGTCCGACTATTTTGAAGGTATGATCGTTATGCAGACACTCGTTTTACTCGATTCCAACTCTCTTATCAACAGGGCGTTTTACGCGCTCCCTCCGCTGACCAACAGACAAGGGCAGCAGACGGGAGCGATCTTCGGCTTTGTCAATATGTTTCTCAAACTCGTCGACAAGTATAAACCCGATTACGTCGTAGCGGCTTTCGACCGCAAAGCGCCCACTTTCCGCAAAAAGATGTATGAGGGATACAAAGCGACGAGAAAGTCTATGCCCGAAGAACTCGCAAGTCAGCTCGAGCCTCTCAAACGCTTATTGAGAGCCATGAAAGTGCAGATAGCCGAGCTTGACGGATACGAGGCAGACGACATACTCGGCACGCTTTCAAAGCGCAGCAAGTGCAGGACGTATATCGTTACGGGCGACAGGGACAGTCTTCAGCTGATAGACGATAAAACAACCGTTCTGATGACTAAAAAAGGCATTTCGGAGATAGTCGAATATGACGAGGCGAGGCTGAAAGAAGACGGTTTTGCGCCGTCGCAGATAATAGATCTCAAGTCGCTCATGGGCGACAGCTCGGACAATATACCCGGCGTTGCGGGGATAGGCGAGGGCACGGCAACCAAACTGCTTGCGCAGTACGGTACGCTCGACAGCGTCTACGCGCATATCGACGAAACAAAAGGCGCACTCAACAAAAAGCTGACCGAAGGCAAAGAGAGCGCATATCTTTCGTACAAACTCGCGACGATAGACCGCGACTGTCCGATACAGACAGTGCCCGAAGACGTGTCTTTCGAATACGTCTACGAGCGCGAAGTGAAGGATATCCTGCTCGAATTCGAATTTTCCAAGATAGCCGACAGGCTGACTTATAAAGACGGAGCCGTGCAGACGGCAAAAGCACAGGAGGCGGTGAAGGTAGAAGACGAAACCGCTTTGTCCGCCGCGCTCGACGAAATAAAGAAGTCGGGCATATTCGCATTTGACATTTCGCAGCGCATTTTCATAGGAGGAGCAAAGAGCTCTTACGAAATATCAGTATCCGAAAATCTGCTCGGAGAGGGCGTGGATTACAACGCTTTTCTGCGCGCGATAAAACCGCTTACCGAAGACGAAGACGTACGCAAACTTTGTTTTGACGTAAAGACGTATATGCACCTTTTCGAGCCTTACGGAATAGAGATAAAAGGCGTTTACGATGACGTGATGTTAAAGGCGTATCTCTGCGACAGCAACCGCACTTTCAAGACGCTTTCCGCGCTTGCTGCGGCATACGGGCAGGATCCTGACAACGGTGCCGCCGCGCTTATCGCTCTCGACGACCTTCTCGATGAAGAGATGAGAGAAAAAGAGCAGGAAAAGCTGTATAAAGAGCTCGAACTGCCGCTCGTTCACGTCCTTTATTCTATGGAAAAAGAGGGCTTTAAGGTTAACAGAGCTTATCTCGACGAACTCAACAGCGAACTGACTGAGGAAACAGAAAAACTTTCAGCAGAGATAACAGAACTTGCGGGAGAGGCGTTCAACATAAATTCGACTCAGCAGCTTGCAAGGATACTGTTTGAAAAACTCGGGCTCAGACACGGCAAAAAGACCAAGACAGGCTATTCGACCAACGTCGAAGTGCTCGAATCGCTGAAGAACGAGCATCCGATAATAGGCGCGATACTGCAATACAGAGAGCTGGTCAAGCTCAAATCCACATATCTCGACGGCATGCTCCCGCTGATAGACAAAAACGGCAGGATACACACCGTATTCAAACAGGCTGTCACCGCAACGGGCAGACTTTCGTCGACAGAACCCAATCTGCAGAATATCCCGATACGCAAAGAGAGCGGCAAGAGGATACGCAAGATGTTCGTGCCCGCAGAGGGCAATACTCTCGTCTGCGGCGATTATTCTCAGATAGAGCTCAGGCTCATGGCGCACATGAGCGGCGACGAAGCTATGATAGAGGCGTTCAACGAGGGAGCGGATTTCCACAGAGCGACTGCGGCAAGGCTTTTCGGCGTGCCTTTCGAAGAAGTGACGCAGGATATGAGAAGAAGTGCTAAAGCGGTGAATTTCGGCATAATATACGGCATAAGCGATTTCGGACTGAGCGAAGATCTCGGCATAAGCGTTCCGCAGGCGAGAAAGTATATGCAGAATTATTTCGCTACCTATCCCAAGGTCAGACAGTTCATGGACGACTGCGTGGCTTTTGCAAAGTCCAACGGATATGTCAGAACGCTTTACGGCAGGAAGAGATTTATCCCCGAGTTGCAATCGTCGGTATACGCGACGCGTGCGTTCGGAGAAAGAGTCGCCATGAATATGCCTTTGCAGGGTACTGCGAGCGACATTATAAAAACTGCTATGCTAAAGATTGAAGAGGAACTTGAAAAAGGCGGATATAAGGCAAAGCTCATCATGCAGGTGCACGACGAGCTGATAATCGACTGTCCGTTTGACGAAAAGGAAAGAGTAAGCGGACTGCTGAAAAACTGCATGCAGAACGTTACAGAGCTCAGCGTGCCGCTTATCGCGGACGTTGGCAGCGGAGATAATTGGCTGGAGGCTAAATGATGAAGATCGCCGTTATAGGAGGCATGGGCAGCGGCAAAAGCACGGTGCTCTCCATGCTCAGAAATCTCGGAGAAGAGGTCGTGGATTGCGACGCGGTATACCGCGTCGTAAAAAAAAGAAAGGATTACAAAAACGAGCTGACCGCAAAATTCGGCGACGTGCTTACCGACGGCGAAATAGACAACAGAAAAGTCGCAGCGGCTGTACTCGGTGATGCCGAAAAGGTGCAGGAGCTCAACGCTATCGCTCATCCTTACGTCAAAAAAGAGCTCGACAGACTCACGGCGGGGAAGGAAAGAGTGTTTATAGAAGTTCAGGTGTTCGAAGGCGGTCTGCTCAAAGATTATTTCGACAAGGTATGGCTTGTGGTCGGAGATAAACAGACGCGCGTCAGCAGAGTCGTGGTGCGCGATAACTGCGACGTATCGAGAGTGGAGAGGATAATGGCTCTGCAGCCCGACGACAGTCAGCGCATGAAGACGGGATATACCGTGATTGCCAACGACGGCAATCTCAGGGAACTGCAGGAAACCGTTCTCAAAAAGCTCAGAGAGCTCAACTGATACATAAGGATAGGAAACAAAGTTAAAAGCGCGGGACAAATCCCGCGCTTTCTTTTATTACCAAACGGTTGTCAAAAATCAGCATATACTTTATAATATTATATATGTTTTATTGTATTACGGGAAAAGTCGTTCATTACGAAGAAGGCAGGCTCGTAGTGTCCGCGGGAGGCGTGGGCTACGATCTTCTCGTGTCCAACAACGCTTTGCAAAGACTCGGCAAAATCGGTCTCGAGTGCACGGTTTATACAGTGCTCAGCATTACGCAGGACGACGTAAGACTGTTCGGCTTTTACAGCAAAGAAGAAAAGAATATGTTTCAGAAACTGACGTCGGTCAGCGGCGTCGGCGGCAAAATGGCGCTTCAGATACTCTCGTCTGCGGACGTGAGCACTCTTGCGGTCGCTATCGTAAGCGGTGATACGGCGACTATATCCAAAGTCAAGGGTATAGGCAAGAAGACCGCTGAACGCATAGTTCTCGAACTCAGAGAGCAGATGAACGAGGCAGTCGCTGCAAACGGCAGCGTATCCGACCTGTTTACGCAGTCGGAGCCGCAGCAGAGCGGCGTCGCGTCGGACGCGATATCGGCTCTTGTATCTCTCGGTATATCCAAGACTGATGCATTTACCGCAGTAAGCGCGGCTATGAAGAAGACGGACAAGCTGGAGCAGATAATCACTTTAGCTTTGAGGAGTTTTGACAGATGAATTTTGAAGAAGACGAAGAGAGATTTATGTCCTCGATGCCGATAGCGTCGGATTCGGACAACGAAAACAACCTGCGTCCCAAGACGATGAAAGACTACGTCGGACAGGACAAGGTCAAAGAAAATCTCGAGATCTATATAAAAGCGGCAGCGGCGAGAGGAGAGGCTCTCGACCACGTCCTTTTATACGGTCCTCCAGGACTCGGCAAGACTACGCTCGCGCACATAATAGCCAATGAAATGGGCAGTCAGATAAGGATCACGAGCGGACCGGCGATAGAAAAAGCTGCCGATCTCGCGGCGATACTCACCAATCTCGGAGAGGGCGACGTGTTGTTTATCGACGAGATACACCGTCTTAACCGCAACGTAGAAGAAGTGCTTTATCCCGCAATGGAAGACTTTGCTCTCGATTTTATCGTAGGCAAAGGACCTACGGCAAAGAGCATAAGACTCTCTCTGCCCAAGTTCACGCTTATCGGCGCGACTACCAAGGCAGGTATGCTGACGGGACCTTTGCGCGACCGTTTCGGCGTAAATTGCAGGCTTGAGATGTACACGCCCGAGCAGCTTGCGCAGATAGTCAGACGTTCTGCGACCATACTCGGCATAGATATTACAGAAGACGGCGCGGTAGAGATCGCGAGAAGAAGCCGCGGCACTCCGCGTATTGCCAACCGCATACTCAAGAGAGTGCGCGATTTTGCAGAAGTCAAAGGAGAGGGCGTCATAACATACGAAGTCGCAGATCACGCACTCGGCAAAATGGAAATAGACAAGCTCGGACTCGACTCGGTAGACCGCAGACTTCTCACCACGATGATAGAAAAATTCGGCGGCGGTCCCGTGGGACTCGATACGCTCAGCGCTGCGGTAGGAGAGGACAGCGGCACGATCGAAGACGTTTACGAGCCTTATCTTATGCAGATAACCTTCGTTGCACGCACTCCGAGAGGCAGGATAGTTCTGCCCGACGCATACGAACATCTCGGCATGAAAGTGCCGCAGAGCGCGGTAAGACAGATGAGCATACTCGACGTACTCGAAACGGGAGAGGATAAAGACTGACTATGACGATGAAGACAACTGATTTCGATTATTATCTTCCAAAAGAACAGATCGCGCAGACTCCCGCAGAGCCGCGCGATTCTTCGCGACTTCTCGTTTACAACAGAGCGGACGGAAGTATCGAGCACAGGATATTCAGAGAAATAACGGATTATCTCAGGGCGGGAGACGTGCTCGTCGTGAACAACACAAAAGTCATACCCGCGAGAATATTCGCAAAGCGCGTGCTTGCGGACGGTTCTCTCGGCGACGGAGAGTGCGAAGTGCTCTTGCTCAAAAGACTCGACTACACGGTATGGGAGTGCATAACGCGTCCAGCCAAAAAGCTTAGAGTGGGCACAAAACTCATGTTCTCCGACAGACTGCAAGGAGAGGTAGTCGCTTATAAAGAAGAGGGCATAAGGGATATAAAATTCACGTTCGACGGGGTTTTCGAGGATATACTCGACGAGATAGGCAACATGCCTCTGCCTCCTTATATAACGAAAAAGCTCGAGGACAAGAACAGATATCAGACAGTATACTGCAAGACCAACGGTTCGGCTGCCGCGCCCACGGCGGGACTTCACTTTACGCCCGAGCTGCTCGAAAAGATAAAGGGCATGGGCGTACAGGTAGCGACGGTGCTGCTGCACGTCGGTTTAGGCACTTTCAGACCCGTAAAGGAAGAAAACGTGCTCGACCATAAGATGCACAGCGAATATTACCGCGTCGACGAGGAAAACGCGGCGATAATAACGGCGGCAAAGCGCGAAGGAAGACGCGTTATATGCGTAGGCACGACCTCTGTCAGAGTGCTCGAAAGCGTTGCAAAAGAGGACGGCACGGTAGAGGCTTGCTCTGGAGATACCGACATCTTTATTTACCCCGGATACAAGTTCAAGGCGGTAGACGCGCTTATCACCAATTTCCATTTGCCGCAGTCTACGTTGCTTATGCTTGTCAGCGCGTTCATGGGCAGAGAAAACGCGCTCGAAATGTACAGGATAGCAGTCGAAGAGGGATACAGATTTTTCTCTTTCGGCGACGCAACGCTGATACTGTAAAAGAGGCAGCAAGTCGCGGATATGATATCCTGAGATGAGCCGATCACTGTTTTATAAACACATACAAAGAAATTTTCAAACACAACGCCGAGAATAAAGCAGGCGGATACGGGAGATATATGTTTTCATACGAAGTAATAAAAACCGATAAACATACGGGAGCGAGAATAGGCAGGCTCACCACGCCTCACGGAGTGGTGGAAACCCCCGTATTCATGCCCGTAGGCACAAATGCCACGGTAAAGAGTCTTACGCCCAAAGCAGTAGAAGAAACGGGCGCGAGCATAGTGCTTGCAAACACATATCATCTCTATCTGCGCCCGGGGCACGAACTCGTAGAAAAGGCGGGCGGTCTGCACAAGTTCATGAATTGGAACAAGCCTATACTGACCGACAGCGGCGGTTTTCAGGTATTTTCGCTTTCTAAACTGCGCAAGATAACCGACGACGGCGTAACTTTCGGTTCTTATATAGACGGCAGCCGTCATCATCTCACGCCCGAGGACGCCGTTCACGTTCAGAACGCGCTCGGCTCCGATATTATAATGGCTTTCGACGAGTGCACTGCGGCGGATACCGATTACCGCAAGTCAAAGACGGCTATGGAAAGGACACTGCGTTGGCTCGACAGATGCGTTAAGGCGCATACTGATTGGGACAGACAGATGCTTTTCCCGATAGTGCAGGGCAATATGTACGAAGATCTGCGCCTCGAGAGCGTAAAGCGCACCGCGGAGTATGCGAGGTGCGGTATGGCGATAGGCGGACTTTCCGTCGGTGAACCCAAAGAAGTCATGTACAAGATGCTCGATCTTTTAAGACCGCATTATCCCGAAAATCAGCCGCGTTATCTCATGGGCGTCGGCAGCCCCGACTGTCTTGTAGAAGGCGTTATGCGCGGCATAGACATGTTCGACTGCGTTTTGCCTACGCGTATAGCGAGAAACGGCATGGCTTTCACGAGGCACGGCAACATAACGCTCAGAAACGCTAAATACAAAGAGGATTTTACCCCCGTGGAAGAGGGCTGCGACTGCTATTGCTGCCGCAACTTTTCGAGGGCGTATATAAGACATCTGATAAACAGCGACGAGATACTCGGCGGAGAACTTTTGTCCATACACAACATACATTTCCTCGTGAAACTGATGCAGGATATCAAAGACGCGATAATGAAAGACGAGTTCGCTGATTTCTACGCGGATTTCAAAGAACACTATTCCTGGGAAAAGAAAAAGTAAGCAAAAAACATCGTTTTCGACACCAAACGACGCGTTTTTAAGCAAAAATTTACAATAACACAGTAAAAATAACTTGCTATTTGTAAATAATTTCTATATTATTAGATATACACGAAACCAAGATTTTGTTACGCAAAATCTGAAAGGAGAATAATAATGATCAATATGTTTTTGGCGGCTGAACCCGGCAACAGTTCCTGGATCATCCTCGTAGTTCTTGCCGTTATGCTCGTAGGTACGATGCTTTTGTCCATCATACCGCAGAAGAAAAGACAGAAGAAAGCTCAGGAAATGATGGCAGGTATAAAAGTCGGCACCAAGATCAAGACGATCGGCGGATTTATCGGCACGATCAAAATGATAGACAACGCACAGAATACGTTTGTTATCGACATCAGCGCAAACGGCGACGGCAGCGCGCTCGTTACCATTGACAAAGGCGCGGTTTACACCGTTATGAACCCCGTTACCGAAGGTTCTGTCGACGGCGCTGCTACCGATGCAAACGCTACCGCAGAAGCTGCTCCCGCATCCAACGCTCCCGTAGCTGCAGACGACGTAGTCGAAGACGCACAGGCGGCAGAGAAGAAAGCTGCAAAGAGCAAGAAAAAGGGCGCTAAGGCTAAAGAAGAAACTGCAGAGGCTCAGGACGAAGTTTCCGCTACCGTTGAGCAGAGCGAAAGCTCCGATACCACCGGTATCGACGGCGACAACAAGGACCTCAAGTTCTGATAAGAAATACGATAAATAAAAAAGCGGAGATTTTTCTCCGCTTTTTTATTGCCGAAATCGCTTTCAGCCCTTGACGCGTTTTACGTTGACTGCGAGAATACCTGCAAGCACGCCTGCCGCTACGCATGCGATGATGTCGTAAACCGTCATCGGGTTTTTGCTGAAATCTCCGCTTACGCTTGCGAATACGAGATACGTCATTGCCGCATAAAGCACGCCGATTATAAGCCCTTTTACAAGACCTTTACTGTTGTGTCGCACTCCTATAAGGCTGCCGACCGCGACGGACAGGATCTTGATGGCGATATTTACGGGCTCTATCACGTTTTCGGCTATGTTGGCGAATTTGGCTATTATCGCGAAAGCCATTACGAGAAGTATCGACAATATTATCGCGAACAGAGAACTTCTGACGATATCCAGCACGTCGTATTTTGAAAATTTTACCTTTTCCATAAAATTACCTCCACTACAAAAAGGATATGACAGGCGGGGATGT
The DNA here is from genome assembly GCA_944383895.1 of uncultured Christensenellaceae bacterium. Taxonomy (GTDB): domain Bacteria; phylum Bacillota; class Clostridia; order Christensenellales; family UBA3700; genus Ornithoclostridium. Next base: position 195,658 of record CALWRH010000001.1, on the reverse strand, counting down.
AATATGATGTACCGTCAGGAAAGTTGCAAAGTCGACAAAAGTTGATCAAGTTTGCGGATAATACTTGATTTATATTTCGGAGTATATTAAAATATATATACAATAAACTCAAGTCGGAGGTTGTTATGAAACATATCAACAGTATCGCCGTAAACGGCATGAAGAAGAGCGGCAACATCGGTTGCGGAGAGTGCCAGTCCAGCTGCCAGAGCGCATGCAAGACCAGCTGCACGGTAGGCAATCAGAGCTGTAAGAACAGAGACGAAAAAGTCAATACCGTCAAAAAGCCTTTGCTGTGAGCATTAAATGACTCATCCGTTCGGCTTTAACTACGGAGGCAAAACGCATTATTTTGCCTTCGACAGCGAAAGTGGCAGTCTGCACAATGTGGATTATGTCACTTTTTTATGTATAAAAGACCGACTCGCATTGCCTTTCGAGGGCAGCGAGGCGGAGGATTTTGCTGCAATTTCAGAGCAGGATAAGACAGAGATAAACAAAGAACTCGACGAGCTCAGAGAACAGGGCGTGTTCGACAGCCCCTGCACCGTTACTCAGAAGAAAAAGAGGACGGGAGAGATAAAGGCGCTGTGCCTTCATATCTGTCACGACTGCAATCTGCGTTGCAGATACTGTTTTGCGGACGAAGGTACATACCATACGGCTGACAAGGCGCACATGCCCGTAGATGTAGGACTGCGCGCGGTGGATTTTCTTATCGCTAACAGCGGCAACAGAAAGAGCCTCGAGATAGACTTTTTCGGCGGAGAACCGCTGATGAACATGAAGACGGTAAAAGCCGTAGTCGAATATGCGCGTTCTCTTGAAAAATCCACGGGCAAGACTTTCTCTTTCACTATGACTACCAACTGCGTTCTTCTCAACGAAGAAAACAGGAAATGGCTCAACGACAACATGTACAACGTCGTGCTCAGCATTGACGGAAGAAGAGAGATCCACAATGCCGTAAGAAAGACCCCCAGCGGAGCCGACGCTTTCGATCTTATACTCAGCAACGCGCTCGAGTTCCGCAAAATAAGAGGCGACAAGTCATATTATGTCCGCGGCACTTTCACGGCAAAAAATCTCGATTTCTGCGAAGATATCCTGTTCCTCAACGATGCGGGTTTCGATCAGATATCCATGGAGCCTGTCGTAACCGATATCGAAGAGCTGAAGATAAAAAAAGAGCATCTGCCTGCGATATTCAAAGAATACGAAAAGCTCGCGGCAGCGTATATCGAGAGGAGAAAGACCAAGGACAAGTGGTTCAATTTCTTCCACTTCATGTACGATCTCGAGGGCGGACCATGCGTCGTAAAAAGACTTACGGGTTGCGGCAGCGGCTGCGAATATCTCGCGGTTACGCCGAGAGGCGATATCTATCCGTGTCACCAATTCGCCGAGCGTGCGCCGTATAAAATGGGCAACGTGCTCGTCAGTACCGACTACGACAAGTCGGTAAGCGAGATTTTTGCGGGAAATATCGTGACCAACAAGCCCGACTGCACGAATTGTCCCGCAAAATACTATTGCAGCGGCGGCTGTGTGGCAAACAACCTGAATTTCGCAGGGGACATGAACAAGCCCTACGATATCAGCTGCGCAATGATGAAAAAGCGTTTCGAACTTTCTCTCGCCATCGCCGCTATCGAGGCGTGCGGAGAATAGCTGAGCACACAAAGCGCAGAACACGACCGCAATAAAAAGGGTCATATTTCACGAAAAGCGGAGAGAAGACGTCGCGTCAAGGCGGGTTTTCTCTCTTTTTTCGTTTTGAGCGTAAAATCCCGCCCCGATATTACCGATTTTTGTATTAAACGCAAAAAAACAAGCAAACTTTTATTGACTTATTTTTATTATATATATATAATATTTGAGTAGGACTAATTTCAGGAGGCAAGTAAGGTGATAAAGAGCAAATCAATCGTACTTCCGATTGTGTTTTTAGCTGTTTTTTCCATACTTATCATTTTAGGCACGGTCTTCGCCTTTGTCAGCCTTGACAACGGAGAGCTCGGCGTCTACAATTACAACGCTTATCCTACCCGTATAAAGCTGGGTCTCGATCTCAGCGGCGGTGCTTACGCGGTGTACAGAGTAGACAGAGATAACCTTCCCGACAGCATGACTGACGGCGAAAACGACGAGCAGGAGATAGAAATGGCTATCGAAGGCACGCGTGCGAGTTTGGAATCGCTTTTGTTCAACAAAGGCTATACTGAGGCGCAGGTCAGCGTCTACGGCGATACGATAAGAGTAGAGGTCCCGGACGTAGAAGATCCCGAGAGAATATTCGAGCTTATCGGACGTCCGTCCAGCCTTGAGTTTAAGGAATATACCGACGCCGAAACGGTAAACGATACGCTCATGACGGGCGACGAAATTGCCGAAACGGGCGTTATTTACAACAGCGAAACGGGTTATTACGAAGTAGCACTCAAGTTTACGAGCGCAGGTTCGGACAAGTTTGCGGACATCACGTCCGATCTCACGGGCAAATATCTCGGTATCTACATCAACGGCGAATACGTTATGCACGCTACCGTATCCGAGGCGATCACGGGCGGTCAGTGTACGATAAGCGGCAGCTACAGCTATGAAGACGCTTACGACCTCGCAGTTCAGATTCAGGCAGGCACTTTCCCGCTCCAGCTGATAATGGAAGAATCCAGCACGCTTACCGCTACGCTCGGCGATTCGGCTATAAGAGCAGGCGTTATCGCGGGTCTTGTCGGTCTCGCGCTTATAATGATCTACCTTATCGCGATATACAGACTCATGGGTGTTGCCGCAAGTCTTGCGCTTGCTTACTACACGATGACTTACGTCTTCTTCCTCGCAGTCTTCCCGTGGGTACAGCTTACGCTCTCGGGTATCGCAGGTATCCTTTTGAGTATAGGTATGGCGGTCGACGCTAACGTAATTATATTTGAAAGAATAAAAGAAGAATACGCAAAGGGCAAGTCGATGCGCATGTCCGTCAGCGAAGGTTTCAAGCGTTCGCTCGGTGCAATCATCGACGGTAACGTAACTACGATAATCGGCGCGGTAGTACTTATGCTCGTAGGTGCGTCCACGATAAAAGGTTTCGGTATCACGCTCCTTATCGGTATTATCCTGTCGCTGATAACTTCACTCCTGATCACGCGTATAGTTCTCAAAGCGATCATGGCTTTCCACAGCGAAAAGCACGCCTCGATGTATGCTTTGAAACGTGTTGTCGAAGACGATGATGACGACAACGTATCCGAAACAGAGCAGACTGAAGTGTCCGAGAAAAATAAAGGAGGTGTTACTGCATGAAAAAGTTCAAGATAGACAGAAACATCCCTAAAATGTTCAAGATATGGTTCGTGATCCCGTTTGTGATCATTTTGATCGCTGCGGCGGTGTTCACGGGATATGCGGTATCTTATAAAGACATATCCAAGGGTATGAATATCGGTACCGACTTTGCGGGAGGTTCGGTCGTCAACGTAGTCCTCGGTGAAGACGAGCTCTCCGACAGCAGCAAATACAACAAACATCTCGATACGATAAAAGACGTACTGCAGGACGACGAGATCGCAAAGCAGGTCGTCGAGATAGCTAAAGAAAAGTATGACATCACTATCGATGCCTCTGCTGTAAAAGCTACCATAAGCTACAGTCAGAAATCTGACTCCGGCGCGTCTATGGCACTTGTCGTCAAGTATGACAATATATCCAAGACGTACGATCCCAATAACGAGCTCACGGGTGAGAGAAACACTCTTATCGAAGAGAAAATCAAAGAGATCTACAGCGAAGAAAACGGTTATAAAAACGTCAGCGTTACGATGAGCAATATCGGTGCTACCGCAAGCGAGTCGCTTATCAATACCGCTATCATATCTCTCGCGATATCTCTTGCGATCATCCTCGTATACGTCATAATTCGTTTCGAGCTCTGGAGCGGTCTTGCTGCAGTCATTGCTCTTATCCACGACGTAGCGATCATGGTTGCGCTCACGATAGCGTTCCACATCCAGGTAAACAGCTCGTTTATCGCGGCAATGATCACGATAGTCGCTTACTCTATCAACAACACGATAATCATCTTCGACCGTGTCCGTGAAAACAACAAGATAGAGAAGAAACTCAATACCAACGCTATTATCGACAACTTCGAAATAGCCGACAAGTCTACCAAGCAGTCTATGACGAGAACGATCAATACCACGGTCACCACGATGTTTGCAATAGTTATCTTTGCGATCATCGGTACAGCGTCGGTCAGAGAATTCGCTCTTCCCGTTATATTCGGTCTTATAGCAGGTTTCTATTCGTCCGTATTCATTTCGCCTGCGCTCTACGCACTTATGAAAAATGCGGGAGATAAGTGGAAGAGAGAAAGAGCGAGCAAGGCAACGCCTACTTTCGTCGGACAGAAGAAAAAGAAGAACGCTTAATCTTAAGAAAACGAAGGGTCGCGTAAATCGCAACCCTTCTTTCATTTTACGGCAAAACCGTGCGGCAAATATTCAGACTTTCCGCGCCCGATATTCGTCAGAGATAAGAAAGACGATATAATTAATTGTATTTATATACGCGCGTGTGTGATATGGACGACAGAGAAAAATCTTTTATACTTCAAAAAGAGCTTGCGCTCGATCCGATCGTTGCCGATCTTCTCGTAAAGAGAGGATTCGGGGACGTTGACTCTGCGCGCGCTTTTCTGCATCCGTCCCTTGCGTCGCTGACTCCGCTTTCCGATTACGACGGCATAGACGAAATTGCTCAAAGACTGAGAGCCGCTGTCGACAGCGGAGAGAGCATCGTAATATACGGCGATTACGATTGCGACGGCGTATGTGCGGTATCGATACTTTACGGCTATCTTTCTAAGGTAAGCAAAGGCAAAGTTAATTATTATATCCCCAACAGGCACAGCGAAGGTTACGGTATCAGCGTTCCCGCGCTCGAGTATATTGCAGAAAATACCGACGCTCAGGTCGTGATAAGCGTCGACTGCGGCATAAATTCAGTAGAAGAAGTTGATTATGCGCAGCAGGAACTCGGTTTCGACATGCTTATCACCGATCACCATCAGCCGGGAGAAAAATTGCCCGATTGTCCCGTTTTCAACCCGCACGTCAGCGCGAGAACTCAAAACGCTTTCAGAGATCTCTGTGGCGCGGGAGTCGCTTTGAGGATAGTAGAGGCGTTGGCAGGGCAGGACGAGAGCAAGAAGTATTACGACATAGCCGCGCTTGCAACGGTTGCCGACGTCGTACCGCTTGTCGGCGACAACAGAGTCATAACGTACTACGGACTCGTCAGTATAAACAAGAAATACAGACGAGGCATAAATCTGCTCGTCGACAGCTGTATAAAAGGAAGTGTTACTTCGTCCGACATTGCCTTCAGGCTCGCTCCGAGGATAAACGCCATGGGCAGAGTCAAGGACGCAAACGAAGTTGTTCAGCTGTTTGTAGAAAACGATCTGTTCCTGCTCAAATGTCTTGTGGATGAGATTAACAAAGCAAACGACGTGCGTCAGCAGCTTACGGACGATCTTACCGAAGATTGCCTTGAAAAACTCAGAGATTACGACTTTGAAAACAATCTTTTCATAGTGCTTTACGCCCCGTATTGGGACGACGGCGTGCTCGGTATAACGGCGTCGCGCCTTGTAGGACTTTTTTCGCGTCCCGTAATATTGTTTACCAAAAATAAGGGCGTATTGAAGGGATCCGGCAGGAGCGTGGCAGGTGTAAATATCCTTGACTGCGTAAAGCAAGCGTCGTGTTTCCTTACGCGTTTCGGCGGTCATCCTATGGCATGCGGAGTAGGGCTCGAAGAGGATAAATTCGACGACTTCAGAAATACGCTCAACGCCTATGCGAAAGAGGTGTACGGCAACGTAATATCTAAGCAGGAACGCGCCTGCGACTGCGTAATAAACGGTCCCGTTGCTATCGAGGTGACCAAACAACTCATGATGCTGCAGCCTTTCGGAGAGGGCAATCCCGCTCCGGTATTCGCTGTGGACGAGAAAAAATGTTCTTTTGTTCCTTTCGGCGACGGCAGTCATCTTAAAAGCAGGCTTAAGAATATGGAGATCCTCGGGTTCGGCATGTCCGAGGACAAAGAATACTTCAACAGCGACGCAGAAAAGAGGTTTTATCTCGATATATCCTATTCTGTATTTAACAACGTGGAGCGTACGCAGGCGGTCATCAGAAACGTTCTGCCGCTCGGACTTCCCGACGACGACGTGTGTTATGAATACAACCTGAAAAACAGAGGACTCGCGTCAGAAAAAGACAAGGATATACAGATCGTCGGTATTGACGAAAAAGAACTCGAAAGGCTGAAAAACAAGCCTTACGGAGTATGTTTTGTAGCTTTCGACAAGAAGACGGCAGAGCGTGCAGCTGAACTTCTCGGACTTTCCGTAGTATTCGGCAAAGGTGAAGGCAAGTTGCCTGAAACGCGCATAATACTTTGTCCGTCAAAGGGTTCGACCGATTTCTATTCGGATATTATCCTTCTCGGAAAACCGCTTGCGGGCATAAACCGCTTTGCAATAAAAGACAAAGTCTGTGTCGCGCCTTTTACGGATATCAGCGCGTTGTACCGCGAAAATGCGCCTACATACGAAGAATTCGGTCGTGTATTTAAAGCGATACGAGGCAAGACGGGGCAGCATCGGTATAACGACGTCGCCGCGCTGTATGCGGATATCGCCGTCGACTGCGAGGTAGACAAACGCAAATTTCTCATATGCTTTTACGTTTTTGAAGAATTGGGGCTGCTTTCATACGGCTCGGACATACGTTGCATAGGCGGCAAAAAAGTCGAGTTGTCGGACAGTTCTTTGTACAGGGAGATATGCATCGGCTAAGCGGTATAACAAAATGTCCTATATCGTTAAAATAACGGCGATTATTTGAAAATAGGTATTGATACGTTTGAAAAACGTGGTATGATATAAGTATAGAACGTGTGTTCGTTCGGCAAAGGGTTACGGTAATACTATATGATAGAAGAATTTTTGACTCAGATCGAAAACAGTTATTCGGACGCGAGCTATCAGAGGATAGTCCGCGCGTATTACTTTGCCAAAACCGCGCATAAGGGACAGTTGCGTCAGTCGGGTGAAGAGTATTTTATCCATCCCGTAGCGGTAGCGAGCATACTTGTCGAATTAGGACTCGATTGCGATACGATAATCGCAGCTTTGCTGCATGACGTCGTAGAAGATACATCGGTCACGGAAGAGGAAATAGAAAGCGAATTCGGTCACAGCGTAGTAATGCTCGTTGACGGCGTTACAAAGCTCAACAAGCTCAATTTCAAGTCGCGCGAAGAGGCTCAGGCGGAGAACCTGAGGCGTATGTTCCTTGCGATGAGCAACGATATACGCGTTATAATCATAAAACTTGCCGACAGACTTCACAATATGCGTACGCTTTCTTACAGAAAGGAAGAAGACCGCAAGCGCGTTGCCACCGAAACGCTCGAGATATACGCTCCGATAGCGGCACGCCTCGGTATCGCCAGCGTCAAAGGCGAACTCGAGGACCTCTGTCTCAGATATCTTTATCCCGACGATTACTATATGATCGCGGAGAAAGTCGCGTCCACCAAGGTAGAAAGGCAAAAGCTTGTCGATTCTATAACGCAGGATCTCAAGAAAATGCTTGAGGAGCTCGGCATAAAAGGCGATATAAACGGCAGGCCCAAGCATTTTTACAGCATCTGGCGCAAGATGAAAAAAGGCAAGAGCTTTGAGGAGATCTACGATCTGACTGCAGTCAGAATTATCGTCGATACCGTAAAAGACTGCTATGCGGTTCTCGGCGCGATACATACGATGTGGAAACCGCTCCCGGGCAGATTTAAGGATTACATTTCAGTGCCCAAGACTAATATGTATCAGTCTTTGCATACGACGGTGCTGTCGAGTTACGGTTCTCCTTTCGAGATACAGATACGCACTCACGAAATGCACCGTATAGCCGAATACGGTATCGCTGCGCATTGGAAATACAAGCAGGGCGTCACAGACGGCAATTCTTCTATCGACGACAATAAACTCGCGTGGATAAGAAGTGTTATGGAACTGCAGAACGACGTCAGCGATTCGCGCGAATATCTCGATATGCTCAAGCTCGATCTTTACGTCGATCAGGTTTTCGTGTTTACTCCGATGGGTGAAGTCATAAACCTTCCCGCAGGGGCTACGGGCATTGACTTTGCGTATGCAATACACTCACAGGTCGGAAACAAGTGCGTAGGCGTAAAGATAAATTCCAAGATGGTGCCCGTGGATACCGTACTCAAAAACGGCGACGTGGTCGAGGTTGTCACTTCGGCAGCGGCAAAAGGACCGTCGAGAGATTGGCTTAAATTTGTCAAGACTCCTTCTGCAAAGAGCAAGATCAAGAGTTTCTTCAAGAAGGAAATGCGCGACGAGAACATAAAGCGCGGCAAAGATATGCTCGAGCGCGAGGCTAAACACAAGAATTATCAGCTTGCGGATCTCGTTGCGCTATCGTCATGGCGCGATTATATAAAGCAGAAATACAACGTCATAGATCCCGACGAGATATTTGCGATGGTCGGATACGGAGAGCTGACTACCAATCAGGTTCTGACCAAAATGATCGAGTTTTACAAGGTCGAAGAGTGCAAGAAAGAACCCGTTATAGAAGTCAAACCCGCAGCATCGCGCAAAAGGAAGAACGACAGCGGCATTATCGTCAAGGGATACAACGATATCAAGATACGTTTTTCGCATTGCTGCACGCCTGTCCCCGGGGACGAGATCGTCGGTTATATATCGAGGAGCAGAGGCGTTACGATACACCGTGCGGATTGTACCAACGTCAAATATCTCGAGCCCGAACGTCTTATAGAGGCGGTATGGCCGGCACAGAACGCGGTCGGAGAGAAATTCATATCTTCTCTCGGCATAACCGCAGAAGACAGGACAGGACTCGTAATAGAAGTTGCTACGCTTATCAACAATATGAAGATATCCATGACCAATATAAACGCGCGCGCGGAAAAGAACGGTACGGCTGTGATAACCGTGTCTGTTGAGATAAGCAACGTTGCCGATCTTGAAAATCTTATAAAGAAAATACAGTCGCTTAAAGGCGTGACGTCCGTTTCAAGAACGAACAACGTCTGACGGCAAGATAAAAAGCGGCGATAAATCGCCGCATCTTTATGCAATAAAAACGTACAGAAAATAAACAGAAAGCGATTTTACGCTTGAGAGGTAAAATGAGAGCAGTAATTCAAAGAGTAAACAGTGCGACGCTTACGGTAAACGGAGAAAAAATTTCATCGATAGGAGAAGGATTTCTCGTGCTTGTCGGCTATACGGCTGACGATGACGAGAAAAAGATAGACTATGTCGTAGACAGGATCGTAGGCATGAGGATATTCCGCGACGACAACGGCAAGCTCAACAGAACGCTCAAAGATATAGGCGGAGAGGTGATGTGCGTGTCTAACTTTACTTTATACGGTAACGCGGCGACAGGAAGACGTCCCGATTTTTCTAAATCGGCGCATTACGACGTAGCTAAACCTATGTATGACTATACTCTGAAAAAATTCGAGCATATGCTCGGCAAGGTTGCAAGCGGTGTATTCGGAGAGCACATGCACATCGATATGTCCAACGACGGACCCGTAACAATGATAATCGAGAAATAGGTGAGATATGAAAATAATTAACGTATCCTATCAGACCAACTGTTACCTCGTTTACAATGAGGAAAGCAAAGAAGGTTTTGTCGTCGATTGTATTTATGCGCCGTTTATGATATCCGAGGCGCAAAAGGCAGGCGTAAAAATAAAAGCACTCCTGATCACTCACGGACATTACGACCACATCATGGGCGCGGCTGAATTGAAAGAGAGGACGGGAGCGAAAATTTATATGCACGAATCGGATATTGAAAAAATTGACGACGGCAGCAAGAATTTCTCTCCGTACGGCAACAATCTCGTCAGACACTTTGACGTCGACGTATGCGTAAATGACGGCGACGTGCTGGATCTCTGCGGCACAAGAGTAGAAGTGATGCACACCCCGGGACATAGCGAAGGAGAGGCGTGCTATATCATGGACGACGTAATTTTCTGCGGTGACGTACTGTTCAGGGAAAGTTACGGGAGATACGACAATTATGACGGCGACTTTGTAAAACTCAAAAACAGCATCGACAGACTGTTTGCGATAAAGGGCGATAAAAGACTTCTTTGCGGACACGACAAAGAAACCTCTCTCGATCACGAGAGAAAGTGCAACCCCATACTTTTCGGACTATGAGCATAAGAATAAAATTCAGAACGAACGCAGAAAAATATCTTCAGGATTATATGGAGGTCGTCAGAGAGTTTGCGCCTCATCTTACTGAAGAAGATGACGGAGAAGAACTTTTTCTCTCTCTTAACGAAGATAACGAAGAACTTTCTGTTATTATAAAATGCAATTTGTTGCCTGAAAAGTATTATGAAATAAAGCAAAAAATAGATATATCAAGAAATAATTTGGCTAAAATTGCAAAAATTAAGCGAATTTCCAAGGTTGCGCTGTATGACGTGCTCGTAAAGCTTACAAACGTCACGCTCCCTTACGGATCTCTTACGGGTATCCGACCGACCAAGCTTTTTCACGACCTTTTGTCGCAAGGGCTTGACGCCGAGAAAATTTTCAAAGACGACTTGAGAGTCAGCGAGAGCAAGACGTCTCTGGTAAAACAGATAGTGGAAAATCAGTCCGACGTCTATCTCAAAAAAGACGTAGTTGCTGACGTCTTTGTCAATATTCCGATATGTCCTACGAGGTGCGTTTACTGCTCCTTCATCTCGGCAGAGATTTCTAAAGTAAAAAAGTCCGTGCCTTTGTATTGCGATCTTTTGAGAAATGAGATTGTCGACTGCAAGCGTCTTGTTGCTGAAACGGGATATAAGATAAGAAGCGTTTATGTGGGCGGAGGAACTCCTACCTGCATATCCGACGAAGATTTCAAAAGCATACTTTCTCTTCTCGATTTCGGTCAGAGCGAGTTTACCGTTGAGGCGGGAAGACCCGATACGATAACTGAAAACAAACTGAAAATTATGGACGAAACGGGAGTGACGAGAATTTCTATAAATCCGCAGTCGTTCAATGAGGAAACCCTTGCGGCGATAGGCAGAAGACATACCGTTGACGACATTTACAGTGCATACGAAACCGCGAGGAAATATGCTTTTGACATCAATATGGATCTCATAGCTATGCTGCCGGGGGAAGACTTCGAAATGTTCAGACGCTCCGTTGACAGCGCGATAGCTCTTCAGCCCGAAAACATTACCGTGCATACGCTTGCTTTGAAGAAAGGATCTGTGCTCAAGGTCGGAGGGTACGACAACGCGTCGGACACGCTTGCGTCGGATATGGTCGATTATGCGAGAAATGCAGTTGGAAGAGCAGGATATTCTCCTTATTATATGTACAGACAGAAATACATCAGCGGCAATCTCGAGAACGTAGGATACGCAAAGCCCGGTAAATACTGCGTTTACAACGTTGACATAATGGAAGAAACAACCACTATCGTAGCAAACGGAGCTGGCGGTATATCCAAAAAGCTCGATATTGCCAAAAACGCGCTCGAACGCTGTGCCAATCCTAAAGGTCTTGACGTATATCTCGCGAGAGGAGAAGAAGTTGCCGAAAAGAAAAGGAAATTCTTTGCAGAGAACATGTCTGAAAACCTGTAAAATTCTGCGGCACTGATATGCGGGGCAGAAGTTCTGACCTTGCCGAGTAAAGCAAAACAATGCAGATCAATGCTTGTTTTACGCAGAAAACCGCAACGGGAAACGTTGTTTTCAGAGCTGAAAAACGATGCAGAGAAAAATAAAAATCATATCGTTTTTGGTTGCTTATTATATTTATTTATGCTAATATCTTAATGTACCTCGACCGGGATAGTCAAAAACTCCGATGTCTTTCTCAGTCGCAGGCAAATTAATTTTCCAAAGAAAGGAGGCAAAACAATGGAAAAGAATCTTACCAAAGAGCAGATCATTGCTCAGTACGCACAACATGAAGGCGACACGGGTTCACCTGAAGTTCAGATCGCACTTCTTACCGCAAGAATCGAGCAGCTCAACGAGCACTTCGCGGTTCACAAGAAAGACTTCCACAGCATGAGAGGTCTGAAACAGATGGTCGGTAAAAGACGCAACATGCTCAACTATCTCAAGGAGAGCGATATCGAGCGTTACCGCGCGTTGGTCGCTAAACTCGGTCTGAGAAAGTAAAAGGCAACGGGGGTGTCGTTTTCGGCAACCCCGTTTTTCTATGCGTACAGCCTTCCGTGCGGCTAAGCACGGCTCAAATCGTTAAAAATAAAGGTATATATAACGTACTAATTGGAGGTTAGTAATGGAAAGAAAGATTTTTTCCACTCAGATCGGCGGCAGAGAAGTAACCGTCGAAACGGGCGCGTATTGCGGACAAGCTAACGGCAGTTGTATCGTAAGATGCGGCGACACCGTCGTTATGGTAAACGCGACCATGGCAAAGACCCCGAGAGAAGGCGTGGATTTCTTCCCCCTCGGCGTCGATTTCGAAGAAAAGATGTATTCCGTCGGCAAGATCCCCGGCGGTTTCAAAAAGCGCGAAGGACGTCCCAGCGACAAGGCTATCCTTACGTCGAGACTTATCGACCGTCCGCTCAGACCGTTGTTCCCCAAGGGTTTCTACAACGACGTCGCGGTAGTCGCTACATGTCTTTCCGTTGATACGGATATTCCGCCCGAGGTTTACGCAATGCTCGGCAGCTCTATCGCGCTCAGCATTTCCGATATTCCGTTTGCAGGACCTACGGGCTCGGTAGTTGTCGGTTACGTTGACGGCGAATACGTCATCAACCCCAACACCGCGCAGAGAGATAAGAGCAAACTCCACCTTTCGCTCAGCGGTACCAAAGAGGCTATCCTCATGGTCGAGGCTGGTGCTAACGAAGTGACCGAAGAAGAAATGATCGGCGCTATCCTGTTCGGACACGAAGAGATCAAGAAGATCGTTGCGTTCATCGAAGGTATCCAGAAAGAGATCGGCAAAGAAAAAATCGTTCCCGAACTTTATCATCCTGCTCCCGAGATCGAGGCGGCTGTCAAAGAGTATGCCGACAAGAAGATGGACGAAGTGCTCAACCATTTCGACAGACAGGAAAGAGAAAAGGCTGAAGAAGAGCTCGACAACGACGTTTACAGCCATTTCGCAGAGCAGTTCCCCGAAGGTAAGAAAGACATGGGCGAAGTGCTTTACGCTATGAAGAAAGCTAAAGTCAGAGCTAAGATTCTTGACGAAGGCATCCGTCCCGACGGCAGAAAGCTCACCGAGATCAGACCTATATGGTGCGAAGTCGGCGTTCTTCCGAGAGTTCACGGCAGCGGCGTGTTCACCAGAGGTCAGACGCAGGTTCTCACTTGCGCTACGCTCGGCAGCATAAGCGAAGTTCAGAAACTCGAAGGTCTTGACGACGAAGTATGCAAGAGATATATCCATCACTACAACTTCCCGCCGTACAGCACCGGCGAGGCTAAACCGATGAAGAGCCCGGGCAGACGTGAGATCGGACACGGCGCTCTTGCAGAACGCGCTCTCGAGCCGATGCTCCCCAGCGAGGACAGCTTCCCGTATGCTATCAGAACTGTATCCGAAGTTCTCAGCAGTAACGGCAGCACTTCTCAGGCAAGCGTCTGCGGCAGCACTCTCGCTCTTATGGACGCAGGTGTTCCGCTCAAGAGACCCGTTGCAGGCGTAGCTATGGGACTTATCTCCAACGAGGACAAGAGCAAGGTAAGCGTTCTTACCGATATTCAGGGACTTGAAGACTTCCTCGGCGATATGGACTTCAAGGTTGCAGGTACCACCGAAGGTATCACCGCAATACAGATGGATATTAAGATCAAGGGTATCAACGAAGAGATCCTGCGCAAAGCGCTTGCACAGGCTAAGGTCGGCAGACTCGAGATCCTCGGCAAAATGCTCGCAGTATTGCCCGCGCCGAGAGCTAATCTGTCCAAGTACGCTCCCAAGATCATATCCTTCAACATCAACCCCGACAAGATAAGAGACGTTATCGGCAGTGGCGGCAAGACGATCAATAAGATCATCGACGAAACGGGCGTAAAGATCGACATCAACGATTTCGGCGACGTATATATCGCAAGCCCTGACGAAGACATGATCTCCAAGGCTCGTCAGACGATAGAACTTATCGTCAACGATCCCGAAGTCGGTCTAGAGATCGAAGGTACCGTTGTCCGCACCGCAAGTTTCGGCGCATTTGTCGAGATCGCTCCCGGCAAGGACGGTATGATTCATATCTCCAAGCTTGACAAGAAGAGAGTCGAGAAAGTCGAAGACGTCGTAAACGTAGGCGACAAAGTTCTCGTAAAGGTTGACGGTATCTCCGAGAAAGGCATTTCGCTCAGCCTCGTGAAGAAACTGTAATCTTACACAAGACAATAATCAAAACGCGTCGGATTATCCGACGCGTTTTTTATTCAAGACTCAAATTTCATATATATAATAATTTTTGCATTGTCTGTACAAACATAATTTTAGTTACTTGTCTTATGCTTTGCCATACAACATGTATGCGCGTTGCCAAAAGACGAGTTTTATAAATTTCCCCTTTATTTATCAGAGTAGCAGACGTATATCGGAGCAGAATAATACGGACGATAAATTTATGTAACTACTGCGTTAAATGCCTTGATAATACGTCTTATATTCCTTGACAGAGAAGAATTTGTTTGCTTATACTGTCTTGCTTATTATCTGCGAAACGGTCACAGCGTTGAGTCCGTGCTCTTTATAATATCTGAGTATGTCTGGCAAAGCCTCGGCTGTATTGTAAGTCGGGTGGGCGAGTATCATATCTCCCGCCTCTATCTTGTCGGTTGCCCGCGTATAGATAGTCTGAGTGTTTTTGTCGCGCCAGTCTATCGTATCCCGACTCCACATTATGACTTTCATGTTGAGGTCTTCGCAGACTTTGAGCACGTCTTTGCCGTAACTTCCCGACGGGGGAGCGAACAGTACGGGCGTTTTGCCGCATATAGCTTTTATAAGGTCGTTATTTGCGACTATTTCGCTTTTATTCTGCGCGTATGACAGGTTTTTAGCGTCTTTGTGAAAATATCCGTGGTTGCCTATTTCGTGTCCTTCGTCAACTATACGTTTTATGAGTTCGTTGTTGTCGTCAGCCCAGCATCCGCCGACAAAGAAAGTGCAATGCACTCCGTATGCTTTCATCGTGTCGAGCATGCTCTCGAGATATTCGTTGCCCTGATATACGTTTATCATCAAAGCTACTTCGGAACGCGTGTTTTCGCCGCGGTATATAGGAGAATTTTCCCCTCCTTGAGAGAATACCGTATTGTATGCGCCGCTGCCGCTGAAACCTATAATACACAGAGATACGAGCATTACTACGATAGCGCAGTTGGATAAAATTTCAATGAGAACGCGCTTTTTTTTATCCTTTTTTACCGTATTTGCCCCGCTGTCGTTAAAAGAGTCCATAAACACCTCCTTTTAGAGTATATGAAGGGGTAACGGCGGCTATGAAAGAGGGGTTAATACTTTACAAAAAGCGTATAATATTTTATACTGATAAATATAACGGAGGAAAGATGAAAGCTAAGGTTTATCAATTTGCCGACGGACTCAGACTCGTACATCTTGAGAGAAAATCAACGCGCGCGGTAGCGATAGGCATACTCACGGGCGCCGGCAGCGAAAACGAAAATGCGGACAACAACGGAGTGTCGCATTTTCTCGAGCACATGTTTTTCAAAGGTACGAAGACGCGCAGTTCGCTTGACATTGTCAAAGAAATAGACGCCCTGGGCGCGCAGATCAACGCGTTTACGAGCAAGACGAGCACATGTTTTTATACTTTCAGCATAGACGAAGACAGCGAAAGATGCGCAGAGATATTGTCCGATCTTCTTTTTGAATCTGTCTTCGACAAAGAAGAACTCGAGAGAGAACGCAAGGTCGTGCTCGAAGAGATATCCATGAGCGACGACGACAACGCGGACGTGAGCCTCGATACAGTCGCATCTCTTTATTTCGGAGAAAACGCTCTCTCTCGTCCTATTCTGGGCACGAGAGAAACCGTAAAAGCTCTTTCGAGAGAAGACCTCGTCGATTATATAGATAAAAATTACTGCGCTGAAAATACCGTGATTTCCATTGTAGGCAATATAAGCGCGGATAAGGCGAAAAAGCTTGTAGAAAAGTATTTTGAAGGAAAATTCAGGTCTAACCCCGCAAGACTCTGGCATGATGAACCGCACATTACGGTCGGGGCGTGCAAAAACATATTCAAGCCGATAGAGCAGGCAAACATCGCGCTTGCGTTCCCCAGCGTGAGCATGACGGATAAGAACTACGTTGCGGTAAACGCAGGCGGTTACGTCTTCGGCGGCGGCATGTCGAGCAGGCTTTTCAGTGAAGTCAGAGAAAAACACGGCTTAGCGTACAGCGTATATTCTTACAATACATGTTATGCAAACAACGGTTATTCGGGCGTTTATATCGGTACCAACCCTAAATCGGCATTGCAGGCGGTTGAAATAGTCGCGAATATAATAGACGACGTGCGTGCTAACGGATTTACAGAAGAAGAATTCCGTCGCAGCATACAGCAGGCGAAGGCGGCTTATATACTCGGGCAGGACAGCAACGGAGCATTGATGAGATTTTATGCAAAATGGCTGCTTATGGCTGACGCGGTTCAGGACTTCGATGCGCTCATAGCTGAGCTTGAACAGATAAAATACGACGATTTCAACGAAATATACAAAAAAGAATTCGACAGGAGCAGAGTAAGTCTTGCATACGTCGGAAAAGAGATAAAGGACGACTTGTTCGCCGCTATAAAACAATAGAGGAGAGATACAGATGAATATAAAAGAAATACTTGAAGACAAGAATATGGACAAATTGGATAAAATTTTTCTTATGCAGAAAGCTCTCAACGACGATATAGCAGAGCGCAGAAACCTTGACAGGAGCGACAAGGCGGAGTGGTTGCAACGCCAGACTCTCGCAATGATGAGCGAAATGGCAGAGCTCATCGACGAAGTGAATTTCAAATGGTGGAAAAACCCCAAGCCGCTTGACGACGAGAAGATAAAATACGAAATAGTGGATATACTTCATTTCTTCGTCAGCATGTGTCTTACTTCGGGCATGGATTCTGAAGAGCTCTTCGAGCTTTATCTGAATAAAAACAAGGAGAACTTCGACCGCCAGAACGGGCTGAGCGCTAAGCCAGGTTATAAATGCGATAAAAAGCAGTAAACTGCAATGAGTATAACGGTAAACATTTATTATAAAGGAAAGGACGGTTCTGCGCGCGCTTTTGTAAAGGAAATGAAGGAAAGCGGCATTGTGGACGAAATACGCAGAGAGGAAGGCAACGAGAAATACGAATATTTCTTTTCAGACGAAGATCCTGAAACCGTACTTCTTATAGACCGCTGGAGAGATCAGGCGGCGCTCGACGTGCATCACTCGTTGCCGCTTATGGACAGGATAGCGTCTTTGAGAGAAAAGTATGCTTTAGGTATGACGGTAGAAAGATTTGACGGCAGCGGATCCGTACCCGAAAAAGATCAGAAATATATTGTTCGTCATTAATGATCTTATCTTGACGGCAATAAATAAATATCGTGACGCGTCTTATTAAGGCGCGCCGTTTTTTATATTTTCCGCGCTGCTGGAAACATATGGATAAAACGGATATTTTGTTTACGGTTTGCTTTTTAGGGGGGTGTGCGATCTGCAAATCAGAATTATAGTCGCATATCGTTTCGCAAAATATTTGCGGGCAATAATTTTATTATTATAATTGAAATATCGCGCCTGATATGTTATAATGACTTCAGTGTGATCAGGCATACGGGAAATATGCGTGCATCCGGGTAAAGGAGTTCAAATTGAGAAGAAAAGCGGAATATAAAGAACGCAGAGGATCGTCGGGGTTCGCCAACGGCTTGGCAGTGTTCAGCGTCTTTTTGGTGCTGAGCCTGATTTTGTTCGGTGTTTTCGGCAAGGCAGGTGCCGTTGTCACGAAATTCCTTAACGGGGTCTTCGGTTATGCGATTTACGCTTATTCGGTAAGCGGCATGATTGTGGGTCTTGCGATAATGCTTAAGCGTAAAAGGAGCGTTACGACAGGCGTAACGTTGCTTTACGTCGCTTTGATCGCGCTTGTTATTGTAATGATCCATCTTTATTCTTCAAAACAGTACGCAGACGGCTCTTACGGTGATTATATGAAGGCTTGCTATTCTAATGCCGACACCGCCGGCGGCTGGATAGGCGCGCTTATATTGTATTTCCCCACGAAAATTTACGTCGTATCCGAAGTGCTTGCAGGTCTTGTGCTCATAGGCGTAATTGCTTTGCTTATCGTTTCTCAGCTCAATAATGAGATCACGTTCAGAGCGCGTCAGTTCGGTTTCGGAAAATCCAAAAAACGCGCGAGCGAAAGCACCGTACGCACACAGTCTTACAACAGTGAGTACAGCGCAGAAGACAATGCGGATTATGTCGTGCAGCAGGACGCCAGAGATATATACAACGGGGACGTGGACGGCAGACAGCACTCGAAACGAATGTCAAGACGTTTCGGCAAAAAGCCTGTCGAATACGACGATATGGAAAATATCGGAGGAGCCGAAGATACAGAAGATTATTCTTCGTATTACAACGCAAAATACGAGTCCGACGCGATAAGCGACAAGGTGGTAGACGACGCGCTCGACGTATACAACCGCCGCCGCAAGCAAGAGGCGATGGACAAGCTTTATAACCGTGACGTTAAAAAATCCGTATTGTCAGACGACAACAGAGCGGATTCGAGAAGCTCCTGGGATATTCTGTACGGAGAGCAGAAGAAAACGCAGACTTCGCAGCCTGTCAAACCCAAAGAAGAAGAAAAAGACGTTTACGACGGATACAGCAACAACTCCCGCCTCAGGAATATGGAAGAAAATCTGCGTCGCATGAGAGAACAGCAGGAGCGCGAAAATGCGGAGAACGCAGACAGTTCGGATAACGATAACGTTGTCAGCGACGACAGCGCGGATCAGAGCGACGTTTCTTCGGTATCTTTCGACAAACCTGTCGATAAGACAGAGGACGACGTTACGCGCAATCTGTTCAGCAATATAGACAAACTTCTCGACGACGGAGAAGAAGAGGACAAAAAAGGCAAATCTCTTCTTAGCGGTTCTATGGACGACTTCGGTGAGGCAGAAGACAAGACGGAGCACAGCGGAGATCCGCTCAAAGGATTTACGGGTACCGCTGACGATTATAAGAGGAGCAATGAGACCGATTATACTCAGAAGGAAAGCCCCAAGTCTTTTGAGCAACCCAAGCCTGTTCAGCCTAAAGTATTCGAGCAGCCTAAACCCGTAAAGCCGATAATAGGCATTACGAGCGATCTTACCTCGGCAGCGGATACTGCAAAGACAACGTCGAAACCGACTTGCGAGCAGAGCGAACAACCCAAGCCGAAAAAGCCGATCAAGCGCAAACCCTACGTGCCTCCGAGAGTCGACTGTCTGAAGGATTACAGAGAAGAAGTGGATTCGGGTACGGATTTTGCGGAGAAGATCGAGAGCGTAGAAACCTGTCTTGCAAACTTCGGTATAGACGCAAAGGTCGTGAACGTCGTCAAAGGTCCGACTTTCAGCAGACTCGAGCTCGAAGTTCCGCCCGGAATAAGCGTAAACAAGATACCGCAGCATTACAACGACCTCGCGATGTGTCTTGCTGCGGAGAGCATCCGTATAGAGGCGCCTATTCCCAAAAAGCGTTTTGTCGGTATAGAAATACCTAACGAAAACAGAGGTACCGTAGGACTCAAGCCTATAATCAATTCCAAAGAGTTCAACAACGGCAAGTCGAGCGGACTGTTCTTTGCACTCGGCAAAGACATCGACGGCGAGTGTTACGTCGGAGATATAACAGAGTTCCCGCATGCTCTCGTTGCAGGTGCGTCCGGTGCAGGTAAGTCGGTATGTCTTAACTGTATGCTCGTGAGTATGCTTTACAAGTATTCTCCAGAGGATCTCAGACTTATCCTTATCGACCCCAAAGAGGTTGAATTCAATAAATACGAAGGTCTGCCTCACTTGCTCGTGCCCGAGATACTCAGCGATAACGCCAAGATTATCAATGCGCTCAAATGGGCGATAGACGAAATGGAAAGACGTTATTCGGAGATCAAACTGCATAAGTTGTCCAACATAGAAGAATACAACTCTTTCTGCAGGAGCAACAAAGAAATGCAGAAGATGCCTTATATTCTCATAATCATCGACGAGGCGGCGGATATAATGCAGTCGCCGTCGGCAAAAGAATTCGAGGCTCTCGTCAAACGTCTTACGGCAAAGGCGCGTGCAGCGGGTATTCATATCATAGTTGCGACGCAAAGACCTTCAGTCGACGTCATTACGGGTACGATAAAGGCAAATCTGCCTACGAGAATAGCTTTCGCGGTCGTTTCCAACGTAGACAGCAAGACGATACTCGACTATTCGGGTGCAGAAAAGCTGCTTAGAAAGGGCGACATGCTGTATAAGCTGAGCACTAAACCTCTTCCCGTGCGTCTGCAATGCGCGTTTATCACGGGCGGAGAAGTTCTTTCCGTAGTAGAGCAGGTAAAGGAAAACAACGATGCTTACTTCGACGAAGATATCCAGAAGGCTATCGATTTTGTACAGGAAGAGCCCGATCAGGCGGCAGTGACGGGCGACTCGGGAGAGAGCGGCGGCAGCGGCAATCACGACCCGATGTTCGCTCAGGCTGTAAAACTTGCGATAGACAACGGATCGATATCCATATCGATGTTGCAGAGAAGACTTTATCTCGGTTTCCCGAGAGCGGCTAAACTTCTCGATATGATGGAGGCGCGCGGATTTATATCCAAACCCGCACCCGGCAATAAGCAGAGAGAAATACTCATAACGCAGGAAGAATACGACAGACTGTTCTCGGACGACGGCAGCGGCGAAGAATAAAAAACGTCATGCGCGGCGATGCCGCATCGGGACAAAGTGAGGAATAATTGAAAATAGGAGTCGTGTCGCTCGGTTGCGACAAAAACAGAATAGATTCGGAAAATATGCTTGCATATCTTTCCGAAGCAGGCTATGAATTTACGCCCGATCCCGCAGACGCTGAGATCATAATCGTCAACACCTGCGCGTTTATAGACGAGGCGAAAAAAGAAGCGATCTCGACGATTCTCGAGATGGCGGAATACAAAAAGAAGAACTGCAGGTATCTTATCGTTACGGGCTGTCTTCCGCAACGCTATATGAACGAGCTCAAAGACGGATTCCCCGAGGTAGACGCTTTTCTCGGCACGGGCAGTTATCATCTGTTGCCGAGGCTGATAAAAGATCTTGACGGCAAACATACGGTCTGCGTGCCCAACGACAAGGATTTCAGACTGCATACGAAAGCTCGCGTGCTCACTACGCCGCCGCATTACGCTTATTTGAAGATAGCGGAGGGCTGCGACAATCACTGCACATATTGCGCGATACCGCAGATAAGAGGCAGATATACGTCGGTACCCGTAGAAGACGTCGTTGACGAGGCAAAAGAACTTCTTAAACAGTATCCGATAAAAGAATTTATCATTGTTGCCCAGGACGTGACGAGATACGGATACGATATTGCGGGAAAGAGCCTTCTTATAGATCTCCTCAAAGAGCTCTCTGAACTCGACGTTGAGTGGATAAGGCTGCTTTATCTTTACCCCGAAGGCATAAGCGACGAACTTCTCGATTATATTGCAAACAATGATAAAATTTGCAAATATCTTGACATACCGTGTCAACATATATCTGACAGAATATTAAAGAAGATGAACAGACGTATCACAAAACAGGGGATAGTTTCTCTGTTTGAAAAGATACGGTCAAAAGGAGATTTCTGCATAAGAAGTACGTTTATCGTAGGTTTTCCGACAGAAGAAGGGAAGGACGTTGACGAGCTCGAAGAATTTTTGAAATTCGCAGAACTTGACAGATGCGGTTTCTTCAAATATTCTCAGGAAGACAACACCGCAGCCGCGCGTCTTGACGGACAGATAGACGAAGACGTAAAGCAGGCGAGATACGACAGACTGTATTCGTTGCAGGAATCCATAATGTGCGAAAAAACAAAACGCAGGATAGGAAATGTCGAAAAGGTGCTTTACGAAGGTATCGACGAAGAGGCTGAGGCTTTTGTGGGGCGCACTCAATACGACGCTCCCGACGTGGATACAAAGATATGGTTCGGATCGGACAAGTGCCTCGAGATAGGCAATTTCTATCCGGTGCGTTTTATCGCAAGCGAAGGCTGCGATCTTATAGGGGAAACCGAAATATGAATTTACCTACAAAAATAACCGTTACGAGAATAGTAATGCTGCCGATACTGATAGCGCTGTTCTGCTGCGAGATGTATTGTTACAGAAACGGCATGACTGAGCATGGCAACATACTTTGTTTTGTCACATCGCTTTTGTATATCGCCACCGCACTTACGGACTTTCTTGACGGATATCTTGCGAGAAAATACAACCAGGTCACTACGCTCGGCAAATTTCTCGATCCTATCGCTGACAAAGTCTGCGTCCTGACGGGACTTGCTTTTATTATGGAAGGAAACTTCGTGTACGGCATGCCTTACGTCGCTATGATATGCACGATAGTCATCATTGCAAGAGAACTGATCATCGGACTGTTCAGACAGATAGCCGCGTCCAAGAAGTTTATACTTGCGGCAGATATATGGGGCAAGGCAAAAACAGTGCTTACTCTTGCGGCGATAGGTACGACGCTTTTCGTGCCGATAGGCGGATCTTTCGGAGAATCCACTATGTGGGCAGGAGGCATCATGCTGATCGCAGCGACGGTGCTCACCGTATTTTCCGGACTCAATTATATAATAAAAAACAAAGCTCTTTTCTCTGATAAAGACAATAAAGAGAAAGAGCAGAAAGACGGAGAATAAGCTGTCTTAATATCTGAAAGGGGAATTGTATGATAAATTGCAAAAATCTGTGTACGCTCAAAGCGTTTGACGTGCCCGAAGAAAAACTTGAGGCGGCGCGCGAAGTCAAAGCTGACGGCGTAGAGGTCGAAATCAGCGAAAAATACGGCGATTATACGTTTGCCGTAATAAATTACAGCGCGGATGAAGTGTCTTTCAACGGCGTCGTTATAGAGCTCAAACGCGTGCTCGGCGGCAGCCTTTATTCAGAAGACGGCGAAACGCTTGAAGAAGTCGTCGTCAAAGAGCTCAAAGAAAACGGAAAGACTTTCAGCGTTGCGGAATCGTTTACGGGCGGACTTATCAGCGCGAGAACGGTAAACGTAGGCGGCGCGAGCAGCGTGTTTTACGAAGGACTCGTGACTTACGGCAGCAGCGCGAAAATCAGAAGACTGCACGTTAAAGTGCAGACCATAGAAAAATACGGCGTGGTCAGCGAAGAGGTAGTGCGCGAAATGGCACAGGGACTTCTTGCCAACCGCATTACGGATTATGCGATATCCACTACGGGATGCGCGGGACCCGACAGCGACGAATACGATACACCCGTCGGTCTGTGCTACGTCGCAATAGCAGACGCAGAAGGAATTCTTGTTATCGAAATGCTTATCGACGGCGACAGAAAATATATCCGTGAATTTGCAACCAACTGCGCATTGTTTACATTTATCGGAGTTATCCGCGGCGAAACCGCCGTCGGGCAGACTATAAAAAGAAATATACATACGAGGTAATTATGGAAAAAAAGATTGACGACAATAAAGCAAAGGAAAAATCCGCGCTTATTGAAGACGCCATCGCTAAAATCGAAAAACAGTACGGCAAAGGTTCTATCATGAAACTCGGCGACGACAGAGTCATGAAAGTAGATACGTTCAGTTCAGGCTGCCTTACGCTCGATATGGCTCTCGGAATAGGCGGTTGGCCGCGCGGAAGGATCATAGAGATATACGGCCCCGAATCTTCTGGTAAAACCACAGTCGCTTTGCACGCTATAGCGTCGTGTCAGCAGACGGGCGGCGTTGCGGCGTTTATAGACGCAGAACACGCGCTCGATCCCGTTTATGCGGAAAATCTCGGCGTCGACGTAAAAAATCTTTACGTTTCACAGCCTGACGACGGCGAGCAGGCTCTCAATATAGCCGAAACGCTCGTGAGGAGCAATTCGATCGATCTTATCGTTATCGACTCTGTCGCTGCATTGACTCCGAGAGCGGAAATCGACGGAGAGATGGGACAAAGCACGGTCGGCGTACAGGCAAGACTTATGTCGCAGGCACTTCGTAAACTTACGGGTATCATAAGCAAGAGCAACACCTGCATAATCTTTATCAACCAGATAAGGGAGAAAGTGGGCGTTATGTTCGGCAATCCCGAAACCACGCCCGGTGGCAGAGCACTCAGATTCGGCGCAAGCATCAGAGTGGAGGTCAGAAAGGGAGATACCCTCAAGGACGGCACGGAATTTATAGGTAATCACACGAAAGCGAAAGTAGTGAAAAACAAACTCGCACCCCCGTTCCGCACCGCAGAATTCGATATTATTTTCGGCAAGGGAATATCTCAGAGCGGCTGCGTTCTCGACGTAGCTATCGAGAAAAAGATAATTGTCAAGAGCGGATCATGGTTCAGCTATAACGATGAAAAAATCGGTCAGGGCAGAGATAATACGATAAAGTATCTCGAAGACAATCCCGAGCTTATTGCAGAGATAAAGGAGAAAATTTTAAGCTCCAACGCGCAATAAGCAAAAAAAACCCGTTATGTGCGTCAAAAATCGGCTTTTGCATTGACAACGCGCGCAAAATAACGTTATAATAAGACAATACCCCGACGTGTTCGGGTAAATGAAACTTAAAAATTGAATATCAGGAGGTTTTAATGTTAAGCAATAACATAGGCTTCAACTTACTCCTCGGGGCGGAAATTTCCGGCGGTATAATAGCGGTCATAGCGATAGCTACCGCGATCGTCGGAGTTGCAATCGGTTTGATAGTGTACAGATTCTATGCTCGCCGCGCAGTCGGCAGCGTAAAGCTTGAATGCGAAAAGCTCAAAGAAGCATCTCAAAACGAGGCAAAGACGTTCCTCAAAGAGGCAAAGGTTGAAGCAAAGGAAGAGCAGCAAAGATTGCGTCAGGAACTCGACAGAGAAACGCGCGAAAAGAAAGCGGAGCTTTCGAGAACGGAACAAAGACTTTCTCAGCGCGAAGATCAGCTTGTCAAAAGAGAACTCGCTATCGATAAAAAATCCGATCTCGTAGACGAGAAGAAAAAGCAGGTCGAGCAGAAAGAAGCAGAAGTCGAAAAGCTCGAGGACGAAGTCAAAAACGCTCACTCCGCAATGGTGGCAGAACTTGAGAAAGTTTCAGGCATGACCCAGGCGGAGGCAAAAGACGTTTTGATTCAGGAGATGCTCGACGAGGCGAGAAAAGACGCAGAAGTAAAGGTAAGAGAGATAGAACAGCAAGCCAAAGAAGACGCTGACAAAAAGGCGAGAAATATCGTCGGCATGGCGCTCCAGAGATGCGCTGTCGATCACGCGTCGGAGATTGCGGTTTCGGTTGTGTCCCTTCCCAACGAGGATATGAAAGGAAGGCTTATCGGCAGAGTAGGAAGAAATATCCGCTCGATAGAGAATTGTACAGGCGTAGACCTCATAATCGACGATACACCCGACGTCGTTACCATCTCGGGATTCGATCCCGTAAGGAGAGAGATCGCAAGACTTACGATCGAAAAACTCGTGTCCGACGGCAGAATCCATCCCGCAAGGATAGAAGAAACCGTTGAAAAAGTAAAGAAAGAGATGGATGCCCAGATAAAAGAGGCAGGCGAAACGGCGGCGTTCGACGCAAATATATACGGTTTGCATCCCGAGCTTATTAAGCTCCTCGGCAGACTGAAATACCGTACCAGCTACGGACAGAACGTGCTCAATCACTCGCTCGAGGTTTGTTATCTCGCGGGCATGATGGCGGCAGAGCTCGGCGCAGACGTAAAAGTCGCAAAGAGAGCCGGTCTGTTGCACGATATAGGCAAATCCGTTGACCACGAATTCGAGGGTACGCACGTTACGATAGGCGTTGAACTTGCGAAGAAATTCAAGGAAAGCCGCGCAGTCATCCACGCTATCGAGGCTCACCACGGCGACGTTGAACCGCAGACGCTCGAGGCTATCATAGTGCAGGCGGCTGACTCGGTATCCGGAGCAAGACCCGGTGCAAGACGCGAGTCGCTTGAGAATTACGTCAAACGTCTTGAAAAACTCGAAAGCCTTGCCAATTCTTTCGACGGCGTTGAACAGTCCTATGCTATACAGGCAGGCAGAGAGATAAGAGTTATCGTCAAACCTGAGGAAATAGACGACTCCAAGACCATGTTTATGGCAAAAGAGATCGCAAAGAAACTCGAGGCGGAACTCGAATATCCGGGACAGATCAAAGTAAACGTGATAAGAGAAGTAAGACGCGTCGAATACGCAAAATAATAAATCTTATCCTGCAAGAACGCGGACGGTACCCCCGTCCGCTTTTTGTTTGCAGATTTGACCGGTAAGCGATGCTTTTTTACAAATTCAGATGTGTTCAGAGAGGATAAACGGTTTTACAGTAAAATAAGTGCAACGAGCCACGGCATTATCACGCAGCACAAAAGCGCGAGAAGAGCAAACCATAGAAGAATAGCCGCATACAATGACAAGAGTTCAGTTACGGAGCGCGTACAGGTCATAGTCGCGCCTTTTGCTATCCAATATTTGCTCGCGCAGGCAATGGCTATGCAGGTCAAGGCTACGAGTCCTACGCAAAGAGGCAGATAAAAGAATACCGCGCAAAATATTCCGTCGACCAACGCGACGTTTGCCGCTCCGACAAAACACAGCCCGAATCGGTATCCGAGAAATCCCGTCCACAAAAATCCTATTGCCGCGAAATGCTTTTTGAATACGCTTGTAAAGTCTATCGCAAGCGTAGCCAAAGCGAGAAGAAAAAACCTGATGAAAGTTGAGAATTTTCCGTATTCCTGAGTTTTTAACGCTGCGAAAACGTTGAGCTTATAATACTTTTCGCCGAATTTTATCGCAACGACGATGCCGATAACTATTCCTATAAGACATGCGGCGCACGCTATCGCAATGAGCGCAGAGTGCTCGTCGAAAAATGCCGCAATACGGTTGCGGATATATATCGTATTAAAACAAAAACGTCTTTTCTTAGTCCGCATAGTACAGTTTTATGCGGCAGCCTTCCTGAATATTCGACAAAAAATTGCAAATTTTTCAGCCGCAAATGCAGCGCAGTTTTTCGCACGCCTGCATAATAAACTGTTTGGCAGTAGGTTTTCCCTTGTCGAGATCTATCGTATTGCCGAATTCACGATACAGTACGTCGAGATCGCCGTCAAGCCACGCTTTGGAAATACAATTCTGTATATTTTTATCCACGCAATCTTCGGTGGAATCGAATTTTGCGGATATTATTCTGTATCCGACGTATTTCAGCGGCAATATCTCAGTGCCTGACAAACTGACGAAAATCAGTTCCGACAGATATCTGTATCCTTTGCTCGAAGGTTTGACGCCGAGGTATAACAGATAATCGGATATTTCTTTTTTGATATTCATGAAATCATTATACAACCTCTGCAAAGGCTGAAATTGTCAGAAATTGTCGCATTTACGCAAATAATAATTATTGCAGAATAAGAAAAAGCATTGAACGGGCAAAATAAAAATAGTATAATTTAATTATGAAAACATGTTATCTCATTGTCCTCGACAGTCTGGGCATAGGCGGCGCGGCAGATGCCGCTAAGTTCGGTGACGAGGGCAGCAACACCTATAAAGCGATTTATCCGTACCTGAAAGTGCCCAATCTCAGCGCGCTCGGGTTCAACAATATAGACGGACTCGATTTTGCAATGTCCGTTGAAAATCCCGTTGCGGATCACGCACGTTTAGTAGAACTTTCTCAAGGCAAGGACACAACTACGGGGCACTATGAGATCGCTGGGCTTATAGTAAAATCGCCTTATCCTACTTATCCCGACGGCTTTCCTGAAGAAACCGTCGTCAGACTGTGCAATGCGTGGGGCGTCGACCGAGTGCTAGGCAACAAAGCGGCGAGCGGTACGGAGATAATAAAAGAACTCGGCGAAGAACACGAAAGGACGGGATTGCCGATAATCTATACGTCAGCCGACAGCGTATTGCAGATAGCCGCAAGCATTGATACTTTCGGGCTTGACAGACTTTACGACTGTTGCGAAAAAGCAAGAAAAATAATGTGCGGAAAAGACAGTGTAGGCAGAATAATCGCACGTCCGTTCTCAAAAGACGCAGAGGGGAATTTTTACCGTACGGCAGACAGGCGCGACTACGCGCTGAAACCGCCTGCTAAAACCGTTCTCAACGCTTTGTCCGAACAAGGAGTCGAGGTAGTATCCGTAGGCAAAATAAACGATATTTTCTGCGGCTACGGCATTACTGAGTCGCTCGTCGCGCACGGCAATAAAGAGGTCGGAGAGCAGATATTGAAATTCAGAGCAGAAAAAGATTCGCTCGTATTTGCCAATTTTGTGGATTTCGATATGCTGTACGGGCACAGGAACGACATTGTCGGTTATGCTGAGTGTCTTAACGCTTTTGATAGAATCCTGCCTTCTGTTATATCAAAGATAAAAGACGACGATATGCTGATAATAACGGCAGATCACGGTTGCGATCCCTCAACTCCGTCTACAGATCACTCGAGAGAGAACGTCCCGTTGCTGATATACGGCAAAGGGAGAAAGGGCAGAAATCTCGGTACGATACAAGGGTTTTACCATATCGCAGAGATAATTGCCGAATATTTCGGCGTTGATTTCAAGGCGACCGAGGTCGACGCAGCGCCTGAAAATTGAGATAATGCAATCCGTTTTATAGATAATTTCGGTTGCTTTGCATAAAAAGCATGCGGCTTGGAGGCATTAAAGCGCGGTTTTGTATAATAGCCGCGCTTTTTCTTATACTAAAGCCAATCTTTATTGAGAGGTGCAGTATGAAGAAAAAATTGATATTGATATCCGCGCTGTCCGCGCTTGCAGTTGCGATGTGTTCGGGCATTGCTTTTGCAAGCGAAACGACGGCGGCAACGGATAAACTGAGTGACGGATTTTCGGTTGAGTGCTATTCGGCTTACCTGACCGATTATGCAACGGGCGCAGAACTTTACTCGCAAAACGCCGATGCTAAACACGAAATAGCGAGCATGGTAAAGATAATGACGGCAACGCTTGTGTTCGAAGCGATAGACGAGGGCAGGATAGGATATGACGATATGATAACGGTATCCGAAAACGCGTCTTCAATGGGAGGCAGTCAGATGTTCCTCGATGCACATGAAAAATACAGCGTTGACGATCTCATCAAGGGTGTGGTAGTCGCGTCTGCCAACGACGCCGCGGTAGCTCTTGCAGAAACAGTCAGCGGTAGCGTAGAAGGGTTTGTAAACGCGATGAACGATAAGGCTGCTGCGCTCGGTATGGTAAATACAAAATTTGCAAACGCAACGGGTCTGCCGTCGGAGAGCGAACAGTATTCCACTGCAAAAGACGTGAATATCATGACGCGCGAGCTTATGAAACACGACAAGTATTATGAATACGCGTCGATATGGACAGAAGATTATACCCATCCGTCGGGCAGAGTTACAACTCTTACCAATACAAACAAAATGATAAGACAGTATCAGGGGTGTCTTGGAGGAAAGACGGGATATACCGACCGCGCTAAATTCTGCGTATCGGCATGTGCAGAGAGAAACGGTATAAAGACGGTAGCCACTGTAATAGGAGCAGAGGACAGCAAGACGAGATTTGCGGGAGCGTGCAAAATGTTCAATTACGCTTTTGCCAATTTCAGGAATCAGGTAGTCTGCAAGAAAGGCGAAAAGATAGAGGAGAGCGTTGCAGTCGAGCGCAGCAGAGTGAAGACAATGACTCCCGTCGCTGCGACAGACGCGTCTGTCCTGATAAAACAGGGTGACGATATAAAAGTAGAATACGAACTCCCCGAAAAGATAAAAGCGCCCGTCAAAAAAGGAGACGTTGTCGGAAAGATCAAAATCACTCACAACGGCAAAATTTATACTTTCGATCTCGTGAGCGATCAGGATATATCGCGTGCTACGCTGTGGGATATCATAAAAGACATGGCAGGCAAGTGGTAAAAGAAATACGGAACGTTCGGCGTTCCGTATTACATAGTGAGATATTTCTTCAGAGTTTATGTTAACCGTGATTACAAATAATTAATGCGATTATACTTAATTATAATAAATTGTAATTAAAATTACTAACCAATATAAATATTTATTTTTGAAAGACATGAAGTTCAGTCGCGATCGGATATTTTTGATCGGACAGCTTTTCCGGTATCGTTTTCGATGCAGATGCACCGTTTTGA
The DNA here is from genome assembly GCA_944383895.1 of uncultured Christensenellaceae bacterium. Lineage (GTDB taxonomy): Bacteria > Bacillota > Clostridia > Christensenellales > UBA3700 > Ornithoclostridium. The sequence goes on along the minus strand of CALWRH010000001.1, from coordinate 165,078 downwards.
ATTTTATAAGGATTAAAAGATTTTTGATAGTCGTAATGTATTATATATACGCGGATATAATTATAAAATAATAAATTGACTTAGCCGCCTGTTTTTGCTAAAATTTTATAGTATAGGAGAAATAATATGAATTACAGAGATACGATGAATATAAACGCCGTAGGGCATTTGCAGATAGGCGGAGTCGACGCGGTCGACCTCGTAAAAAAATACGGCACGCCGCTTTACATTATGGATGAAAGTTATGTCAGACAGGTCTGCCGTGCTTTCAGAGAGACGGTCGAAAATACTTACGGAGATGGCGGAGTCGCATATGCATCCAAGGCTTTTTCCTGCAAGGCGATCTACGAGATAGCGAAACAGGAAAACATGTATATCGACGTCGTTTCGGGCGGTGAAATTTATACCGCAAACAGCGTCGGTTTTGATATGAAAAAGGCATATTTCCACGGCAACAACAAACTGCCGCAGGAAATTTCTCTCGCGCTCGATTGCGGAGTGGGCACTTTTGTGGTCGACAGTTTCGACGAGATAGATCTCCTCGACGAAATGTGCCGCGAAAAGGGAATAACTCAAAAGGTTCTTATCAGAGTCAATCCGGGTGTAGAGGCTCATACGCACTCTTTCATACAGACGGCAAAAGTTGATTCAAAATTCGGTTTCGGCGTTAAAAACGGCTATGCGGATCAGGCGGTGGACGCAGTTCTTTCCAAGAAAAATCTGCGCTTTGCAGGACTTCATTGCCATATCGGTTCTCAGATATTCGATAAACAGGCTTTTGCTTTGGCTGTCGACGTAGTGACCGATTATGTCGTAAAACTCAAAGAAAGAGGCGCTCAAGTCGACGAACTCAACTTCGGCGGCGGTTTCGGAGTGTATTACAGCGGAGACGATCCTAAATACGACGTAAAAGAATATTGCGATTACGTTGCGCTGCTCACGTCGTCGCTCAAGACCGCGGTTGAGAAAAAAGGCATCAAAAAGCCGTTCTTTATGATTGAGCCGGGTCGTTCCATAGTCGGAGAGGCGGGTGTTACGTTGTACTCCGTGGGAGCGATAAAGGATATAAAAGGCATAAGAAAATACCTTGCTATCGACGGCGGAATGACGGACAATATCCGTCCCGCGCTTTACGACGCTAAATACGATGCCGTCCTTGCAAACCGCGCCAACGACAAACCCGAAGAGATCGTTACCGTTGCAGGCAAGTGTTGCGAAAGCGGTGATATTATATTGAAAGACGTTGCGATGCCCAAAGCAAAGCGCGGAGATATAGTTGCCGTATTTACAACGGGAGCTTACAATTATTCGATGTCGAGCAACTATAACCGCAACTTTATTCCGCCCGTAGTATTCGTGAAGGACGGAAAGAGTGCATATGCGGTAAAGCCTCAGACATACGAAGACCTCGTCAGAAACGACGTTAATTTGGAGTATAAAGACTGATGCTGATTTCTCTTATCAGACAACTTGCCGTAGCAGACGATAAAAGGCTTGTATTTATTTCAATACTCGCATATCTGCCCGCATTGCTTATAGCGATCGTGATGCACGAATTTGCTCACGGCATCGTTGCTTATTGGAACGGGGACGATACCGCAAAACTTGCGGGAAGACTCAATGTAAATCCTGTCAAACATTTCGATCCGATAGGATTTTTGATGCTTGCGGTAGTAGGTTTCGGCTGGGCAAAACCGGTGCCGATAAATCCGACGCGTTTCAGAGAATACAAAAAGGGCATGATAACCGTTTCGATAGCGGGCGTTATATGCAATTTTCTTATAGCGTTCGTTGCGACGGGTCTGTTTGCGCTGTATCTTTTTGCAACAAAGGGCGCGATAGCGAATATGGAGATATATTCTGCGGGATACTATGCGTTTTATTACTTTGCGTATCTTCTGCAATATATCGTTCTTATAAATCTGACTCTTATGGCGTTCAACCTGATACCTGTTTATCCTCTTGACGGTTTCAGACTTATAGAAACGCTTGCGAAACCCGACAACAGATACGTTGCGTTCAATTACAGATACGGTTCTTTTCTGTTGCTCGGATTGCTCGTTCTCAGTACGGTACTCGGTTACATTTCTCCGTATCTCGACGTGCTCGGACTTTACATGAACGCGATAGTCAGTATGCTGAATTCGATTTTCAACGCGATATTCGGATTATAGTGAGGTAAAAATGGCAGGATTTTACGAGTATCATGCAAGCGACGTTCTGAAACTCAAGCTGGCGGACTTCGAAGGTTCGCTTGATCTTTTGTGCACTCTTATAAGCGAGCAGAAACTCGACATAATGACATGCCGCATTTCCGACGTTACACAGCAATACATGGAATACATGGAGCAGATAGACACAGTCGACATGGATCTTGCAAGCGACTTTCTCGTAATGGCTGCAACGCTGTTGCAGATCAAATCGAGAGCATTGCTGCCGCAGGAAGAAACTTACGACGAAGAGGACGAAGAATACGATCCGGAAGAAGAGCTCAGACGTCAGCTGATATTGTATACGATGTTCAAAGATCAGGCGGACAAGATGGCGCGGATAGAGGTTCTCAACCAATATTACAGAGAGCCTATGTACACCGACGAGGACGCGGATATCGTAATAAAGAGTTTCGATCTCAACAAGCTTATTGATTCGTACGGTCAGGTATTCCTGCGCTTTACGAAAGAAGAGCAGAAACTCGCTATAAAAAAGATAAAAAAGGACAAATTCACTGTAAGCGAAAAAATATCTCTTATATCCAGCGTATTGCAGGAGAAAAAATCGGTAAAATTTTCGGATCTTTATAAAAAAGACGCGTCGAGAGTGGAGATAATCACGACATTTCAGGCACTGCTCGAGCTTATGAAAAAACAGTATCTGACGGCGACTCAGGAGAATTTTTGCGAAGACATCGTACTTACGATAAACGAGGACGTAGACGGCAAGCCGCTCGATCTCGGAGAGTTGACCAAGACGGAGGATAAATATGATTGACAATCTTATACATATAGTCGAAGCCGTGATTTTTGCGGCAGGCGTTCCTATCAAACGTTCGGATATTCTGAGCAAATTACCGCCTGAGGTGACGAGAAAAGAGCTCAATGACGCGATAAAAGGCTTGGAACAGAAATATCAGGATCCGTGCGGAATAGTACTTCTTTGTATCGGCGACAAAGTTCAGTTTGCGTCAAATAAAGAATACGGAGAAATAGTCGCCGCTGCGCTCAAACCCGTAAAGGAAAGGGAATTGTCAAAAGCATTGCTCGAAGTAATGGCAATTATCGCTTATAAACAGCCCGTTACGAGAGGCGAGATAGAAGATATAAGAGGAGGCAGAAGTGCGGACTATGCGATAACCACGCTGCTCAGAGTCGGACTTATAGAGGCTCACGGCAGGCGCGATACTCCGGGCAGACCTATGCTTTATATCACGACCGATCAGTTTCTCAAGCGTTTCGGACTGCGCAATCTCGACGAGTTGCCCGATTACAAAGAAATTCTCGAAAGACTTGTCGTATTCGGCAATTACAACCGTCCGAGCGAAGGATTGTACCGCGACGTCGACATTGCAGACAGTTTCGAAGAGGCAGAAGAAAAGGCAAAGCAGAGAGAGCTTGAACGTCAGCGTATGGCAAGAGAACTCGACGAGTTTATCGACCCGAACGAAAGCCCCGATTTTCTCGAAGGCGAGGAAATTTCTTTCGTTGAAGGCGACGACGATTATCAAAACGCCGCTGCATCAAAAGACGAGGATGACGAAGACGACGAGGATATACAAGATGCGGTTGCCGAAGAAGAGGTCGCTTTTCAGGACGATGACGAGGAATAAGGATATTTTATGAACATTACAAAAAAGGACGGGTTTTCCCCGTCCTTTTTTATCAGATTTCAATATTCGGCAAGCGTGTTTTTCAGATATTTCAAAAAAGTTTCCGAAGTCCTTGACAGTACCGTGGATTTTTTCCACGCAACGTCAAGGTGCGTTTCGAGTTTTGGTTCGAAAGGAATAAATTTCAGACCCGAGTCCGAAGACGTACCGACTATTTTGTCGAGTCCTACCGCGTATCCGATGCCTTGTTTTACCATAAGCGACGCGTTGTAAAGCAGATTGTACGTCGCGACTACATTGAGTTTTTCCGGGCTTATGCCGAACCACTCGGTTATTGCGTTTTTCTTGAAGGAGTGAACGGAGAAGATAAGAGGCAGATCTTTCAGATCTTTCGGGGTGACGCAGGATCTGTATGCAACGGGAGAGTCTTTTCTTGCAAGAATACCCCAGGTGTCCTTCAAGGGAAGTCTTAACGAGTTATATTTAGTCAGATCCGAGGGTTCGATAAGGATGCCGAAGTCTATAAGACCTTTGTCGAGTTTATCTGTTACCGCGTCTGTATCTCCGCTGAAGAAGTCGAACTTTATGCCCGGGTGATAGCTTATCGTTTCTTTAGCGGCTCTTGCAATAAGTTCTACGGCATACGATTCTCCGCCGCCAATGCTTACAGTGCCGACAAGCTCTCCGCTGTCTGATGATATCTCCTCGCGTGTTTTGCTTGCAAGCTCGGTTATTTCCTTAGCGCGTTTGTAGAGTAGTTTGCCTGCGTCGGACAGTTCTGTGCTTTTATTGCTGCGTATCAGCAACTTTTGTCCGAGTTCTTCTTCGAGTTTTTGCAGCTGTCGCGACAGATTGGGCTGTGTAATAAAGAGTTTTTGAGCCGCTTTTGATATGCTGCCGCACTCGGCGACGGCGATAAAATAGTTGAGTTCCCGTATTTCCATATTCAGTACCTTAAATAAAGTTTTATGTTTATATCATATGCCGTTTTGATATGCTTGTCAATTATGGCAATCTATAAAATATAGGTATTTGACATAGCTACAACCGCGAAATATAATAAAGTTGAGGCAGATATTATGGATAATAAACAATTTATCGGTTATATAGAAAACACAGATCATATCCCTGCGGGAAGCGACGCTCATATTAAAATGCACGAGCTTTCCGAAAGGGCGCAAAAAATAGTTGCAAAACTAAATAACGGCGTATACGCGCCTAGCGATATAGTTGCTATTTTCTCCGAATTGACAGACACGGACGTGGATTCGTCTTTCAGGTGCTTTCCGCCTTTTTATACTGAGTGCGGTATCAATATAAAATTGGGGAAAAACGTGTTTATCAATTCGGGGTGTTGTTTTCAGGATCACGCAGGTATAGAGATAGGTGACGGAAGTCTTATCGGACATCAGGTAGTCATTGCTACGCTCAATCATGTTATGGATCCGTCAAAGAGAGCGGATATGATACCTAAACCCGTAAAGATAGGCAAAAACGTATGGATAGGAGCGCATGCGACAATATTGCCGGGCGTGACGATAGGCGACAATGCGGTTATAGCGGCGGGAGCAGTCGTTGCAAAAGACGTAGAAAAAGACACGGTGGTCGCGGGAGTTCCTGCGCGTAAAATAAAAGATATAAAAGAGGTATAAAATGAGCAAAAATGTAGTTATAATCAGTTCTTCGCCCAGAATAAACGGCAATTCGGATACGCTTGCGCGCGAATTTGCAAGAGGAGTAGAAGACGGAGGCAATAAGGCGTCCGTCATAGAAATCAAAGATATCGGTATGGAGTTCTGCAAAGGTTGTCTGTACTGTCAGAGCCATGAAAGATGTATAATCAACGACGGAATAAACAAAATCCTCGATACCGTGCAGAACGCTGACGTTCTCGTATTTGCTACGCCTGTTTATTATTACTGTGTAAGCGGACAGCTCAAGACTTTTCTCGACAGACTCAATCCGCTTTACGTCAGAAAAAATACGTTCAAAGACGTATATCTTATCGCGACGTGCGCCGATGACGATATTTCTGCATTTGACGGCACGAGAAAGTGTGTCCAAGGTTGGATAGATTGCTTTGAAGGCGTAAAACTTGCAGGGAGCGTACTGTGCGGTAACGTTACCGATGTCGGCGACGTCAGAAATACCGATGCGCCGAAAAAGGCATATGAGCTTGGCAGAAAAATATAAGGAGAAATAATTATGCTTGGAGATTTTTCGTATTGTAATCCGACAAAACTTTATTTTGGCAAAAATGCGCTCGGAGGACTTGAAACCGAGCTTGCAAAATACGGCAAAAAAGTATTGCTCGTATACGGCGGAGGTTCTATAAAGAAAAACGGGATATACGACGACGTTATAGCAATACTCAGAAAGTGCGGCAAAGAAATCGCAGAGGTTTCGGGAGTTATGCCCAATCCGACTTATGCAAAACTGCTCGAAGGCGCAAAAGTCGCAAGAGAATTCGGAGCCGATCTTATACTTGCTGTCGGAGGCGGTTCTGTATGCGATTACAGCAAAGGCGTTTCTGTGTCAGCATATTGTAAAGAAGATGTCTGGGAAAAGTATTACGAGCGTTTCGAAGAGCCCGATTGCAAGATAATCCCCGTAGGTTGCGTGCTGACAATGGTAGGCACGGGCAGCGAGATGAACGGCGGCTCTGTTATAACAAATACCGAAAAGAAAATGAAAGTCGGTCAGGTGTTCGGAGAAGAAGTTTTTCCGAAATTTGCGATACTTAATCCCGAATATACCTTTACGCTTCCTGAATATCAGATGACTGCGGGATTTTTCGATATAATGTCGCATATCATGGAACAGTATTTTTCGGGTAGCGACGACAATACGTCGGACTATATAATGGAAGGACTCATGCGCTCTCTGATACACAGCTCAAGGATTGCCGTTAAAAATCCTCATGATTACGAAGCGAGAAGCAATATAATGTGGACTGCGACGTGGGCGCTCAATACGCTTGTAGCCATGGGAAAGGATACGGATTGGGAAGTACATATGATAGGTCAGGCGATAGGCGCGCATACAAACGCGACTCACGGTATGACTCTCGCTGCTGTGTCTTTGCCTTATTATAAAATGATTATGCCTTACGGGATTGATAAATTCAAAAGGTTTGCTGTAAACGTCTGGGGAATTTCGCTCCGAGGCAAGCCAGATAAAGAGGTTGCGCTTGAAGGTCTTAAGGCTATGGAAGTCTGGATGAAAGAGATAAAACTCGTAATGAGTGCGAAAGATCTCGGAGTAAAGAAAGATATGCTCGGAGCAATTGCCGACAGTACGCTGATAATGCAAGGCGGCTACAAAGTGCTGACTCGCAACGACGTAATAAAAGTGCTCGAAGACAGCCTTAACTATGAATAAGAAGGTACTTTTACCGATATTGGCAATGCTCGTTGCGCTCGTTGTCTTGTCTGCATGCGGCTATAATGGCAATTCAGTGGATAATACAGGCAAAGACGGAACGGGTGCTGAAACAGGAAACGAACAGGCGGACGGAGATATGGAAATACTGATCACGGTAAACAATACGGTTTTTAGTGCATGTCTGTACGATAACGCGTCTGCGAGAAAATTGTACGGTATGTTGCCGCTAAAGCTCAGCATGAGTGCTATGGCGCATGAAAAATATTACAATTTTGCCGACACGTTTCCCGTGAATCCATCGCGGGTTGACTGTATTGAGGCAGGCGATATAATGCTGTGGGGAGATAATTGTCTTGTTATTTTTTACGAAGGATTTTCAACTTCTTACAGCTATACGAGATTGGGTAAGATACAAAACACTGCAGGACTTGCAAATGCTCTCGGTAGCGGCAGCGTAAAGCTGACTATCAGTGCGGCTGAAAATACAAATAACTGATCAATAGACGATATATCCGTAAAACGGACTGAACGAAAGCGTTCGGTTCTTTTTTTATTGCATCTTAGCTTTAATTACATAAAAACGACCGATAAGCGCACGATAGATATATGATTTTATCTGTAATTGCCTTGACGGTTTTATTTGTATTGGTAATCGTATTTGCCGTGTTTATGCTTAGAGGCGTAAGACTAAAGGCGTATTTCGACTTAAATACCGGCACGTTTATTGCAGACGCGTTCGTGTTCGGCAACGTTCATGCGTTAAAGTACAAACTGTTTGAGTGCGGAGGAGAATTCTATCATCAGATCAATTCAAAAGAATTGAAAAAGATTGAAATAAAAGAAAAGCGTGAATATAAGACGAACAGCGTAAATGCAGAAGAGGAAACGAATATCAGACAAAACGATTCCGATAAGGGAAAAGCGAATTTTGCCGCAAGGACGACGGAAATAATAGGCATATTCGGCAGTTGGATATCGGATGCGCCGTCGCTTTATTTCAAAGATATAAAAGCGTATTTGACAATAGGTACGGGAAACAGCATGTCGACGTCGTTGATCTCAACGTCTTGTGCGACACTGCTTGGCATACTTGCATTGGCTTGCGAAGAAAAAATCAAATGTAAAAAATCTGATATTGCGGTTTATCCCAATTTCAGATTCAGAAACACTGTGCTGACGCTTGATATAGCGACGGGCGCAGGTCTTGCAAAACTTTTGTTTGCGATTTTATCGCTGAGATTCGGGCTGATAAAGAAATTGAAAAGAGTCGCGCAGAACAGTGATTGACCGCAGCTTGATAAAGAAAGAGCATGGACGTACAAAGAAAACTAAGCAAAAATTATCGCAAAATCAATTATAATTCATGTGTGATAATATTCACAAATTATAAAAGGAGAATATCGCTGTATGGAAGGTGAAATGAACGAACTCATAAACGTTACAATGGATAACATAAAGAGCATGATGGACAGCGAAAATATTGTAGGCAAACCGATCATGATGCCTGAGGGCAACGTTGTGATACCGATATCCAAGGTGACGGTAGGATTCGTAACGGGCGGAGGCCAGTATGGCGGAGGAGAAGGGAAAAGCTCTTTTGTGTTTCCGTTTGCGGGAGGCGGCGGAGGCGGAATAAACATTACTCCGATAGGCTTTCTCGTGTGCGATAAAGACGATACGAATCTGATAAAAATCGATAAAAAGGAGAGTGAAGGCAAATGGGAAAACTTGATTTCTGCCGCGATGAATCTTTTCAAACACAAAAAATAAGCAAAAAATTATTATCAATTAGCTTGATTTTTGTAACAATAATTATTCTATTAGCCGCAATATGGCTTTATACACCTCAAACTTATGCTATTCAGAGTGGTTCATCGCATATAGTTATAGACGCAGAAAGCGGCAGAGTGCTGTCTTCATACAACAAAGATATGAGGCTCGAAATGGCAAGTACGACCAAGATCGCTACGGCTATCGTTGCAATAGAAAACGCATCGCCAGACACTGTTGTTGAGATAACCGACGATATGGTAGGAATAGAGGGGTCATCCATATATCTCAAGGTAGGGGAAAAGTGGAAACTCGAAGATCTTCTGTACGGTCTTATGCTCCAGTCGGGAAACGATGCCGCTACCGCTATCGCAATTTCTGTCGGTGGTAGCATGGACAGGTTCGTTGATATGATGAATAATTTTGCAAGCAAGCTCGGAATTGAAAACACTAATTTTGATAATCCTCACGGATTGCACTCTGAAAACCATTATACTTCAGCTCACGATCTTGCATGCATAACTTCGTACGCTCTCAAGAACCCCCTCTTTGCAAAGATCGTTTCGAGTAAATCTCACTATGTAGAAGGCAACGACTGCTTAGAGTCAAGATCGTTTTACAATAAAAACAAACTTCTTTCGTCTTTCAGCGGTGCAAACGGCGTAAAGACAGGTTATACGACAGATTCGGGCAGATGTTTTGTCGGCGCGGCTGAAAGAAACGGCATGCAGCTTGTCAGCGTCGTTATCAATTGCTCCGATATGTGGAACAAGACCAAGAGTCTGCTATCCGAAGCATTCAACGATTATATTTATTATAAAATCGGCGATTCGTCAGAAAATCTCGAAGATTTTTCAATCGGAGGCGAAAATATAGAATTAAGGCTTGAAAAAGATATATATTATCCGATCAAGAGAGGAGAAAGAGAGAATTTCACTTATAAGTTCGAACCTCTTGAGAGATATCCCGAGTATCTTAAAGCCGGAGATGTAGTAGGAACTTTGAACGTATATGACGACAATCGCTTGATTTTTACGAGAAAAATCATTACTATAAATGAGATAAAGCACAAAGGAGCATTGCTTTCTCTGATGAATCTCGTCGGAGATTGGCAGATAGATTCTTCAAATGGAGAGATTGAACAAATATTTGGCGTCGTGCGGAGTGGCGTCGCGCCGCGGTGCGGATAAGCTTATAGAAGAAGGCAGAGTCAAGGTAAACGGCAAGGTGGTTACCGAACTCGGCAAGTCCGTAAATCCCGCCAACGACAGCGTTGCGGTCGACGGACAGAAAGTCAAGCCCGTAGCTGAATACAGTTATATCATGCTTTATAAGCCGAAGGGCTGTATTACAACTGTCAGCGACGATAAAGGAAGAAAAACCGTTTTTGATTATCTTACCGACGTAAATATACCTCATCTCGTGCCTGTCGGCAGACTAGACTACGATACCGAAGGATTGCTTATACTGACTAACGACGGTGATCTGACGTACAGTCTTACGCACCCGAGCCACGAAGTGGAAAAGACATATCTCGTCAAAGTAAACGGAGAAATGCCGGAGCACAAACTTGCTCAGCTCAGAAAAGGCGTTATCGTCGACGGAGAAAAAACCAACAGAAGCCGAGTAAAGCTTATTGAATACAAGGACGGCATCTCGCGCCTTAAGGTAACCATAACCGAAGGCAGAAACCGTCAGATCCGCAAGATGTTCGAGGCGGTCGAAAGAGAAGTTATCTTTCTTAAGCGCATCGCGGTGGGCGATCTGAAACTCGGCGGACTTGCGAGAGGCGCGTACAGATATCTCTCCGACGAAGAGATCGCTTATCTGAAGAGTCTGTAAACGTTAAAATATCTAAAGGTAAAGGTCAAAAATACCCGCTCGATCGAGCGGGTATTTCGATTATACGCGAATTAATGTAGTGTGGATAATTTATGCCATAGATCCGCTTTCGCTGTCGACGGTAACGAAGTGTTTATAACTGTAATCCGTAAATTCGAGATACAATTTCGAGCCGTAATCCGTCAGATCGAAAATCAGGACTTTCGGATTCTTTTCAGATACGGTAAAATTATATTTTACGCCATAGCCGTCAGATTGCGATAAATATGCGTATCCTTCTTCGAGATTAAGCATTATCTTATCATACATATACGCATACTCGTAATCGTTTAACGCAACCATCATATTGGTGATACCGCTGTAATTTTCAGCTTTAATCTTCATGGTCACGCCGAAGAAATAATTTGTATCCGCAAAGATTATATATTCGTCGTAAGTTTCATTATATACAGAGCAGTATCTCGATGATTCGTCCTCGCTATTGTCGAAAAGTTTTCCGCCGTAAAAGATGCCGTCATATACGATCGCAGTGTAGTCGTCGTAATACATAACGCATTTGTTGTCGTCACGTTCGTAAGCGGTGTGTTTTACGTCAAGTCCGGAAGAAATCGAGCTTGACAGCAGTAATTCTGATTGATTTTCGGATTTGCCGTCGTAATACGTGAAAGTGTAATTAGTCAGGCTTCCGTTGCTTGTACTCTGCATTGTGCCGCTGTAATAAACGGGCATGCCGTCTTCGTTATTGTTGATAAACAGAGCTTTGTCGCCCTGATCCTCAAGGCACATCAATCCGTATTTGACGAAATAGTGAAGAGAATTGCCGTCTATTGTTCTTGGGAGAGGTCTGCCCATTACCAGGGTGGGCGTCGAATCGTCGGTAAAGTATCCGTACATATTAATACTTCTGTCTGTTTTATCGGTCATGAAATACAGATAAGCGGACTTTGTCGGATCGGTCTTTACGAGGATGCCGTTGCCTGCATAGGGATAGCAAGCGACATTATCGTATGTGGTTCCTTCCAAAATAAGAGTACCGTTGCCGTTATCGTCTATCGTCAGAGATATATCGTCATCGGAGTAACTGCCGGCATAATAATCGTAACCGACGATAAAATTGTTTACACACTGAATATTTTCAGGAGTAAGTTTATTTCCTTTAACAGAAAAAATAATCGGTCTTGAAACTTCGAGGATGTCGTCGTACAGCATTAAGCTCAATGAAGAGCTTGAAAGGGAAGGCTCGTATATTGCGTAATCCACAAGCTCTTCGCCGTTCTTGTACAGTTTGAGCTTGCTGTAACTCGAGTCATCGGTATAACGGAGAGAGTAGTCGATATTATCAACCGTAAAATCGTAAGTGTAGGTAGAATCTCCGTTTTTATTGCTGCCGCCGCCTTTTCCTGAAACGTCGCACGCCGTAAGAGAAATGGCAGCGATAGCGATCGTCATTATTACTGCAAAGGTTATAAAAAAGAGTTTTTTCATTTTATGATCCCCCGTATTTATATCAATATTATATAATAGTGTCAGGCTAAAGTCAATAACCGATTGTTTATCAGCAATAAAATCTTGCGAAACATAAGCTGCAATGAGTATTTTCATCGTTATATCCGGCGGCAGAGTAATGCAAAATACACATATGTAGATATATTTTATCCATATAACCGAACACTAAAATCATAAAAATAATTACAAAACAGTAATGTTAAAAAATTGTCATTTGCAGGTATTTTTCAATGAAATTTAGTTGATTTTTGGGGTATAAATATTTATAATGTGTAATGGTGTAAATTATTCTCAAGATAATTAAAACTTTATATATTCTGGAGGGTTTAATATGGAGAACAGCAATCTTACGGTCAGCGCCAAAGCGATCGAAAAAGCTTGCTCAAAAGTCAAAGATTTCCTTGACGGCATCGTCGACAAAGGCAGTTTTGTCGAAACCGACGTATTCGTTACCGGCAAGGGTTTTGACGACGCTGCAAGCGCTCTCGGCGAAGGCGTTGTTACCGGTTACGCTACCGTAAACGGAAGCCCGTTCCACGTTTTCGCACAAAATGCGGAAGTTCTGAAGGGAAGTCTCGGCAAAGCTCATGCAGACAAAATCGTCAGATGCATGCAGAGAGCCGTAAAAACAGGTACCCCTTTGATTTCCGTTATCGACTGTGCGGGCGCAAGAGTGGGTGAAGGCGTGAGCGTACTTGAAGGCTTTGCGAAGGTGCTTTCCGAAGCGGCTATCGTAAGCGGACAGGTACCTCATTTTTGTATTGTCAAAGGCAATGCAGTCGGCATGATGGCATCGTTTGCGGCTCTTGCGGATTTCGTATTCATGTCGGAAAGCGCGATCATGTCGGTCAACTCGCCGATGTATCTCGCGTCCAAAGAGAAAGATTATCCCAAGTTTGCGGATATGATCGGCTACAAGGCTCACAAGAAAGGCAGCGATCTTGCTCAGTTCGTTTACAAAAACGAGGCTGATCTCAAGAAACAGCTCGTAAAGCTTACGGGTATCCTTCTCGCAGCCGAAGAAGAAGAGTCTTCCGACGATCCCAACCGCGTCAGCGCGGCTCTCAACAAAGAGTGTTCCGCAGTTGCAAAAGTCAAAGCTGTCGTAGACGGCGGCGATTATGTCGAGTATTGCGGAGAATACGCTCCCGAAGTCGTTTGCGCTCTTGCTAAAATCAACGGCATAAGCGTAGGTATCGCGGCTACCGACAGCAAGGTCGGCGACGGATACATGACTCTCGCAGGCGTAGAAAAGCTGACTTCTTTCGTTGAGAAACTCGACGGTTTCGATATTCCGCTCGTAACGCTCGTAGATACGCTCGGCGTAAATCCGACTCTCGAGCAGGAACTCGCAGGCGCTGCAAAAGTTACCGCAGATCTCGTTGCTACCATAGCAAACAGCTCTATCGACAAGATAGGCGTTGCTTGCGGCAAGGCGATCGGTTTCGGTTACAGCGTGCTGATGAGCAAGAACATAGGTTTTGACTATACGCTCGCTACGCAGAACGCGGAGATATCTCCGATCAACAACGATGCGGCAGTCAACGCTCTTATGAGCGAACAGCTCGGCAAAGCTAAGGATCCCGAGGCTACGAGAGCTAAACTTGCCGAAGAATATGCAAAGATCCAGGCAAATCCGATGCTCGGCGCACAGGAAGGTTATATCGACAACGTAGTCGAAGCGAAGAATCTCCGTCCGTACATCGCGTCCGCGCTTATGATGTTGCTCGGTATCTGAGGAGAGCGGTATGAAGAAAAGATTGGCTTTGATATCCGTGATAATAGTGCTTGCCATGATAATGGTTTCCGCGCTGACTGCATGCAAAGTCGAGGGCAGCCCCGACTTGCTCGGCATTGGAGACATGAATTTCGGCGAGCGTCTTGTTACGGGTCTGCTTGTCTTCGTCATGGGTCTTGGCATGGTATTCATTGTCCTTATTCTGCTTATCCTTATCATCAAGGCGGTTGCATATCTGCAACATCTGCCCGCGATGCTGGCGGCTAAAAAGGCTAACGAGATACCTGTCGTCGAAGAGGTAAAGGAAATTCCCGCTCCTGTTCAGGCAATAGAGTGTTCTGACGAAGAAGAAGTTGTTGCGGCAATTACGGCAGCGATAGCGGCGTACTACGGCGCTCAGGCTGTCGAAATGAGCGATCTCCCGTTCAGGGTCCGCTCCATCAGAGAAATTAAATAATCGAGAGAGGATAAAAATATGCGTAAATTCAATGTAACAGTAAACGGCAAGGCTTATGCCGTAGAAATCGAAGAAGTAGGCGAGGCAGGAGCAGTTGTTGCTCCCGTAGCTGCACCCGCAGCAGTAGCGGCTCCCGTAGCTGCAGCTCCCGCAGCTGCACCCGCAGCTCCGGCTCCCGCGGCAGCAGGAAAGGGCGAACCCGTAAAGAGCCAGATGCCCGGTCTTGTAAAGAAACTCTGTTTTGCAAACGGCGCAACCGTAAAGCAGAACGATACGATCGTTATCCTCGAGGCTATGAAGATGGACACCCCGATCGTCGCTACCAAAGACGGCGTTATCACTTATTCCGTCAGCGAAGGCGCTAACATCGATACCGGCGCGGTACTTTGCACTATAGCGTAATACGGAGGCAAAACAATGGCGTTTTCATCTACAATTCTGTCGCTTGACCTTGTAGATTCCCTTAAAAACCTTTGGATGAGCACGGGTTTCATGACTTCGCTCACTCCGCTGTGGCAGAATCTGATCATGCTTGCTATCGCGTGCGTTCTGATCTACCTCGCGGTGTATAAGGAGTTTGAGCCCAACCTGCTTCTTGCCATCGGTTTCGGTATGTTCATAATCAACATACCCGGTACCTACAACGTACTGTACGGTACTCTGGGATACAACTTTACGTCAGGCGGAGATCAACTGTATTTATTCTTCAACACAGGAGAAGAGGTATATGCAGGCACGCTCACGCAGCTCGCTCAGCAGCTCGGCGTCGTCTTTGCGGACGGCATGACGACGACTCAGCAGCTCGAGGCGATTACGTCCAAGCTTGCAGAGACTTATCAGTATGCTTACGCATCGCCTATTTCGGGTACCGTAACCGAACTTGCTAAAATGTTCGGCATGACGGATTCTCTGACGGGTATGAGCATGCTTGAGAAGATCGACGCTGTAACCAATGCGGTCAAAGGCGTATTGCCTGAGGGCATGGCGATCAGCGTATCGCACGAAGTCGTTGCAGATCAGGGTATATTCTACTATCTGTATAAAGGCGTAGAGTGGGTCATTTATCCGCCGCTCATATTCCTCGGCATAGGCGCGATGACAGACTTCGGTCCGCTTATCGCAAACCCCAAGAGCCTTATCCTCGGCGCTGCGGCGCAGCTGGGTATCTTCCTTACCTTCATAATTGCGATCAATATCGGATTTACGGGTGAAGAGGCGTCCGCTATCGCTATTATCGGCGGTGCAGACGGTCCTACGGCTATCTACGTTACCACCAAGCTCGCGGCTCACTTGCTCCCGTCAATCGCGGTCGCTGCATATTCGTATATGGCGCTCATCAAGATAATTCAGCCGCCTATCATGAAACTCATGACGACCAAGAAGGAAAGATCTGTCGTAATGGAACAGCTCAGACCTGTTTCCAAGACGGAAAAAGTCGTATTCCCGATAGTCGTTACTCTCGTCGTAGGCGTAATTCTTCCGAGTGCTGTTCCGCTCCTCGGTATGCTGATGCTCGGTAACCTGTTCAAGGAATCCGACGTCGTTCCCAGACTTACCAATACGTCCAAGAACGAGCTCATCAACATCATTACGATACTTCTCGGCGTGCTCGTAGGTACAAAGGCTACTGCCGACGTATTTATCACGGTTCAGACGCTCAAGATCATCGTTATCGGTGTATTCGCGTTCGCAGGCGGTACTGTAGGCGGCTTGCTGCTCGGCAAGGTCATGTACTGGGTCACCAAAGGAAAGGTCAACCCGCTCATTGGTTCGGCAGGCGTTTCCGCAGTTCCTATGGCGGCGAGAATTTCTCACAACGTAGGCCAGGAAGAAAATCCGAGAAACTATCTGCTCATGCACGCTATGGGACCTAACGTCGCAGGCGTCATCGGCAGTGCCGTTGCGGCAGGCGTTCTGCTTGCTCTCTTCGGCAAATAAGATTGAATCACGAGGTATAAATATATGGTTAAAATTACAGAAACTATACTCAGAGATGCGCATCAGTCGCAGGCTGCGACCCGTATGCGCCTGGACGAGATGCTTCCCGTCGCGTCCAAACTGGACAAAGTCGGATATTATTCTATAGAGTGCTGGGGCGGTGCAACGTTCGACTCCTGCCTCAGATTCCTCAACGAGGATCCGTGGGAAAGACTCCGTCAGCTCAAGAAGGCTATGCCCAACACCAAGCTGCAGATGCTCCTGCGCGGACAGAATATTCTCGGTTACAAGCACTATGCAGACGACGTTGTCGACGAATTCGTAAAGATGTCTATCAAGAACGGTATCGACATTATCAGAATTTTCGACGCGCTCAACGATACGAGAAATATGAAACAGGCTATGGACAGCTGCAAGAAGTACGGCGGTATCTGCGAGGCTACGATCTCTTACACGACCAGCCCCGTTCACACCAACGAGTATTTTATCAAGCTTGCTCAGGAGCTTGAAAAAATGGGCGCTGACGTTATCTGTATCAAGGATATGGCAGGCATTTTGCTGCCGTACACCGCATACGAACTCGTTAAAGGCATAAAGAAAGTCGTAAAAGTTCCTATCCATCTGCATACTCACCAGACTTCGGGTACGGGCAATCTGACCTACCTCAAGGCTATCGAGGCAGGCGTTGACATTATCGACTGCGCGCTTTCCGCAATGGGCAACGGTACTTCTCAGCCTGCTACCGAACCTATGGTTGCAGTACTTCAGGGTACTCAGTACGACACGGGTCTCGATCTCAAGACTCTCAACGAGCTTTCTTCTTACTTCGACAAAGTTGCTGACAGACTTAAGAAAGACGGCTGGCTGACTGAAAAGTCTCTCAAGACCGACGTCCGTGCTCTTATTTACCAGGTTCCGGGCGGCATGCTTTCCAACCTTGTTGGTCAGCTCAAGAAACTCGGCGCAATGGACAGATACGACGAAGTTCTCGCAGAAGTTCCTAACGTAAGAAAGGATCTCGGTTATCCGCCGCTCGTTACTCCTACCAGCCAGATAGTCGGCACTCAGGCAGTGTTCAACGTTATAAGCGGAGAGAGATACAAGATGGTATCCGCAGAAACCAAAGACGTACTCAGAGGCAAATACGGCAGACTGCCTGCAAGCCCCGATCCCGAGGTCGTCAAGAAGGTCCTCGGCGACGAAAAGCCGATCACTTGCCGTCCCGCAGACCTTATCAAGCCTGAGCTTGCAAAGTACCGCGACGAGATCAAGGAATATATCGAGCAGGAAGAAGACGTATTGTCCTACGCACTGTTCCCGCAGGTTGCCGTCAACTACTTCAAGTACCGTCAGGCAAACAAATACAAGGTCGACAGCGAAGTAGGCGATACCGTAAACGGTATCCAGCCCGTCTGATAAAAAATAAGATCAAAACCACGTCGAGAGGCGTGGTTTTTTTATGCTCGCTAAAAGGATTAATCTGTTTACAAAAGACGTTCTTTCGTGTAATATAGAGTTATGAAAATTTTACTTGTAAATGACGACGGACTTTATGCAAAAGGATTGTTACAGCTAGCCGACAGACTTTCTGAAGATCACAGCGTGACGATCATCGCTCCCGACACGGAAAGGAGCGGCAGCAGCAGGAGTCTTACTTTTCACAACGCGCTCAACTATATGCAGATGGCTATTTCCGAGAATTACGAAAGCTATATTCTGAGCGGAACTCCTGCCGATTGCACAAAATTCGGTATCGATACGATACTCAAAGGGGACAAACCCGACGTCGTGATAAGCGGTATAAACAATACCTGCAATATAGGCACGGACATTGCGTATTCGGGCACGGTAAACGCCGCGTTCGAGGCGTGCATGCACGAAGTTTACGGCATAGCGGTGTCATACGACTGCAAGGACAACGACTATACCTACGTTGCCGATTTTGTCGCTAAGAATCTCGAATTTCTCATAGGTCTGTTGCCTACGGATAAAAACACAATATTCAATATCAATTTCCCTTGCGTTCCGCCCGCGCTCAAAGGGATAAGATTTGCAACTACGGGTGACAGAAAATATCACGACGAATATCAGTACGTCGACGGCAAAGGATATTTTATCACGGGTTATCCCGTTGCTGCGGACGGCAACGACGAAGACACCGACGTCGTTCTGACAGAGCAAGGTTATGCTACCGTGTCGCCCGTCAGACTTAATTTCAACGATCGCGCGCTTTTCGATGCGGTAAAGGATATGAAACTGTGAAGATCGTAGTTATCGGGGCAGGCGCGGCGGGACTTTTATGTGCGGGCGGACTTGCGACCGTCGGACACGAAGTAACGCTTATAGAGAAAAACGAAAGAGTAGGCAAAAAGCTTTTTATCACGGGAAAAGGCAGGTGCAATGTGACCAACGCGTGCGACGTCAGGACTTTTCTCGACAATGTTGTTACCAATCCTAAATTTCTCAATTCTTCGATCTACGGTTTTACGCCGTCCGATTGCATGCAGTTTTTTGAATCTCTCGGAGTAAAACTCAAAGTCGAGAGAGGAGAACGCGTTTTCCCCGTTTCGGATAAATCCAACGATATAGTCAAAGCTCTCGAAAGATACGTTCTGCATAACGGAGTCGATCTCCGACTTGAAGAACGCGTAACGTCAGTTGATGTAAAGGACGGCGCGGTGTCTTCAGTGATAACGGACAAGGGCGTATATGACTGCGACGCGGCTGTAATTGCTACGGGCGGAGTTACTTATCCTGCTACGGGAAGTTGCGGTGACGGATACAAAATAGCGCAAAAGCTCGGGCATAATGTAGTGGCTCCCGTTGCGGCGCTGGTGCCCTTGATTTCAAAGGGTGTTGACGGGCTTGCTGGACTTTCGCTCAAAAACGTAACGGCAAGCATCGAGGTAAACGGCAAAACGGTTGCTTCGCAGTTCGGTGAAATGCTTTTCACGCATAACGGCGTGAGCGGTCCTGTCATACTCACATTATCTTCGTTGACGGGCAGATATTGCGATAAAAACGGCATTTACGCGAAAAACAGTTGCGTTTGCATAGATCTTAAGCCTGCGCTTGACAGAGAAACTCTCGACGCCCGCATAGTCAGAGAAATTTCCGCCGCTCCCAAAGCGCAGATAAAGACTTTGCTATGCACCCTTATGCCAAAATCTCTGATTTCCGTCGTTTTGTCGCAAAGCGGAGTCGACGGAGATGTCAAATCGTCTGTTTTGTCCAAAAAGCAGAGAGAGTCTCTCGTCGACGTTATAAAGAATATAAGATTTCCGCTCGTATCAAAGGAAAGGCTCGAGGCGGGTATAGTCACGCAAGGCGGTATAGACGTATCCGAGGTCAATCCTAAAGACATGCAGAGCAAAAAGATAAAAAGACTGTATTTTATCGGCGAGGTGCTCGACGTGGATGCTTTGACGGGCGGATTCAATCTTCAGACGGCTTTTTGCACTGCAAGGGCGGTCGTCAGGGCGTTATCTTAGATAAATTTTACTTGATATTTGCCTTGATATGGGATAAACTTGATATAAGCGGTTTTTCCGCATATATAATATTTTCGGAGGCGATTTATGCTGAATATCGCTATTGACGGTCCTTCCGGCGCAGGAAAAAGCACGATAAGCAAAATGCTTGCAAAAAAACTAGGTATACTTTATCTCGATACGGGAGCTATGTATCGTGCCGTCGCGCTTTACGTTCACCGCAAAGGCATCGATCCCAACGACACAAAAAACGTTATTCCTCTTCTAGGAGAGATACAGATAGAATTCCGCGGAGAAGGTGACGATAAAAAGATTTATCTCAACGGAGAAGACGTTTCATCAGCTATCAGAGAGCATCATATATCCAAAATGGCGTCAGACGTTTCCAAGATAAAAGAAGTCAGGCTTTTCCTTGTTGAGCAGCAGCGCGCTATTGCGGCAAAAAACGATATCGTGCTCGACGGCAGAGACATCACGAGTTTTGTTTTGCCTGACAGCAAATACAAATTTTATCTTACCGCGACTGCAGAAGAAAGAGCGAGAAGACGTTTTGAAGAACTAAAAGCCAAAGGTTCCGATATATCCTACGAGAAGATTCTCGCGGACGTAAACGACCGCGACTACAACGATACGCACAGAGATTTCGCGCCGCTTGTAAAGACCGAAGACTCTGTTCTGATAGACAGTACAAATCTTAATACCGACGAGGTCATAGAGGTTATTTTACGCTATGTCAACACACACTAACAACGAAGTTGCTCCTGTAGTAAAAAAGGAAAATAAACCCGGTCTGTTTTACAGAATATTGGGATCAATAGGCAGATTCCTGATGAAATGCGTATGGTGGCCGACAAAGATCTATTATAAAGAGAAGTTTCCTAAAGATCAGAAAGTCATCTGCATATGCAATCATTACGCGATAGAAGACGCGTGCGCGATCTATCACCAGCTTTTCGGTTTCGAGGGCAGGATCGTAGTAAAATCAGAGGCAATGTCTGACAGTTTTGTCGGCAATTTTCTCACGGCACTCTGCAACGCGATAAGCGTAAGAAGAGGAGAGTCGGACATCAAGGCGATAAAAGAGATGATGAAGGAACTTGCCGCAGGCGGTAAGATCCTCATTTTCCCCGAAGGAACGCGCAATAAGTCCAAGAATTATAAAGAGCTCATGCCTTTCAAGGAAGGACCCGTTACCATTGCGCTCAAGATGAAAACTCCGATCGTTCCTACACTGTACTATAAACCTTTGAGACCGTTCGGTTTCAGAAAGAACAGACTGATCGTCGGAGATCCGATAGATCTGAGTGCTTTTTACGGCAAACAGCTGCACGAGGTCAAGGATGAGGCCTCTGCGCTCGTTTTCGATAAAATGCTCGAGCTCAGAAAGAAGATAGACGATATTGTAGAAAATTACGACGGAGATATTCAGAAATACGAAGCCGCGAAGTCGCTGACGAAGTCTGAATAAAAACGCAGATAAACAACTCTGAAAAATATAAACTGAATAGGGGACGGCCGTCCTCAAGACAACGTGCGGAGTGTTTGAAAGGAAGATATAAAACGTTACCTGAAAGTCCGGGGTTAAAGACAAGGATAACATCCTCGTCAGTTCGCTGATACATAGTAAGAGGTGCGAAATGACAAAATTTAACCAAGCCGCTGATAAGAACAGGAAAAACGAAAGACCCAACGCATTTTACCGTATGCTCGGTGCTTTCGGTCGCTTTTTGATGCGTATTGTATGGTGGCCGACTAAAATCTACTATAAAGAAAAGTTCCCGCACCGAGGTAACGTCGTCTGCGTCTGCAATCATTATTCTGCGATAGACGCGAACGCTATTTACAGTAAACTGTTTGCTTTCAAGGGCAGGATCGCGGTAAAAGCCGAGGCGCTCAAAAGCAAGTTTGTCAATAAAGGTATGGCTGCAATGTGCAGAGCCGTCAGTGTAAAAAGGGACGAGTCCGACGTAGGTGCAATAAAGACTATGCTCGGAGAGCTGAACTCGGGAGGGAAACTCCTGATTTTCCCTGAGGGGCAATGCAATAAGAAAAAGGATTTCAAGTCGCTGTTGCCGTTCAAGGACGGACCTTCAGCCATAGCGATAAAGTCGGGAGCGGTAATCGTGCCGACTCTGTATTACAGACCGCTCAAACCGTTCGGTTTCAGAAAAAACAGGCTTATCGTAGGAGATCCGATAGATCTCAGCGCATATATCGGCAAAAAAGTACACGACGTCAAAAGCGAAGTAACTCAGCTCATACGCGACAAGATGACCGAGATGAGAAAGCAGATAGACGAGATCGTAGAAAAATATCACGGCAGTCTGAAAAAATACGAGCGCGCCCATGCGGCGGCAGTAAGATAGAGGTAAAATGAGAATTTTCGTTGCGAAAAACGCAGGATTTTGTTTCGGTGTCAGAAACGCAGTCAATACCGCGCTGAGCACTGAAGGCAAGGTCAGCACTTTGGGAGAACTGATCCACAACGATTATGTAAACGCCAGACTCAAGGCAAAGGGGATCGGGGTGATTGAAAGTCCCGAAGAATACAACGGCGGAACGGTCATAATCCGTTCTCACGGCGTACCCGAATCTGTTGAAAATTCGCTTAAAGAAAAAAATATTCCTTATATCGACGCGACTTGTCCTTTCGTTAAAAAAATTCACAACTTAGTGCGCAAATATTATCTCGCTGGATACAAAATCGTTATTATAGGAGCTAAAGACCATCCCGAGGTAGTCGGAATAAACGGTTGGTGCGGAAACAGCGCGTATATCGTCGACGGAGAAGAGGACGTAAAAGCACTTCCCGAACACGAAAAGTTATGCGTTGTAGTGCAGACGACGTACAGCGAAAACAAGTACGATATTTTATTAAAAAGTATTGAAAACCGCTGTAAAACAGTTGAAAAATTCAGGACGATTTGCTATACTACAACAGATAGGCAATCCGAGACGGAAGAACTCAGTAAAAAGTGCGACGGCATGCTGGTTATAGGCAGCAGAACGAGCTCAAATACGACTAAACTTTACGAGATTTCCGCAAAGAATTGCAAGAACACTTTTTTTATTGAAAATATTGCCGACCTAAAGCCGGTGATAGAAAATAAACATAATTATAAAATCCTCGGTATAACAGCCGGGGCGTCAACTCCGAAAGAGTTGATTGAGGAGGTAGTAAAACAAATGAGCGACACTCAAAACACCAACAAGGATACCGAATTCGGTAAATTGTTAGCAGCGTCTGACAAGAAGAACACTGAAATCAAAGCAGGAAAGATTTTCAGAGAGTGCACAGTTATCAGCGCGAACGATGAAGGCATTATTATCAATTTCGGCGGCAAGAAAGACGGTTTTATCGACAAAGCCGACGCCGAGCTGGACGGTATAGATTATGTGCCTGCAAATTACAAAGCGGGCGACAAGATAGCCGCTATGGTTATCGAGAAGCAGAACAAGAAAGGCAATGAAAGCATCGCGTTCTCCAAGAAAGCTGTTGATAAGCGCAATCAGGAAGACAAAGAGGCTGAAGAAGCTATCAGAGGCGGAGAGTTCAAAGTTACGATCGACAGAGTAGTAAAAGGCGGACTCGAAGGCAAACTCGGCAGCTACAAGATCTTCGTTCCCGCATCCCAGATCAGGATCGGCTACGTTACGGATCTCGAGAAGTACGTCGGCAAGACGCTCAGACTCAGAGCTATCGAGCCCAAGAAAACTGTCAAGGCTGAAGAAGTAAAGGACGAAAACGTTGCAGCTCCCGCAGAAGGCGAAGTTGCAGAAGTAAATACCGAGGCAGTCGAGGCTCCCGTTGAGGCAGTCGCTGAACAGCCCAAAGAGATCACCCTCAAGAGAGGCCGTTCTATCGTAGCGTCTCAGAGAGTTATCCTCGAAGAAGAAAAGGCTAAGAAAGAAGACGAGCTCTGGAGCAAACTTACCGTAGGATCTATCGTAAACGGCAAAGTTAAAAGACTGACCGATTTCGGTGCTTTCGTAAGCGTATACG
This sequence comes from uncultured Christensenellaceae bacterium, assembly GCA_944383895.1. Taxonomy (GTDB): domain Bacteria; phylum Bacillota; class Clostridia; order Christensenellales; family UBA3700; genus Ornithoclostridium. Next base: position 141,126 of record CALWRH010000001.1, on the reverse strand, counting down.
GTTTCGATTGCCTGGCTCACATCGCAGATCTTTCTCACTACAGCGTTGCTCATCCCAGCGACGTACTCGAGATAGGCAAGTCTTACGACTTCGTTATCCTCAAGGCAAACAGAGAGACCAACAGAGTTTCTCTCGGATATAAGCAGCTCCAGAAAAAGCCTTACGAACTCGCTGCCGAGAAGTATCCCGTCGGTTCCGTCATTACCGGCAAGGTAAGAAGCGTGTTCCCCTACGGTATATTCGTACTCATCGAAAGAGACGTAGACGGTCTTGTACCTGTTTCCGAGCTTTCTCGCAGCTATGTCAAGAACCCCGCAGACCTTTACAAAGAGGGCGACGAGGTTACCGCTCAGGTCATCAAGTTCAACGACAACAAGATCACTCTTTCTATCAAGGCATTGCTCCCTGAAGAAGAGAAGAAGGCTGACGACGTTGAAATTTCCGATGAAGAGTATCAGGAGGCAAAAGAGAAGAGAGCGTCCCGCAATGCTAAGAAGTTTGAAAAGCCTGTAAACGCTGCTCCTCGCAAGAAGGTAGCTAAGAAGGCTGAAGAAGAAGAGACCACTTCCTGGCAGTCTGAGAGCACCGGCGCGACCCTCGGAGATCTGTTCAACCTTATGAACTTTGCTAAAGAAGAAGAGGCTGAAGAAAAGCCTGCAAAGAAGACTTCTTCCAAGAAGGCAAAGGCAGCAGAAAAGGCTGAAGAAGAAGGAAAAGAAGAATAATTTTATCTGATTTTCAAGCGTGCTTTATAAGGTTTTTCTATTACCTTATAAAGCGCGCGTAAAAATAAAAAAAGTATAAAAAAAATAGCCGAAAATCGTTGACAATAGCCCACACGATGTAGTATATTGTAACAGTCGCACGGAAGGAAACGAATTTCGGGGTGTAGCGCAGCTTGGTAGCGCACGTGGTTTGGGACCATGGGGCCGGGAGTTCGAATCTCTTCACCCCGACCAGCGATTACAAGCTAAGCCGGGGGCCATTAGCTCAGTTGGTTAGAGCAACCGGCTCATAACCGGTCGGTCCAAGGTTCGAGTCCTTGATGGCCCACCACATAAAATACATTTGGCTCGGTAGTTCAGTTGGTTAGAACGCTAGCCTGTCACGCTAGAGGTCGAGGGTTCGAATCCCTTCCGAGTCGCCAATTTATAGAAGTTTCGGAGATTTGTATAAATCTCCAAATTTATGCCTCGGTAGCTCAGTCGGTAGAGCAGGGGACTGAAAATCCCCGTGTCGGTGGTTCGATTCCGCCCCGAGGCACCACCCGAAAGGGTACCTTGCTGGTGTAGCTCAATTGGCAGAGCAGCTGATTTGTAATCAGCAGGTTGTTGGTTCGATTCCGATCACCAGCTCCACCAATTAAACTATATAAATACGGGCAGATTCCCGAGCGGCCAAAGGGAGCAGACTGTAAATCTGCCGACTCTGTCTTCGGTGGTTCGAATCCACCTCTGCCCACCAAAAAACAGACGTCTCAAGTGGGGCGTCTGTTTTTGGTGTACAGAGGTGGATAGCGCAACCACAGCGCTTTAGCGCGTGGTGCGGCTCTCCGACGAAAGTCGGGAGCTTTTGCGGCATGCAGTAACTTACAACCTGCGCAGAAAGCAGCTAAGCAAATATCCACCGAAGTAACAAAATAATAATTCCGAGTGTTTTTTTTTGTCGGTCAGAGGTGGTAAGCGAACCCGTTGCAGCGCAGCGGAAACAGGTTCGGCAATCCGCCGGAGGCGGTTGCTTTTGCGGCATGCAGTAACCTGCAACTTGCGCAGAGAGCCGCTAAGCAAATATCCACCTCTGCCACAATATTAAATGTAGTAGCGCAACCACAGCGCTTTAGCGCGTGGTGCGGCTCTCCGACGAAAGTCGGGAGCTTTTGCGGCATGCAGTAACCTGCAACTTGCGCAGAAAGCTGCTAAGCAAATATCCACCGAAGTAACAAAATAACAATTCAGAGTGCTTTTTTCTTGTCGGTCAGAGGTGGTAAGCGAACCCGTTGTAGCGCAGCGGAAACAGGTTCGGCAATCCGCCGCAGGCGGTTGCTTTTGCGGCATGCAGTAACTTGCAACCTACGCAGAAAGCCGCTAAGCAAATATCCACCTCTGCCACAATATTAAATGTAGTAGCGCAACCACAGCGCTTTAGCGCGTGGTGCGGCTCTCCGACGAAAGTCGGGAGCTTTTGCGGCATGCAGTAACCTGCAACTTGCGCAGAAAGCTGCTAAGCAAATATCCACCGAAGTAACAAAATAACAATTCAGATTGCTTTTATCTCCACCGTTGTCAGGGAAAAGACAATATGGCAGACTGTCTGTATTTTTATGTTTGTTGACGCATGCGCAACAATGTCCGTGGTTTTTGCACGATGTTTTAGGGCATATACAGCTATTTTGGTTTTCGCATATCATATCAGAGATACTCCTTTAACGTATTGAAAAACACGATAATTTCTTCGATTGCATCGTGATTCAGAGAATAATACGACCATTTCCAATCCTTTTCTACGTCTACAAGTCCGCAATCGGCTAAGATCTTCATGTGGTAAGATAATGTGGGTTGCGTCATGGAAAAGTTGTCAAGTATCTTGCATGCACACAGTTTGCCGCTCCCGAGCATTTCTACGATCTTAAGCCTCGTTGGATCGGACAAGGCTTTGAGTTTGTCTGTAATGTTGTTTTGCATATATCCTCGCAATGTCATATAGATGTTTATCTATATTAAAGAATTAATTTATTCAGATGTCAATTACTCAAACTCTTTCTGATAAAACAGGCATTGTTAAGATTGCTTTTTTATGATAAAATATCAGTAATACAGATAAGAGGTAAGATCATGGAAAGACCTTTCGTACCTGAAAACATGTTTTTTCAAGGGTGCTACAATCCCGCATACGAAGAACAGATAAGAAAATGCAAGGACAAATGCTTTGAGTATAACAAACTCAATCCCAACGACAGAGAAACCCAGGCAAAAATGCTGAAAGATATTCTCGGTACAATGGGAAAAGACGCGATAATCGTGCCGCCGTTCTGGTGCGATTACGGCTACAATATTCACGTCGGCGACAGTTTTTATGCCAATCATAATATGCTTATACAGGACGGTTTGCCCGTAAAGTTCGGTGACAACGTATTTATTGGCCCCAATTGCAGCTTTACGACGGCAGAACATCCTGTTGATCCCGAGCTCAGGAAAAAAGGCGTAGAGATAGCAAAATCCATAACGGTTGGCAACAACGTATGGATAGGCACGGGCAGCATAATCCTCGGCGGAGTAACGATAGGCGACAATACCGTGATAGGAGCAGGCAGCGTGGTTACAAAGGCTATACCCGCAAACGTTGTGGCAGTCGGCGTGCCTTGCAGGGTGATGCGAGAAATAACAGAGGCAGACAAAACGTCGTATCCGTTTTACAAGCCGCAATAATGAAGAAAGCTCCGCAATGCGGAGCTTATTTTATTTGCCTACCAGATAATCGAGAGAGCAGTTGAAATATTCGGCAAAGTTTACAAGAGATACCAAGGTCGGAGTTTGTTTATTTTTGTACCAGTTATGCAGTTGCTGTTGAGATACCTTTGTTTCCTTTGAAATTTTATATCGAGTTTTACCGCTTGTAGCAATTGCTTGTCTCAATCTCTCTGAACAATCTGATGTCAAAGTATAATTCTGACAAAATGTGTACACTTCTTCAAAACCGAATAAATAGTCGAGAGTGCAGTTGAGAGCGTTGGCGAGTTTAACAGCGTTTGTGAGAGACGGAGCGCATTTGCCTGACAAAAAATCGTAAATTCTTGAATCGGTGATTCCGCTTTTTGCGGAAAGATTTTTTATTGTTATATTACGTTCCACAAGCGTGTCATTAAGACAATCTGAAAAATATTTTAATCTATCCATATCTCTAAGTCCTGATTTTTCTAAAAAAATTATTGCAATTAATATATAAAAATACTTGTCATACCCGTGAAAAATTACTATAATATAAATATGAAAATCAATGAACAGGATAATTGTCAGTATTCGTCGGATTACGAAACATTAAACGATTTCTGCAATGAACTTAACGTTGCGTTTAAGGAATTGTTTATATGTGATGTTAAAAGAGATAACAACGTTTTTGACATTGAATTCAGAGACGGCAACAAATTCAGACTGACTGTCGAAGAGCAAAAGTAAATTTTATTTCAGTACCTATTATGCAAGATCCGCTTATAAAGCGGATTTTTCTTTATTCGCCAAACGTCGCCAAAAGCGGCGTTTTTTCGACTCAAACGATAATTTATAATAATTCTTACTTGAATAAAAGGAGAAAGCTATGCAACTTGACATCGTAAGCAGCGGAGATACCGTTGTTGCAAAACTTGACGGAGAGCTTGACGAGCATACCGCCGTAGCTGTGCGAGAGAAATTGGATAAGAGGATTTCCGTGGGCGGATTCCGCAATTTCGTATTCGATTTTTCTCATCTTAAGTTTATGGACAGCACGGGCATAGGCATATTGCTCGGCAGATACAAAAATCTCAAAAGAGCAGGTGCGGGAATATATATTTCTTCGCCCAATCCGCACGTCGACAAAATTTTGTCGCTGGCGGGCATTTATAGAATAATTCAGAAAATAAATTTGTGAGGGTAATATGAACAAACTTTATATAAAAATTTCCGCAGATATGGCAAACGACGCTTTTATAAGGAGCACAGTAGCTGCTTTTTGCGTAGAGCTCGATCCTACGGTAGAACAGATAGAGGATATCAAAACGGCAGTATCCGAGGCGTTTACCAACTGCGTCATACACGGCTATGAGGGCAAAAGCGGCAATTATGTTTATCTCGATCTATGTGTAGACGGCGGAAAATTGTCAATAATAATCAGCGACGGCGGCAAGGGCATTGAAAACGTGCAGCAAGCTTTAGAGCCGTTCTTTACGACAAAACCCGACGAAGAGCGCAGCGGTATGGGATTTACTCTCATGAGCACTTTCATGGACGAGATGCGCGTCGATTCTACGCCGGGCAAAGGTACAACGGTTACGATGGTCAAAAATATCGGAAAAGAGGTTGCTTGATGCTTGATTACACTGAGACTGTCGGGCTTATCGTCGCCGCACAGAAAGGGGACGATAACGCTAAAGAACAACTCATCGTACACAATATGCCGCTTATAAAGTCGATCGTCGCGCGTTATCGCAACAAGATGATAGAATACGACGATCTTCTTCAGCTGGGCGCAATGGGACTCGTGAAGGCGATAAACAATTTCGACGTATCCTTCGGAGTAAAATTTTCTACTTACGCCGTACCTATGATAGCGGGCGAAATAAAGAGATTTATACGCGACGACGGCGCGATAAAAGTCAGCCGCGCTCTCAAAGCGACTTCGCTCAAGATACAGCAGACTGTAAACGAGTACAAACAGGAACACGGCGACGCGCCTGACGTTGCTTATCTTGCGGAAAAACTCGGTGTAGATCCGCAAGAAGTCGTATTTGCCATGGACAGCAGCAAATATCCTGTATCTCTTTACGAAAAATACGACGACGACAACTCGCAGAGCGTTATAGACAAGCTCGACTCGGGAGAAAACGGCGACGAAATGATAGACAAAATGATAATCAAAGACTTCATCAAAACTTTGCCAAAGAGAGAAAAAACAGTTATCGTGCTCAGATATTTCAAAGACAAGACCCAGAGCGAAATCGCAAAAATATTAGGCGTATCGCAAGTCCAGGTATCGAGAATAGAAAGCAAGATAATAAACGAAATGAAAAAAGCTCTGGCATAATACAGATAAGTTTATTTCGGCGGAAATATCCGCCGATTTTTTTATAATTTCAAAAATTAACTTCTACGCGATACAAAACCTTGCCGTTTGTCTTAAACCCGCGGACATAATTTTGCCTGTTGTCCGATACGGTTTCTGCACTGTTGAAATTATCTCAAAACGATTGTATGATACAGTTGTCTCAAGGAATAAGTCTGCAAAAAATCAGCAGCCTTTGGAGCATTGCGAAGAGACGACATATTATGATTAAGAGGTAAGTTCATGGTCGGAAGTGCGGTAACAAACGGTTTCAGAGCTTTGAAAAAAATCAGTTGCGTAGTTTTGTCGGACACGAACGCATACGGCAAAAAACGTATAAAAATATACGGTGAAGAGTTTGTCTATCTCTATATGACGGGTATTCTTACCGCGTTTATCGGCTGGATTGCAGAAAATACGGTGAAATTGGTTTCGTCGGGCATTGTGGACAGCAGATTTCACTTATTGCCGTTTATTTCGCCTTATGCGCTTATCCCGATCGCCTTGCATGTAATGCTTAAAGATCCCGACAACGTTTGCATATTCGGCAAAACGCTTTTCAGACGCAGGAATAAAAATAGCATAGTGCTTTCCAACATAATTTCTCTGGCAGTTATATGCGGAGCAGTTTTTGTCGGAGAATTCGTCGTAGGAAACCTGTGGGAAAAGTTGTTCGGCGTCAGGCTTTGGAATTATTCCAATCAGCCGCTGCATCTGACTCAGTACGTCAGTTTGTTTTCTGCGTTAGGGTACGGCACGGGCGCATATCTGCTTTTCAGGTTTGTCTTAAGACCGTCTGTCAGGTATTTCAGACAAAAGATCAATTACGAAACTGCGGTTGCTGTATGCTGTACTTTAGGACTATGGATCGTGCTGGATACGCTTTTCATGTGTTTGCAGATAGTTCTGTTCAGAGAGCCGCCTGTATATTGGTCGTTCAGTTTCATATAATTTCATTGTGCAAAAATCAATAAAAACGACGGAGCGTTATCCGTCGCTTTTTTTATGCGGATAAATTCTCTCAAACGGCAAATAATACGGATATATAATTACGGAGGTCAATGTATGAGAGAAAATCACGCTGACGGTTTCAACGAATACAAAGAATCGGTTTTTCCGCTTAAAAGACCTTTGGGAGAGGTGCACGAAAATGGACAAGAAGGAATACGGGGAATTAGTAAAACAGACGTCGCCGAAGACTAAAGAAGGCAAGACGATTTTATGCGCTTTTGCGATAGGCGGACTTATCTGTATGATAGGACAAGCTTTTTCCGACGTGCTCGCTTTGCTTTTACCTGATTTCGATGCAAAGAAAATAGGCGCGTTGACGGGCGTTGTAATGATATTCCTGGGAAGTCTTCTTACGGGACTCGGCGTCTATGACAAGATAGGCTACTACGCGGGAGCCGGATCGGTATTGCCGATAACGGGATTTGCTAATTCAATAGTTTCTCCAGCTATCGAGTACAACAAAGAAGGCATCGTGTTCGGACTTATGGCAAAAATGTTTTCTATCGCTGGACCCGTTATAGTTTCGGGCGTGTGCGCGTCGGTAGTGATAGGTATCGTATATTACGTTATAGGGTTGTTCGTATGAAGAAAGGCAGACAGACTTATATCCTCGATAAAAAGATCTATATATCCCACACGGCGACTATTGCGGGCGTAGACGAAGGAAAAGGCAGACTCAGAGACTTTTTCGACTATGTCATAGACGAGAGCGAATTCGGCTGTAAATCGCACGAAAAGGCCGAAATCAAGCTGAGAAAGCACGCGATAGAAAGTCTTTTGAAATCCGCATCGGTATCGGCAGCAGACGTCGACGTTATTTTAGGCGGAGATCTTCTGAATCAGCTTGTGCCGTCCGGGTTTTCTGCAAGAGAGTTCGACATCCCGTTTTGCGGGCTGTACAGCGCGTGCGCGACTTTCGGACAGGCTCTCGCAACGGGTGCGATATTGCTTTCGGGAGGGGCTGAACGCGTAATTTGTTGTACAAGTTCACACTTTGCGACGGCAGAGCGGCAATACCGTTATCCGCTCGAGCTCGGCACGCAGCCGCCTCCTACCGCCCAATGGACGGTTACAGGAGCGGGATGCGCTATGCTGACTACCTCAAAACCCAAATTCAAATGCCCGAAAATAACAGGCTTTACGTTGGGAAAAGTCATAGATATGGGTCTTGACGATCCTAACAACATGGGCGCGGCAATGGCGCCCGCCGCATACGACACCATATCCGCACATCTGAGAGAAAGAGGCGTCGGGGCAGATTATTACGACCTTATCGTAACGGGCGATCTCGGCAAGCTCGGCAGAGAACTGCTTTGCACTATGCTTGAGCAGGAGTGCGGCGCGGTGAAAGACAGAGTAAACGACTGCGGCTGCATGATATTCAAGGACAGGCAGAAATGCGGTTTAGGCGGTTCGGGCGCGGGATGCAGTTCGCTCGTCTTTTGCAGTTATCTGTATAAGACTATGATGGAAGGCGGGCTCAAAAGAATATTATTCGTACCCACGGGTGCGATGTTATCGAAAGATTCGTCGCTTCAGGGAGAGAGTATTCCCGCTATAGCTCACGCAGTAGCGATAGAAATATAGTGTAAAGGTGATAAAATGGATATATTTTTGACGTATCTCAAAGTTTTTGCCGTCGGCGGACTCGTCTGTACGATAGGTCAGATCCTTATAAACAAAACGAGGATGACTTCTGCGCGCGTGCTGGTGACTTTTCTGCTTGCAGGAGCGTTGCTCGAGGCGGTAGGTATTTTTAAGTATATTGAGGATTTCGGCAAGGCGGGAATAACAATCCCTATTACGGGATTCGGCAAATCACTTGCTGCAGGCGCGATAGAGGGCGCAAAACAAGGTCTTTATCAGGCGTGCACGGGCGGACTTGCCGCAGTAGCGGCAGGACTTTCGGCAGCGATAGCTTTCGGATTTATAATAGCGCTTATTTCTAAGTCTAAGCCGAAAAGCACTTGATAATCTTATGCAACAATCGTGACGGTTCCCGCATATAATATTGCGTGGCTTATTGTCAGAGAAAGAGGAAAAAATTAAAACGTTTTGTCGCGGCGGTCATATTGCTTGCAATGATCGTCGGGCTCGGCGTTTTCGTGCGTTCCAACGTCGTGCCGCTCGTTACCGACAAAGCGTATTATTCGATAAGAGGTGAGGCGGTTCGCGCGCTCAACAACGCTTATCAGGCTACGGTCGATGAAATGACTTCGCTCGGATATTCGGATTTTGTAAATATAACTTTCAATTCTCAAGGCGAAATAAATCTTATAAGTGTCGATATGCTCAAAGTCAACAACGTCATGAGCTTTATAAGCACTGCTGTGCTAGACGAAATGCAGGCTATAACGGTGGACGGAGTAGACGTGCCGCTAGGCGCGTTCAGCGGCATACTTCTTTTGGGCGATAGCGGTCAGGACGTAAAAGTCGAGGTTGAAACGGTTGGTATCGCGGAGTGCAATTTCCGCTCTCAGTTCGAAGTCGTAGGCATAAACCAGGTAAGACACAGCTTGTACATCGACATTGTTGCTACGGCAAACGTCGTTCTGCCTCTTTACGCAAAGGACGTGTTCTGCGAAAGCTCGCTTTTGCTTTGCGAAAACGTTATAGTGGGCGATGTGCCCGAGTTTTATCTTCAAAATCAGGGCGTTTTCGATATTTCGTCTGCAAAATAGTTGCCGTAACGGGATTTTTATTGTAAAATGAGATAAAAGCTACGACACGGGAACGTGCCTTGCAATGCTTCCGACAGAGATTTCGTCCGGTACGCTGAAAGGACGATTCGGTTTGCGGCAGGGGAATTCGCCCGTCAGCTCGGCCTTGAAACAAAGTAGAGGATCGCGGTGGCGCGTTATAGCCGTAACGAGGTCTGCTGTTTGCGGACGAATTTAGGTGGTACAGCGTGAGAACGCCCTAATTGCAGGGACGTTCTTTTTTTATAAACGGAGGACATATGAAAGAGAAGATCGAGAGTCTTATCCGTGAGGCGCTGCAGGCGGTAGATGCTTGCGGCAGCATTGCGGATCTTAACAAAGTAAAAGTTAAATATCTCGGCAAGAGCGGTGAACTTACCGCACTTCTGCGCGGCATGAAAGACGTGCCCCAGGATCAGAGACCTATCATCGGCGGCTACGTAAACGAGGCAAGAGATGTGATAACGGGCGCGGCAGAAAGCAAAGAAAAGTCGCTCAAAGCCAAAGAAGCAGAAGAAAAGATGCTCAAAGAGAGCATCGACGTTACTTACGAGCCCGAAGACGTTAAGCTCGGCAGTCTGCATCCCTGCACGCTCGTAAAAAACGAGATAGTCGACATATTTACATCTCTCGGATTTTCTGTCGCGCAGGGACCTGAAATTGAACTCGACTTTTTCAATTTTCAGGCGCTCAATATCCCCAAGGATCACCCGGCAAGAGATATGCAGGACACTTTTTACCTCGGCGACGAAATGCTTTTGAGAACACATACTTCTCCCGTTCAGGTCAGAACCATGCTCGATAAAAAGCCGCCTATCAGAATAGTCGTTCCCGGCAAAGTTTACCGTCCGGACGACGACGCTACGCACAGCCCGATGTTCCAGCAGATAGAAGGTCTTGTAGTGGACAAGCATATCACGCTCTGCGATCTCAAGGGTATACTTTCGATGTTCGCTAGAGAGCTTTTCGACAAGAATACCAAGACGCGTTTCCGTCCTTCGTATTTCCCGTTTACCGAACCTAGCGTAGAGGTCGACGTTACTTGTTCTGTCTGCCACGGCAAAGGTTGCAGGCTCTGCAAAGGCACGGGCTGGATAGAGGTCCTCGGTGCAGGCATCGTCAACCCCAAGGTGCTCGAAAACTGCAATATCGACAGCAACGAATACAGCGGCTTTGCCTTCGGTATGGGTATAGAGCGTATCGCCATGATAAAGTACGGCGTACCCGATATGAGGATACTGTTCGAAAACGACGTAAGATTCCTCAAGAGTTTCAGATAAGAGAGGTGGATCATGAAAGTATCGTTGAATTGGCTTAAAGATTTCGTTGATATAGATATAGACGTACAATCCCTTGCGGATAAACTCGTTTCCGCAGGTTTCGAGGTGGAAGAGATCATCGACAAGGCGTCTGAAATGAAAAACGTCGTGCTCGGCAAGATCGTAAAACTTACCAAACACCCCGATGCGGACAAACTGCAGATATGCGCCATCGACGTCGGTGCGAAAGATACCGTGCAGATAGTTACGGGCGCGCAGAACGTTGCAGAAGGCGATCTCGTTCCCGTTGCTATGGACAATTCGCTGCTGCCCACGGGTCAGATAATTAAAAAAGGCAAGCTGCGCGGCGTTGAATCGTGCGGTATGCTTTGCTCGGGCGAAGAACTCAAGCTTACCGAGGCTGAATACAAGGGCGCAAGCGTTTACGGCATCCTTATAATGAACGGAGAGAAATATCCGCTCGGCACCGATATGAACGTGATACTCGGCAACGACGACGTTATTCTCGACATCGGCGTAACAGCTAACAGAAGCGATTGCAACAGCGTTCTCGGTATCGCGAGAGAAGTTGCGACTGTGCTCGGAAAACCGCTCAGAATGCCCGAAATCGGCTTTGAGTGCGAGGCCGGAGACGTAAACGATTATGTGAAAGTAAAAGTCGAGGACACCGACCTTTGTCCGAGATATATGGCTGCCGCGGTACGCGACATAAAGATATGTCCTTCGGCAGAGATCATACAGAAAAGACTAAAGAGCGTCGGGCTCAGACCTATAAGCAACTTTGTAGATATAACCAACTACGTTCTTATCGAGATAGGTCAGCCTATGCACGCGTTCGACGCGGACAAGATCGCAAATTCTTCTATCGTTGCAAGACGCGCGGTAAACGGAGAAAAGATCGTTGCTCTCGACAACAAGGAGTATACGCTGAGCGACACAATGCTCGCTATTTGCGACAGCGACAAGCCTTGCGCTATCGCGGGCGTAATGGGCGGCAACAACAGCTGCGTTGACGAAAACACCAAAGACATTATCTTCGAGAGTGCTAAATTCGCACGCGATAACATACGCCGCACAGCAAGAACGCTCAATCTTCACTCCGATTCTTCTTTCAGATACGAAAGAGGCATAGATCTCGAAAGCCAGAGACTCGGACTCATGCGCGCTCTGACGCTTGTATATAAATACGGATACGGCAAGATCGCAAAAGGAGTCGTCGACTGCTGCAATGCAGATCTCACTCAAAAAACGTTGCGCGTTGAGGCAAGTAAAATCGACGACATACTCGGCATAATCGTTCCCCGCGAAAAAATGGTATCCATACTCAACAGTCTGCAGATAGATACCGTTCTTGACGGCGACACTCTCGTATGCAAGGCGCCGCTTTTCCGCGACGATATAGAAAACGCAAACGATCTGGCGGAAGAGATCATCAGACTTTACGGATACGACAACATCACCGAAACGCTTATGGACAAAGGCAAGCAGACCGTTGGAGGAAAGACCGAGGATCAGAAGATAGTCGATTCTGTAAAGAATATATGCGTAAACGACGGCTACAGCGAAACTCTGACATACTCCTTCACGTCGCCTAAGAGTTTCGATATTCTGCGTCTTGCTGAAGACGATCCCGCGAGAAAGTGCGTGACGATACTCAATCCTCTCGGCGAAGACGTATCTGTCATGAGAACGTCGCTTGCGTACAGCATGATGAACGTGCTTGCGTCCAACGTTCTCAAAAACATCAAAGCAGCTCGTTTCTTCGAAGTTGCCAACGTCTATATTCCCGAGAGTCTGCCTCTCGAGAAACAGCCTGAAGAAAAAGAACGCCTCGTCATCGGCGCATACGGCAAGGACGAAAATTTTTATACGGTAAACGAGGTAGTCAGACGCATTGCCTACAAGTACGGACTGAACGTAGTCTACAAACGTTCTTCGCGTCCGTATCTGCACAGCGGCAGAAGCGCGGAGCTTTATATCGGCAAGTTCAGTATCGGTTATATCGGAGAAGTACATCCGTCAGTCGCTGCGTCTTTCGACGTAAAAGACAGACTGTATATCGCAGAGATCGATCTCGCAAGCATAGAAAAATACCGCAAAAAGGGATATAAGTTTGAAGAGATAGGCAAATATCCTCCTATGGAGAGAGATATAGCGGTAACAGTAGATGAAAACGTAAGCGCAGCAGAACTGCTTTCTTGCGTTACGAGCGCAGGCGGATCCATGCTGAAGAGCGCGAGAATATTCGATATTTATCGCAGCGATGCTATCGGCGCAGGCAAGAAGAGCGTCGCGGTCAATATGGTATTCAGACTGACAGACAGAACGCTTACTGACGAAGAAGTCAGCGCGAAGGTAGAGAGAGTACTGACAAAACTTACTTCTCAGCTCGGCGCTGTTCTGAGATAACAAAAAAAGATCAAGCCGAAAGGCGTTAAGCGCCTTTCGGCAACTATATAAAAATCCGACCAAAGGTGTAATTATGGAACTTCTTGCTCCCGTAGGCAATATACGCGCGCTTTACGCGGCTATAAACAGTGGCGCGGACGCGGTCTATCTCGGACTCGACGGATTCAACGCGCGTGCAAAAGCGGTCGGATTTACAAGAGAAAATATAGACGGATATATAGATCTTTGCCACCTTCACGGGGTAAAGGTCTATATTGCTTTCAATACTGCTGTAAAAGAAAAAGAGCTTGCACGCCTTGACGAGTACGTCAGCGCGTGCACTCGCGCTGACGCTTTTATAATTGCGGATCTCGGCGCGCTCGACGTGTTTTATAAATACAACGTGCCTTTGCATGCTAGTACGCAGATGGGAGTAAATAATCTCGAAGGCGCGTTGTTTTTGCAGGAAAAAGGTTTTTCGCGCGTTGTCGTTGCAAGGGAAACCGCAAGAGAAGACATCATTGCAATAAAGAAAAACACAAATTTAGAGCTTGAATATTTCGTTCACGGCGCGCTTTGCGTGAGTTACAGCGGATCGTGTCTTCTATCTTCAATGATGAGCGGCGACAGCGGTAACCGCGGCAGATGCAATCAGCCTTGCAGATTACCTTATGAAAGCAGCCTTGGCGGCAAAAGCGGATATCTTCTTTCTCCGTCCGAACAATGCCTTATAACAAAGCTCGAAGATCTGCGCGCTATCGGTGTAGATAGCTTAAAGATCGAAGGCAGACTCAAGCAGCCGCATTACGTTTCCACCGTAGTGTCGCAATACAGAAGTGTGCTTGACGGTGCAAAAGCCGACGATAAACGCGTTACCGAGCTCAAAAAGGCTTTCAACAGAGGAGAATTTACCTGCGGATATATCTACGACAATACAAAAGTTATAATGTCGCCTAAAGTACAGAGCAATATAGGCGTTGCGGTAGGAAGGGTCGTCGCAAGCGGTAAAAACAGCGTAATCGTGCGTGCAGATGAGCCTTTGAGAGACGGCGACGGTCTGAAATTTTTGTATAAAGGTTCGGAAGTCGGAGGGCTCGGCGTAAAGATAATCAAATCGGACAAAAACTTGTTCACTTTAGCTGCTAAAAACGCTGTACCTGTCGGAGCTGAAGTGAGAAGAACACTCGACTCCGAAGCGGCTGAAGAGGATATATCGTTAAAGAAGTTGCCGATAGATATATCATTTGAAGTGAACGATTCGTTTGAAGTAAAAGTTACAGCAAAGTTCGGCGACATTTACGCCGTAGCTGAAACAACGGCTTACGAGGCGAGCGGCAGACCTATGCTTGACGCTGATATAAAAAATTCTTTGACTAAACTCGGAGATACACCGTTTGTTGCAGAAAAAGTAGACGTAGATCTTAACGGTAAAAACGTATTTATGCCCAAATCGTTGCTCAACGCGGTGAGGAGAGATGCTGCTGAAAATTTGAAAAACGCACTTATCAGATCTTATGAAGATAAAATGCAAAGGTGTGATTTTTCAAACTACGCAAGATGTTCTGACGATAAGAACGAGAGTGATCAAAGGCATATTATAGTGAATGCCGATAACTTTGACGTTATAAGAGCTCTAAGCGGAGAAAAAATCGCTATTAGTTATCAAATATACAATTTTAGCCAATTTATTTCGCAAATAGATATATTTTCTGCCTTAATTGAGAACACTTTTTCAGCGTATTTACACTTGCCTCCTGTGGTCAGAGGCGGCGAAATGAAGATCGTCGAAGATATTCTGTCAAAATTAAGCGGAAAAATATCGGGAATTATATGTGAGAATTATTACAGCGTATATCTTGCGAAAAAATACGGACTTAAAGCTCTTGCAGGTATTAGGCTCAATGTGTACAATTCCCGTTTCAGAACAGTTTCGCGTGTCGACGACGTCATATTTTCGCCCGAACTGACCCTTAACGAAATATCCGACATGAAATGCGGCGGCTACGTTTATGCATACGGGTTGTTGCCCGTAATGACGCTTTGCCATTGTCCCGTTCAGGTCAGTACAGGTTGCAATTGTGCAAACTGCGCATACCGCGGAGACTTTTTCTACAAGGACAAGAAAGCCGATTATCTTATAAAGAGGACAAGGATTAAGCATTGTTATTTCGAGCTGCATAACCCTGCGATTGTCGATATCTCTGCAAAAGCGGATAAAATACGTTACAATTTGTATATAAATATGGTAAACTGTAATCGTGATCCTTTTGAAGTTATCGACAGCGTAACTCGCGGAGGTTTGCCTCAATCGGGCTCTAACTGCGCACATCTCTTCAGAGGAGTAAAATAATTTCCGACGGTTTGTCGTTTTCTGCCGTCGGCTACGGACGGCTTATGACATCAGAAAAAGAATTAAAATCACTCGAATTCGATAAAATACTAAAAATCCTTAGCGGTTACGTCTGTTCTGCGCCCGCGAGAGAACGCGTACTTTCGATAAGACCGGAAAACACTCTCGAAAAAGTGTCCGATCTGCTTGAACGAACGATACAGGCAGACAGAGTCGCTTACGAATTCTGCTGTACGCCGTCGTTTTCTTTCGACGACGTATCCGACTATATTGCAGCACTCAGAAAGGACGCAACGCTCAGTTGCAAAGCGCTTTTGCAGGTTGCAAGAGTACTTACGTGCGCTAAAAATTTTAAGCTTTCGCTTTCCAAAATACCTGACGGCGAGTGCCCGCTTATCGTAGAATACGCTCAGAATATGTTTACCGACCATGAGGCTGAAAGACGTATCACAGAATCCGTTATGAACGAAAACGAGCTTTTCGACGGCGCGTCGGCAAGACTCAGAGAGGTACGGCAGGCAATACGTCGTACAAACGATAAGATACGCCAAAAGCTCAACGGCTATATCAGCGGAGGATATTCTAAATATCTTCAGGACAACATCGTCACGATGCGCGGCGACAGATACGTTATACCCGTAAAAAGCGAGTGTCAGGGGCAGATACCCGGTCTTGTGCATGACAGATCTTCTACGGGTGCGACCGTGTTTATCGAGCCGCTTGCGATAGTTGAGCTCAATAACGAACTCAGAGGACTTCTGAGCGACGAACAGAACGAGATCGCAGAGATATTGCAATCTCTGTCGTTTATGCTTGCTCAGATAGTCGACGGCATAGAAAGATCCTTCGATCTGCTTACCGAAGCCGACTGCATTTTTGCAAAAGCTCGCTACGCAAGAGATATCAAGGCGGTTGCACCTTTGATAAACGGCGACGGCATTATAAATATCAGAAAAGGACGTCATCCGCTCATCGATCCTAAAAAGGTCGTACCCGTAGACGTCAGACTCGGCGACGATTTCAAAGTCCTTCTTATAACGGGACCCAATACGGGCGGAAAGACAGTAACTCTCAAGCTTGTGGGACTGTTTTCTCTTATGGCAAGCGCGGGGATGTTTGTGCCTTGCGAAGAAGGCAGTCGTCTTGCCGTATTTGACGGAGTTTACTGCGATATCGGCGACGAACAGAGTATCGAGCAGAGTCTTTCAACTTTTTCGTCGCATACGGTCAATCTTATAAGAATTACAAACGAGGCAGACTATAACAGTCTGGTTCTTCTTGACGAACTCGGTGCTGGCACCGATCCCGCAGAAGGCAGCGCGCTCGCTATTGCGGTGATCGAATATCTTCTCGCTCTCAACTGCCGTTGTATCACGACAACTCATTACAACGAGCTCAAAGAATATTCTTATCGCGCGGACGGGGTTTCGGTCGCGTCTATGGATTTCGATCCTGAAACTTTTGCTCCCGTATACAAACTGCTTATCGGTGTTTCGGGCAGTTCCAACGCGATCAAAATAGCGTCCAAACTTGGACTACCGTCAAGCATAACAAAGCGCGCGACAGAACTTCTCAGCGACGAAAAGGTGAGCTTTGACAGCGTTATCGCCGCGGCGGAAAAGAGCCGCAGAGAGGCAGACGAATACAAGGCGCAAGCGGAGGAATTAAAGGCGAACGCGAATCAGGAATACCGCCGAGCGTCAGAGCTTGCAAAACAAGTCGAGGAGAAGAACAGAAAGCTAGAAGAGAAACTCGCTAAAAAAGCGCACGAACTGCTCGGCGATTACATGAGCGAGGCGGACGAGATAATCGAGCGTATGAAAGAGGATCTGAAGAAAGGCGACGAAAGCGCACTCTTCGATGCAAGAAAACTGAGAAAACGGCTTGAAAACGCAGTAGCGGGAAAAAGAGAACAGGACGTTGAAGAAAAATACGAGAAGACAGGAGGAGAAATATCCGTCGGCGACAACGTCTTCGTCAAAAAACTCAACGCTACCGCCAAGGTTGAAAAAATCGACGAAAGAAAACGTAAATATACTATATCGTGCGGTAATCTGACAACGGTCGTCGGCTTTGACGACGTTTCTAAAATAAGGATAACGCAAGAAAAGAAAGTGCTCAAAAGGCGTGTTTTGCCCGATACCACCGAAGGCTGTCCGCACGAACTAAACGTTATAGGTCAGACTGTCGACGAGGCCGTCTTCAACGTTGACGCGTATATATCCCGCGCGCTATTGTGCGGACTCAAAGAAGTAAGGATAGTTCACGGTAAAGGTAGCGGAGCGTTAAGGCACGGACTGCACGTCTGGTTTGCAACAAATCCGCACATAGAGTCGTACAGGCTTGGAAAATACGGCGAAGGAGAGGACGGGGTGACCGTGCTTACGCTAAAATGAATTCATATACGCTCGAATACCTTTTCGATAAGAAAAAGCCGCTCAAAATAGCTCTGCTTGCGGTAGCGATAGGGGTGGATATAGTAAATTTAGCGTTGCTTATCAGCGCAATAGGCGGCGATTATATAAAACTTGCTTATCTTGCGGCGGGAATCGTTCTTTGCGTTGCGCTCAGAGTGCCTACGCTCAAAATGACGTATTCCGTAAAATACGTTTTCAAGGACGGACTCAGCGTTTACCGTATATATCCGCACAAAAAAGAAATGATATTCTGCCTTTGCGGCAATTTTGAGATCTCTGCATGCGGAGATCCCGAAGAAACTCTCAAAACGCATAACGCAAAAATACTGTACAGTTACATACAGGATATTCCCGTATATCTGATCAGGACCGAAGACGGTGCAGAGTATGCGCTTGCGCTCGATGACTATATGCTTGCGCTCATACTTTCTTTTTACGGCAAAGAGCTCAGGGAAAGCCGCGTCGATACACAATAAAACGCGCTTGCGTTATACGCGCGTAACGCTTGCGGCAAAAGAGCTTATGTGATAGAATTATGCGGTAGGCGAATTTTCGCCTTAAGGAGTAGAGATGGTTTATCTTGACAACGCCGCTACTACGGCAATGTTTCCCGAGTGTGTGGATATAATAAAAAAATATGCCGTTGACGAATTTTACAATCCGTCGGCTCTGTACGCTCCCGCTCTGACTGCGGCAAAAGCGGTGAAGAGCGCGAGGGAAAAACTTGCAGCGGCACTCGGCTGTAATGCTGACAATATTGTTTTCACCGCATCCGGCAGCGAGGCGGACAATTTTGCCATCTTCTGCGGACCGCGTCGTAAAAAGGGAAAAGTGATAATTTCTGCTGTCGAGCATGCTGCTGTATTCAACAGCGCGAAAGCTCTTGCGGACAGAGGATACGAACTTATCATCGCGCCCGTAGACGTATACGGCAGAGTTTTGTTTGACGAATTCGTCAATCTTCTCGACGAAAACGTCGTTTTCGTTTCGATAATGCACGTCTGCAACGAAACGGGAGCACTTAACGACATAAAACGATTTTGCAGTGAGGTCAGAAAGCGTTGCCACGACGCAATATTTCACAGCGACGGCGTGCAGGCGTTTTGCAAACTACGTTTTTCTGTCAAAGATCTCGGCGTAGATCTGTATTCTGTAAGCGGACACAAGATACATGCGCCCAAAGGCATAGGCGCGTTGTATATTGCTCAAAAGCTCAATCTTCAGCCTTTTATATACGGCGGAGGACAGGAGAGAAATCTTCGCTCGGGTACTGAAAACGTAGCGGAAATCTGCGCTTTCGGATATGCTGCCGAACGCATGTACAATGAAGTCGAAACGAATTTCGACAAGATGAAAAATCTTCAGTCGCTGCTTGTCGGAAAGCTTGAAGAAAAGTTCGGGAAATTAGTCAGGATTAATACCGACTTAGAAAACAGCGGCTGCAATATCGTTAGCTTTTCTTTCAACGGAATACGCGGAGAAGTCATGTTGCATTATCTTGAAAGCAAAGGAATTATCGTAGGTACGGGCAGCGCGTGTTCTTCAAAAAAAGCCGCTGAAAGAATACCGAAGGCACTCGGACTCGTCGGTGCGTTTGCCGAAGGAACGCTCAGGATAAGCTTTAACGAAACCACGGACGAAGAAGACGTAAACAGACTTGTTCGCGCTCTCGAGGAAGGCGCGGAATTGCTCGGAAAATACAGGAGAGTTTGATATGAAAACCAAAGTGATATTGCTCAGATACGGAGAGATATTTCTCAAAGGAAGAAACAAAAGCTATTTCGAAAAGCTGCTTATCGACAATATAAAGGACAAGCTGCAAGGCATAGACTGCGAGTTTGTCAGGACGCAGAACAGATATTATATCGAGAACTACGACGAAAAGCTGACAGACGAAATCGTAAGACGCATGAAACAGGTTTTCGGTCTGCACTCGCTGAGCATCGCAACCAAAGTAAAAACGGATTATGACCTTCTGAACGAGGCGGCTCTCGATTATGCTCCTGACGTAAACACTACTTTCAGGATAACCGTCAACAGAGCGGATAAATCTCTCGATAAAAACTCTGCTGAGATAGGCGCAGACGTGGGAGCATACGTTCTCAAACACAGAAAAGGCTATAAGGTAGATCTTCACAGGCCTAAGCTCGAGATAAAAATCGACATAAGAGAAAAGGGTTATTCCTACGTTTTCTGCGGCAGCGAAGAATGCGCGCAGGGCATGCCCGTAGGCTGCTCGGGAAAAGGTATGTTGCTGCTCAGCGGCGGTTTCGATTCTCCCGTCGCAGGATACCGTATGGCGCGCCGCGGTATGCAGATATGCGCTATACATTATCACAGCTTTCCGTACACAAGCGAGCAGGCAAAGCAGAAAGTCGTGGATCTTGCTCGGATACTCACGCAGTATGCGGGAAATATAAAGCTTTTCGTAGTACCGTTTACGCAGATACAGTTTGCTATACACGAAAAATGCCGCGCGGATTATATGATAACGATAATGCGCCGAATCATGATAGATATAGCGGAGAGAGTTGCGGAGTCGAATAATTGCGGAGCATTGATAACCGGAGAAAGCCTCGGACAAGTGGCGAGCCAGACTCTTCAGAGCCTTACCGTAACAAACGACGCGGTAGAAAAGTTGCCCGTATTCAGACCTCTAATCGGCATGGATAAATACGAAATAATGAAGACGGCGGAGGAGATAGGAACTTATAAACTCAGCGAACTTCCTTACCAGGATTGCTGCACGGTATTCCTGCCGAAAAATCCCGTTATAAAGCCGTCGCTCGAAATAGCAAAGAAAGAACAAGATAAGATAGACGACCTCGAAACTCTTATTTCCGACGCTATAAACGGTATAGAAGTTATTGATCTGAAACCCGAAAGATAATTTTATTGAAATAGCAGAAAACGCGGCATTTTGCCGCGTTTTTTATCGTTTTTTGCTGTTTGAGCAGAGAATTGTTATAAAAATCGCTTTAATTCATAATAATTACCAGCCTACGGGGATCTGATAAATTTCTCCTATCGTTTCTCTGCCGTCGTCGTCAATGTAGTACGGGACTACGACATAGCGGTTATAGCCGAGAAGACCGTCGGGTGTATCGCTTACGCTGACTTCGCCGTCTTTGCCTTCGACTGTAAGGATGATCTTGTCGTCGACGAACAGAGATTTTTTTATAACTTTGTAGCTGAGATGAGGGTCTGATGTGAAGGTAATGCTTATTTTTCCGTCTTGGCTTATTGCATTGAGCGCTTTAGCGGACGGATAGTCGAAAGAATTATCTTTCTCGGCAGGAAGGTATCTGACGTCGAAAATGTCTTTAGTCACGAATTCTGACGGAGCTTTGTCTGACGCAATGACGAGTTTTCCGTTTTCGAGCGCGATTTTATCTAGATTTACCTCTGTTATGCTGTCAGGTCTGACAAAGTCTTCAGGTATATTGTCCGAGTAAAGCTTAGTCATATAATTTTTACACATCAGAGTAGGCAGTCCTCCGCCCGTGATTTTCGAAGACAACGGATTGTTGTATCTTTCCGATCCTTGCCAGAAAAGAACGCAGGCGTCGGAGGTATAGCTTATATTGTAGGCGTCAGCGTTGCCGTCTTTTGCGGCTACCGTACCTGTTTTAGATGCGATCTGAAAGGGCAATGAAGACAATTTTTTTGCCGTTCCGTATTTCGCACAAGCTGTCAGAGCATCGGTAGTCATATATGCGCTTTGTTCTGAAAAGACTTTTTTGGGTGAAACTTCATTATTTTCGTACACGATATTCCCGTCTGCATCCGTGACATATTTGATAAAAGTCGCTTTTTTGTATAAACCTCCTGATGCAAGAGCGCTATATCCGCCTATGAGCTCGGTAAATGTTGTGCCTCTTGAAGTGCTTCCTAGTGCGAGCGACAGATTATCGTCGTCTTCGGAAAGTGAAAAGCCTAGAGATTTCAGAGTTTCGTATCCGTTCTGAACGCCTATTGTCGTTAACGTGCTCACGGCAGGAATATTCAGAGAATAAGCAAGCGCGTCGCGAACCGATACTTTTCCGTAATATTTTTCTCCGTAGTTTTTAGGAGAATATCCGCCGAAATCCGTCGGAGAATCTTCCAGCACGCTTGCAAGCGACAAAAGTCCGCTGTCGAACGCAGGGGCGTAGCATACAATCGGTTTCAACGTAGAGCCGGATTGTCTTCTGAAAGATGAAAAATCAACGGAAAAATTTGAGTAAGCCGCGCGTATGCCACCTGTTGCCACATCTGCGTCGATTGCGGCGCATAACGCGTTATCGTCGCTGTAATACGCCTTGTCGTCTACTATATCTTTGAGAGCCTGCTGCCTTTCGGTGTCAAGATAAGAGTATATTTTATATCCGCGTACTCTCAATTCTTTCTCGTCTATACCGAGTACGGAGCACGCCTCGGATAATGCGTTGACAACGTAGGTTTTATCGAACATCAATGCGCTTTTATCGTCTGTGATGACGATTTTTTCGTTCAAAGCAGTATTGTATTCTGACTCACTGATTTTTCCTTGCTCTTTCATAAGAGAAAGTACGAGTTTTGAGCGTTTCAGAGCGTTTTCGTAATTGTTTATAGGATTGTATTTCGTCGGACTTTTTACTATACCTGCGAGCATTGCGGACTGGGCAACCGTCAGTTCGCTCACCTCGATGCCGAAAAATCTGCGCGCGGCGTTTTTAACGCCGTATTCTCCTGAACCGAAGTAGAGCATGTTGAGATAGGTTTCGAGGATCTCGTCTTTGCTCATGCGTCTTTCGAGAGAAATCGCAAGTCTTGCTTCTTTAAGCTTTCTCGAAAAGCTCTTTTCGCTGGATAAAAAAGCGTTTTTGGCGATCTGCTGAGTTATCGTCGATCCGCCCTGAGCGCGGCTGCCGCTTTTTATGTTTGCGGCAAGAGCACCTAAAACACGGATGTAGTCCACGCCGTGATGGTCGTAAAACCGTTTGTCTTCGAGAGCGATAAAAGCGTCTTTCAGGCAGTCGGGAACTTCGGATATATCTACGTTATTTTCGCTCGCTTCGCAGTAAATAGTAAGATTTCCCGCAGCGTCGTAGACCTCGGGCATAGAATTTTCCAACACCAATTTGTCTTTATCGATATCCGCGTCGCTGTGAACGTAAATCACGAGCCCAGCTATCGTTATAACGGTGAAAAGTATAACTACGGCTACCGATATCGCTATGCCGCTTACGACTTTTTTTGCAAAAGATATTTTATTTTCTTTATTTGCACGCATATTTATTATTTACCCACGTTTTTATTTGAGTTTTCACCCGTTTTTCGTTATAATTGTTATATGCAAAAATACAGGATAATTACTTACGGATGTCAGATGAACGTGCACGAATCCGAAAAGATCGCGGGCATATTGACAAAACTCGGTTACATTGAGGCAAATGAAGGAGAAGACGCAGACGTCGTCGTCTTCAATACCTGTTGTATACGCGACAATGCGGAGCGCAAAGCGACGGGTCATATCGGCATGATGAAGACCGAGAAAAAGAAAAATCCCGACATGATAGTCGCCGTCGTGGGTTGCATGACGCAGCAGGACGGAGCGGGAAGAGCTTTGAAAGAGAAGTTTCCGTTTATTGACATAGTTCTCGGCACGTCCAATCTTGCGCTGCTCGAAACCTACATACCGTCTGTTGCCGCAAGCCGCGCCAAATACGTCGACATTGACGATAACGAACTGCCGCCCATAAACGAGAACGAAACATTTTACAGAACGAGCGGCACCAATGCATGGCTCAATATCATGTACGGATGCAACAACTTCTGTACATACTGCATCGTTCCTTACGTCAGAGGAAGAGAGCGCAGTCGTACGAAAGAGGCTATTATAGACGAATTCAAACGTCTTGTAGACGAAGGTTATAAAGAAATAACGCTTTTGGGTCAGAACGTCAATTCTTACGGAAAAGACATTTACGGAAATTCTTACGGTTTTGCGCAGCTCCTCGAAGACCTGGCGAAAGTTGAGGGCAAGCACCGCATAAGGTTTATGACGTCGCATCCCAAAGATTTCAACCGCGGGCTTATCGACGTTATCGCCGCTTATCCCAATATCTGCAACAATATACATCTGCCTGTGCAGTCCGGATCCGATAAGATTCTCAAACTGATGAACAGACATTATACGAGAGATTATTATCTCGACACAGTCGCGGCAATAAGAGAAAAGCTGCCCGATTGCGGCATTACGACTGATATTATGGTCGGTTTTCCGTATGAAGAAGAAAGCGATTTTCTCGACACGCTCGATCTCGTGGAGAAAGTAAGATACAGCAATGCGTTTACTTTCGTATATTCAGTGAGGAAGGGAACTCCCGCTGCTGAAATGCCGCAGGTCGATCCGCTCGTTGCAAAAGACAGGATAATGAGGCTTATCGCCGCGCAGAACAGGATAACCAAGGAATTGTCGAAAGAATACGAAAACAAAGTATTCGAGGTGCTTTGCGAAGATCTGTCACCTACGAAAAAAGGCTGCGTGTGCGGCAGAACAGACAGCGGAAGGCTCGTAACGTTTGCAGGAGGATCCGATCTTATCGGAAAGTTCTGCAACGTTAGGATAACGCGCTCTCAATCGGCATCGCTTTTCGGCGAAACGGAGGAATAAAATGGCACTTTCACCTATGATGAAATACTATCTCAGCGTAAAGGAGAATTATAAAGACGCGATCCTCCTGTTCAGGTTGGGAGATTTTTACGAAATGTTTTTCGACGACGCAAAACTCGCCAGCGAAGTACTCGATCTTACGCTAACGGGCAGAGATTGCGGACTCGAGCAGAGAGCACCGATGTGCGGCGTACCGTATCATGCCGTGGACGGTTATATTTCCAAGCTTATTTCTCAAGGTTACAAGGTAGCCATATGCGAACAGCTCACGTCCCCCGAAGAAAGCAAAGGCATGTTGGAGCGCGACGTTATCCGCGTAATAACGCCCGGTACGGTAATAGAAGACGACATACTTGACGATAAAAAGAACAAT
This sequence comes from uncultured Christensenellaceae bacterium, assembly GCA_944383895.1. Classification (GTDB taxonomy): domain Bacteria; phylum Bacillota; class Clostridia; order Christensenellales; family UBA3700; genus Ornithoclostridium. Next base: position 116,178 of record CALWRH010000001.1, on the reverse strand, counting down.
TATCTCGTAAGCGTTGCGGTAAACAAAAAGACTTTCGCGCTTGCATGGGCTGACGTTTCTACGGGAGAGTTCTGTACTCTTGAAAAAGAACTCGACGATTTCTCTTCGATCGAGGACGCTCTGATCACTGTAAATCCCGCAGAGATCATCTGCAACGCAGAAACTCTCTCGCTATTGGAAAACGTATCTCAGATGCGACTTTCAAAACTACCTAAATTTCAGAATTACAACGAGTGGAGTTTCGAACTTTCCAATGCGGAAAGATCGCTGAAAGAGCAGTTCGGTGTCGCGAGTCTTGAAATGTTCGAGATAAAAGACAAAAAAGCCTGCATCATGGCGGCGGGCGCGCTTTGTACATATCTTAAGGAAACGCAAAAACGCGCGCTGTCGCATATGTCGGGCATAAGATACGTCCGCAACGAGAGATATATGGTTCTTGATGCGACTGCACGTCGCAACCTCGAGATAACGCAGAACGCGCGCGACGGTTCAACGCGCGCTACGCTTCTCAAAGTAATGGACAAGACGAGGACGTCTATGGGCGCGCGCAATCTGCGTCGTTGGCTGGAACAGCCGCTCCGCGACGAAAAGGAGATAAACAAAAGACTCGACGCAGTTGAAGAGCTTATCCGCTCGGGCAGAGTCAGGAGCAATCTCGACGAATCCATAGGATTAGTTAAAGACCTTGAAAGGCTGTCGACTAAACTCGTTTACGGCAATCCTTCTCCGCGCGACTTTATTGCAATAAAACAATCTCTCGAGGTAATCCCCGCGCTGAAACAAACGTTGAATCTTTGCTCTGATAAAACGCTGCTTTCTCTGAAAGACAATATGTTCGAGCTTGAAAGCGAATACAACATGTTGTCCGATATGCTCAAGGACAATCCGCCCGTACTGACAAAAGACGGAGGTTTTATACGCGAGGGGTACAGCGGTGAGCTCGACGGTTACAGAAATGCCGGCACGGACGGCAAAAGCTGGCTTGCCAAGCTCGAAAACGACGAAAAAGAAGCTACAGGCATTAAAAACCTGAAAGTCGGCTACAACAAAGTCTTCGGCTATTACATCGAGGTGAGCAAGGGCAACGTGGACAAAGTTCCGTTCAGGTATATCCGCAAGCAAACCCTTACTACGGGCGAAAGATATATCACCGAGGAACTCAAGGAAATTGAGGACAAGATACTCGGTGCGGCAGAAAAGAGCGTAAAGCTCGAGCTTGCTCTGTTTGAACAGATAAAACTGCAGATGCTCAAAGTGATACCGCAGCTGCAGTCTACGGCACGTGCCGTGGCTGTGTGCGATACATTGCTTTCGTTTGCAAAGCTTTCGGCTGAAAACAATTACTGCAAACCCGTAATAAACGACAATATAGAAGTTATCAGCATAAAGGACGGCAGACATCCTGTCGTCGAGGCCTTGATGAAGTCCGACGAATTCGTGCCTAACGATACAGAGCTCGATTGTTATCAGAACAGGACCATGATAATAACGGGACCGAATATGGCGGGCAAGAGCACATATATGCGACAGGTCGCGCTCATAACGCTTATGGCGCACGTCGGTTGTTTCGTTCCCGCAAAATCCGCGCAGATAGCCATTACCGACAGAATATTCACCCGCATAGGAGCGAGCGACGACTTGGCGTACGGGCAGAGCACGTTTATGGTAGAAATGGTTGAAGTTGCCACCATTTTGCAAAACGCCACTATGCGCAGTCTTCTCATACTTGACGAAATAGGCAGAGGCACTTCGACTTTCGACGGATTGTCTATCGCCAAAGCAGTGCTCGAGGACGTTACGTCGAGAATACGTTGCAAAACGTTGTTCTCAACGCATTTCCACGAGCTTACGGAACTCGAGGGTACGCTCGAAGGCGCGATAAATTACAAAATCGTTGCGGCAGAAAAAGACAAGGGTATAATATTCCTGCACAAGATAATGAGAGGCGGTACCAACAAGAGTTTCGGCATAGAAGTCGCAAAGCTTGCAGGATTGCCGCAAAAGGTAATCTCGAGGGCGAAAGCCATTTCAAAAGAGCTGGAAAACGACGCGCAGAAATCCAAAATAGCAAAAACCGAATCGAGAGTGCCCGATATGGTAGATATGATGGAGCAGAATTCTATCGTATCAGAGTTAAGGACTCTCGACGTAGACAATATGTCCCCGTTGCAGGCACTTACGTTACTCAGCGAGCTCGTAAAAAAGTCGCTTAAATGAGGTGAATAATGGCAGATATAAACGTACTCGACAGCAGCGTATACAATCTGATCTCGGCAGGCGAAGTGGTCGAAAGACCTTCTTCCGTAGTAAAAGAGCTCATTGAAAACGCGATAGACGCAGGCGCAAGCAAGATAACTCTGCAGATAGAAGAGGGAGGTATCCGCTCGATATGTGTTACAGACAACGGTTCGGGCATGACGCCCGCAAACCTTGCTAAAGCTTTTTTGCCTCACGCTACGAGCAAATTGAAAGAGGCGAGCGATCTCGACTCAATTTCAACGCTCGGTTTCAGAGGCGAGGCGCTTGCATCGATTGCCGCTATTTCGCAGGTGACGGTAAAGACCAAGACTTCCGATACTGAAATCGGATCTCAGATAGAAGTAAACGGCGGGAAAATAGGTGAAATATATCCTTGCGGTTGCAACGACGGCACGGTGATCAGAGTAGAAAATCTCTTTTTCAATACTCCCGTAAGAGCGCGTTTTCTCAAAAAGCCTAAGGCAGAGGAGGCGTTTATTACGCAGACGGTAAGCGCGCTCATTTTGTCCAATCCCGACGTTTCTTTCAGATATATCGTTGACGGCAAAGCAGTATTCAATACCGTCGGAGGACTCGAAGACGCTGTTTTCCAGATATATTCGAGCGACATTGCAAACAACCTTATATATTTTGACGAAAGTTTTTCGGGCGGTTACCGCGTTTACGGATATACGGGCAAGAGAGAACTCTCTAAGCATAACAAAAACTATCAGACGACTATAATAAACGGAAGAATCGTTCAGAATCAGACCGTAAGCGTTGCCGCGTCGCAGGCGTACGGTACATCGCTGATGAAACGTTGTTTTCCCGTATTCGTGATAAACATAATCATGCCTTTCGACGACGTGGACGTAAACGTACATCCGAGCAAAAGCGAGGTGCGTTTCCGCGACTCGAATAAGGTTTTCTCGTGCGTTTATCATGCTGTATCTCTGGCTCTTGCAAGCGAAGAGGGAAGTGTTAAGCTGAACAACATGCAAACAGATGTTCATATTTCGCAAGCTGATTCCGAACACGATACTACTTTGGATTTACATAAAACCGAAAATCGCATAGAACCCCCGGCTTATTCTGAAGAAAATGCAGAAAAAGTCAAAGCGTCTGCCCCTTCTTTCTTAACTGAAAACGCAGATAAAAAACAAAATGCGTCGCTTTCGGAAAAAATCAACGACATTTCGTCAGTAATAAAAGCAGGCAAAAACCGTGATTTCGGACTTTTCCACGAAGAGAAAACCGATGTTGTAAAAGGATTGGACGGAGCTATCAGGCGTCAGCAGGCCAAAGCCGATGAGGCAAAGTCTCTTCAGACTCAGTCAGCCTCGCAAATAGTAAGACCCGAAGTCAAAGATGCTTCGCTTAATATTGCCAAAGCTCCTGTAGTTCAGCCTTCTATATACGATGACGGAGAAATTTTTGCTGAAATAGACAAGAGCCTTTCGAGCGGATACGAAATAATAGGACAGATATTCAATACCTATCTGATTCTGCAACAGGATGGCGTCGTTTATCTTATCGATCAGCATGCCGCTCATGAAAGATTTCTTTACGATAAGCTTATCGAAAGAACCGACAACAGAGAGAGCCTGAGCCAGCCGATGCTCGTGCCTTACGTTCTCGATTGCGACAACGCTCAGCACGATTTTATTCTCGCTTGCAGCGACAATCTCAAAACGCTCGGATTCGAAATAGAAGATTTCGGAGGACTGAGTTTTAAGATAAGCGCAGTTCCAGAAGTGCTCGGAGATATGAATCTCGGAGTGTTCTTTACAAAGATATTTTCTGAGCGAGGCAAGATCGGCAACATGAAGAATTCCGACCTTATAAACGACGCTCTTGCTCAGTGGGCATGCAAATCTGCGATAAAGGCAGGAGACAAACTCACAGAAGAACAGATCCGTTCTTTGCTGTCGCAGATGAAAGACGGCGTGCCCGTGCAATGTCCGCACGGCAGACCCGCGATAGTCGCGATCACGCGCAAAGATCTCGATAAGCTTTTCAAGAGGATCGTATGAAGAAAATCCTGATGATAGCAGGACCTACCGCGTCAGGTAAATCCGATCTTGCGATAAAACTTGCTAAAGAATTCGACGGAGAGATCGTGTCTTGCGACAGTATGCAGATATATCGACAGCTCGACGTAGGCACGGCGAAGATAAAGCCCGAAGAAATGCAGGGGGTAAAACATTATATGATAGACGTTGCCGATCCTGCGGACGAATACAGCGTTTGGGAGTATTCGGTAGCGGCAAAATCTGCGATAGAAGATATATCAGACAGAGGTAAATTGCCTATAATTGTCGGAGGCACGGGACTGTATGCCGAATCTATAATCTATCCGCTGAATTTTTCAGTTAATAAAGACGAGGAAGTTCGCATTAAGCTTATGCGAGAACTCGAAGAACTCGGCGCAGAAAAATTGCACCAAAGACTTGAAATGGCAGATCCCGAAGACGCGGCAAAGATACATCCGAACAATACGAAACGTCTTATCCGTGCTCTTGAAATCATAGAGCTTTCGGGCGGCGTAAAAAATAAAGCAGAACTGAGGGAGCCGCAATACGACGTATGTCTTTTCACTCTCGATATACCGCGCGAAAAACTGTATGCGAGAATTGACGAAAGAGTTGAACATATGTTCCGTCAGGGGCTTTTGCAAGAAGTCGAGTCTTTGCTTGAACGCGGGCTCGTCAATAAAAATTCTCAAAGCATGCAAGCCATCGGATATAAAGAATTTTTCGATTATTTCGACGGCAAAATTTCTCTGGACGACGTAAAATCACAGATAAAGATAAATACAAGACACTACGCAAAACGTCAGATAAGCTGGTTCAAGCGTTATAAATTCGCTCACAATATAGACCCGGGCGATATCGACAAGATAATCAACACTGTAAAAGATTTTTTAAGAGGCTGAATAACATTATGCAATTTGAAGAAAAGATAATCAAAACCGTACAGGACGCAGAATCGCGTTGCCGCGATTCGTTTGCAAAACTCGAGCAGATAGCGCTCGAAAATCAAAACAAAGTTCTCGATGCCTTTCGCAATAACAACGTCGGTCAAAGGCATTTTGCTCAGACCAACGGTTACGGATACGACGATATTGGCAGAGATACGCTGTGCAGAGTCTTTGCAGAAGTCTTCAGAGCTGAATCGGCAATAGTTTCGCCGCTTATCGTATCGGGCACTCATGCGCTTACTATCGCGCTTTACGGATTGCTTAGACCGGGCGACGAAATGCTTGCCGTAAGCGGAGCTCCGTACGACACTCTCAAAGAAGTTATTCTCGGGGACGGCAACGGCTCGCTCAAAGACTTCGGCGTAAGTTACCGTCAGGTAGATCTTGTAAACGGCGCTTTTGATTACGATGCGATAAGAAACGCAATAAACGACAAAACAAAACTTGTTTTCGTAGGAAGATCGAGAGGTTACGAGTGGAGAGATGCGCTTGACGTGCGCGAGATCGGCAAAATAGCAAAGTTTGTCAAGGATATCAAATCCGACGTGATTATTATGTGCGACAACTGCTACGGCGAATTCGTCGATAAGATAGAACCTACGCAGGTCGGTGCGGATATAGCCGTAGGCTCGCTTATAAAAAACATAGGCGGAGGTATTGCGCCGAGCGGTGGCTACGTCGTAGGTAAAAAGCAATACGTCGATCAGGTCGCATACAGACTTACATCTCCGTCGATCGGCATGGAAGTCGGCTCTTACGCTTACGGATACAGAGAATTTTATCAGGGGCTTTTTCTTGCTCCTCACGTCACTATGCAGGCGATAAAAGGCAGCATACTGTTCGGCGAAGTGTTTGACAGCGTCGGTTATAAGACGATGCCGCGCCCTGGCAGCGATTGCAAGGACATAATCCGTTCGATAATGTTCGATACCGAAGAGGAGCTCATTGCTTTCTGCCGTGCCGTTCAGAAGGCGTCGCCTGTTGACAGCAACGTTACGCCGTTCCCTTGGGATATGCCCGGTTACGAACATCAGGTTATCATGGCTGCAGGTACTTTCGTTGCAGGCGCGTCGATAGAATTGTCAGCAGATTCTCCTATCAAAAAACCGTATATTGCCTATCTGCAAGGCGGTCTGACTTACGAACACGTCAAGATTGCCGCAATGTACTGCCTGCAAAGCGTACTCGAAAACAAATAATTACGCTCTGTTTCCATCAGAATTTATATGATCCGATAAGATTTTCTTGTCGGATTTTTTCATGGCGAACATACGTTTTATCTGAAATCATAACTAATTTTGTTTATTGTTTTTGAGACAAAAATTCTTTATTTTATGTCGTAAACGCAAATCAAATCAGAAACCTTTTTGTTATATACGAATATATTTTCGTCTTAATATCTGTTTGTTATTGTGTTATTTATTAATCAAATTTCAATCAAATAAATTGCGAACGTATATTCGATGCAAAACCTACACGGGTAAACGTACAGATATGCGAATTATCCGAAATTTTTTAATATAATTTTGAGATACGAACGTATATTCGATGAATAATCAACACGGGCAAACTCAAGATTTGTAAATCTGTAAATCATATATAAATAATTGCTTATAAAACTGTCTGAAAACATTGTTAAAAGCTACACGGGCTGCATCTGAAATTTTGTTTTGCGGACAAAACCCAAATAATATTGCCAAATCCGTACAGAAAGCAATGTATAAGCGCGTTGAAGTTTAATATGAAATGATAGCATGCCACAATAATGTCAAATAAGGGCAGGTTATATCAAATCAAAATAAAAAACCGCCGCAATTGCGACGGTATTGATTCGTTGAGAGAAAGTTTTGTCAGAAAATGCGGTTTCTCATAAGACCTTTCGCAACGCCGAGTATCGCAAAGTCGTGCGTGCTGTCTATAATGATATCCTGCATTGTTGAATTTTCGGGGTGGAGCACTATTTTGCCGTCTTTTTTGTAAAAACGTTTGAGGGTGACTTCGTTGTTATCTATAAGTGCTACGATTATTTCGCCTTCGCGCGCAGTGCTTTGACGTTTTATCAGCACGCAGTCGCCGTTGAGTATGCCAACGTCGCGCATACTTTCGCCTTTTACTGTCAGACAGAACATTTCGTCGTCAAGATTGAAATAATCAGACGGAACGTGTACGCTTTCGTCTTTATTCACTCCTGCAAACAACGGCTGACCTGCGGCAATATTGCCGAGCAAAGGCAGGGTCGCAAAAGACGGCGTGTCTTCTTCGTCGTTGTTGACAAGCTCTATCGTTCTGTTTTTAGAAAGAGAGCGCCTTATGAGATTTTGTTCTTCGAGTTTATCGAGATAATACTGAACTGATGCCGTAGATTTGAATCCTGCGGCTTTGCAGATCTCGCGCACGCTGGGCGGATAGCTGTTTTTCTTGACAAATTCTTTTATAAATGCAAGCGTTTTGTCAAGCTTTTCCTGCGTTTTTGCGTTAGCCATAGCACACCTCATATATTTTCTGAGATAATTTTAGCACATATGTTCACATTTTGCAAGAGAAATTTTAAGTTTATACGAAAAGTGTCAATTTTTTTTGTTTTTATCTCTTAAAGTTACTTTTTGAGCCGCACTGCGTTTAATGTCTTCGCTTATCGCTGCGTAATGACGCTTTGTAGTGTTTATATCGCGGTGCCCGAGAACTTCGGCTACGACGTATATATCTCCGGTTTCCTGATAAAGCTCAGTGCCGTAGGTGCTGCGCAGCTTATGAGGAGTAATGTTTTTGAGCGGAGTAATGAGTTTTGCGTATTTTTTTACGAGTTTTTCGACGCTTCTGACACCCATGCGTTTTTTCTGAAGGGATAAAAAGAGTGCGGGTTCGTTGTCGAGTTTGGGGTCGAGCGATCTTTCGTCAAGATAAGCTATAAGAGCGTCTGCAACTTCCTGAGAAAAGTACAATATAGATTGATTGCCGCCTTTTCGCGTTACTTTGAATCCGTTTATATTGAAATCTATATCGCTTACGTCAAGTCCGACAAGCTCGCTTATACGGATGCCTGTACCGAGAAAAAGCGTAATTATCGCAAGATCTCTGATTTTTGTCTTTTCGTGGAAGGATTCCTGACGCTGAGAGGGCAGGTTTGCGCCGCTTTCTACTTCGTCAAGCAATTGCGAAACTTCGTCAGAATCGAGCCTAATGATCGGTTTATCGTGAATTTTAGGCGTAAGAACTTTTGAAGCAGGATCTGCAGGTATTTTGTCTTTATTGTAAAAATATTTGAAAAACGACTTTACGGATGCGAGTTTACGAGCTTTTGTTTTTTCGGTATTCACATAATCTTTGCCGTCAAATTTATAATAGCTCAGAAATTCCATATATTGTTCGATATCGCTGGTCGTAACTTTGCAAAGTGCGTCAAAATCGAAGTTTTTAGCGTCGTACGATGCAAACTGAGTCGTTTCAGTAAACAGAAAATAGAAAAATATCCTTAGATCGTATGCGTAAGCAAGACGCGTGAGCACGGAAGTGCGAGTTTCGATTCCGACGAAAAATTCGTTGCAAAGGGCAGGCAAATCGCGACGTATTTCTCTGAGTTTGCGAGTGTTGTCTATATTTCTTTGGTCAAAATAAGATTTTTCCGCCATAATTCACCGATTTTTATGTCCGTTGAGCCGATTTCAGAGAACGAACAATTGTTTGAATTTGTTATGTTAACTGACAATTTATATTCTTTCTTCAATAAGTAAATTCTATCATAAAAGCTGATAAATATCAATACGATAAAAGGATTATGCGAATAAATTGATAACAGAAATAGTAGATACGATTGCAAGATAATTTAGGTTCTAATAAAGAACGATTATAATCGCGGAAATATAATATCACGCGTAATAACTGAAAAAATTTATCAAAATTGTCGGTGAATACCATGCGTTCAGATAAAATCGGTAAATCACAGCGTATTTGCACGGATAAAAACTGTCGACAAAATAACGTTGAAATCAAATGGGCGCGTCGTAGGCGCATGTTGATTGCAAAACGGTAAAAAGTGATTAATGCGCTAAAATAGTGTTGTGATCAAATTAAAATAACGATAACAGATACGCAATCAAATTGTACATGAATTTTGTGATCTTATTTAGATTAAATTAAAATTATTTTATCGAATCAATAATCGCGTAAATTTTGTTAAAAAAACAATTTTTGCCAAAAACCGCACTTCTTTTTGCTTTTTTACCGCTATTATTTCGCAAAAGTTGTGTTTTGCGAATAGTTTAGAAAAGGGTCAGCCCCCCTGCTTTATTCTCAAAAATTCAATAAAAAACGAATTGTATCGCTGAAAAATCCATAATATGTTGGTACAAAATTTATCGTGCTCTTTTGTTTGTCAAGTCGATTTGTTTTTGATAAACCGCATTTTCGGATACTCTCTTTGAATTGTTACAAGACAACGTTCGCGGATTTGATCTGCTCTTTTCAATATAATAGAAATTGATTTTTTGTCTGTTTTTATTGACTGAAACCTGATAAATTAAGGCTTTTTGCTGATTTTATGCTCTGTTTGACGGCTTTATGAAATTATTTTACGCGCTCTAAAATATCTACTGTCATAACGATTATATATTATTCGATCAATTTTCATTTGTTATAAATTAAAATGTCAATTTACATCTGTTAGTCTTTTCGTTATCTGATTTGCTTAATAAATCAGAAATTAAATTTACATGTCAAATTATATTGATTGTAGCAAAATAATGGCTAATTATTTATAAAAAAAGCATTAATTTAGAACTATTTTTCCACAAATATTTTATTTTTATAATAAAAAACAGAGTTTCGTTTGACTTGCCTACTCTATTATAGTATTATTAATTTATAGGAGAAACTCGGGAGATACGATATGGATAAATCCAACGTAAACATAGATCTTATCAGAGGCCATGTAGATACCATAATCCTTAAGTCGTTGTACTATGAGGATAAGTACGGCTACGAGATTCTCAACGAGATCAAAGAAAAAAGCAAAGGTATGTATACTCTCAAGCAGCCGACTCTGTATAGTTGTCTGAAAAGACTTGAGAAACAGGGTTACATACGCTCTTATAAAGGCGATACGTCAAACGGTGCGCAGAGAGTCTACTATTCCCTTCAACCCGCAGGTCGCGCGTTTCTCGAAAGCGATCAGCATCAGTGGGAATTCAGCCGCACTATTATTGACAGCCTTTTATCGAGCGAAGAATTTGACCCCGAAAAACACGTTGCCCCCTTCGATCCGTCAAATTTCAGACCTCTTACGAGAAGAACAAAGTCTTCGTCCGACGACGATTTCGATTCCGAAACCGATGAGAGCGTTTCTGTTAAACAATCGTCAGACAACGGCGATGATTTTTCGGTTTCTGCAGACGAATACGTTATTCCGCCTGAAACCGATACTCCGCCTGTTGACGAATTCGATCAGATACCGCACGAATACATCGGCACTACTTATGTGGCGGATGACCGCTCAGTGCCGTCGCAAAGCGGATATACTGTATATAACGGCGAATTTAACGGCGTACGCGATGACACAGTTCAGCACGGATCCGAAGTTCAGTCAACAGAAAACAACGTATCAGACGTGTCAGACTTCGATGATTATGAGGAAGAAAGCGTTGAGGACACCGATTCATATTCAGACAAATCTCAATACGACAACGACGTTCAGGAAGATAACGAGCCGCAGGATATAGAAGTTTATGAAGCTCCCGCAGCTCCGGCTGAACCCGTATTCTTCGGTGACGAACGCGCTTTCGACGACAACCGTGTTACGAAACAGAACGAAACTGATAATAAAGCAGAAAATTACGGTAGCTACTCCGTTTACGTCAAAGACGAGTCAAACGACAAAGTCGATAACGTAATCAAGGAAGACGCACTCAGCAAACTATACGAAAAAAGACCCGTCGAAGAGAAAATGGATTCTCAGAAGACTTACAACACTGACATTACCGAAGATCGCAGATACGACGATTTTGCGAACAGACAGACCGTAAATTACATAGACAGCTTTGACAGTATATACAGCGTACCCATGACGCAGGTCACACCGTCGTCTGCAGCGTCGCAGTCGAATCAGGACGATGAAAAGATAGATTATCTTTCTACGTCAGAGCTCAAATCAAAAATGATGGCCGAAGGCTATAATCTGCGTCCGTATGTAAAGAAAAACACGAGCGAATACTATATCAACCAATATTACTTCAGCAACAAGCTCAACCGCGACAGCTCGATACTAACCTACATAATTTACGCAGTCGGCGTGCTGATAGCGTATTTCTCGACACTTTCGATAAACGGCGGCAGCGCGCTTTCGCTGTTCGGATTCCTTGCGTTGGGACTCTTGTATCCTATAGCGATGTTCGTAATATATTGCGTTGATCCCAAAAAGCGAATAAAAGCGAATTTTAATGCAAAAAATGCAGTGATAAACTCGCTTATCGTCATAATAAACGCGGTAATATTGATCGTTCTGATAGGTTTCCTCGCATGCGGTGCGAGAGTCGACAACATCAATTCGATGATATGCCCTGTGATAATTCCGCTTGTCTTCCTGCTTATAATCCCGATATCCATCGCGATATATTACAGACTGTACAAAAGCAATCATTATCACGTCAACTGACAATCGAATAAACGGCACTCGACAACAAAAACTCCGACAAAACGTCGGAGTTTAATTTTTATAATCGGCAATATTTTTGTTTTTTGCCGCTTTTTTCTCTACATCATTATATGATGTGTTTTCTTTAGATATCGCAGAAAGCGACTTTTTGCGGCAAACAGCAGACAATCTGCTTTTTACAGCAATTTGTTTTTTACTAAAAAATCTGACTGATATTTTACCTGTAAAAGCGCTGAGCCGCTTTGTTATTTCGTCGCCGTATTTATAAAGCACGATAAATATCGTTAAAGTCGCGATAAAAATCACTGCCCATACTGCAATTCCCCACCCGTTGAAAGGAATAGACACTGCGCCTTTGAATACGCCTGCGACCCAGAGCGCGCCTAAAGGGCGCGTGATAAGCATCATTACCGTAAACGAACGCAGACTCATAGTTCCGAGTCCTGCAATAAGACAAAGCAGATCGTCGGGAAAAAACGGCAACAAAAACATCGCATATAAAAGCAAAACGTCTTTGCCCTGCGTCAGTTCTCTGTATTTTGAATACATTTTTGCGCCGCATATCCATACGACAAGTTTCACTCCGAATATCCTGCCGAGATAAAAAGCGAATATCGAACCTGCAATTATGCCTATCGTTGAATAAAGAACAGCTTTCCAGACGCCGAACAGCGCGATTCCCGCTATCGTCGTAATAGTCGACGGCAAAGGCAATACGGTGACCTGAAGAAATTGTATTGCAATAAAGACCGCGATCGCATAACCGTCATAACGCGAGATGAAACGCTGCATTTCGATACGGCTCGAAAACATAGTCAACCAGCCGAATTTTACCGCAAAGACATAAAACACGAGTAATATCAATGCAATTATATATCCGATAAATCCGCCCTTGAAGGCTATTTCGCTATTCATGAAAACACCGAAAAATCCGATAAACGCAAGCGCAGTTATTCCGAAGGAAAACAAAAGAATTTTCAGCGATTCAACGCCGAGTTGTTTGAGATAAAATATACTGAAACATGCGCCCAAGGCAAACAGCGCTATTATAAATGCACCTGCAATTCTTCCTGTTTTCGTCATTTTACGCCCTTTAGTATATTATTTGTTAAAAAGAGATAAAATACGCCTCAGATATCAGATTGCAATGAAAAAGCCGTCATTTTTCAGACGGCTTGTTGTGTTTTGATATTTCTCCCGTGGCGAGTTTGTCGCATCTGTTATTATAGACGTTGTCCGCGTGTCCTTTTACTTTTACAAAACTGACTTTATGATCTTCCATCTGCATCAGAAGCAATTTCCAAAGGTCGTCGTTTTTGACTTTGTCTTTGGATTTTGTGCGCCAATTGTTAGCCTGCCACTCGTCTATCCATTTTTCTGTAAACGCGTTGCAGACGTATGCAGAATCGCTGTAAACCGTAACTTCGCAAGGTTGATTGAGCTGTTTTAGTCCTTGTATAACGGCGAAAATCTCCATACGGTTGTTTGTCGTGTCTTTATTATATCCGCTTACTTCTTTTTCGTGTCCGTTATATATCAGGATCGCACCCCAGCCGCCAACGCCCGGATTGCCTGAGCAAGCTCCGTCAGTATATAGGTCAACTTTCTTCATTTGCTCTGCCTCAATTCTTCGCTGCGCTTTCTGCATGCGGTCATAGCGTCGATCACGGTCTTGTCGAGCTGATTTTCTTCTAAAACGTTTATCGCTTCGATAGTAGTTCCGCCCTTCGAGCATACGTTGGAGATCAGCTGACCTACAGGGATATCCGGATTTGCCTTTATCATCTCGCATGCACCGATAACGGTGTCTAACGTAAGAGCTTTTGACGTCGCTTTATCCAGTCCGTTCGCCACACCGCCGTCGATCATCGCTTTGACGAAATAATACGCGTATGCAGGACCGCTACCGCTCACACAGGTCACAGCGTCGAATTTGTCTTCGTCTATAAAACATACTTCGCCCACGCTTTCGAATATACGCTTGCAGAAGTCGTTATATCTGTCACCGAGCGCGTTGTTTGCAATAGCTGTTGCGCCTTTGCCTATCTGGGACGGAGTGTTGGGCATAACGCGTATGACTCTGCCGTCCATACCGAGTTTGTCGGAGATAGATTTGCTGTCAACGCCTGCCATAATGCTTATAACGCAATCTGCGGAACAAGAAAATTCTATCTGTTTGAAGATCTGAGGCTTGACTGCGAGAACGAGGTATTCAGAGTTCTCTGCGACGTATCCGTTGTCGTTTGTGCAGAAAATTCCGTCCGCAGCAGTGTCGGATAATCTCGAAACGGCAATCTGCGATTTATCGAGTATACCGCTCTTGAGTATACCTCCGACAATAGCTTTTGACATATTTCCGTAGCCTATAAAGCCGAGTTTGTACTTTTTCATAAATCACCTCACAATCTATTTGATTGTAGCATAATCTGATTGAATTGGCAACAAAGTTAAATTATGCGTTGAGTCACTGCTCGATATTTATCTTGAAAAATCTTACTCTGACGAATTTATATGGGATTTGCAAGAAAAAAACGAGTTGCTTTCGCGTCACACTGAGCGGCGCAAAAGAATTTTGTGCTTGCGGGAGCGAACTCGCGCAATTTATTCAATAATCCGTATGACGCGATTCGTAAGGAACGAAGTGACGGAATAGCGAAGTAATAAATTGCGAGAGAATAAACAAGTTGCTTTCGCGTCACACGCAATGTGCAAAGAATTTTGCGCTTGCGGGAGCGAACTCGCGCACTCCCCCTCTAAATGCAAAAAGAACGGATAAAATCCGTTCTTTTTGGCAGGGGAGACGCGATTCGAACACGCAACCAATGGTTTTGGAGACCACTACTCTACCGTTGAGCCACTCCCCTACGGCGAAATCTATTTTACAATGCAAAGGCAGACAAAGTCAATCGAAAACGGCTTTTTTGCAATATTTATTTTGAAAACATTATAAACGTCCGATTTTTGTCCCGAACAACGATATAAAACGCGTGTACTTTTATGTTTTAACGTAAAAAAGGTGGAAAATTTTGCTAAGTTAAGGTATAATGGAAACAGATTAATTTTAGGAGTCTTACAATGACTGATACAAGTATTTACAACAACCCGTTGATCACAAGATATGCAAGCCACGAAATGGCGGCTAATTTTTCTGACGACAAGAAATTCAGACTTTGGAGAAAGCTCTGGATCGCTCTCGCAGAATCCGAAAAAGAACTCGGTCTTAATATTACGGACGAACAGATCGCCGAGATGAAAGCTCATGCCGAGGATATAAATTACGACGACGCCCGCAAGTTCGAAAGCGAAGTCAGACACGACGTTATGGCTCACGTCAAAGCTTTCGGCAAACTTGCACCCAAAGCTATGCCTATCATACATCTCGGAGCGACCTCTTGCTACGTTACAGACAATGCAGAGATAATCGTCATCGACAATGCTCTCGATATCGTGCTTGAAAAGCTTGTAAACTTTATGGATAAACTGCGCAAATTCGCGCTTAAATACAAAGATCTGCCTACGCTCGGATTTACGCACCTTCAGCCCGCGCAGCTTACCACCGTCGGAAAGCGCGCTACCCTCTGGCTCAGCGATCTTTTGCTCGATCTCGAAAATCTCAAGCACCTCAAGTCCTGCGTCAAACTTCGCGGCGTAAAAGGTACAACGGGCACTCAGGCAAGTTTCCTCGACCTGTTCAACGGTAACGGAGAAACCGTCAAAGAACTCGAAAAGAAAGTCGTTGCTAAAATGGGTTACGATAAGGCATACGGCGTTACCGGTCAGACTTATCCGAGAAAATTCGACTATAACGTTCTCTGCGTACTCTCGCAGATCGCGCAGAGCTGCTACCGTTTCTCTAACGATATCCGTATATTGCAGAATATGAAAGAGATCGAAGAGCCGTTTGAAAAAACGCAGATAGGCTCTTCCGCAATGGCATACAAGCGCAATCCTATGAGAAGTGAACGCGTCGGTTCAATTGCACGCTACGTTATTTCACTGCCCACAAACTGCGCCGTTACAGCGGCTACGCAGTGGTTTGAGCGTACACTCGACGATAGCGCAAACAAGCGTATCGTAATCGCTCAGGCTTTCTTGTCTATCGACGCAGTGCTCAATCTCTGCATGAACATCAGCGAAAACCTCGTCGTATACGATAAGGTAATCAAAAAACATATCGACGCAGAGCTCCCCTTCATGGCTACCGAAAACATCATGATGGAGTGCGTAAAGGCAGGCGGCAACCGTCAGGAGCTGCATGAGCGTATCAGAGTCCTTTCTATGGAGGCATCCAAAAACGTGAAGCTGGAAGGCAAAGACAACAATCTTATAGAGCTTATCAAAAACGACGATATGTTTGCGGCAGTCAAGGACAGACTCGACGGCATACTCGATGCGAAGAATTTTATCGGCAGAGCTCCTCAGCAGGTAGAAGAGTTTATTGCAAACGAAATAAATCCCGCTATCGAAGAATCGGGAGTAAAACTCGGACAGAAAGGCGAAGTAAACGTATAATTTATATGTAAACTTATAAAAAAGCGACGGAAATCCGTCGCTTTTTTTATTTACAGCGTCAGCTCGTACATCCAATCGGCGTAAATGCCGTATCCTTTTGTCGGATCTGCGGTAAAAACGTGCGTTACCGCTCCGACGAGTTTTCCGTTTTGGATGATAGGACTGCCGCTCATGCCCTGTACTATACCGCCTGTTTTTTCTATCAGATCGGGATCGGTTATTCTTATGACCATGGATTTGTCCGAAGGCGACGACTGTTCGTTTACTTTTATAATTTCGATGTCGTAATATTGCGCTTCGGTTCCGTAAACTGTGCTGTATATCTGAGCTTTACCCGGACGGATCGAAGTTCTGCTGCCTATCTGAATAGTTTTGAAGGATTCTGTCTTGCCCGTAAATACTCCGTAATTGCCGTATTTGCAATTCTTATCGATCGTGCCTATAGAGGCGGTTTTTGAGCTGAAAGTGCCGTTTAGTTCACCTGCCTTGCCTACTTTACCCTTTACGCTGCCCGATATATACGCGTTGTAAAGCTTTCCTCCGTCTATGCGTATCACTGAACCGTCGCTGGACAAAATAGCGTGACCGAGACAGGCGTATCTCGACGTTGACGGATTTATAAAGGTCGCAGTACCTATACCTGCAATGTTTTCCTGGAGCATAAGACCTATGCGGTAATTACCGCTGAGCACGTCTTTTGCAGGATATACCGTATAAAGCTTTGTTTCGCTGCCTCTCATAATGCAAAGCTCGACCGAATCGCCCTGTTTATCGTTAAGGATCTGAGAAATAGCTTTATCCGAGCCTACGGAAGTGCCGTCTATCGCTACCAGAACGTCGCCGCTCCGTATGTCGGTATTGTCGCACGGCGATACCGCTCCGTCGCTTGTAACGACGCCTGCTTTACCTGTGATCATGAGTCCTTTGAGATCGAGGTCGAGTCCGAGCGGAAATCCGCCGAGCAAAACTTCTCTGTCGCTGCTTTTCTGCGCTTCAGAGCTTTTTATATCGATAAGACCGAACAGTTTTGTCTGTATTTCGCCTTGCTCTTCGTCAATAACGTTAGTAGAAAGCGGAGATGAAGTTGCGGTAATCTCATAGTCGGAATTAGTTATTCCGTCTTCTGAACAATATCCGAAGTATCCTACTGCCGCAACGCATACCAGCAAAAGTACTGCCAAACTTAGTATTTTTTTCATTTCGAAAACTCCTTACAGTCAATAGTTTGAGATACTACTCGAAAAAATATGTAAGGCAATAAAAAAACGACGCATACGCGTCGTCATCGTATGTTTATGACAGGCAATCAACCTTTTTTGTATTTGTCTGCAAAATCCTTCATCTCTTCTGCATGCGGCAATGCGTGCGTGCCGTATTCGCTGCCTCCGAGAAGTCTTGCTATTTCCTGCAAAGTGCCCTTTCTGTCCAGAAGTTCGAGGTTGGTATAAGTTTTATTTCCGTCGGTAGATTTGCTGATAAGATAATGCGCGTCAGCCATAGACGCGAGTTGCGGCAGGTGCGTAACTGCAAGGACCTGCTTGTCTTTGGATATGTTGTACAGTTTTTCTGCCACGACCTGAGCGATCTTGCCGCTTATACCCGTATCAATTTCGTCAAATACCATAGTCTGAATACCGTCGACGTCGGATATGATATTTTTCACCGCAAGCATAAAGCGAGAGAGCTCGCCGCCCGATATTACTTTGCTCAAAGCTTTTGCAGGTTGTCCCGCATTGGCTGAAAACATAAAAAGTACGCTGTCTGCGCCGTCGGGACCGATATTTGATGAGTCGTATTCTACGTCGGCAAAGAAAGTCGCGTTGTTCATGCCGAGTTCTTTCAGCTGAGCAGTAATGTTGTCAGCGAGCTTTTCTGCATAGTCGAGTCTGATCTTATGAATATTTTCGGCATTTGCAGAAAGTGATTTTTCGCATTTGGAAAGTTCGGCGGTCAGTTTTTCGATATTGAATTCTGCGTCGTCGTAAAAGCTCAGTTCTTCTCTTATTTTTTCGGCATAAGCAAGTATTTCAGAAATACCGTTGCCGTACTTACGTTTGAGCGTGCGTACTAAAGCAAGCCTTTGCTCAACGCGTTCAGCCTCGTAAGGATTGTATTCGCTCTCTCCGAGCAGGTCTTTGACTGTTTCTGCTATATCCTTTATTTCGATTTTCGCGCTGTCGAGTCTGTCTATAAGCTCACCGTAACGAGAATCGTATTCGTCGACAGAAGAAAGCTGAGATTTCGCCTCGGCTATAGTTGTCAGCGCCGAACCGTCGTAATCACCGTTGAGAGCATTTTCCGCAGCTGCTAAGGCGTCTGTAATGAATCTCGAATTATTCAGCTTTTTGCGCGTTGCGAGCAGCTCTTCCTCTTCGCCATCTTTGAGATCTGCTTTTTCTATCTCGTCAAGCTCGAATCTGAGCATATCCGTTTTCTTTGCAACGTCGGACAACGAGCCGTATCTTGACAGCTCTTTCTTTATCCTTGTATATTCTTCGTGCAAAGATCTTTGCTTTTCGAGAGGAGAAACTAAGGCGGACTTAGCATATTTATCGAGTATAACGATATGATTCTCGTCGTCGAGAAGTCCCGTTGCCTCGTGCTGTCCGTAAATATCCGTAAGCGACGCAGCTACTTCCTTGAGCATGGCGAGCGTAACTTTCTGCCCGTTTATGCGACAAGTGTTCTTGCCGGCGTCAGTCATTACGCGTTGCAGAACGAGCTCGTCTCCGTCGCAGTCTATTTCCATATCCTCAAGAAGAGTTTTGGCATTAGGACTGTCAGAAATATTAAAAAACGCGCTGACTTTTGCGGTATCCTTGCCGTACGATATCAGCGATTTGTCGGCTCTCGTACCCAAAACAAAGTTCAGGCTGTCGATGATTATCGACTTGCCTGCACCTGTTTCGCCCGAAAGGATATTCAAGCCTTTGTAAAAACTTATTTCAAGTTTTTCGATCAAGGCTATATTGTCTATCTGCAAAGTTTCCAGCATAGGAAATTACCACAAATACGATTTAAGAAGATCGACAGTTTCTTTTACGTCGGCATCCTGCGCTACCACGGCGAATATCGTATCGTCACCTGCAAGAGAGCCGATTATCTGCGACAGATTGAGATGATCGATAAACGCGCAAGCGCTGTTTGCTCCGCCTGCAACGGTCTTTATAACGATAAGATTGTTCGCATATTGTATTGACAATACGCACTCTTTGAAGATATTGCTGAATTTTACCGATATTTTGTGAGGAGCGGCATCGGCTTTTACATATTTGTATTTTTTGTCTGCGCCGAGTATCTTTATCAGCCCGAGTTCTTTTATATCTCTCGAAACCGTTGCCTGCGTAGCGCAAAAACCGCGCTCGGTAAGCAAGGTAACGATTTCGTCCTGAGTTTCGATATCTTTTTCGTCGATAAGGTCAAGGATACATTGTTGTCTTTTTGCTCTGATCATTTATTCACCCCAATAAGCCAGCTTCTTTATAAGTCTGCTGTAAAAACTGCTTTTCTGAAATCTTATAAAAGTAGCTGAATATTCACACTTTTTTATTGAAATTCTGCGCGGATCTTCAACCGCTGTCATTATTTTTCCGTCTATCGTAAGTCTGAGATCGGTGCTGTCCGCCGAGAGATCGACTCTGCTGCGATCGCTTATGACCATAGGACAGAAATGCAGCGAGTGCGGGCATATCGCGTTGATTATAAGCGCGTCGAGATCTGGGCTTAAAATAGACCCGTTGCACGACAAAGAATACCCTGTCGAACCCGTAGGGGTTGACACCATAACGCCGTCGGCGCGTACTTTGTCGGCGCGCACACCGTCGATATCTACCGCAATACTGCATACGTTCGAATTGTTTGTCTTTGCAAGCACGACTTCGTTCAGCGCAAAAAATCTGTTATCGCCGTTGATGACAGAGATCATCGACCTTTTTTCGCAGAAATAATTGCTCGCAAGCAGCTTGTCCACGCATTCTTCGAGATCGTCTGCCGTCGTTTCGGTAAGAAAACCGATATGTCCGAGATTGACGCCGAGCATCGGTATGTTTTTGACAGCGCAATAAGGTACGATATTGAGCATTGTACCGTCACCGCCGAACGCTACGAGCACGTCAACGCCGTCTGTCAGCTCTCTCAGTTTTTCGTGAGTATCGCTTTCATGGCGAGCGTCGCTGTAAAATTTATAGGATACGCCTCTGTCCTGCAATACGGATAAAAATCTTTTGGCAGTAGCTGAATCGCGGTCTTTGTTCAGATTTGTATATACGCCGATTTTCATAATTCAATTATAGTATATAATGAATAAATATTCAATAATAATTTTCAAATAATTAAAAAATCGATAAATAACCTTATATAAAAACGAAATATCGTCATCGTTTCGCGTATATGCAAAATGTTGAATATCAATTATTCAATTTTTTTCTTTAGCCGGATAAGATACTCTACGTTTTTCCCTGTTCTGACAGGCGCAGTCGTAACGCCGAGTATTGCCGCTCCGAGTCCTTGCGCGAAAGACGATATATCGTCGATCACGCTTTTTCTGACTTTCTCCGACAATACGATACCCGTCTTGGTCAGATTTTTTTTGCCTACTTCGAATTGAGGTTTTATAAGCGCGACAATTTCGCCGTCCGATTTTATTACTGAAAAAGCTGCGGGAAGAATAAGCTTGAGGGATATGAAACTGACGTCGATACACGCAAAGTCGCACGCTTCTCCCAAAACGTCTTTATTCAGATATCTCGCGTTGGTATTGTCTTTTACAACTACTCTCGGATCGTTTTTCAAAGCGTCGTCAAAGGCACACTCTCCCACGTCTACCGCATATACTTTTTTTGCTCCGTGAGATAACAGACAATCGGTAAAACCGCCGTTGGACGCGCCGATATCTACGCATATCAGGTCTTTTACGTTGAGCTGAAAATCGCCAAAAGCTTTTTCGAGTTTATCGCCTCCGCGCGAGGCGAAACGATACTCTCTGACTACTTCTACGATATCGCTGTCAAGTACGTTGACGGAAGGTTTGACTGCAGTTTTTCCGTTTACGGCAACGAATCCGTCAGATACCATATTCGCAGCTTTTGTCCTGCTGTAACCGTATTTTTCGCTCAGATATACGTCAAGTCTCATTGAGCAGAATTTTCCATAACTGTTTTGGCGATGCCTTGGGCATCAAGACCTGTCACCGAAAGAATATAATCAACACTGCCCTGCGGATACGGACGCTCTTCAAAAGCTTTTATGGTAACTGATGCCGAAATGCCTTTTTCTGCATAATAAGCTATAACTCCCTCTCCGAAACCGCCTGTACGTACGCCGTCTTCAACGGTAATGATACGCTTGCCGACTATCGAATCAAGCAGTTTTTCGTCCATAGGCTTTATAAAACGGGCGTTTACTACGTCTGCGTCAACACCTTTTTCCTTGAGGATCTCGACCGCTTTCATCGCGTTTGCAACGCTTACCGCACCCGTAGCGAGTATGACGTTGTCGGATTTGCCGTCCGTAAGGTATTCCCATTTGCCGAGTTCAATCTTGTTGTGAACGGAATACTTTACGCTGTCTTCCGACTTGGGATATCTGATAGCGAGAGGTTTATCGTACGACAAAGACCAATCGAGTACCGCCTTGAGCTCTTTGCCGTCTTTCGGTGCAAAAATCGTCATATCGGGTAAAGCTCTCATAAAGGATATATCGAATATACCCTGATGAGTTTCTCCGTCCCCGCCGACTACACCGCATCTGTCTATGCACAGCGTAACAGGCAAAGCGTTCAGACATATATCGTGTACGAGCTGATCGTATGCGCGTTGAAGGAAGGTGGAATATACCGCGAAATATGGCTTTTTACCGCCTAAAGCGAGTCCTGCCGACATACATGCGGCATGAGCCTCTGCAATGCCTACGTCAACAAATCTCTCAGGATAGCGTACTTCGAATATATCGAGTCCTGTACCGCTTGCCATAGCCGCCGTAATCGCGTAGACGTTATTGTCTTTTTCGGCAAGCTTGCAAAGTTGTTCGCCGCATATCTGAGAGAACGTAGGATACTTTTGTTCGCCGACGGAATATCCGTGAAATTTTTCAGGATTTTCCTCTGCGTCCTTATAGCCTTTGCCTTTCTTTGTAAGAATATGAACGATGACCGCATCGTCGCATTTTTTAGCCTTGTTGAAAGCCTTGATAAGAGCCTTGATATCGTGTCCGTCGACAACGCCGATATATTTGAGTCCGAACAGAGCAAAAGGTCTTGCAATCTTTTCTCTCTTGAGCTTGGCGAGATAGTTCGAAATAAGTCCGACGTTTTTTGAAATGCTCATTTCGTTGTCGTTCAGGACGATTATCTGTTTTTTGCCCATGCATGCAACGTCGTTGAGAGCCTCGTAAGCAAGTCCGCCCGTCATTGCTCCGTCACCGATAAAGGATATTATCTGCGCTCCGCTGTCATTTGCTCTCGCAAGTCCGCATGCAAGCGAAATAGAAGTCGATGCGTGTCCCGTATTGGCAACGTCGTAAACGCTTTCCTGAGTCTTGGGAAAACCTGCGATACCGCCCTCGCCTCTCAGCGTCGACAAATCTTTTCTTCCCGTAAGTATCTTATGCGCATAGCACTGATGTCCTACGTCGAATATGATCTTATCTTCGGGTGCGTTGAAAACGTAATGAAGAGCGACGACAGCCTCGACTACGCCGAGGTTCGAAGACAGATGTCCTCCGCGCTCAAAAACAGTTTTAAGAATAACATCTCTGATTTCGGTGCAAAGACAATCGAGCTGATTTACCGTCAGTTTCTTTATGTCAATCGGATAATTTACACCGTCGAGAATTGCCATGTCAATGTTTCCTTTTGAAAGTCTTGATTAGCGAATACAAGCGCCTTGATGTAAAAAGCACTATGCTTTCGCTGTTTCTTACCGCGATACGCTTGCATAAGGCCTTGCCTCCTACGGTGACGGATGCGATCACCGCGGATACGAGTATCGAAGGCAGAAACGCGTCCAAGCCGAAGGTCTGCGATATTGCCGCAACAATACTTGCTCCGCACGCTCCGCTCATAACGCCGCATATATCGCCGATAACGTCAGCGCAGAAATTATTGACTTTTTCTGCATTAGCGATAAGTGCAAGGGCAACGTTTTTTACTCCGTCGCTTTCTTTATGCGCGTCGCTTAAAGCGCACAGTGTGCAGGATGTAACGCTTACCCCTATTACATCAAAAATTATACTCGTTATTATCATAAAAATCAACAACATTGTCGCAATTAAAATATCGCTGCCACCTACGGCTACCTGCGACAACACGCTTGATATAAGCGAAAGCATAAAAGTCAGAACCACTATTTTTACTGCCCAATCTGCAGAACGGTCTGCGCGGCGCTCTTTTTTGTCTTTCTTTTTTTTGTAAAATCCCGTAATTTTTGCCATATTAAATTATATTTGTTTTGTATACGTCTGTATGCCGTCAAAACGATTATGACTTGCCTTATTTTAAGGCGAAAAGAAAATTTTGATTTCTTGACGTCGATCTGAAATCATAAAAATAAAAAAAGCTGCGGTATATCCGCAGCATATTTCTATTGATATTATTAATATTTCGAATACTCAATAATTTCTTCCTACGAGATAATGACACAGCCCGATGAGCTTTTCCGCTCTCTCTCCGTACTTGGCAATGCATGCAACTGCTCTTTGAGTATAATCCTTTGCCTTTTTTACCGCATTATCCATGCCGAACATCGCGACGTAAGTCTTTTTATCGCTCTTTTCGTCGCTGCCGACGTTCTTTCCGAGAACCTCTTCGGTCGAAGTACAATCAAGTATATCGTCGGTTATCTGATAGGCGACTCCGAGATAATCTGCAAAATTGATTAGGTCGACCTCTTCTTCTTTATTACATCCGCAAGATACGGCTCCCGACAAAAGCGCAGCGATAAGAAGTCCCGAAGTTTTTTTCGAGTACATAGAAAGCAGCGCTGTTTCGTCGTAACCTTCACCGTTATTGTCTGTTATGTCCATGCACTGACCGCCTATCATGCCCGTCGTGCCTGCATATTTTGCGATATAGCTTGCCGCAAGCACGTCTTTAGACGAATTTACGGTTTCAAAAAGAACTTCGAAAGCTGAATTGAGCATCGCGTCGCCTGCAAGCAAAGCGACCGCCTCGCCGAATTTGACGTGAGTCGTAGGTTTTCCGCGGCGCAGAGTGTCGTTATCCATGCAAGGCAGATCGTCGTGTATAAGAGAATACCCGTGTATAAGTTCGACCGCAAGAGCGAAATCGCTGACTTCTTCGCACGATTTTCCTGCAAATTCCGCACCGAGATAACAAAGCATCGGGCGCAGTCTTTTGCCCCCTCCCGTCATTGCGTAAGCTACGGCGTCTTTGACGGGCGACGGACAGTCGAGCCTGTGCATAAGATACTCGTCAAGAGTCGCATTGAATATTCCGGCATATACTCCGATAATTTCTTTCATCAGTCTTTATCCGCCTTGAAATCAGATTTTTTCAGATTGTCGAGCTCTCCTTTGAGTTCGGTTATCTTTCCGTTAGCCTCCTCGAGTTTCGCTTTGCAAAGCGCAGAAAGCTTTACCCCTTCTTCGAAGAGTTTTATGCCTTCGTCTATCGTGATATCCGGGTCTTCGAGCTTTGATGTGATCTCGTCGATACGCTCCAGCATGCTTTCAAATGTTGCGTTTTCCTGTTTTTTCATATTACACCTGTTGCGCGAAAACTTATTTTTTCGCGATATTTACCTGATTTACCGTAGCGACCGCGTTGCCGTCGCCTGCGCTGATAGTCACAACGTCGCCTTCAGAAAGATCGGAAACTTTCTTTACCCTTCCTTTTTTGCCGTCGATAAAGAAAAACCCTTTTTCCAGAATATTTACGGGGTTATTCGCGCTGAGTTTCAAAAGCATTTTTTCGTATAACGACCTTTTTTCTCTCATCAATAAATCTGCCGCAGAGATCAAAGATCTAGCCGACAAGTCTGCCGCCGCATTTGCAGATACTGTGCGTGCGTTTGCCGCTGCAAGAAGTCTTCTTGACGTCATGGAAAGGCTGTTTTTATAAATTTCCGCCTTGTCCGTCAGACGTTTTTTTGCCCAAAGCGCGAAATCTGAAAGATTTTTCTTTATTTCCGAAACGTCGAAAGAAATAAGTTCTGCCGCAGCGGTAGGCGTTGCCGCTCTCGCGTCCGCGACAAAGTCGCAAAGCGTAAAATCCGTTTCGTGTCCTACGGCTGATATTATCGGGGTTTCTGCCGCGTAAATACTCCTGACCAGCTTTTCGTCGTTGAAAGGCATAAGATCTTCAGCCGAGCCTCCGCCTCTTGCGATTATTATGACGTCGAATCCTAGCTTGTCCGTGATTTCGAGAGCTTTCCTGACGCTATCCGCGCTCGATTCGCCCTGAACCTGAACGCCGTAGACGTTTATGTCGATGACGTTGTTATAACGCCTTACAGTAGTGATGATATCTCTTATAACTGCTCCCGTAGTGGAAGTCAGTACGCAGACGTTTTTGCAATATTTCGGGATCAGCTTTTTATGCGACTCGTCGAAAATACCTTCTTCGGAAAGCTTTTTCTTGAGTTGTTCAAGCTGCATGGCTATAAGACCTGCGCCGTAAGGCACTATCTTGTCGGCGTTAAGACTCAGCCTGCCGTTTTTTTCGTAATACGAAACGCTGCCTCTGACTATTACGAGTTCGCCGTTTTTAGGGACGTAAGTCTTCGCGCAGTTAAAACTGTTGCATGCTATCTGAGCGTCTTTGTCTTTCAAAGTAAAATAGGCGTGTCCGCGCACAACGCTTATGCCGCTGACCTCGCCTACTACGTCTATATCGTGGAGCATCTCCTCCGCGACAAAGACGTTGTGGATATACATGTTTACGATACTTACGCTTAAATAACGCGGAGAATTCATTTATTCGCCTTTGCCTCTGCAGCCTGCAAAGTGTTTGCAAGCAGCATAGTTATCGTCATAGGACCGACGCCGCCGGGCACGGGCGTTATGAAAGACGCCTTTTTCTCTACGTTTTCGAAATCTACGTCACCGACGAGTTTGCCGTCTACTCTGTTTATGCCGACGTCGATAACGATTGCGCCGTCTTTGACCATATCTGCCGTAACGAACTTGGGTCTTCCTATCGCTGCAACGAGGATATCCGCTTTAGACGTGATTTCAGCAAGGTTTTCGGTCTTGCTGTGACATACCGTGACCGTGCAGTTTGCGTTAAGCAGCAGCATTGCCATAGGCTTGCCCACGGTATTGCTCCTTCCGATGACGACAGCGTTTTTGCCTTCAAGCTTTACGCCCGTCGTTTCGAGCATTTTCATTACCCCGAAAGGCGTGCATGATATAGTCCTCGGCTTGTTCATAGCGAGAAGTCCGAGGTTTGTCGGAGAAAATCCGTCAACGTCCTTTTCGTCGGGGATAAGAGAAAGCAGCTTTCTCTCGTCGTAACCCTTGGGCAAAGGAAGCTGTACGAGTATTCCGTCGACGGTATCGTCCGTTGCAAGATCGTTCAGAGTTTTTTCTATTTCGGATTGCGGAGTGCCGTCGGCATATTCGTAATGCAACGATCTCATACCTACTTCTGCGCAACCTGCGATCTTGTTTCTCACATAAGTCTGCGACGCAGGATCTTCGCCTACGATTATAACCGCAAGACAAGGTTTTCTGCCTGCTCTCTTTTCAAATTCTTCTACCTGAGTTCTGAGTTTCGCGCGGGTGTCGGCTGAAACGACTTTACCGTAAATCAACATATCAGTTTTTTCCTCCGAGTTGTCTGTAAATACCCGCAAGCACGCCGTTTACGAAGACGTAACTTTCAGGCGTGGAGTATGTCTTTACTATATCCAGAATTTCGCTTATCGAAACAGCGTGCGGGATATCGGGCATAAATTTGAGTTCGTATGCCGAAAGCAACAACGCTGCAAGATCGGGCTTGAAAATCCTTTCTATTTTGAAATTGCGGGAATTAGCCTCGATAAGCTCGCAAAGTTCGGAATAATTATGTTCGACTCCCTCGACGACGCTCTTGATGTAATCTTTGTCCGAAAGCGTAATTTCGCTGTCTTCGAAGATAGAATTCATCGTTGGAGATTGCTCTTCGTTGTCCTTATTGAAAAGCCACTCGAAAACGAGTTTGTAAGCGTAATCACGCGCTTTTTTTCTGCTCATATATTTCTCCGTGCGTAAACCCTCCGACGGAAAACCGCCGAAGGGTCGCTAAAAATTTTCTTCAGTTGGAATAAACTACGCCCGCCACGGTAACGTTGACCGCTTTGACGTTGTAAGAAGTCGCTCTTTCGACTTCGGTTTTGATTTTCTCCTGCAATCCTGCGATAACGCGAGGTATCACATATCCGTAATAGACGTTTACCGACACGTCGATTATAGCCGTCATATCGTCGTAAAGCTCTACGGTGATCGCATGACTTTTTTTGTTTTTGCCGAGTTTGAGATTCTTGCTCAGACCGGCCTCGTATGATACTGACGCAATACCGTCGACTTGCGACGCCGCGCTGCCCGCGACAGACGTAATTATGTTGACGTAAGTCTCTCTTGCCTGGTAATTGTCCTGAGACATATCACACCTCCGAAATATGCCTTTATTGTATCATACTTTCGAGCGTTTGACAAGCGTTACGCGGTATATGGAACGACAACAACCTCGCTAGCGGTATAATCGGTTTCTTCAAGGATAACGCTGAGGATCTGTGCGACTTCCTGAGATTCGAGCTCGCTCTTGTTGATTATGACGTTGATGTTGTTGGTGCTCATGGTCACTACTGCGTCGTCAAAACCTTTTGCCTTGATAAGGCTCTCGATCACGAGTTCGGATTCGATATTGTTGAGAAGCTCCTGACGCATGGTTTCTGCCGTAGCTTTAGCCTCTTCGGTAGAGGTTTCGGACGCGATGATAGCCTCGAGATAGCTCATCTCTTCTGCTCTTGCAGTTTCACGGCTCGTGCGGTATGTACTGAAGAAAGTTTCGACCGTATCGCCGCCGGTAAGCTGTTCTCCGCCGTCGCCCGTCTTAGCGAACCAGTCGTTGTTCAGTGCGAAATTGAGCACGCCGGTAAGCACGAGCAAAGCAACCATGCTGCAAAGGATTATTACCTTTTTTGCGTTTGAGGAAAGCTGCTTTTTAGCTTTCACCGTCTGAGTTTGTTCTGCCATAAAATACCTCCATGGATGTAAAAATATATATTTTTGTTTGCCTTTCGGCTTTTTGACTTGTTCTGCTGCCTTTCTGTTCTATTATATTGACCGTTATTTCATTTTATACACCTTAATTTTAGAACCGTCCACGTCGAGAAGCGCACACAGTGCGTCGATTATCTTGAGTTTGACGTAAACGTCGTCACCGCCCTCCGCTACTACGACGATGCCGTCTATTTTTGCGGGTATAGTAGAGATAACGAGCGGCTGCTGTTTGCCGTCAACGGTTATTATCACGGGCTTTGACGTTGTCGTAGAATTTTCGACGACTCTGTCGCTGTTTGCGTCGCTGTCGGTCGTCGTAGTCGTAACGGTTTCTTCGTCGTAGGCTATCTCGTAACTTTCAGATCCGTCGTATGTTATCAGGATCTCGCATTTTCCGACTCCTTCTATCTTGGATATTACGGACGCTATCTCCTCCTGAAGTTCTTCTCCGCTCGCCGTAGTGACGCTCGTGTCGTCCTTGACAAAGGAATATATCGTATAGCCTATCAGCAATACCGCACAGAGAGCAACTGCAACGATTATCTCGATATGTTTTATGCTCTTTAGCTTTGATAAAATACCTATCTTTTCTGTCGCGTCGTTATTTGTTGTCATAAACTCTTACCTCGTTGCAATTTACCGTAGAAAATACGATCTTTTTTATTTCTTCTTCACACTCTTCTTTAGTCTGACTGCAAAGCGTGATGTCCACGTTCACCCTGTCAATTTCATATATATTTGACGTTGACTGAAAAATTACAACGTTTGCACCGTCATAGCCGCGATTTTTGAGATATATTGTAATTTTTTGTTCGTCGCTTTGTTTTCTGTCGTCGTTCACGCTGTCGACGAACGCAGAATCAGTATCGAAAGTCTGATCGAAATATTTAGAAAAGTCTATATCCGACTTCAAAGCCTTAGCTATCGGCGACGCTATCACAAGCACTACTATGAGCGCGTAAATGCCTTTGATATACTTGTTGCTCTCGCCTTCGGACGTCAGGACGTCTATTAATACGCCGATAACGACCACTCCGACGATACTCATTATCCAACCCGTCATACTACCCCCGCATTGCAAGTCGCAACGATAAGCATTACGGTGACTATAAACATAAATCCGACGCCGATTATCATCGCAATGAGTATTCCGAGATTCTTTGAAACCCCGTACAGCATAGACGAAAATCTGTCGTCGCAAAGCGGCTCTATAAGACCGCTTATAAGCCTTAATCCGAGCGAAAATACCGCGATTTCTATTACGGGAGCCGCTATCGCCGCAAGGATAAGCAGTGCTATCACGAGTCCCGCAGAGTTTTTTATGAGCACGAGTCCCGCAAGCACGAGATCGAATCCGTCAGAAAGATATCCGCCGAGAAGAGGTATGTAACTCTGCAAAGCGAATTTTGCAGTCTTGATGGAAACCGTATCCGCTATCGCTCCCGTCAGTCCCTGCACAGACAGAAAGGTCGCAAATATACCGAATATGCCTCCTAATATGAAGTTTGCGCAACTCTTGAAAAAATCCGTCAGCTTTGTAAGTTTGACGTTTTTGCTCAGATTGCCGACTATGCCGATAGTCGTCGCTGCGATAAAAAGAGGCATCACGAGAGAGCTGACAATTGTCGTAACTCCCGTTGCGAGCACAGCCGTCATAGGCTTGTAAACCGATGCCGAAGTCACTGACCCGAGAGCCGTAAGCAACGTCAGAAGTATCGGAAACGTAGCGTTCATAAGCGATTGCATTGAATTTATCGTAGCGGATGCCTTCATAAGAAGCGAGGCGACTTTTGCAATTACAATAGAGATCATCGCTGCATAGCAAGCAAAATATATAAGTTCGGTAGTACTCTTTTTCAAGAATCCGCCCGAAAGTCCGCCAACTATCGAATACAGCAAAGCAATGGCGAAGACAGATATAAGCGCAGGCAAAGCGTCTTTTACGCAGCTCGTGGCGATATTTGCAAGCGCATTTATAAATCCTCCTGCATCCTGATCGTATTTACCTCCGATAATGTCCTTTACCGCCTGAAGAAAACCGTTGTCTGCAATGCCCGCGCCGTTATCGCCGTATTCGTCAAGCCAGCTTTCTATACCTGAAAAATCTATCTGACCGAGCTTGTCCTCGATTTCTTTTTCCAGCTTTTCTTCTGCAGACTCTTCGCCGCTTTCAGCCGCGTAAGCGTTTGTTCCGCAGATAATCGTTATCGCGACCACAAGAAGGAATATTATCAGGATCTTATTCTTCAATTTCTTCATACCAACCCCGCAACGGTATCTATAAGTGCGTTTACAATAGGCAGAGCCATTAGGAAAATGGCTATTTTGCCGCCTAAAGCTATCTTTTTGGATATTCCGCCGCAATCGAGATCTTCGCAAAGTCCGCAGGCATACTCTGTAAGATATCCGATGCCGACTATCTTCAGAAGTGCTGAAAACAAAGTATCGTCAATGCCCGTGCGGTCTACTATCTCCTGAAGAGAAACGAGTACGGACGCAAGGGATTTTATGCAAATGATAAGTATCACTATCCCCGTAGCTACGGCAACCAGAGCCGCGTACTGTCCGTCGGTTTTTTTCAGAAGAAGACACGCAACCGCGCCGATTATCCCGATTGCAACAAGTCTGAATACGTCCATCAATAAAGGCTTAACACAGATTTCAGACTGTCGAACAGTCCGCCGAGCATATCGAGAACTATAAGCAGAACGATTACGAGTCCCGTAAGCGTAACGAGCGTCGCAATCTCGTCCTTGTCGCTTTTTTTGAGCACTATGTTTATTATCGCAGTGAGCAATCCAACGCCTGCTATTTTGAAAATTATGCTAACGTCCATTTTACCTCCGTATTCATGCCGTTATGAGAAGTGCCGCAAGACCCGCCAAAATGCCAAGTTTGAAAGCAAGCGAGCCGTATTTTTTATAGTTGTTCCCTGCCTCGGCGGCTATCGGAGAGATAAGAGCGCGGTATTTGTTCAATTCTGACAGCTGGGTATCTATATCGGATTTTCCGAGCGAATACAACATTTCTGCCAAAGCGTTCTGCTCATATCCCGTCAAAAGACGAGATCGTAGTATCGCCGCGCAGTCTTCTTTCCTGTACGAGCCGTTTTTCAGTAAAAGTATGTATTTGGCGAGCATTTTCCCAAAGTCGTCTTTTTTCTCTCCCGCATATCCCGACGTGAGTTCCGCGAGCGTACTCTGCAGATAAGATATGCCGTTGATCAGCGCGTCTATATAGCCGATTACCCCCACGAGAAGATTGTATCTTCTCCTGTAATGTGTACTTACGCCGTAACCGACATAACCGCAACAGACGAAAAGCGCTGCTCCGAGCAGTAATTTCAGCACTTTTTCACCCTCTCCTTGTCAATGACAGTCGTGATCTTACCGAGTTCGCCGAGTTCTGCAAAATAGCGCGTAAAAGCAGCTAACGCACAATATGTCTTATCTTTGAGCAAAGAAAGTGTGTCTTTTGCATGAACGGTAGCAAGCACCTTAATGCCGCACCTGTTGATATCCGACAGACACTCTATTTCTTCTTTGCCGAAAATTTCGTCGGTAGCGATTATATCGGGTCGCATAGCCCTTACGGCATCCGCATATCCGCCTTTTTTTGAAGAAAACAGCAAAACGTCCGTGTTTGGTCCGATATCCATTGACGGAATACCGTTCACGCTTGCCGACAATTCGTTTCTTTCGTCTATAAGGAGTATGTTTTTGCCTTTTTCGGACAGAAGCCTGACCGTTTCTCTGAGAACTGTCGTCTTGCCCATACCGGGAGGCGAAACGATTACCGTATTGTCAAAATCTTCGATGACCCCTTTTAGTTCGGATGCA
This sequence comes from uncultured Christensenellaceae bacterium, assembly GCA_944383895.1. Lineage (GTDB taxonomy): Bacteria > Bacillota > Clostridia > Christensenellales > UBA3700 > Ornithoclostridium. The sequence continues at coordinate 83,744 of CALWRH010000001.1, read as the reverse complement.
CAACCGAAAATCTGCCTGGGTATTCTGATGCAGAGAAAATTTACGTTTTTTACGGTAAAAAGCTTGCCGTTTTTATACACGCCTTCTCCTGAAACGCCTATTCTTACGCCGTCTTCGCAGCTCAGAAAACCGCTTGCAAGCTGATTGTTTATGGCATAGACGGAGTGTTTTGTCGCAACGCCGAGCACATATTCGACGTCTTCTTTGGTAACGGTATATATGTGACCGTCCTTATCCGCTGGAAAATAATATACGCCGTATTCTGCGACCGACAAAGGTTTTCCCGTCCTCAGTCTTATCTCTGTAATCTCATTTAAGTTGCAGCCTTGCTTGATTAAATCGAAAATCCCTTCGGGCAAAAGATCTTTTATCATAGCCTTTCTCCTTTTGCTACAATAATCTATGCGGACAAGTCCGTTCTCTTGCCGTTATGACAAAAAAATACAAAAATTTACCGATCTGATTTCATACACGATAAGATTATTTATAAATGCACAAAAAAAGCGATAAAACTTTCAGCCGTATTTTATCTCCTTTAAGTGTCGCAAGACAGATATTTTGTTTATTCTCAATTAATACGTTTTAAGATACGCTGATTAGTATTGGTTATAATTTTGCGTATTTTACAATATTTTCGGTTGAAATTATTCTAAATTATAGTGATTTTTATAATAAAACCGACAAACCAGCAATATCTGCCCTTTTACTAAATTAATTTATCTGCTAAAAATTATTGATGTTTTCGGAAAATATACCGATATTCAAAAAATATAAATAACGTAATTAATGCAAACAAAAAGCGACCCTTTTCAGGGTCGCCCGTATATCCTTTGACAAGGTATTACACTCTGGACATATAAGATCCCGTGCGGGTATCTACTCTGATCGTGTCGCCTTCGTTTACGAAAAGCGGAACGTTGAGCGTATAGCCTGTTTCGAGAGTTGCAGGTTTAGTAGCGTTGGTGGTGGTGTTGCCTTTTACGCCGGGCTCGCTGTGAACGATCTTGAGTTCGACAAAGTTGGGAGCTTCGACGGAGAACGGGTTGCCGTTATAGAAAGATACGGTAACTTCGCCGTTTTCGGGTACGAACTGCAAAGCCTCTTCGCAGACCTCTTTATTGAGCGGGATCATGTCGAAAGTCTCATTGTCCATGAAATAATACAGATCTCCGTCCTGATAAGAATAGTTCATCGTCTTGCGCTCAATATGTGCCGTCGGGAACTTGTCCGTCGGGTTGAACGTCATTTCGATAACGCCGCCGGAAATAACGTTACGCAGCTTGGTTCTTACAAATGCCGCGCCCTTGCCCGGTTTGACGTGCAAAAAGTCAACGATAGTCATAACCTTGCCGTCCATCTCAAAGGTAATACCCTTTCTGAAATCGCCTGCCAATATAAAATCAGCCATAAAAAACCTCCATTTTGCTTATGCTTGCTAATTGTTATTATATCAAACTACGGATTTCTCCGTCAATTCCGTTTGTGTACGAATAAAGATTTATTCGCTATTTATTACAGTACTATTAGATTTTTGTCCGAATTAGTAAGTACGCGCGCACCGTTTTCGGTTATGAGCAGCATATCTTCTATTCTCAGACCGAAATCTCCTGCAAGATATACGCCAGGTTCGTCTGTAATGATCATGCCGGGCTTTAGTATCTCGTCGCATTTAGGCGAAAACGCGGGCATCTCGTGTATATCAACGCCTACGCTGTGTCCAAGCGAGTGAGTGAAATATTTGTCGAGGCCGTATTTCGCAAGATAATTTCTCGCGACGGCATCGACGTCGCTGCACTTATCTCCTGCTTTAGCGGTTTTTGCCGCAAGCTTGTTTGCCTCGAGAACTGCATTGTATGCGCGAGCCTTTCTTTCGTCTACGGCGCCGAGTGCAACCGTTCTCGTCATATCCGAGCAATACCCTTTGTTTTTTGCTCCGAAATCCATGGTAACAAACTCGCCTCTCCTGAGTTTCCTTTCGCTCCTGTGAGCGTGAGGCTTACTGCCGTTTTCTCCGAAAGCAACAATACTGTCAAAAGCGAGTTCGCATCCGTTTTTCAGGATGATATATTCAAGTCTTGCCGCTACCTCGATTTCGCTTACTCCTTCTTTGATAAAAGGAAGGATCTCTGTAAAAGCGGCGTCGGTAACGCTCTGAGCCTTGATCATGAGATCGAGTTCTCTGTCAGACTTGACGGCTCTCATCTTTTTGAAGACGTCGTCAACCGCAACGAATTTTATACCGCTGAACAGTTTTTCGAGTGAAACGTATTCGCTGTAACTTACATTTTGCTCGACACCGAGTGTTTTTACGCCGAGTTTTTCGCAAAGTTGTCTGATATCCTCTATTCCACCCGATATAACTTCAAATCTGTCGCCGATGCAGCTCTCAGCTTCTTCGAAATAGCGCATATCGGTAAAAAAGTAATTTTTATCGTCTGTCAGAAGTATCTGGCAGTTCGTGCTTTCGTAACCGCCGAGATAAAAAGTATTCGAAGAAGTTGTCGCCAGAACAGCGTCGCAACCGAAGTTTTTCCTTATTTCCATAGTGTCGTTCATACCTTATTATTTTAGCATACCGCCTTATCTTTGTAAAGAATTATAGCGATTTATAGTAGTTTTTCATGGCAAGAGCATCCATCGTCTGCGTACCTGCCGATTCACATGCGATATACGGCTCTAGCTTATAATCGGATATAACGCGCATAAGCGGCTCGAAATCGGGTCCGTACTTATCGTCGTCAAAAGTCAGATGTCTTAGCTCTCCTTTGTCGCCGTATTGTATCTTGCTGAAATGAACGTGCATGTTTTTGGTCTTGAAATCGCCGAGTCCGTCCGCCAAAGCGTCGATTATTCGTTTATAATCGTCATAACCTTTGATCACGCCCTGATCTCTCGCGTTCAGATGTCCGAAGTCTATACAAGGCAAAAGCGTGTCGTAATTTTTGCACATGCGGATAACTTCGCTCAGATCGCCAAGCTGCGATTTCTTTCCCATAGTTTCCGCACAAAGCCACATATCGTCATATCCGTACTCGTGCTTTAGCTGCATGACGACGTCAAGCCTTTTCATCAGAAGATCCATAGCTTCGTTTCTGTCCGCTTTCAGCGGCGATCCCGGGTGAAAGACGCAGCGTTTTCCGCCCAATTCTCTCAATGCTTTCAGGGACCCGAATATATAATTGTGATTGTTTTCCGCTTTTTCCTCTTCCTGCGTAGCGAGATTGATAAAATAAGGTGCATGCACGGAAATTTCGATAGAATATTTTTTGAACTCTTCTCCTATTTCGCGTGCTGTTTTCTCTGTGAGTCTTACGCCTCTTCCGAACGAATATTCGAAACAGTCAAGCCCGAGCTCTGCAAGCCACTTTGCCTCCTGAACGGTGTGAGTGAACCCTTGCATCGCAAAAAGTCCGCAACTTCCGCTCGGTCCGAATTTTATCATATTTACCTCCCGAGTACCTGCGCCGCGTCTTTAACTATCTGCGCGGACAGCTCTTCTTTTGAATCGAATTTTTTTATATCTCTGAGCTTCTTCAGAAACTCGACTACAATGAATTTTCCGTATATATTGTTGTTCCAATGCAGGATATAACTTTCTACGTTATAATGCGTGTCGCCGAAAGTCGGATGTTCGCCCACGTTCGTAACTGCTCTCAGTCTTACACCGTCTATCAGTACGTTCGTATCGTAAACGCCGCTTGCTATCTGCAATTTTTCTTCAGGTATGTCAATGTTCGCCGTCGGAGTGCCTATCTCAGTGCCTTCGTGACGTCCTTTCACAACTTTGCCAGCTACTATGTAAGGCAAAGGCAAAAGCGCGTTTACCTTTTCTATTTCTCCGTTTTTGACAAGCTCTCTTATTTCTCTGCTTGCTATCTTTTTTCCCTCGGCGTATTCTACCATATGCGCGATATGACAATCGACTCTCCGTTCTTGACAATAAGCCTTGAGAGTCTCCGCATTGCCCTTTGCGCCTGCGCCGTAAGTAAAATCGCTGCCTGCTATTATCGTCTGAATATTGAATTTGTCAAACAGTCCGTCAAGAAAATCCTTTGCGGAGGTCGAAAAGAACTCTTTGTCAGGCTCCGCATTTACTATTATGTCAACGCCGAGTTGCCACAGCCTGAAAGCTCTCTCTTCATAGGTAAATATCTCTTTTTCTTTTCTCCCGAGAAAACTGAAAGGCGTGTTGCAAAAAGTAAATACAGCGCATTTTGCTCCGTCTATTTTAGCAAAAAGCTTAGCGCGCTGTATAAGAGAGTTATGTCCGCGGTGTACGCAGTCGAAAAAGCCCAGACAAAGCACAATAGGGTCATTGCATCCGATTTTATAATCTGTTTGTCTTATATCGTATTCCATAAATGAGTTTCCAGCTTTATATATCCGTCTTTTACAAGCGCGACTCCGAGTACCTCGTTTTCGCAGACAACTCCGTAACGTCCGTCACAAAGCTCCATCTTAACGTTTTGTCCGTACTTAAGTCTTTTTGCCGTATCCGGATCAATTTCTTTTACTTCAAAAAGTTTTGAAAGTATTTCGTCTTCTTTTTTTATATAAGATGCGGGATCAGAGATAAAATCCTGCATTTTTACCGCGTCGCACTCGCTATATCCCGCACACGAGGTTCGTCTTAATGCCGACATATACGATAGACAGCTCAGCTCTTCGGCAATATCACGACAAAGACTTCTGATATACGTTCCCGAACCGCATTGAATTTCGAGTATTACTTTTTTTACCTTTCCGTCTTGCTCTTCTATGTCAGATATTTTTATATCGTATACGTTTACTTTTTTAGCGGGGATATCTACTTCTTTGCCGTTACGCGCGAGTTTATATGCACGCACGCCGTTTACGTTGACCGCGCTGTACCTAGGCGGCACCTGCATTATTTCGCCCGTAAATTCTTTTACGGTTTTTTCAAGCAGATCTTTATCGGGCAATTTGCCGTTTTCTTCAGTCACAACGCCTTCTCTGTCGAGAGTATCTGTCGTTTTTCCGAAGGTAAATTCAGCAACATACGTCTTTTTCCTGTTCTGCATATAGTCGAACAGCTTTGTCGCTTTTCCGAATCCGAGCACGAGCACGCCTTCAGCGGCAGGATCGAGAGTCCCCATATGTCCGCATTTTATCTTTACGCCGACTGCCCTTGACAACGCGTTTCTGCATTTGATAACGACGTCGCTCGAAGAAAGCCCGAGCGGCTTGTCGATAGCAATGGCAAAATTCATAAACAGTCCCTGCACGCCTTGAGGATTTTGTCTTTTACGTCTTCAAAAAATCCGCTTACTCTGCAACCTGCGGCGTTCTTGTGTCCGCCGCCTCCGAAAATAGCAGCTATCTCGTCCGCATTTACGCCGTCAACGGTGCGGAAACTGACTTTATATTGCATCTCGCCTTTAGTTTCAGTTATAGAAAAAGCGATTTTTACGCCGTCGATATTGAGTATATTGTTTATTATACCGTCTGTATCGATCTCGCTCGTTCCCGTAGCTTCAAAATCAGACTTTCTGAAAAAAATCCCGGCTATAACTCCGTCGTCGTAAAGCTTTGTACCACTCAGCACGCGGTTCTTAAGATTAAATATCTTATAATCGGTCTTCTTTATGAAGTTGTCGAATATTTCGTTGGGTCTGAAATCGTAGACGATGAGTTCTGCCGCGGTGAGCAAAGTTTTCTGCGTAACCGACGAGAACGAAAAACCGCCGCTGTCTGTAACGAGAGCGCAGTACAATAGTTTTGCAATGACGTCGTCCATGCACTTTTTGCGTGCGTCCATGCCTTTTATCAGATCGAACGCGACTTCAGCCGTAGCGGCGGCATCGGTTTCTACAATATTGAAATCGCCGCGCTTCCCTCTCGTTATATGGTGATCTACGAAAATACGGTATTTGCATGAATAATAAGCTTTGTCGTATGCTCCGAGTCTTCCGTCGTCCGAACAGTCGACCGCTATCGCGAGATCGCAGGGCTTGAAATCCGTTGAATTGTAATTGTCCAGCCCGTCGAGATAATGCAGCTTATCGCCGAATACGCCGTCACAAAAAACGTATGGCGTTTTACCATACGTTTTCAATGCGCGGTAAAGCGCAAGCGCGCTGCCGCAAGTATCTCCGTCGGGATTGACGTGGCTGAAAAGCGCGATAGTCTGCGCCCTGTCCACAGCCGCTATGAATTTTTCAATTGTCTGTTCCTTTACCGTCATTTTTATTTAACTCCGTAAGGCGTTTATCCATGCTCATGCCGTAGCTTATCGAGGTGTCGAGAATAAATCTGAGCGCAGGTATCGCACGCAGTATCATCATGTTCTTGAGCCTGGATTTTATATATCCCTGCGCGCTGTTGAGCCCTGCGAGGACTTCGTCTTCTGCGCCATCTGCTCCGAAAATACTGACGTATACCTTTGCGAGAGTAAGATCCTTGTCAACGCTTACGTCCATAACGCTTATCATGCCTCTGACTCTCGGATCTCTCACTCCGTCGTGAAGGATAATAGAAAGCTGTCTTTTGAGTTCTGAATTTATCCTGTCAAGCCTATTCATTTTTCACCTGTATCATTTCGTAAGCTTCGATGACGTCGCCTTCCTTTATATCGCCGAATTTTTCAAGTCCGATACCGCACTCGTAACCGCTTGCGACTTCTTTTGCGTCGCTCTTCTCTCTCTTGAGGGATGCGATGTTGCCGTCAAATACGACGATATTGTCGCGGATAAGTCTTGCCTTGTTGGTTCTTGCAACCTTTCCGTCCGTAACGTAGCAACCTGCGATAAGACCGACGCCGCTGATTCTGAAAGTCGCTCTGACTTCTGCGTGTCCGACGATCTCTTCTTTATATACGGGCTCGAGCATGCCTTTGAGCGCGCTCTGGATATCTTCGATTGCCTCGTAAATAACGCGGTAGTATCTTATCTCGATAGAACTTCTCTCTGCAAGCTGTCTTGCCTTGGGTTCGGCTTTGACGTTGAACGCAAGTATGATCGCGTTGGAAGTATAAGCAAGGTTTACGTCGCCTTCGCTTATCGCACCGACTCCCGCATGGATTATGGATATCTTGACGTTGTCGTCTTTCATCTTGTCAGAGATCTCGAGCAAAGACTGTTTCATAGCCTCGGCAGAACCCTGAACGTCGGCTTTGATAATTACTGCGAGAGACTTGACCTCTTCGTCGGATACGTTCTTGAACATATCTTCGAGAGTCTTCGCGCTTGCGGTACGGTTCTGCATCTCGATCCTTTCTTTTGCAGCTCTTTCGGCAGCGACTTCTTTAGCGAGTTTTTCGTCGCTTACGACAACGAGTTTGTCACCCGCATTCGGCACTTCGGTAAAGCCCTGTACCTGTGCAGCGAACGAGGGTTTCGCCTCTTTTACGCGTTTGCCCGTAAAATCGGTCATGGAACGTATCTTGCCTATGCACGTGCCTGCTACGACGTAATCCGAAACGTGCAGCGTACCGCTCTGAACGAGTACGGTCGCGACAGGTCCCAGACCTTTGTCGAGTCTTGCCTCGATAATAGAGCCTTGCGCGGGACAATCTTCGACGGCCTTGAGATCGAGCACTTCTGCAACGAGCAGAATACCTTCGAGCAGTTCGGGTACGCCCTGTCCCGTCTTTGCGCTTACGGGGCACATCATAACGTCGCCGCCCCACTCTTCGACAAGTACGTCGTGAGCTGCAAGCTGCTGCTTGAGGTTCTCGAGATTAGCAGTAGGCTTATCGATCTTGTTTGCCGCAATGATAATGGATACGCCTGCGTCTTTTGCATGGTTGATAGCCTCAACTGTCTGCGGCATTATGCCGTCGTCAGCCGCAACTACTATTACAGCGATATCGGTAACGTTTGCGCCGCGTCTTCTCATAGCGGTAAACGCCTGGTGTCCCGGGGTATCGAGGAAGGTGATCTTTTCGCCGTTTACTTCGATAGAATAAGCACCGATGTGCTGAGTAATGCCGCCTGCCTCGCCGCGTGCGACGTTACTCTTTCTGATATAGTCGAGCAGCGACGTCTTGCCGTGGTCGACGTGACCCATGATCGTAACGATCGGCGGACGCTTTTTCATTTTGTCTTCGCTGTATTCGACGTGCGTAAGTTCGTTGAGTTTGTCTTCAGCGGTGGTATCCTGCTTAAGTTCGAGCGTTATGCCGTAATCGAGCGCGACGAATTCTGCCGTATCGAAGTCGATGCTGTCGTTGATTGTTGCGAATTTACCCATATCGAACAGCTTTTTGACTATTTCGGTAGACGACTTGCCTATCTTTTCACTCAAAACTTTTATAGCGACGGGATCGGTATTTATAACTGCATGCTCGATAACGATAGCCTGCGGAGTAAACACTTCTTTCTTGCCCGTCTTGCGTACTTTGACGTGTCTGACCTGTCCGTCCTCGTCGTCTCCGCCTTCGTAAACGTAGCCTTTTTTAAGCAGATCGCGTTTGCTGAGACCTTTCTTGTTGTCGTCCTTTACGCCCTGCTTTTTCTTATTGTCTTTTTTGAATTGGTTGTTGTTATTAGCCTGTACGGGAGCCTCGAAGACTCTGGTCTGCATACCGCTTTGCGGTCTCTGATAACCGCCCTGCTGTCCTTGCGGAGCACCGGGACGACGGGGCTTATCTCCCTGAGGTCTTTGATTGTTGTATGCGCCTTGCGGTCTCTGACCGTCTCTTCTTCCGCCGATCTGAGCGTCGGGATTGATGTACGTCCTCGGCTGAGAAGGTTTCTGCACGGGTCTTTCTTCCTTCCTGGGCGCTTTGACCTCTTCGACGGGAGCAGTCGTTTTGACCTCTTCTTTTACTTCCGTTTTTGCCTTTTCGGGAGTTTCAACGGTTTCCGCAACGCTTTCTTCAGGCGTTTCTTCGGTATCTACGGTAGGTTGACTGCTTTCCTCAACGGCAGTTTCTCCGGCAAGAGCTTTTTCCTCTTCCTCGATACGCTGCAACTCTTCCTGAGCCTGTCTGGTAAGCTCCGCTTTTATCTCGGCGACCTTATCGAGAGCGTCTTTTACGCTCGCTTTGGACGCTATGACTTTTGCAATAAGCGGCTTGACTTTGTCATTGACAAAATCTCCTACCTCCTTCAGGTTTTTGGTGTAATCTACCTTTTCAGTCGTGTTGTTTTCGTTAGCCACAAACTACCTCCGTATTGCGTCCGGATCTACTTTGACGCAAGTATTCGTTTAATCTGTTCGCCCAGCGATTTGTCTGAAACCGCGACGATTTTTACATTGTTTCTTTTGAGGGTTTCATTGAGATACCCTTCGCTTACTTCTAAAAACGCAACGTTTTTCTTATCGCAGAAAAACTGTGCTTTGCGTTTCGCGCTGTTTCCGAGTCTTTCGTCATAAAGTACGACTTCGGGCGAGTCCTTCATCCTCAGCAGACTTTCGAGTCCGAAAACGGCTTTGTTTGCCCTTACGGCAAAACCGAGATAACTGTCAATTCCCGTCGTTTTCGTCATATTCCTTCAAAAGTTTCTGATAAACTTCTTCGTCTACCTTGCATCCGAACGCCCTGTCAAGGCCTTTGGATTTTGCGCACTTTGCAAGACATGCTCTGTCCTTGCATATGTACGCGCCTCTGCCGTTTTTCTTGCCCGTAAAGTCGAGAGAAATATTGCCTTCGGGATCGCGCACGACTCTGATGAGTTCGTTTTTCGGCTTAGCGGTACGGCATGCTATGCAAGTTCTTTCGGGAACCTTTTTCACTGTTTATTCTCCGTCCTCTGCATTGCTCGGAGCAGCAACTATGTTTTCGACAGAAGAATACGGTTTTACGTCGATCTTCCACTCTGTCAGCTTAGCTGCCAAGCGGACGTTCTGCCCCTGCTTACCGATAGCGAGAGAAAGTTTGTCATCGGCAACGATCGCTTTTGCGCTCTTATCTTCGTCATTTACCTGTACCATGATGACTTTAGCGGGACTGAGCGCGCGGGCAATGTATTCGAGCGGATCTGCGCACCAACCGATAACGTCGATCTTTTCTCCGTTGAGCTCTCCGACGATACCGTTGATCCTCATACCTCTCTGACCGATACAGCTGCCGACTGCGTCTACGCTCGGGTCGTCAGAATAAACAGCCATCTTGGTTCTGTAACCCGCCTCTCTGACGATCTTCTTGATCTTAACAAGACCGGATTTGATCTCGGGTACTTCCATTTCGAAAAGTCTTTTTACGAAATCGCGGTGAGATCTGGACACCATGACCTGAGAGCCGCCCTTGAAATCGGTGCGTATATTCTTGACGTATACTTTGAGGACGTCGCCCTGTTTGTAAATCTCGCCCTTGATCTGGTCCTGAGGCATCATAACGCCTTCCATCTGAGAACCGGAAATATCGAGATATATCCTGTCACCGTCAATTCTTCTGATCTGTGCGGTAACGATCTCGCCTTCTTTCTGAGTCATATCCTCAAGGGTGATCTTCTTGTGCTCGTCCATAAGTCTTTGCATAAAGACCTGCTTTGCGGTCTGAACGTCGATACGGCTGAACACTTTGGGAGTGATTTCTTCTACTACGCGGTCGCCTACTTTGTAAGAAGATTTGATCTTCTTAGCGTCTTCGAGAGATATCTCTTTTTCAGGATCCTCGACGGTCTCGACAACTTCCTGGTAAGCGACGATCCTGATCTGATTGCGTTGTTCGTTGATCTGAACGCTAACGGGACGTGCTTCGCCTGACTCTCTTTTGTAAGCTGCGGCAATAGCTGCCTCAAGCGATCTGAGCGTCAGCTCTTTGTCGATTTTTCCTTCTTTTTCAAGCAGATCGAGCGCAAGAAAAAAATCCTTGTTAATCATTTTGTCCTCCTAAAACTTGATAACCGCTCTTGCGAGGGCTATGTCTTTTATATTTAGTTGTATGGTTTTCTTGTTCAAAGTGACGGTAACTGAAGTGAATCCGTCGTCAACGTCATCGAGTACGGCATCGAATTTCTTATTGCCTTCGACAGGCTTGTAGAGCGATATTTCTATCTCCTCGCCGAGGTGTTTGCGGTAGTCGCGCAAAGTTTTGAACGGTCTGTCAAGACCCGGCGACGAAACGTTGAGCGTATAAGGCTTGCCGCTAGTCGGATCGAGTTCGTCCAAAGGCGCGTCGATCGCGTTGTGTACCGCCTCGCAATCGTCGAGCGACACTCCGCCGTCTTTATCGATGTACACGGTCAGCGAGCTGTCGTTTTCGCCGCGTTTTTTGAATTCGACTTCAACGAGCTCTATATTCATAGAGTCCAATATAGGCTGAATAAGATGTTGTACGCTGTCGCAAATTTTAGACATATCTCTCCTTACATAATTAAAGCGACTGATGTCAGCCGCTTAGTAGTCAATACTATCTTGTGTATATATTATCACACAATAAATACAAAATCAACATATTTTTGCGTATTTGTTCAAATTTTACGCAATTCAGAGAGAAATATTGCAGGATTTTATGCAAAAATCCGCGATTTTCTCTGTTAAACGGATTATCCGCAGGCGCGACTGAAAATAAACCCGCAAATCAACCTGTCTTTTCGAGATCTACGTATTCGTCAAGCTTGATGAACAGCTGCGCCGTCGCGTAAGCGTCGTAATACGCGCGGTGCGCCTCAACGAGTTCGATGTTGAACTCTTTGCTCAGTACGCGGAGGTTGAGTTGTCCTCTTCTTCCCGTTTTATCCCTGTAAGCCTGAGCGATGACTATCGTATCTTTTGTCTTGTTAGGCACCGTCATGCCGAGCTCTTCAGCCTCGTTTCTGAGTACGATAAAATCGAACTTGTTTCCGTTGTGAGCGACAAGCGTCGCCCCTCCCACCCACGCGAGAAAGTCGGGCAAAACGTCTTCAATGTACGGTGCGTCCTCCACCATATCGTCATAAATATGGTTGGTTGCAGACGCTCCCTCGGGTATGTGCATTTTGGGATCGACGAGCGTAGAAAAATATTCGGTACATACTCCTCCGACTATCTTTACGGCACCTATTTCTATAATCTTGCAAGGCACCCCGTTGTCAAGAAGTCCCGTCGTTTCGAGATCGAATACGACAAATACGTTGTCTGTCAGATATTCGGACTTGTCGGACGCAATATCGAAAATGTTCTGCTGCGTCATTATGTCGAGAGGCTTTGCTTTTACGGGTATGTAAGTCTTTTTGCGGCGCAGATCTTCCTCTGTGAGTATAGAATCGTAATTTATCTTGCAAAGACTAACGCTTTTCGCCATAAGCGAAAGTCCGCCTCTGAAGCTGTCGTTCTGCAGATCGCCTACAACGGCGATCTCGCTGCCTTCTTCGAGTATATCGAGAGGTCCTTTTGCCGCTTTTCTCGTAAAATAGCAACAGCGCATCACGCCAGTGGTATCGTTTATCGTAAAATTGTAATAGAGATTGCCCGACGATTTGGAATTTCTTGCAATAATGCTTTCAACTTTTCCCGTTACGCATATTGCCGTCTGCGGTGAATTGCACGCGCGGATGTAACGGGCTTTCGACGTTATTTCGCTGCCGCAAAGCTTATGCAGCGCGCCGATCTCAATGTAACAATCGTCGATTATAACGGGCACTTCCTCTTTTGCGGTTTCGGATATGATGAGTTTGTCAGTATAATTGATCTTGATCACGTTTTCTCTGTCATAAGAAGAATCGAGATAATCCTTCAGACCGCCCGTGAGATTGCATTTTTCAAAGAGATCCGCAACAGATTTCACGACAGTGATAGTGACAGTGACAGTCTTTTCACCGCAATCCACCTCAATATTGTCGCTCGACAACAAAACAGAATAAGCTCTGTGAAATTTAGTGACGTATTCTTTTATGAGTTTGAGAACTATTTCGGAATCTACGCCGAACTTTCTGTAACTTACCGTCACCGAATACTCTGACGGAAGAATTTCGACGGCAAAGGATAAGATCTTTTTCTTGTCTTCTTCTGTCAGCACCGCGTCGCCGGAATACGGTACGCCGAGCTGTACGGCAACACTTTTCGCCTCGATATCGAGATCGACGGAACGCACGCGCAAAAAGGAATATGCGTCGTCAAAACGTATATTGAGAAGACGTATAAAGTCGGCTTTTGTATTTGCGTTTCTTTCCTGAAGTATCTCTGACATATATAAAACTTCTTATCTCTGTCCTTTCGTTTTTATTATTTTTTTATAAAATCCAGCCGTTTAACTTCTGAATTTTACAAATTATATTCTAAATTACGTCAATTTTCATAATAATCTGAAAGATTAATAACCGATATTATTATATCGTATCTATTGCCCTTTTGAGCTCGTCGAGTATTCTCTCGTTGGGCACGGTGGCTATGATTTTTCCGTCCCTGAATATCACGGATTTATCCTTGCCGCCCGCTACGCCTACGTCGCAACCCTTGGATTCTCCTATACCGTTGACTACGCAGCCCATTACCGCTATCTTTACGCTTTTGTCGAGAGTGCGGGCGTATTCTTCAACCTTTGTCGCTATACCCTGCACGTCGATACACGTTCTCGCACAAGTCGGACAAGAAACCACTTCGGCATACGCTCCGTCGTATCTGCCGATCGCTTTGAGTATTTCTTTTGCCGCGTAGACTTCTTTTACGGGATCGTCGGTCAGAGAAACTCTTATCGTATCTCCTATGCCGTCGCAAAGAAGAGAGCCTATGCCTATAGCGGATTTTATCAGACCTTTTTCATATATTCCCGCCTCTGTCACGCCGACGTGCAAAGGATAATCGCATTTTTCAGACAAAAGTCTGTAAGCCTTTATTGTATTTATCACGTCGGAAGATTTTACGGATATTACTATATCGTAAAAGCCGTGTTTTTCAAGGAGAGCGACGTGCTCGAGCGCGCTCTCGCACATAGCCTTAGCAAGCGGCATACATTCGTATTTTTTATCGAGTGAGCCGCCGTTGACGCCTATTCTTATAGGTATTTCTCTTTCTTTAAGGTATTTAGCGAGATATTCGACTTTACTTTCATCGCCGATGTTGCCTGGATTTATCCTTATCTTTGCCGCACCTGCGTCAGCCGCAGCGATCGCAAGCCTGTAATCGAAATGTATGTCTGCGACTATTGGCATGTCCGTACTTGCGACTATCGTTTTGAGCGCTTTTGCGCTTGCCGCATCGGGAACGGAACAACGCGCTATATCGCATCCTGCCTTTCTGAGAGCCTCAAGCTGAGCGATAGTAGCGTCGATATCGCTTGTTTTTGTGTTTGTCATGGACTGCACGGCTATTTTTTCGCCGCCGCCGATAGTAATGTTGCCGATTTTAACCTTTTTCGTCATAGTTCACCCGAAGAAATGCAGCAAGTCGAACGTTATCGCCAAGCCGATCAGCAGGAAAAATCCTGCCGCGTGTATCATACCTTCGACCTTACGGTTGAGAGGTTTTCTCCTTATAGCTTCTATTATAGCAAACAATATCCTCGATCCGTCAAGCGCAGGCAAAGGCAAAATGTTCATAAACGCTATCGAGATAGACAGAACCGCTACGCCGTAAGCAACTGCCGCAAAACCCGACTGCCCGAGTTGTACGAGCGCGGAAACAGCCGTTATGGTGCCGCCCATTGTATCTTTGACCTTTGCGGCGCCCGTAAAGAGCTGACCTATGGATTTGAAGATCAATTCAACGACGTCTCCGCAGAAATTGAAAGAGCGCGCGACCGCCGAAAAATAACCGAGTTTGTATTGTCCGAACCCGTAAGTTATGCCGAGCCCCGTCTTTTCGTCTGTAACGGTATTGCCGTCCTCGTCCTGATAGGTGTAATAATAATCGCTTTTCTCGACAGTAAAAGTAATTTCTTTACCGTCTCTCAAGACGGTAAATTCGTTGGTATCGCTGCCCGAAATGAGCTCTCCGAGCTTTCCAGCCTCGAGCAGACTGTAAACGGGTTTTCCGTTTACCTCTATTATCTTGTCGCCTTCCTCAAAAAGCTGCTCATGCGATTCGTCGACAAACTGATAAGTATCGACAATAACGGGCACAGCCTCTCCGTAAGTCATAAAAAAGATATTGAGTATGATTACTGCGCTCAAAAAATTGAAGAACACGCCGGACGCGAGGACGATTATTCTCTGCCATACGGGATGAGCGTTGAAACACTCGGGCGTTTCCGCCTCCTCGTCTTCCCCTTCAAAAGCGCAGAAACCGCCGAGCGGAACACAACGTATCGAAAATACTTCGCCTGTTTTTTTATTGGTAGTTGTCTTGAATATGGCGGGACCGAACCCGATAGCGAACTCGTTTATCTTAAATCCGAGGATCTTGCCTGCCGTATAATGCCCGAGCTCGTGCACGACGATCATGAACATAAAGCAGACCATCGCGATCAGTATATATCCGATCCATTTGAAGACTTCGCCTGCGGAAACGCAAAGCAGAATCATCGTCATAATTTTTCTCTCCCGATAACGTCAGCGACGAATTTTTTAACCTCATCGTCAATTGCGAGCACTTCTTCGAGCTTTGTCGCGCTATTGCCGCCGCAACAGAACTTATCCAGCGCCCGTTTAATATAATATGGTATATCGTAGAATTTTATTTGTTTTTTTGCAAACCTGTCGACCGCAACTTCGTTTGCCGCGTTAAGGACGGCGGTAGAAACTCCTCCCGCTTTCACGCAATCGAGCGCGATCTTCAAGCACTCGAACACCTCTAAATCGGGTTTTTCGAAGTCGAGCCTGAGATTATCGAAAGAAAGCGGCTTAAAGCAATAATCGCCTCTTTCGGGATACAACAGCGCAAGCTGTATAGGCAATCTCATATCGGGAAAACTCAGCTGAGCAATAACGCTGCCGTCGTCGTATTCGACCATAGAGTGCACGACGCTTTGTCTGTGCACGACGATATCTATTCTGTCGGCTCCGAGCGAGAACAAATGCGACGCCTCGATAACCTCGAAACCTTTATTCATCATCGTTGCGCTGTCGACGGTGACTTTGACGCCCATATTCCACGTCGGATGTTTGAGCGCATCGTCTATAGTTACGTCCCTGAGTTCGTCCTTGGATTTTCCTCTGAAAGCACCACCCGACGCCGTAAGTATAAGTTTTTTTACGTCTTTTGCGGCATTTCTGTTCCTGTTAAGGCACTGCCATATCGCGCTGTGCTCGCTGTCGACGGGCAAAATATCCACTCCTGCGTCTTTCGCGGCTTTCATTACTATATCACCGCCTGCGACGAGTGTTTCTTTGTTGGCGAGAGCTATATCGCTGCCTGCCCCGATCGCTTTCATTGTGGGAACAAGTCCGCTTATCCCTACGAGAGAATTGAGTACGAGCGCGCGCTTTGCAGATGCTATTTCTTCAGGTGCTTTTTCACCTGCAAAAAGCTCGGTCCCGCTCGGGATCTCAAGGCGTTTTGCAGCCTCTTTATCGCGTATCGCGACAAACTCGGGTCTGAACTCTTGTATCTGTTTGTTGAGAAGATCTGTGTTTTTGTCGCAGCAAAGACCTATTACCCTTATCTTGTCAGGATATCGTCTTGCTACTTCGAGCGCCTGAGTACCGATAGAACCCGTGCTGCCCAGGATTATCAGATCTTTCATAATAACTTCTCCGAATATGATTTTATTGCCGTTTGCCGTATGTTTTATTCAACGGCATTGATTATCGCAAAAGCGAGATATATTATCGGCAGTACGAACAAAATACTGTCGAGCCTGTCCATTATGCCGCCGTGACCGGGGAAAATCTTGCCGAAATCCTTTATTCCCGCTCTGCGCTTTATCCAGCTTGCCGAGAGATCTCCGACTTCGGATACAACTGCGCCGACAAGACCTATTACCATATATATTGCAAGCGAAACGTTCATATTTGTGGTAAGCGCATGCACGTTGACGTTTTTCATGCTGTCGAAAACACCGTAGAAGTCAAACAGCAGGAATACTATTACGCTTGCCGCAATTCCGCCTACGATACCGCCTACTGCACCTGCAATAGTTTTTTTGGGGCTTATCTCCGGACAGAGCTTTTTTCCGCCAATCGCCATGCCCGTGAAATACGCGAAAGTATCTGTGAACACAGGTATGAAAAGCGCAAGCATTATGCCTATCATGTCGCCGTAGTTTTCGTTTACGGGATTATCTCCGAGAGTGGTTTTGCCGTTGATAAGGAAGAAAATCGAAAGCAAGACTATCGGATAAAACAAGATAAACGCAGTAGACAAAAAGTCTTTCAGCTCGTATTTATGATCGAAAGTGAATATGGTGAGCGCGATCATTACCGTAACCGCTATCACCGCGACTATACCCGTTTCACGCAGGAACCAGAGCGCGGGATATATACCTATAACCGCTATAATAAGCGGGATCGCCATAGGCTTGTACTTCGCCGCCCTGAAAGCACCGAACATTTCGTATACGCCTATCGCCATACATATGAGTATAAGCGTGTCGACGTAGAACAGGCTGAACTGTCTGAGTCCGAAAAGCGTACCCAGAACGACAGCAAGCAAAACTATTGCGGTAAGTATTCTCTTTAACATAAGTCGTCCTTTTGCAAAGGTCAGTTTATGCGGCGCACGTTGCCGTATCTGCGGTCCCTCTGCGAATATTCTTCTAATATTTGTCTGAATATCTTGGCGTCGAAATCCGGCCAATAGTCGTCAATAAATATAAATTCTGCATAAGCGGCCTGCCAGAGCATGAAATTGCTGAGGCGTTTTTCTCCGCTGCTGCGTACGATAACGTCGGGATCGGGCAATCCTCCCGTATACATACAATCAGATAAAGTCTGCATATCGACTTCTCTGACTCCCGTGTCGAGTATCCTGTTGACTGCGTGAAGTATTTCGTCCCTGCCGCCGTAATTTAGCGCTATATTGACGATCATACCCGTATTGTCTTTTGCTTCGGAAAGGATTTTTCTGAGCGCGTCGACTGTTTCTTTGGGCAGTTTTGTGAGATCGCCCATAAACATGATGCGATAGCCGCGTTTTACATACTCTGCAAGGTGTTTGTCGGCAAACTCCTTTACCATTTTGAAAAGAGCGTCTATCTCGTCTTGCGGTCTTTTCCAATTTTCTGTTGAAAATGCGTAAAAAGTGACCATTTCAACGCCGGCTTTTTCGCACTCTTCAATCATCCTTTTGAGAGCGACGACTCCTTCTCGGTGTCCTGCCTTACGCGGCAGAAGACGCTTTTTTGCCCATCTGCCGTTGCCGTCCATGATAAAAGCTATGTGACGCGGAATTTTGAGTTCTCCCTGCATTGTAGTCCCCTTCGGTATCTTGTACTATATGCTTAATTGCATACAAGCCGACTCGTAACAAGTCGGCTTGCAAAGTCACGGCATATGCCGTTACGGCGTAAAGAGCAAGCCGTCATCAGACGGTCATTACTTCCTGCTCTTTGTCCTTGGTGCTCTTGTCTACGTCAGCGACAGCCTCTGCGAGAAGCTTGTCGATCTCTTTTTCGCAAACGGTAACTTCGTCTTCGGTGACGATATTGTCCTTTTTGAGTTTCTTGACAGCATCGTTTGCGTCGCGGCGCGAATTTCTGAGCGCGATCTTGGTGTTTTCGCTCATTGCTCTTATTTCTTTGCAAAGATCCTTTCTTCTCGCCTCCGTGAGTTCGGGGAAGATAAGACGGATAACTTTGCCGTCGTTTTGCGGATTGATACCGATATTTGCCTCGTTGATAGCTTTTTCTACAGCTTTGAGAGCGGATACGTCCCATACGGAAATCATAAGAATTCTCGCCTCGGGTACGGAAATGTTGCCGAGCTGCTTGATAGGCGTAGGGGTACCGTAATAATCGACGAATATCTTGTCAAGAACGTGAGCGTTGGCTCTGCCCGCCTTGAGTTTGGCAAATTCTCCTTTGAGATTGGAAACGGATTTCTCGAGCTTTTCTTCGTATTTGTCAAATACCTCGAGAACTTCGATTTTTTCGCTGTTTATCATAAAATTACACCTCGTATGATTGCTAATAGCATTATATCAAATTTTTTTTGCGAGTTCAATGTTTTTTTATAAATATTATAATTATAGACAAATTATAACGTCTATAACTTATGCGCGGCGAATACGAACCGTGCAAATATATTATTTCTGTATAAAAAAACCCGCGGGATCGCCGCGGGTAAAAGTTCTGTACTCGTCAATGGATTATCGTACCGATTTTTTCTCCGTTTACGGCTTTTACGATACTGTCTTTTTCATGGAGAGCAAAAGCTACGATAGGTATCTGGTTTTCCATACACAGAGAAATCGCAGTCGTATCCATTGCCTGCAAGCCCTTCTTGATAACGTCTATATAAGATATGTCGTCGAGTTTCATAGCGTCGGGATTCTTGCGGGGATCGCTGTCGTATACGCCGTCGATATTCTTAGCAAGCAAAAGCACCTCTGCGTGTATCTCGGCAGCTCTGAGCGCCGCGCCTGTATCTGTGCTGAAATACGGGTTTCCCGTTCCGCAGGCAAAGATGACCACTCTGCCTTTTTCAAAGTGACGCAGAGCTTTACGCAGTATATAAGGTTCTGCAACGCGCGTAATAGTCAGCGCGGTCTGAACTCTGGTAGGCACGCTTGCAGCCTCGAGAGCGTCCTGGAGCGCGATAGCGTTCATAACGGTCGCCAGCATGCCTATATGGTCTGCCGCGCTGCGATCCATAGTCTGTGCCTGTCTGCCGCGCCAGAAATTGCCGCCGCCGACGATAATGCCGACCTGTACGCCTGCCTCAGTTATCCTTTTGATCTGATCGACAACGTATGCGACCATATCAGCATCGATACCGAAACCTTTATCTCCGGAGAGAGCCTCTCCGCTGAGTTTGATGATTACTCTTTTATAAGCTGCTTTGGACATATATACCTCCGTAGTTAAAAAAAAGGGAACGACAAGCGTTCCCTGTAATAAAATTACTTGTTAGCTTTTGCTTTAGCGATCTGTTCTTCGACTTCGTTTGCGAGGTTCTCTTCTTTCTTCTCAAGACCTTCGCCCATCGTATAACGGGTGAATCTGAGAACTTTAACGCCGCCGTTAGCCTTGAGATAATCTGCAACGGATTTCTCGCCGTCTTTAACAAAAGGCTGTTCGAGGAGGCAAACTTCTTTGTAGAACTTAGAAATCTTGCCGCCGACAATTTTGTCGATAATCTCGGGCTTTTTGCCTTCGTTGAGGAGCTGAGCCTTGCTGATCTCTCTCTCTTTGTCGATAACTGCCTGCGGAATTTCGCTGGAGCAGATATAAATGGGGTTGACAGCCGCGATGTGAAGAGCTATATCGTGAGCAACTTCGTCGCTTGCACTTGCGTCGGTTTCTACGAGAACGCCGATCTTGCCGCCCATGTGGATGTAGCTACTGATCTTTCCGCCTTCGGTAACGTATCTTTCAAAACGTCTGACAACGATCTTTTCGCCGATCTTAGCGACGGTTTCGTTGAGAAGATCCGCGTTTGCCTCGGTTACAGCTGCAACGTCTGCGGGATTTGCAGACGCAATGTATTTAGCTATTTTCTGTACGAACTCTTTGAACTGCTCGCCTCTTGCGACGAAGTCGGATTCGCAGTTAACTTCTACGAGAACGCTGACATTGCCTTCGCTGTAAGCGTCAACGATACCCTGAGATGCGATCTTGCCCGCTCTCTTTGCACCCGTAGCCATACCCTTTTCACGGAGTATTTCGATAGCTTTTTCCATATCGCCGTCAGATTCGACAAGCGCCTTCTTGCAATCCATCATACCTACGCCGGTTCTTGCGCGCAGATCCATAACGTCTTTACTTGTAAAGTTCATATAATTTCTCCTTATGAATTACTCTTCGGTAGCAACGGGAGCGGTTTCTTCTCCGACGTTTTCGCTTTCAACAGCTGCCTCACCGATCTTTTCAGCATCTTCTTCTTCGTCTTCTACGGAATAAGCGATGCCTTCGTTTGCCTCGATAACCGCGTTAGCCATAATGCTTGCGATAAGTTTGATAGCGCGGATAGCGTCGTCGTTGCCGGGGATAACGTAATCTACCATGTCGGGGTCGCAGTTGGTATCGACAAGACCTACAACGGGGATACCGAGCTTTCTTGCCTCTTTTACGGCGATCTCTTCGTTGTTGATGTCAACTACGAACATAGCACCGGGAAGATTGGTCATATTCTTGATGCCGCCGAATACTTCTTCGAGTTTTTCCTTCTCTTTCTTGAGGCCTGCAACTTCTTTCTTGGGGAGGAGTTCGAACTCGCCCATGATCTCCATCTGGTTGATCTTGTTGAGGCGATCGATTCTGCTTCTCATCGTCTTGAAGTTGGTCAAAGTGCCGCCCGGCCATCTCTTGTTCATGTAGAACATGCCGCAACGGGTTGCCTCGTCTTTGATAGCGTCCTGAGCCTGTTTTTTGGTACCGACGAAGAGGATGGATTTGCCCTGCTTAGCGATCTCACGAACAAAAGCGTAAGCTTTCTCAACGTGCTCTACGGAAATCTGCAAGTCGATTATATAAATATCGTTGCGTGCGGAATAGATGTACTTAGCCATCTTGGGGTTCCATTTCTTGGTCTGGTGACCGAAGTGTACGCCTGCCTCGAGCAGGCCTTTCATTGTTACTACTGCCATTTTTTATTCTCCTTTTTTCTTCCCTAAGGCTTTCGCTTCGGAACTACTTTTGTAAAGCAGGATGCCCTCGACTGACCTTAGGTGATTTTTTAACCTTTAGCATTGTAGCATATTAAATTATATAAAGCAAACGAAAACGCGACTGTTTTGAAAATTTTTAACAGCCCTTTGCTTTATGCAATAAATACGCTTATTTGTCTTTTTTACAGTTCTTTTCACAGGATCCGAAATCTTCGCAATCGTCGCCGCATCCTTCACAACCGCATGAACCGCAATCTTCGCAGTCGCAGTCGTCGCAATCGCAATCGTCGTCCTCGAGCTCTTCGTCGCACTGTCTGTAAAACTCGTCGAGCACTGCCTGAGCAAGTTCCATATCCTCAACGGGAGCGTAAGAATCGTTGCCGTTCTCCCCGCGAACAACCTCGAAAACGATCACTTCGTCGTCAGCGAGATCGCCGAGCTCAACGGGCTGCATGATGCAGTATTCGGAATCGCCGTAATCGACGTCCGCTATATTTACGAGTTCGATTTCTTCACCGTCTTCGCCTTTGAGCACGATGGTGTTTTCTTCGATATACTCTTTATCTCTGTCGTCCTGATTTGCCATAATTAACTCCTTTTTAGGTTTGATCGTCTGTATTATAACATGTTTTTTTGTATTTAATCAACGGTTTGCAGCCGTAAACGCTCAATGTGAATCGAGATAAGTCTGCAGTATTATCGTAGCGGCTATCTTGTCGATGACTTTCTTGCGTTTGTCGCGGCGCATGCCTGCCTCGATGAGCATGCGTTCTCCCGCCACGGTAGAAAGTCTTTCGTCCTGATAAGCGATTTCGGCACTGATCAAAGGTTTCAGAGCATCGCCAAACGCTCTCGCCTTTTCCACTCTTTCGCCGCTCGTACCGTCCATATTCACGGGAAGGCCGATGACGACTCGCCCGATATTTTCTCTTTTGACGATTTCTGCTATATATTCGAGATCTTTCTGCGGCTCCGTTCTCCTGTACGTTTCCAGCCCCGTAGCACATATACCCATGCTGTCGCTCGTGGCTAGTCCTATTCTCACGTCGCCTAAATCAATGCAAAGATGTCTCATCAGCACTCACACTCCTCAAAGTATTTCAACGCCTTGTCCCCTGCGCGCAGATGGAAAAGAAGTACGTATACAAGATCCACCGCGGCAAAAACGCCCCATATTATCGCTGAACGCGCTACGTTGCTCAGACTTTGCGAAAAAGCGCATACAAACGCAACGATCATTACGGGAATAATTCCGACAATTGCCACAAGCATCGGGATAAGCGTATGGAAATTGTTTTTTGTCAATTCTTTCACCGTTATCCAATTAAGCCTCGGTGCCTTGAGATCTCTGAGCAGCGCAAAGGCGTTTATCGTAAATCCGTATACCGACATCAGGATCGCCATGAATATGAAATCCCATACCGAAACCTTGGATATAACTACCGTAACGACGGACGCAAGCGCCGTAGAAACCAGCGTTACCGCATCCGCGGCGATAAGTTTTGCATAATAGATCTTATCGAAGGAAACAGGCAGGGTCTTTATTACAGAGAAGTTTTCTCTTTCAAGACTGAAACCTACCGTGGAGAAAAGATTTGTTCCCGAACAGAACCAGCCCGCCATCATTATCGACAAAGCGAGCGACAGATAAGGCGTTGACATGAATCCGCTTTCCGCGGCACCGCTCTCCGATCCCGCCTCCTGTGCCGCCTGCATAGACGCCTCCATAGAGCGGGTCGTCATAAACGTGCATAAGAACACGAGCAAAGCAGGCATTACCAGGGAAAGAATAGTGTTTACCGTAACGGAGCTTTCTCTGAACAGATATTTGACGTCGGTAAAAATAAAGGACGTAAAAGGCGTTCTGACTCCCTTTTCTCTCTCCTCTTTTACCGCGCGTTTCTTTGAAGATCCCGAGCCTTCCGCGCCGCTCTGCAAAGCCCTTTTGTAGAACAGTACCGAAAGTCCGCACGAAACAGCGGCGAACGCAGCCGTAGAGCCGAGAAACGCAAAGAAATTGCCCGCGACGTTCTGCCCGAACATCGCTTTTGCAAGCATCGTAGTGAAGACATTGACTTTTGCCATAGGCGCGAATATCTGCGATACGCTCAGCGTCTGACCGTTACCTACGGAATAAGACGAGGAATACGACAGATAATATACCGCCGCAACGAAAGCTATCGTAAATACAGCCTGCACGATCGCGCCGAGAATAGGTCTTTTGCTGAGCTTTTGTATTATGACGGCAATCGGGAACGACACTATCGACAAAAGCAGCATCGGCAAAAGCGGAAGCAAAAGCACCGCAACTGGTATAAGGATATAAAACTCCGCGCCGAGTGCAAAACCTGCCTGCGCCGCCGCAATCGCGGTTATCACGGTCGCAGGAAGAACGACGACAGTAGATATAAGAAGTTCGTTGACATAACACACGAGGAGCTTGCTCATAAATACCGTAACCTGCGGTACGGGAAGATTGAGCATTATCTCGTTGTCTTTTGCAAAAAACATCGAAGATATATAAGAAAACGCGCTTAAGAACAATACCGTTATCTGCGATATGCAGAATATGCCCGACAGCATCTCAACCGTTCCGCCCTCGGCGAAAGCCAGTTGCGCCGTAGCGTAAAGCGTCGCGAAAAGCCCTATTATCGGTATCAGAAAGCAAAGTCCGAGCAACACTACGAGCGCTATGTATCTTTTGCGCGACTTCTTATCCGAAAAATCGGGCAAAGTATAATATCTGAAATTAAGTTTGAACAGGGTTAAGAACTGTTTCATATCAATCGAATTTTATTTCGCCGTCCGCGGGCTTGTCCTCCGTAAGAGAGAGGAATACGTCTTCGAGCGACTTGTTGTCTTTCATTTCCTTAAGATCTGCGATATCGAACGAAGTAACGAGCTTTCCTCCGTCAATAATGGCAACTTTATCGCACACCTTTTCTACAACTTCGAGGACGTGAGAACTGAAGAAGACGCTGTTGCCTTCTTTGCAGTGTTCCTTCATAAGCTCTTTGAGCTCGTATGCGGATTTAGGGTCGAGTCCCGTCATCGGCTCGTCGAGGATCCAGAGTTTGGGGTTGTGGATAAGCGCGCCGATAACGCATATCTTCTGTTTCATACCGTGAGAATAAGAGCGTATCGGCGTGTCGTAAGCCTCGGTAAGTTCGAAAAGCGACAGATATTTGTCCGCCCTCGTCCTGCGGTCGTTTACTCCTACGCCGTAAATGTCGCAGATGAAACTGAGATATTCTCTCGCCGTCAGTCTGTCGTAAAGCGCGTGGTTGTCCGAAACGTAGCCGATGTTGCGTTTTGCGGCGATCGCGTCGTCTTTTATGTTGTGACCGCATATTTTTATACTTCCGGAATCGAAAGGAAGTATGCCGCACGCGCATTTTATCGTCGTGGATTTTCCCGCGCCGTTAGGGCCGAGAAATCCGAAGACTTCGCCTTCTCCGACCGTGAAAGACACGTTGTCGACAGCGAGTTTATCGCTGTTTTTGTACTTCTTTACGAGGTTGGTTATTTCAAGCATAAATTATCCTTTGTTCGCCTTTATTACTTTGGCGCGAACGAGATCCTTTTCTTTTCCGTTTTTAGACGGTTTGTACAGCTGTGCGTCCTTTATGGATTCGGGGAGATAAGTCTGCTCCACCCAGCCGCCATAATCGTGCACGTATTTGTAGCCCGTTACCTTGTCGGTATGATAATGAGTATCTCTGAGATATGGCGGCACGTTGTCGTCCTTGTATTCCTGTACGAGTCTTTCCGCGCCGTACATCGCCTCTACGACGCTGTTCGATTTGCTCGCCTCGCATACGTAGATTATGGCATTGTACAGAGGTATCTTGCCTTCGGGCATACCGAGATTCTTATAAGCCTCGACTGCCGCATTTGCAACGACGAGCGCCATCGGATCTGCCATACCGACGTCTTCGCTGCTGTGCACGAGCGTCCTTCTCGCTATTAGGAGCGGATCGCAACCTGCCTGTATGAGCCTTTCAGCCCAATAGAGCGCGGCGTCGCTGTCGCTGCCCCTCAGCGACTTGCAGAAAGCGGAAAGCATATCGTAATATGTGCTTTCGTCTATACTGAGAGCCTTTTTCTGTATGGATTGCTGCGCCGTTTCGAGATCGATGACGATTTTGCCGTCCTTATCGGGATTCGTAGTCATCACTGCAAGCTCGAGAGAATTGAGCGCGGTGCGCAAGTCGCCGTCCGACGCCCATACGAGATGATCGAGAGCTTTTTCCTCTACTTTCAGATCGTAATTGCCGAGTCCGTTGGTCTTATCGGATATCGCGCGGAGCAAGGCGCTCTTTACGTCTTCTTCGCTGAGACGCTTGAATTCGAAAACGCGGCAACGAGAAACGATCGCGCGGGTCATGTTGACGTAAGGGTTTTCGGTAGTCGAACCGATGAATACGATATACCCCTGCTCGATCGCGGCAAGCATGCAGTCCGACTGCGCCTTATTCCACCTGTGACACTCGTCGAGCATAAGATAAGTGCGCGTGCCGTAAAGCTCCAACCTCGTCCTTGCGTCTTCTATCACTTTTTTAGCGTCGGCAACGCCGCTCGATACGGCGTTCATCTGCACGAAATCGCTGTGAGTCGTCGACGCTATGATATGCGCAAGCGTAGTTTTGCCGCATCCCGGAGGTCCGTAAAAAATGCAGCTGCCCAGCTTGTCTGCAAGTATGGCTCTTCTCAAAAGACTCCCTTTGCCGACAATATGTTGTTGCCCTACGAAATCGTCGAGCGAAGTCGGGCGCATTTTTTCAGCGAGAGGCTTGGATGCGTTGACGTTGAAATCGAATAAACTGTCCATACCGTTTATTATAAATACATACAGACTTCTTGTCAAGGCAAACTAACCGTCAGAACAGTACCGTGACCTCTATTCTTCCGCCTTTGTTCTTAAGAGGTAAAACCATGCAGTTCGTGTAATTCACGCCGCCCGTCCGTATGCCGCGCCTGTCCGACTTTTCAAACCTTATCTCATACAGAGTATCGCGGTAAACGTATTCGAAAACCGCGTCTTCGGCGTTTTCAAGCAAAGGTTCACCGAACTCGAGCTCTTCTCCGCGTTTTCTTATGCCGAGCATCTCTTCCGTTATCACCTTGTACAGCCATGCAGCAGACCCCGTATACCACGTCCAGCCTGCGCGGCCTCTGTTGTCCTTGTTAGTGTATACATCCCCGGCGAGAACGTAAGGCTCTGCCATGTAAGCGGAGTTTTTCTCTTTGTCTTTACATCTCGTTACGGGATTGAGTATCTTAAGCACTCTGTTTGCCTCGGCTTTATCACCCGCCCTGCAACAAGCGAGAAGATACCACACTGCCGCGTGAGTGTATTGTCCGCCGTTTTCTCTGACCCCTTCGGGATAAGACGAGATATAGCCGTATCTCGCCTTGCCGTCAAACGGCGGCGCGAACAGTTTTACCGCTCCGCACTCTTCGTCGACAAGCGTTTTCGCGGCTTTCATTGCGCTTTTCCTCATAGTTTCGTCGCCTGCGAGAATTATCTGCGCCCAACTTTGAGATATCAGATCGGTTTTGCATGCTTTTGAACGCTTTACGCCGAGCCACTCTCCGCCGTCGGTAAAAGCGCGTGCCCATTTGCCCTCGAAAAACGCATTGTCTACTGCCTTTCTCAGTTTGTCAGCGGCTTTTTTGTAACGCTTCGCGCTCTCGTCGTCGATATATGCGCAGAATTTGTCTATTACTTCGATAGCGAATTCGGTAAGCCACACGCTTTCGCCTCTACCTCTCAGACCTATCTCGTTCAAAGCGTCGTTCCAATCCCCGCCGCCTATCAGCAACAAGCCGTGCTCTCCTGTGACAAGCGCGCTGTCTATCGCTCTCTGCATATGCAACAACAGGCTTTCTCTCGCGCCTGCATACTGACCGTGTTCAAGACGCGCTTCCTGCAACGTGTCGAGCGGTGCTCCGACGAGATAATCGCATTTTTCCTGTAAAATGCTTTCGTCCCTCGTATGAGCGATATATTCACAGACTACATAGGGCAAGAACAGTCTGTCATCCGTTATCCTCGTGCGCACGCCGAACGCAGGAGCGTGCCACCAATGCATGACGTCGCCTTCGATATACTGCCTTTCTGCGCACAGCAGAATATGCTCTCTGACGCGCTCCGGATCGCTCCACAAAAGAGCGAGGCAGTCCTGCAACTGATCTCTGAAACCTATCGCGCCTCCTGCCTGATAAAATCCGCATCTTCCGTTTATTCTGCTCGACACGACCTGATAAGGCAGATTGGCATAAAGCGCGTCAAGAGCTTTGTCGCTGCTCGTAAGCCTTGTTCTGCTTATGTGCGCCAAGCCGTTTTCGCACTCGATTGCCGCGGCATACAGATCGCTGTTTCGTGCAACTTCGAGCATCTCTTCGCTGTCACAGAGCGCGTATTCAACTGCGGCAACGGATTTTTTTCGGACGACAGTCTGCATGATCGCACCGCACAGCGGATTATTGAAAACGCTTGCTCCCCGTTTCGGATTGTATCCGTTTATGCCTCTCGACAATGCCTGTATGCAATCCGTGATAAGCTGCGATTCTCCCTTACACAGCAAAAAGAACTGCGACGAGGTTTTCACGTTGACTACCCTTACTGCGTCTTTTGCAACGCTTTCGCAGAATACGTCTGTACGGTTTTCTGAAGAATCCGCAGACGGTTCGAGAAGATAAGAAACGTCAAGCGACAGGTTTTTCTGATCTCTGTTTTTTATTTCGAGCCTGATATACTGTATTCTCCCTTCCTCTGCGAGCGTTCTTTTAAGACGGTATTCTGCACGAGCCGTCCTGCTGACGTACTCGGTGTAACCTTTTGCGTGCCTGACGTATCCGCCGTCGTTAAGCTTGTTTACCCTTATGACCGACGTGCCGTCGGAAACGAGTACCCTTTCAAATGGCGCGTCGCTCACGGGATCGTTGCTCCAGCCCGACAGTTTGTTTGCCTGACTGTTGAGAAAATAACAGTAACCTCCGCCGTTTTCCGTCGCAACGAATCCGCCGAGCTTTGCGCACACGACGTTTGAATAAGGAGCTTTCGGCTTTTCTGTAACGATATAGTCGCCGTTTATGTCGAACCCGCCGTTTCCTGAGACATACTCCAATGGTTTTTCGCAATCTTCGAAAGCAATATCTCCGCTTTTTCTGCGCACCGCAATAGATACCTGCAGATCTTTATAGTCGAATTCCTTCATTACGAAAAACGCAGACGCAAGAAAGCTTTTTATATCCTGAGGCTTGTATGCGTTTTTGTCAATAAAGCTCACAAACGGCAATGACGCAAGATCTGATACGGTAGAACGCTCGCATATCTCCGATGCCGTTACCGAGTTGTAACCGTCGTGCTCGTCATACAATATGACAAGCCTGAGATTTATCCCGAGCAATCTGCACGCAAGCGCGCTTTTTACCGCTTTTTTCGTAAAGCTTGCATTGCCGTCGTACTGCAAAACAAGCGTTTTTTCCGAAAAAACGATACGGGACGTGTTCTGCATACGCGCAAGCAAAGCGGTCTTCTGGTACGGTTCGTAAAGGAGTTTTGCCGCAAGCCTGCCTGCATAGCGTGCGATCTCGCCGTCAGAAAGATATTTTCCGAGAACGTCCGATCGCCTCTCCGTCGTACCGACTTTTGCATACCCGAGAAAATCCGTTGCAAGCACCTGCTCTACGCGGTTTTCGAGAGTTTCTTCGCTCTCGCAGCACTGAATTATGACCGCTACCGACTTGCTTTGCCCGGGGCTTAGCGAAAATGCGCATTTCAGTCCTATGCACGGAGTTATCACGTCGCCTTTGGACGGCTCCTGAGAGCCGAATCTGAGATCGGGATTGCTCTCGTCTCTGTTTCTTCCGATGAGATTTTGTCTGTTGCACTCAGCGACCACTTCGGCGTCAGTAAGCATTGTGGCGGCAACTGTGAAACCGCCCGTTGCCTCTCTCGATTTGCGCTTGAGGTATGCCGTCTTTTTTTCTCTCTCAAAGCGCGCGTTGACGAACAAATCGCAAAAAGCGGGATGAGCCGAATATTCTTCTCTGCCTGCAAGCGCCGTGCGCTCTGCAAACACAAACTCGTAATTCTTTACTCTGTCAGTAGTGTTCTTTACGGTGAATTCTCTGACTTCGCCGCTTATCACTGAAGGAGTATAAACCCTCATAGTACAGCTGCGTTTAGTATTTTCGTAATACGCGCTGCCGCTTTCGAATCTCGCCTTGAAGAATCCGCCGTCTTTTTTGAGCGGAGCGAAGGTCGGAGAAAATCTTTCGCCATCCGATATGAAATATCCGAATCCGCCGCTTGATTTATAGCAATTTGAAGAAAACGCATTTACGTCTTTATCTCTCCAGCGCGAATATCCGCATCCGTAGTCGTCGACTACTACGCCGTATTCCCTGCCGTACAGCATGCATACTTTGGGGAATTCTGATAGAGATATCTCTTCGCCGTAAAAACTTTCTTTTTTGTCATACACGAAGTCACGCTTGTTTTCTCTCCTCGTGACAACGGGTATTTCGGGTTCTGCGAGCAAGAGTTCTCCGCCGCGCATGCAATCGTCAGAATTAAAGTATTTTACTATCGCGTCGTCGCAAAGCGCGTTTGTCAGCGCGCACATGATCATACCCTGATGGTGAGTCATATCAGATTTTACGGTATTTTTTCCCGAGCTGTAATCTACCGCCTCGTAAAAACCGTATTCGCCGTATGCCCCGCTGCTCTCGAGTTTTGCGAGATTGTCCATAACCTTTTTCGGCTCGTAACGAAGAGCAAGCACGCTCGAATACGGAGAGATCACGCACCTGTCGCTTGCGCTCCTCAATGCGAGTTCTCCCAATCCGTGAGCGCGGTATTGGTAATTTGCGTTTTCGTCAAAAGCGTAATATCCGCTCTCGCTTACGCCCCAGAGTCCGTTGCATTTTCTCGATATAAAAGTCCTTACCGCTCTCTGAGCGCTCGTAGTAATAAGCGAGTTGTTTACGTCTTTAAGGAAAAGCTGCGGCATAAGGTATTCAAATGCCGTACCCGACCAGGACGCCAGAGTGTTGCCGAAAAGTCCGACCTGCACTCTCGACATCCCTCCCCAAAGGGAGCTGTCGCCCGTCCTGCAACACGCTATATAGCTAGTCAGCCTGGCCTCGCTTGCCAGAAGATCGTAATGCCCTTCAAACCGCTTTGCAGCTGCATTGTAGCCGATATAAAGCTGATTTTTGATTTTGTCGACGAGTGCGGAAAAATCCGTTTCGTCAATAATTTTTTTACAGCGTTCGGCTGTCGAGAGAAAACCGTTGTGTTTGCAGAACTCTTTGCAGACAATGACCGCGGCAATAAAGTTTCCGCTGTCTACCGTCGAAATAAAGTACGGATTTACGGGTTTTTTGAGCGTAACGTCGTACCAATTGTACAAGTGTCCCTTCCATTTATCCAGCTTTTCGCAGTCGTCCAATATCCTGCATATTTCGGAGTGCGCCCTGCGCACGCTTACTGTTCCGATCTCGGCGGCGCAGATATGCGACAATATCGCGTATCCGAGATTTGTCGGAGAGGTAGTGCCGCTCTTTCCTTTGGGCGGAAAGATCTGTATGTTGTCGCAAGGGAGATCTTCTCCCGAAAGCTCCTGAAAATAGCGGTAAGTCGCAGTAGCGTATTCTTTGAGAACCGCTGTATTGTCTTCTGAAAATCCTTGTTTCTTTTTTGATCTACCTGCAAAATATATAAGATTGACCGATGCAATGAAAATCAAGGCGTATATCGCAAAAGGCACGTTGTAATACAATGCCGCAGCTGCGATCGCCACTATAATACAAGACGGCGCGACTACGGCGGCGTGTTTTGCGTAGCCTTTTATCCCGAGCGTTGAGGCAAACGGTTTCCACTTGAGAAGTGACGAAGAATTGAAGACATAGTCTTTGAAAGTTCCTATGATCACCGTGAGATTTTTAAGCGCGAAGAACGGCAAAAGAACCACGTTCAGCAACGTATGCGATACAGTAGTAAACACCCGTCTTATTACCTCTGTCGGTCTGACGTCGTCGCTTGTCGCAGTCATTATCGCAAGCGATGCGACGGGCGCTGCAAAACTTGCAAAAAACAAACCGAGCAATTGCAGCATATATCCTTCTGTAAAAGCGAGTATCCACAGCGCGAGCGCGGCGACGGGAGCGAGATAACTGAAAGCGTTTTTGAGGATAATATAGCTGTATATCCCGTCCGAGCAATATTTTTTACCAGCAAACGGAATAAGCAACAGATCTCCTCTCATCCATCTCTTATCTCTCGCAACGTCGCTCACGAACGTATCCGGCGCGTCTTCTGACGTTGCCAGATTGAGCATGCCCGTATGAGTCAGCGCGCCCTCGAGTATGTCGTGACTCAATACCTTCCCGTCGGGAACGGCAACGGACGTCTTTTCGTGAAAAGGTTCAAGCCTGTAAATTCCCTTTCCGCAGAACACTGAACGGTTGCAGAGATTGAAATAAAAATCGTCGTAATTGCAATATGTCTGTGCACCAGCATTGTCCCTGAATTTTTTCGAATAAGGGGTATTCAAAGACGACAGCGAATAGGTCGAAGTAAACGTGAGCATATCGAATTTAGCGTGGAGAGGATGCAACGCCGTATTTATCGCCGTTTTCACCTCTCCCGCTCCGAGTCTGCTGTCTGCATCGAGCACCATTACGAATTCGGGACGGAACGCGTGCTGCGCAGAAACATAACAGAATTTTGCCGTATCTCCGCTGAGCAGACTTTCGTTAAGATCCCTTATCGCGCCGCGTTTTCTCTCGTATGCGCCGTAGTTTTTACCTGTCTTAACTCTCCTTCTTACGAGCGCAACAACGTTTTGTCTGCCTTCGCACTGTTTCAGCACAGAAATAACGTCTTCGTCGCCGACGTCCGTCTGCGACTTGGCAGACCTGAGATCGCAAAGCAGATAATAGCAGACGTTAGGATCGCTGTTGACCGCCTGCAACGCAAGTATGTCCTTGACGGCTTTTTCCGCCTGAGCGGCGTTTTCGAGATAGTGAGACACGACTACCGCCGTCCTGCCTGCGTCCGGGACAGACATGTAATTCATGCGCGGTACGGGTCTTTTGGGCAAAAAATACGAGATGATCCTCTCTGCGCTATATTCGCAAGGAGGATATGCCGCTACGAAAGTCAGCGCACATACCGTTATTTTCAGCCATAACGGAGGCAGAAATATTCCAGCAAGCAGAGAAAATACAGTCTGCAACAGGAATATCGAGCCGTAATATATCCATTTGTCCAAAGAATAAGTATTGCTCTTCAGATCTTCTACTCTCTTTCCTTTCAAATAAGCTCTCAAAGAGTATCTGCAATCGAAGATTATCTCTCCGAAATGCATGTCGAATCTTGCAGCAAGATCGAACGCGCCTTTTGCTATTGCATACTCGCTCGCGTTGAAGTAACGTGAAAGTTTGGAAACAGCGGAAAGATATTGACCTTTAGAAGAAAAATCGCTTTCCTTGTACGACTTGTCGCGCTCGAAATATCCGTTTATCGGAGAGAGCGAAACGCAGAAATCGTCCGTCATGAAATCGGACAGATTTTTCAGTGACGTCACGGCATTTGATATGAGCCTTGCATAATCCGTTACCGCTCCCGCAAAGGCGAAATCGACGTTTTCTATGTTTATCTGCGTGTTTTTACTGAGGAATTTTTCGGGTATCTTTTTGCCTGCCGCTTTATAGAAATACAGATATCCTTCTTTTTTTCCGTATCTGTAGTCTGGCTCTTTGTCCTCTTCCGCACGGCGTTTCGTCTTTTCGAGGATACGGATCTTCTTGCAGACAAAAGCTATCTTTTTGAGCAAAGCAACTTCGAAAGCGCCTTTGAGAGCGCATATCTCGTCAAAAGTCAGCGGCGTATACCTGCAAAACTCGTGAACTGCCGCGGCAACCACGTCGGCGTCGAGTCTGCAATATGTCTGCGACGCAACGGTGGTTGCGAGATGCAGTACTCTGGCATCTCCCTTATGAGGAAGCAGTGCAAAACTTTTGTAATTACTCCGCCTTATCCCGAGAGTAAAAGATCGGAAATTTTCGTAAAGCCATTTTTCGCACTCGTAAAGAGAATCTCCTCTTTTCACCTTAAGGCAGACGACCTTATACGCTCTTCTGATACGTCGCAAAACAGCGTTCACGTCGGGCACGGCGCCGACTTTTTCAACGTCTTTCAATGCGAGCGCGAGCTGCTTTATATTGGTAGCGTAGTCGCCGCCCGTAACGTATTCTGCATAATCGAATCTTCTTGCCTTTTGTGCGATTACCGCGCTCAGGCATACGACTGCAAGCACGGACAAAGCCGTAATGATATAAAGAAACATGATATCGTACCTCTTTGTACGATTATTGACGGATTTCTGACAGTTAAAAGCGGAAATTTTCTGCAAAAAGGCATAAAAAAACCCCTTAAAGGGGAAAGACAATCTATAAGCCGGGTTCTGTCTTGGATAAACATCTGTCTAGGACGTATGTTGCCACACGCCTCAAGCGATTTTCCGACGCGGCAGGCAACCGCATATGTCGTTTTCTCTTGCATCGGGTGGGGTTTACAGAGCCTCCCGCGTTGCCGCGGGAGCGGTGAGCTCTTACCTCGCCTTTCCATCCTTACCCTTGCGGGCGGTTTATTTCTGTTGCACTTTCCTTGAAGTCGCCTTCACCGGTAACTGGCCGGCACCCTGCCTTGCGATGCCCGGACTTTCCTCACCCCTTTCGGGCTGCGTTTATCCGACTGTCTTTATTGCAATGATAGCATCTTTCTGCAAAAAACGCAAGCGTTAGAACTGCAATCCGTGATCCTCGATATAGCATTTGAGTTTGAAAAGCGCCTTTTTTTCTATTCTCGAAACGTATGAGCGCGATATATCGTATTTTTCCGCTACTTCGTTCTGCGTATACGCCTTGTCTTCGTTAATGCCGTATCTCAACATGATTATCTCGTATTCTCTTTCGTCGAGCACCTTTTTCGCAACAGACAGCAGTTTTTCCTGTACGATCCTGCTCTCCACCTTGCTTATGACACTTTCATCTTCCTGTCCGATGAGATCGATGAGCGTAACTTCGTTGCCGTCTTTGTCGTAGCTCACGGGCTCATAAAGCGACTTGGTGTTTTTATATTTTTTCCCTGCACGGATGACCATGAGAATTTCGTTTTCTATGCATCTGCTCGCGTACGTCGCAAACTGCGTACCCTTGCCGTCGTGAAAAGAGTTTACCGCTTTTATAAGTCCGATAGAGCCTACGCTGATGAGTTCGTCGTTGTCGCCATAGTTGGTGTATTTTTTTACGATATGAACGACAAGACGCATATTGTGTCTTATCAGTTCGTCTTTGGCGTTTTTGTCGCCCTGCGCTATTTTATCGAGAAGTTGCTTTTCAACTTCTGCCGACAAAGGCTTGGGAAAACAGTTTTTGTTTTTTATGTATCCGCTGAAAAACAGCAGATTTGAAAGCAATGCGAAAATTCCGCTGAGAAACATAATTCACCTCACCGTAAAATCTATGTCCTAAGCAGATAAAATATACTTTTTTGTCGGATTTTGCAAAAAAATCCGCTTGCTGTGCAAGCGGACTGACTTTGCATATAAAATCACTTTTTGTCGTCGTTTTTCTTCTCTGCGTTCTTGCTCTTCAATATCTCGTTTATCTCGCCGAGCCAGGAGTTTATATCCTTGAACTGTCTGTGAACAGCCGCAAATCTGACGTACGCTACGTCGTCTATCTCCTTGAGCCCGTCCATGACGAGATCGCCTATATGATCCGACGTAACTTCCTGCTCGAGCCCGTTGGCAAGCTTTTTCTCTATATCGGAAACAAGTTTGTCGATCTGCTGCATGCTTACAGGTCTTTTGTCGCAAGCCTTGATAATACCGTTTTTAAGCTTTGCGGGCGAGAATATTTGTCTGCAACCCGACTTCTTGACGACCATTATCGGCGTTGTTTCTATCGTTTCGTAAGTGGTGAAACGTTTGCCGCAGGCAACGCACTCTCTCCTGCGTCTGATAGAAGTACCGTCTTCGTTGAGTCTGCTGTCAATGACTTTGCTGTCCATGCAGCCGCAATACACGCATTTCATATACAAAACCTCCGATATCGAATATATTATACCGCATATTGTGGTAAATGTCCAGCAGGCACACTAAATAGGGAAAATTTCTGTCAGCAATCGCATCTCGACGGCGGCGGCGCGGGAGGATCCTGCGACAATTCTACCAATATCGCGTCTTCGCCTATCCTCACGATACATCTCCAAGGCACGAAAATGCTGTCAGAACAAGTTATGTTCTTGAGAAACTTCTTTTCACCCGGCACGATAAGTCCCGTGATCTTACCCCCGGGAGTAAAAGCTATATCCAATAATCTTCCGAGCCGTCTGCCGTCGATAACGTTGACGACTTCTTTTTCTTTGAGTTCGCAAAAGGTCAGATCGTTTAACATAACAACACCTCCCGATAAATGTACGGGAGGCGTTGCCAAATTATGACAAATTTCGCGTATTATGCGAAAAAAATAATTATAGATATGCTTTCATTTTTGCCAGAGCGTTTTTCTCGAGTCTGCTCACCTGTGCCTGAGATATGTGTACCTGCTTTGATATCTCAACCTGCGTTTTTCCGTAAAAGTAACGCAGAACAAGCACTTTTCTCTCTTTCTCAGGCAGATCTGCTATCGCATCGGAAATGCAGATCTTGTCTGTCCATCTCTCCTCTGTATTCTTGCCGTCGCCTATCTGCTCTTCGAGCACCATACCCTCTTCTCCGTCGTTGAAAACGGGTTCCTGAAGATAGACGGGTTCGCTAACCGCGTCGAGCGCGCATACGACCTCTTTTATCGGCAGGTCGATTTCTTCCGCGATCTCTACCGCAGTTGGCGTGACCTGCCTCGTGCGTTCTATCTCTTCTTTTGCCTTGAGCACCTTATAAGCCGTATCTCTCATGCTTCGACTGACTTTTATGCCTGTACCGTCTTTGAGAAAGCGTCTTATCTCGCCTATTATCATAGGTACCGCGTAAGTTGAAAATCTGACGTTGAATTTATCATCGAAATTGTCTATCGCCTTGAGCAGTCCAACCATACCGACCTGAAACAGATCGTCGCTGTTGCCTTTGTTGTTGAACCGTTGCACGACTGAAAGCACAAGCCTTATATTTGCCTCGACAAGAGCATCTCTTGCAGATTTATCTCCGCTTTTTGCCCGTTTCATAAGGCTTTCCGACTGTTCTTTAGTAAGTTTTGGCAGCGTATTCGTATCCACGCCGCATATTACCACTTTGTGCACCATATTCACCTCCGTATGTACAAAACGTGAACGGGCGCACCTGTCGGTATATTTATTGTTTACTCTGAAATTGTTTTTATACGCTCTTTGTCAGTTCCTTTTTCAGCTTTTTCATGACTTTCTTTTCCAGCCTCGATATGTACGACTGCGATATCCCCATAAGATCGGCTATTTCCTTCTGCGTCTTCTTTTGCGCGCCGAGCAGTCCGAAACGCAATTTTACTATCTGTCTTTCTCTCGGAGGCAGACGCTTGAAGGTCTTTATCAGTATGTCCTTTTCTTCGTCATTTTCTACGTCCTTGCAGGTCACGTCGTTATCCGTGCCCAAAACGTCGGACAAGAGCAGGACGTTTCCTTCCCAATCCACGTTGAGCGGTTCGTCAAGCGACATCTCGCTTTTTGTGCGCACGACTTTTCTCAGATGCATAAGGATCTCGTTTTCTATACATCTGCTGGCGTATGTTGCGAGTTTTATCTGCTTGCTGCCGTCGAAAGAATTGACGGCTTTTATAAGTCCTATCGTTCCGACGCTGATAAGATCGTCGATATCTACGTTTGAACTCTCGAATTTCTTTGCAATGTAAACGACAAGTCGCAAGTTGTGCTCTATGAGCTTTTCGCGAGCCTCTTTGTCACCGCTCGAAAGTCTGGCAACGCAATCCTTCTCTTCTTCTGCACTCAGAGGCGCAGGCAGAGTTTCTCCGCCGTTCAGATAATCGACTCCGCTGTCTTCTTCGAGCGGACTTGCAAAAAGCTTTTTGATAAATTCTATAATTCGTCTGAACATATTTTCCTCCTATAAATCGCAATTGAGCAACAGGGAAAATCCTTTGAAATCGTTTTCTCCCACTCCTATCACAACGTTGTCAAACTCCTTTTCGACTCCGTCTTCGCTTACATAAAGTTTATCGGCTATAAAGCCTTTTATCGTCTTGTTTCCCGCTACTGTCGAGAGTTTTATCCCTTCGACTTTTTCTGCTTTGTCGAGATTGGGCAGAGTTCTAGCAAACCCTGCGCCTGAAACGACTACGGGCAGTATGCCTTTATAGAACAGTCTGTTTCCGCTGTCCCAATAGCCCTTGCAGACTGTGGTTTCGCCGCATATCACAAGTTTTACGTCCGCGATATACTTCTTTTCGCGCCGTGCGAGCGTAACGTACCCGACAAGCTTTTTAGCAGCAAAAAGGCATATAAAAGCAGAAACCGCTACGATCGCTGGCGTATATCCGTCGGGATTTCGCAATGCGATAAAACTGTCGTTAGCTCCGAGCAAAGCAACGCATATCCCTCCCGTCAGAAAGGTGTACAAAAGAAAAAACGTCAGACATTTGACGTAACTCTTTGCGTCTTTGTGTTTCAGCATGACCGCTGACATTATCAGCGCGAGCACGATTTTTGCGATAAAAAGCGCTTTTATCTCCCATAACGGCATCAGTACGGCAAAAGCAGTACCTGCCGCAGACGCGACAACTGCTCTGAGCGTTGAGAATTTTCTTCTCAAAGTAATCGCTGTCGCGTAGATCAAAAGCATATTTACCGCCATGTTGTCGGCGATCACATACTCTATGTATATTTGCATACCAAGATAATATAACTGCGCGCGCGCAAACAATTTCCGACGGTGTCGAATTTGTTTTAACTTATTGAATCCATGACCTGCTTTGTATTGAATTCTTAAGGATTTTTATTTGTAAATAGAGAAAATCCCGCCTGAAAGACGGGATTTTTAGTCGAAAGATATGTTTTATCGCTTATTATGCGATCACTTCTTCTTGCGGAATACTCTGAGGAACGCGGGCAACTTTTCTTCGTCCTGCTCGTCCTGAGCCGCATTGTATCCGCTCTGCGGACGCTGCTGGGTAGCAGGATTATAGCCGTCCTGTCCGCCGCGAGGCGCATTGCCGAAAGCGCTATAACCGCCGTTTCCTGCCTGATAACCGCTGTTTGGCATGCCGTAGTTATTATTGGGAGCGGCTCCGCGTCCGTTATCCTGATAACCTGCAGAATAGTTGCCGTTGTAGCCGCCGTTCTGTCCCGCGGAATAACCCGAGTTGTTCTGTGCAGAGTTGTAATTGCCGGGTGCAGAATTGCGGTTGTCCTGATAGCCGTAATTATTGCCTGCTCCGTAAGACTGATCGTTGCGCTGATTGTCTGCGTAATTGTCATAACGGCGCTGAGCGTTCTGATTGCGGTCGTTTTCTCTGTACTGAGAATATCCTCTGTTTCTGTCTTCAGGCATATCCTCGTAAGCGCTTTCTTTCTTGCGGCTGTCGTTAAGACGTCTGATAGCATTGTCCATCGCAGCGGTAGTGCGCGACTGAGCTACGCCCTGACCTCTTCTCTGCGCATAGGGATTGGAGTTGTCCTCAACGGGCGCCGTAAATCCCGTCGCGATAAGAGTGACCTGCACCTTGTTTTCGAGGTTTTCGTCAAAGCCCGTACCGAAGATGATGTTTGCCGCAGGATCGACTATGTCTTCTACGAGTCTGCTTGCATCCGCAACTTCGTCGAGAGCCATATCCTTGCCGCCCATGACGTGAAGAATAACGCCGCTCGCGCCTTCGATATTGGTTTCGAGAAGAGGACTTTCTACCGCGTTTCTTACTGCCTCGATAGCCTTGTCCGGTCCTTCGCCTACACCTATACCCATGTGGGCAAGACCTTTCTTTCTCATGATCGCGCTGATATCTGCAAAGTCGAGATTTATTACGGTAGGAGTTACGATAAGTTCGCTTATGCTCTGTATAGCCTGCTTGAGAACTTCGTCTGCTTTAATGAAGGATTCGAGCATAGCGGTACCCTTGGGCAGCACTTCGAGCAATTTTTCGTTAGGAATAACGAGCAAAGTGTCGACGCTGCCACGCAGATTTTCTATACCCTGAATAGCGTTGTGCATACGTCTTTTGCCTTCGAAAGCGAACGGCTTTGTTACTACCGCAACGGTAAGTATGCCGAGCTCTTTGGAAAGCGACGCTATAACGGGTGCCGCACCCGTACCGGTACCGCCGCCCATACCTGCGGTGATGAACAAGAGGTCGACGTCTTTGAGGAGCGCGCGGAGTTCTTCTCTGGATTCTTCCGCCGCCTTTTCTCCGACATTGGGATCGGCGCCTGCGCCGAGACCTCCCGTAAGTTTAGCACCTATCTGCACTTTGGTGGGCGCGTTAGAAAGAGTCAACGCCTGATAATCGGTGTTGACCGCGACAAACTCTGCACTTTTGATGCCTGCCGCTATCATACGGTTTACGGCATTGTTGCCGCCTCCGCCTACGCCTATGACTTTAATTTTAGCCCTTCCGCTTCCGTCTGCCATTTTTGTTACCTCCGAAATCTGTCCAAAAATCTTTTGAATACGTTTTTGCTTTTTTCAAGTTTATCTGCCACGTCGAACGTCCCGAACACGGATGAATAATAGCTTTTTCCGTAAGTCGGCACGTCGGGGACGATCGTTTCCAACCTCATACCCAGCTGGCGCGAAATATATGCCGCCGCGCCTTTGAGTTCCGCAATCCCGCCGCCCGTCAGATAGACGACTTCGGGCGAAAAGTTGCCCGACTCTGAGAGTGAACGCGTGATAAATTCGACAAAATCGTCAAGCCTTGCCTGAATAATGCGATTTACGCCGAAACTGTTGAACTGCTGCGGTTTGCCGTCAACGAGAACGTTGTAGCAACTGCCGTTGTCCGTTTCCTGATACAGGTTGGCTTTGGATACCAGCGTGCACGCGCTCGCATAAGGTATATCCAGCACCTGATACAGATCTCCCGCGATATTAGCCCCTCCGACCGATTTGCTGACAGCCGTTTCGAGTCCGTCGCCTACGACGATGCCGAACGACGTGTTGGAAAAACCTATATCGCATACCGCCGCTCCGTTTTCTCTGACGTCGGAAGGCAAAAGCTGTACGCATGTTGCCCAGAAAGACGAAACGTAGCTGACGCGTTTTGCTCCTATCGCAGAAGCGACTTTTTCTATCGTAGCGCAGAACTTTTTGCTGCACATTA
Source organism: uncultured Christensenellaceae bacterium (assembly GCA_944383895.1). Lineage (GTDB taxonomy): Bacteria > Bacillota > Clostridia > Christensenellales > UBA3700 > Ornithoclostridium. The sequence goes on along the minus strand of CALWRH010000001.1, from coordinate 42,893 downwards.
TATATGTGAGATCCGCGTCGATATAACTCGCCTGCTCGTATATCGGATTGATGCACCTGAACTTGTTGTCGAGAGTAAAACCTCTCGCGCTGCAATTGATAGCGACGTAATCTGCGTCACCGTCAAAGATATTGCCTCTTGCGTAAAGCTCGTCTAAGGTGTCGTCCGTTACGGTGCGTGAAGAGCGGTATGTGTTTTTGACGTGATTGTTTCTGACCTTGATGAAGTCTGTAGGAACGCCGACGTAAAGTTTGCCAATCCTGCCGCGGAAACCGCTTTCGGCTATCGTCTGCCTTACGCTCTCTTCCAACGCGTCGGGATCCAAAAATTCGCCCTTGTAATACCCGTCGTATTCGCAAGATGCGATATTTCTGACGTTGTAGACGCCCGAATCGGACTTGTTGCCTACAGCAAAAACAAGCTTTCCGGAGCCTACGTCCAACAAAAACACTTCGCTCATATAATTATTATAATTAATATATAATAATATGTCAACAAATAGGTAATAAAAAATACAAAAATTTACGCAATGCAAAACGGGCTCAAACCCGCCCTTTTATTCAGTTTACCTGGTTTTCGGACCACTCCCACGCCGCGCCGTTGAAGAAAATGTAACCGCTTGTCCTTTCCTTGGATCCGTCCGCGCTGTTGCTGTAATAAGTGTACGCTCCGACAAACATGCTCTTTACGTTGCCGTCGTTTTTAAGCACGAACGTAACGCCGGTATTGGTCTTAACCCTGACGTTGCTTTTACTGAATTCGATATTTTTGATAAAATCGTTGAATCTGTTGGAAACGAAAGTAACGCTTTCGGCACCTTCCACGACGCCCGCAAGCCACTCAGCGTCCTCTCCGAGAAAACTGCCCGCAGACTCTTCTCCTCCCGATATCGTAAAGTTGCTTACGGGAGTGAGTCCGCTTATTTCGCTTTCTGTCGCAACGCCGAGGATCTTGAGCTCGTTGTCCACGAGTGCGTAAAGCGCGCTTTCGCCTTCTTCTGTTTCAAAAGGTATCGCGAGCAAAGGAGAACGCTCTGCGATATATATAACGACTTTGTTGGGAAACTTTCTTTCTATATTCACGACTTTGAGGTAGGGATTGGCTTTTTCGACAGCACTTGTAGCAGAGGCTTTGTCGAGTGCGAAAATACTCTCGCCCTTTTTTATCCCGCTCTGCGAAACGATAGCGTTTACCTTATCGTCGTCAAGTGTCAGATCTCCTGCTGTTTTCACTTCGACAGAACCCGTCAGAAACATGACGCAGCAAACCACGATCACCACGACGGCAACGGCAACGGCTATAAATATCCCCAAAAGTCTTTTATTCATCAGTCTGTCCTTTTGATTTTTACTCCTATCGCGGGCAATATCCGCGACAAGTCTTCGTATCCTCTGTCAATATGGTATATGTTGTCTATACTTGTTTCTCCGAGAGCGCTCATGCCCGCAAGTACAAGAGAAGCTCCTCCTCTGAGATCTGTTGCAGACACTTCTGCCCCCGTAAGCTTTTCAACTCCCCTGACAACGGCGGTCCTTCCGTTTACCGTTACGTCCGCGCCCATTTTGAGAAGTTGCGGAACGGTCTTGAATCTCGTTTCGAAGATGTTCTCGACGATAACGCTCGTGCCCTTGCTCACAGTCTGCAAAGTGAGTATCTGCGTCTGAAGATCCGTAGGAAACCCCGGATAATACGTCGTTTCAACTTTGGGGATGCTTTCGCACCTACCTTTGCAGATTATGTTTATTTTATCACGCGCACACGTTATTTTGCAAGTGCTTTTCGGCAATTTGGCTATGAGCGACGAAAGATGTTCGGGATTTACGTTGTTCAGCGTAAGCTCGCCTCCGCACATCGCCGCGCCGATAAGATATGTACCAGCTACGATCCTGTCGGGTATCGGAGTGTATTCCACCCCGTGCAGACGTTTCACACCTTCGACAGTTATTACCCCCGTTCCCGCGCCGCTCACCTTTGCGCCCATTGCGTTGAGAAAATTCTGAAGATCCACTATCTCGGGCTCTTTGGCGCAGTTTCTTATAACGCTTGTTCCGTCGAGAAAAACGCACGTCATCACTAAGTTTTCAGTCGCACCTACGCTCGGAAGATCGAGCATTATATCCGCACTGTGCGCCTTTGTGCTGTCACAGTCGATATAGCCGTGTTTTTCCACTATCTTCACGCCCAGTTCTCTCAGCCCAGACAGGTGTATGTCTATCGGTCTGAGCCCTATATCGCAACCGCCGGGATAAGCGACTTTTGCCTTTTTAAGCCTCGAAAGCAAGGACCCGAGCAGAAAAATAGACGATCTCAGTTCGCTTGCAAGACCGCTCGGTATCTTATCGCTCGAAATACCGTCACTGTCTACAATAACGTCGTCGCCGTTTCTGTATATCCTGCATCCGAGTTTCTGCAGTATCCTTATCATCGTGTCGACGTCTGCAATATGCGGACAGTCGTGCAAAACGACTCTGCCGTCTGCGAGGATAGACGCCGCCAGCAAAGTCAGGACCGAATTTTTTGCGCCTTTAATAGTTATATCGCCGCAAAGAGGCTCGCCTCCGCGGATTATGTATCTGCTCATCTTTCTCTCCTTACGCCGCGAAGCGTAATATCTTAATACATTTTATGGAAAGACAGCGGGATTTGTGAATTGCGCGCTATGCCCTCCAGAATACCTACTGCCGCGGCGAAAACGACGAGCGAACTGCCGCCCGAACTTATAAACGGCATAGGCAGCCCCGTAGGAGGTATCGAACCGCTGACAACTGCGATATTGAGTATCGTCTGAACTGCGATAACTATGCTGACGCCCGCCGCGACATATGTCTGAAATCTGTCGCGCGCCCTGAGCGCTATGACTATTCCTCTCCATATCAGAACCGCAAATAGCGCGATAGTGAATATGCAACCGATGAGCCCGAGCTCCTCCCCTATTACCGAAAAGATAAAGTCGCTTTCGGCAAAAGGAAGAAACATGTATTTTTGTCTGCTGTTGAAAAGGCCTAAACCGAACCAGCCTCCCGAGCCGAGCGCGTAATAAGACTGAATAAGCTGATAACCTTCCCCGAGCGGCGACGCCCACGGATCTATGAACGCAAGAAGACGCTTGAGTCTGTAAGGCTCTGCAAGTATAAGAAGCGGTATCGCGACCACTACGGGTATAGCCATGACTGCAAACTGTTTGATACCGCATCCTCCGATAAACAGCATAAGCAGTACGCACATACCTATGCAGACCGTAATGGACATATTCGGCTCGAGCATGACGAGCGCACATATGACGAGAGTCGCCGCGAGTATGCCGATCATGTCGCGAAAACGCTGACTGCTCCTTTCGGACAGACGCGCGGCGATAAAAATAACGAGCGCGAACTTTGCGAGCTCGGACGGCTGAAAAGTCGTGAACCCGAGATTGAGCCAACGCGTCGCGCCGTACTTTTCTACGCCGAGTCCGGGAACGAACACGAGCGCGAGAAGTACCGCGGAAACTATGAGCAGAACGAGTGAAAACTTTTTCACTACCGAACTTTTAAGTCTCGAAGTCGCAAAAGCCGCAACAAGCGCGACAATGAGTGCGAGCGCCTGTTTCTTGACGTAGAAAAACTCGTCGCCCGTCTGTTGCAACGCTATGTAGCTGCTCGCGCTATACTGCATCACTATCCCGAAAAGAGCGAGAGTAAGCGCGACTATAAGCAAAGTCTTGTCCGCAATAAGCGGCGTTCTGCGCTCAGCCATTTGCAAACGCCTTTACTATCTCTTCGAAATGTTTTCCTCTCTGTTTGTAGTCGGTATATCTGTCGTAACTCGAAGTTGACGGCGAAAAAAGAAGGTTCTTCACGTCTTTGTATCCGAGCGAAATTTCAACGGCTCTTTCGAGCGTAGCAGTCTTTATCACCGAAAAATCCGCACCCGAAGGGACCCAGCGCATTATCTCGTCGCTGTTGTCGCCGCAACAGACTATATGCTTTACTTTTGACGGAAGACGGCTAAAGAAACTATCGTAACCTATCTTTTTGTCCCAGCCGCCCATTATCAGCGCGGTATCTCCGTCCATTGCCTCGCACGCTTTTATCGTACTGTCGATGTTCGTTGCCTTAGAATCGTTGAATATCTTGAGAGAATCAGATTGTTTTATAAGCTCTATGCGGTATTTAGGAGGTCTGAATCCGCGTACCGCCGCGGCTATCTTATCGGACTTAACGCCGTAAAGTTTCGCAACCGCAACCGCAGCAAGCACGTTGGAAAGATTGTGATCACCTGCGATACCGACGTCTGCTCTGTCCATGACCCGATCATCTTTTATACCGTCCGAAAAATAAATCGCGCCGTCCTTGCAATACGCTCCGCGCACCTTATGAGCAAGAGAAAAATAAAATACGTTCGAATTTATATGTACGCTCATGGATCTCGTGCAAGGATCGTCGTAATTCAGGATCGCGTAATTGTCTTTTTTCTGATTTTCAAAAATTCGCGCTTTCAGCCTCGCGTATTCTTCAAAAGTGCGGTGACGCTCGATATGATCGGGCGTTACGTTAAGACAGACCGCAAATACGGGCGCGAATTTATCCGTACTTTCAAGCTGAAAGCTGGATATCTCGAGCACAGCGACTGCACCCGACAGGCTGTCCGCCCTCGACGTGAACGGAATACCGATATTGCCTAAAGCGTAAGCGTCAATGCCCGCTTTGTCGAATATCTCTTTGAGCAGCGACACAGTAGTTGTCTTGCCGTTAGTGCCTGTCACTGCGACTATGTTGCCGTTGCAGTATCTGTACCCAAGCTCTATTTCTCCGATAACTTCGATCCCTTTCGCCTTCGCACCTTTTATGACGGGATGAGAATACTCCACCGCGGGATTGACAACGACGAGATCTATATCTTCGAGCGTGTTTTCGAGTGACATGCCGCGTCTGTTTTCGACGTCCTCTCCGACGGTTTCGCCCTCGTTGTCGTCAAAACACACTACGGCTTTTCCGTGACGGCGCAGCAGTTCGCAAGCACTTCTGCCGCTTGCTCCCCAACCGAGAATCAAAGTTTTATTCATAACGTAAACGCAATAAGAGCGACTATCGCGGCGACAAGCGTAATCACCGTGTAGTAACTCACGATCTTGCTCTCCTTTATACCCTTATATTCCAGGTGATGATGAAACGGAGCCATCAAAAACAGCCTCTTTTTGGTACGCTTGAAATGCAACACCTGCAATATTACCGATATGCAGGATACTACGAACATTATGCCGATTATCGGAGCAAAAAGCGCGTTTTTGCTAAAAACCGCTACGCATGCCGCCGCACCGCCCACGGCAAGCGAACCCGTGTCGCCCATAAATATGCTTGCGGGATTCGAATTGCACCACAAAAAAGCGATCATTGCCCCGAAAAACGAAAACGCAAATACGCCGAGAGAAGAATATTCTGCGGCAATAAGAGTTCTGCCGCCGTCCGCCGCCGCGTACGCTGCCATCGCTATCATCACTCCGAAAGCGGCGAAATATATCGAGCTGCTGCCCGCGACGAGTCCGTCAAGACCGTCAGTAAGATTTACCGCATTGGACATCGCTATGAATACGAACGCCGCGAAAGGTATATATGCATAGCCGAAATCGACGTAAACGTCGGAAAAAGGTATCCTTACCAGCGTGCCCACCGCATCGTTCGTGTAGCAAAAAGCCGCGGCGATCGCCGCAATGCCGAGCTGTCCTATTATTTTCTGATACGCCTTCAGACCTAAATTTCTCTTGAGCTTAACCTTTATGAAGTCGTCGAGAAATCCGATAAGTCCGTACCCGAGCGTAATGCAGAGCGCGACTATGCCGAGCTTTTCTCTGCCGAAGGCTATCACGGGCACACACACCCCGACGAGAAACATGATGCCGCCCATGGTCGGAGTGCCTTTTTTGCCCTCGTGTTTGTCGACGTAAAACAATATAGTCTGATTCGCCTTTGCGCGTTTTGCAAAGGCGATCACGGGACGGGACAACAGAGCCGTAGCTACAAATCCGACGAGAGCGGATAAAAGAAACTTCAACGTGTACTCCATTTACTCTCCGAGGGCTTTATTGAGTTGAGCAGCGTCGCTGTAAGGAGTTTTGACGTTGTTTTCGTCGATATATCCTTCACTGCCTTTGCCTGCAATGAGCACGACGTCGCCCTCCTTGGCGAGTTCGACCGCAAGCGCGATGGCGCGGCTCCTGTCAAGCTCAACAAACAGCTTATTTTTCTTCCTCACACCCGACAATATGTCGTCTGCAATGGATTGCCTGCTTTCAGTGCGCGGATTGTCGCTCGTGACAATGACTATGTCCGACATCTCTCCTGCTATTTTTCCCATGATCGGACGTTTGGAAACATCGCGGTCGCCTCCGCATCCGAATACCGTGATAAGTTTGCCTTTGCAAAGCTTTGCCCCTTCTTTGAGCAGATTGTAAAGCCCGTCGGGTGTATGAGCGAAATCCACGACGTATTTTACGCCCGAAGACTCTATCACGTTAAACCTTCCCGACGGCGGATCGAGATCGTACAAGCAGTCCGCGATCTCCTGCAAGCCGACGCCTGCCATGCGTGCGGCGGTACATGCGGCGAGCACGTTGTATACGTTGAATCTGCCGTACAGTCTGCAATCCACGGAAACGAGATCGTCCATTATATTTGCTACAAAACTGCAACCTCTGCGCGTATCTTCTACGTCTATTGCAAAGCTGTCCGCAGGGTTGTCGAGTCCGTAACTGACCGCGGGTACGCGGCACTCGGACAAAATCTCTCTGCCGCAGGCATCGTCCACGTTTACAAGCGCGCAACGAGTATATTCAGCGGTAAAACAACTCTTTTTTACCGCTTTGTATCTCTTCATATCCCCGAAATAATCGAGGTGATCCTGAGAAAGATTCGTGAATATGCAAACGTCGCTGCACACTGCGCAGAGCTTTTCGAGAAAGATCGCGTGCGCCGAAAATTCCATAACTACGTACTGCACTCCCGCCGCTTTCATGTCCGCAAGCAGTCTGTGCAGTTCGAACGGATCGGGAGTCGTCATTTCGGACGGCAGTTTTTTACCCGCATACTCGTAGTACATCGTTCCTATAAGTCCGACTTTGAAGCCGCCCGCCTCGAGAAGTTTTGCCGTAACATAAGCGGTAGTCGATTTGCCGTTTGTACCCGTGACGGTAATTATTCTCATATCTCTCGAAGGATTGCCGAAATAATTGGCAGATATGAGCGCATATGCCTTGCGCGCATCTCCCGTCCTGATAACGGGTACGGGTTTGACTCCTACACTCTTTTCGCATACTATCGCGGCTGCACCCGCCTCGATAGCCTCATCGCAGTAAGAGTGTCCGTCGCTGTTGCTGCCCTGCATGCAGATAAAAAGATCCCCCGGTCTGACTTTATTGCTCGATATCGCTACGCCCGAAATCTCTACCTCTCCGTCCTGGCCGCAATCTGCGACGTTTTGTAACAATGCTGATAATTTCATATTTCTCCTCCGTTTCTTTTTCTCGATAATATAATAATTTTGCGCGCAAAACATTATGTCGGCGAAATTAGTGACAAAACGACAAAAACGTGTATTTTACACTGACATCGATTATTGACTTTTACGCGCAAAATATCCGTCTTTAGCACTTTTTGTCGAAAAAAGCACCTATCCCAATACGAAATATACGACGGTGTTTTCGTCTATATTCGCACCCGCCGCAGGGAATTGATAGACGACGCTGCCGCCCTCTCCCGCAACTTCGTATGTGAGTCCCGCGTTTCTCAGAGCAGCGCATGCCTCGGTTGCGGAAACCCCGTTTATGTCTGGCATTACGACTGACTGCGGAATATCGTCGGCAGACAGCTGAGGTTCTATGCCGTAATACGCGAAAGTGCTCTTGTATATCTGTCCTACGAGCGGCGCGGCAACGATACTGCCGTAATAGACGTATCCCTGAGGCTCGTCAACTATCATAAGACAGATTATCCTCTCACCGTTTATTTCGGTAAATCCGATAAACGAAGAAACGTATGCGCCGCGGTCTATCGCGCCGTTGCTGTATTTCTGCGCGGTACCCGTCTTTCCGCCTATTTTGTAACCTTCGACGTAAGCGTTCTTTCCGCCGCCTTCTTCGACTACGCCGTAAAGGTATTCTCTCATCTGAGCCGAAGTGCTTTCGGATACCGTAGTGCCTTTTATCTGCGGTACGTTGCGGTAAGCAAGTTTTCCGTCCTCCGTATACACGCTGTCGAGAACGTACGGGGTCACGAGCTTTCCGCCGTTTATCACAGACGCGACAGCAGTTGCAAGCTGGATCGGAGTGACCGCTATCGCCTGTCCGAAACCGATACGCGCTATATCCACCGTCTTGACGCTCTCTTCGGCAAGCATGATGCTTCTTCCTTCTCCCGAAATATCTATACCCGTCTTGCCTGTAAGACCGAATTTTTCGAAATAATCGTACATCGTAGAAGTTCCCGCACTCAAAGCGATATCCATAAATACGCAGTTGCACGAATTCATTATGCCGTGCGCAAAGTCCTGCGAGCCGTGACCTATGCTGCGCCAGCACTTGATCCTCTGTCCGTCGACGACTTTGTACCCGGGACAATAATAGCTGTCCTTGATGACTCCCGTTTCGATGCCGATAGCGGACGTAAGTATCTTGAAAGTCGAGCCCGGCTCGTAAACGTCGGTAACGAGCAGATTTTTCGACCCTGCAAGCAATGAAGACAGATCGTTTCTCGGTATATCGTTGAGATCGAAAGTCGGCGCGCTCGCCATCGCTAAAATTTCCCCCGTGTCGGCGTTCATCATAAGACAGGACGCGGCTTTCGGAGAATACGTCATCACCGCGTCGTTTAGCGCTTTTTCAGCAAAACTCTGCAATTTGAAGTCAATTGTCAGCTTTGCCGTCATGCCCTTTATCGGCGCGAGATAAGTAGTGACGTTGTCGTCAAGCTCTCTTCCTATAAGATCGGTCTGCGTATAAGACGCTCCGTCCGTGCCCTTGAGATACATGTCGTAATACTGCTCGATACCGCTCTGACCCACGCCGTCAGAATTGGTGAAACCTAAAAGCTGAGTAGCGAAATTGCCGTAATTGTAATATCTGACCGCATCCTGAGCGAAATAAACGCCTTCGAAACCGTATGCAGACAGAGTAAGCATCTGATTTTTCGTAAGTCCCGTAGCGACTTTTACCTCTGATACCCCCGTTTTGATAACTTTTTTGTAAACGCTGTCAAATTCTTTGCCAGTTACCGCTGCGACCGCTTTTGCGACTTCGTCGTGTCTTGTCAGATCGTTCGGTCTGACGTAGACGGTATAAGAGGTTTCCGAAGTTGCAAGAACAACCCCGTTTCTGTCCGTTATGTCGCCTCTTTCCGCCCTATAAGGCAAATCTCTCGTCCATTGATCTGACGCAAGTGTCTGAAGTCCCGTTCCGTCTATGATCTGTATATAGAAAAGCCTGCAAGTAAGCAATAAAAAAAGAAAGACTACCAATGCGAATACCGCAGGTAGCTTTCTTTTTAGTGTGATATGGGAAATTTTGTGCATCGAATACCCCTCCGCTTTGATGTCGTCCTGAGTATCCGACGGGTTTGATTAGTGTCCGTTTTGTCTTAGTCCGAGATGCTTGCCACCCAATCGCAAAAACTGTCGAACCAGTTGGTGCTCTTCTCGTATTCGTAATTTTCAAGCTGTCTGACGCTGTCCATCTCTACGAGAGTTCCGTCTGCGTTGACCGCCATGTTGAGTGCCTCTTCACTGTATGTAGCTTCCGCTGCGGGTTCGGTAGCCTCTACGCTGCCGCCGCCGAAAGCGACTACGTTTGCGATTATAAGCGTAGCTATGACGGCTACAAGTACGAAATAAACCGCGATAAGCATTTTTGATTTTGCGTTGAGAGTGCGTTTCGTGCGTTTTTTCGTTTCGTATTCAACATGCTCGAAGGTCGTGGACTGAGGCGCCGCAAATCCCGAATTGAAATCGTAAGACTGCATCCTGTCGTAACCTTCGAAGGAATTGCTTGCATTGTAGTCCTGATAAGGATCTCCCTGCATAGGCTGCTGATATCCGTCGTAACGGGGGAAAGCCTCGGGACGAGCGTAATCTTCGCGGGGGTATTCTCTTACCGCCGTATCGTAATATGCGTTTTCGTCGTAACGAGAGTTGTAGTTTCTGTCCTCATAAGATCTCTCGTATGCGTCGTAACGCTGCTGCCCTTCTTCGTAATAACCGTAACCGCCGCGATTGTTGTAGCCCGCGCCGAACCTGTTATCCACAGGTCTTTCGATCGATTCGGTTCTGAATTCCCTTTCTTTCAACATAGTATTCACCCCAACAACTGATTATTCATACTCTTTCTGCGACTCTGAGCTTTGCGCTCTGCGCTCTCGAGTTGACTGCAAGCTCCTCTTCACTTGCGACTACAGGTTTTTTAGTTATTATCTTTACCGTCTGCACTTTGTTGCATGTACATACCGGCTGTTTGGGAGGACATATGCATTTTGCCTCGAGATACTGAAATTCTCTCTTTACTATCCTGTCCTCCAGCGAGTGGAAGGTTATCACGCATATCCTTCCGCCCTTATTCAGTCTTTCCGCCAGCTTTCCGATTATCTCGTCCAGCTCTCTGAGTTCTCCGTTTACTTCGATCCTGATCGCCTGAAAGGTGCGTTTGCACGGGTTGCCGCCTTTGAATCTTTCTTTGGGCGGATACGACTTCTCCACTATCTCCGCCAGCTGCCCCGTCGTCCTTATCGTGTTGTCGGCACGGTAACGGATAATGTTTGCCGCGATCTTTCTTGCGTATCTTTCCTCTCCGTATCTGAAAAGGATATCCGCGATATCCATCTCGTTATACTCGTTTACCACATTGAACGCCGTCAGGAACTGAGTCTTGTCCATCCTCATGTCGAGAGGTGCGTCAAAGCGGTAGGAAAAACCTCTTTCTGCAGCGTCCAGCTGGTAGGAAGAAACTCCCAGATCCATCAGTACGCCGTCTATATTGTCAATGTTCAATTCGTCGAGAACTTCGTCCGCTCTCTTGAAATCGCTGTGTACGAACGTGACTTTGTCCGCGTACTCTGCGAGTCTTTGTTTTGCAAACGCGAGTGCCTCTTCGTCTTTGTCGATCGCTATCAGCCTGCCCGTCGTAAGCTTTTTCAATATCAGTTCGCTGTGTCCTCCGCCGCCGAGCGTACAATCGAGATAAATTCCGTCGGGCTTTATCGCGAGCCCTTCTATCACTTCTCTCGGCATTACCGGAACGTGAGCAAATTGCGTCATATCGTCAAAATATCTTCGAGGCTTGCGACAGCCGCACGGAACTCGTCAGGATCGTTGACGATGTTATGCAGCGCATCCCACTTGTCTGCGTCCCACAGCTCCAGCGAATTTCCCATGCCCGCAAATACGACGTTCTTGGAAATTCCCGCAAACTTCTTGAGCATCGGGGGCAATGTGAATCTGCCCTGTCCGTCCTCGGTAAGTTCGCAAACGCTGCTGAGTATAAGACGTGCCGCGGTCGACTTCTCCGTAACTGCGATAGAAACAACCTTCGAAAGTTTGGAGATTATCTCGTTTGCCTTTTCCTGAGAGATAATGTTCAGACAGCCGTTGCTGTTGACCATAGCAAAAATCTTGCTGCCGTCTTCGCCGAGAGCCGGTCTGTATTTTTTCGGTATTCTGAGTCTTCCCTTCGGATCGACCTGAAGCGATATCATACCGGACATCATCATGGCGCATTACCTCCTTTCTGGTTTTGTACTTATATTTTATCTTTAATAGTTTTGCTTGTCAAGATTATATCCACAAATTTCCACCTATAAATGTAAACACTTGTTCGCATATGCGATTTTTAGATTATTTACTTGATTTTACTAATTTTTACTATTTAATTAAATTGCAGTTTTTACAATAATTTACTTGATTTTACTAATATTTACTAAAATGTACAAAAAGTAGAAATTAATCCCTGAATTTTCCCAAAAATACAATTAAAACAACCTCAGACCACTATTATTTTCGGGCTTGAGATACACCTTTCAAAGCTCACTGCCCTGTCGTTTTTCAAGCATAATTTCCGCATAAAAAAACAAACGATAAAACAGATTTTTCTACACGAGAACGTTAATTTACAATCAAAAATCATTGTCTTCTCTGCTAAAAAGAATACAACGGTGTAAACGGGTGGAAAGCGCGCCCTGAAATTCTCATAAAACCACAAGCCGAATAACTTTTACACACGGTAAAACAGAATTTTTCAGCCTTAAGACTTCAAAAAAACAGTATAATAAATATATACGCGCATATTACATCAATATATATGTTTGCAACTTCGCCGAAAATAAAGGATCTTACAAATAAAAAAGCCGACTTATATGTCGGCAAAAAAATCACTCGATAATCTGAATTTTTAATTCCGATCCGAAAGCTCGGTTATCTCGACAAGTTTATAGTCTACAAGATCACATGAAGTAAGATAATAATTTATCCCGTTTTTATTCACTACTCTGCGTACTCTCGCGTCTTTACCGTGCAGATGTCCGTACACAACAGCGTCCGCACCGTACTCTGCAATAATATCGGTATATTCCGAATTGGCAAAAGTGACGTCAAACGGAGGATAATGTACCATAACGACTATTTTGTCCCCGTCCTTTTTCTGTCGCACGGCATCTTCGAGCGCAAGTCTGAGTCTTATGCCCTCTCTTTTCAGCATAGCTTTGTCATGTTCGCCATCCGCTCCGAGACTCCACAGTCTGCTACCGCACACAAGCAGATTACCTATCCTTACGGCGTTATTCTGCACCGCATACATGCCAGAAGGCAAAGCGTCCAGAAGTTTCTGATAGGATTGCCACCAATAATCGTGATTTCCTCTCAGAATAACTTTTTTGCCGGGAAGTTCAGCGATCTCGTCTATATCGGGCAGAGCCTCATCGAGGCGCATAGCCCACGAAACGTCGCCCGCTATAAGCACGACGTCGTCTTCACTCACCCTGCTTTTCCAATCCTCTCGAATACTGTCCCAATAACCGCTCCAGCCGTCGCCGAATATATCCATCGGCTTGTTGCAACATTTACCGAGATGCAGATCGCTTACAGAAAAAACCTTCATACGGATATTATATCAATAAATCCGCTCCGCAATCAAGCTATATCGCTAAACATAAAGATATAAACGGCAAAATCCAATAAAAATCTCAAAATACTTTTTATAATAAAAACAACGGAACCGCAGTCAAAATATAAAATTTACAATAAAAACGCCTGAAAGCTGCCGCACAATTTTCAGTCAAAATCCGACCGATAAATAAAATCCCGTTTCAGCTCGACAAATAACGAAAAATAACGTGCGTGTGAAGCGGACTTGCCGCCCCAGACGCACGCGATACGGCTTTTCAGCCTTTAAGGCGAGAATTGCATCTGCACTCTTCGCCGCACTCCTGCGGATACAGCGGAAGGTCGAAAATTCCTTCACAGCTCTGTGCGGTATATTCTCTGCACGGCGGAATATAGCAATATCCGTAGCTGGGCACGAGAAGATCGACAGGCATCGTCACCTTGAGTATTACCGTTACGCAACCCGTGACGGTAAACTGATCGTTGCCGTTGTAAACACCCTGCGCCGACGCAAAGCCGACTGTAGCCTGTATCGAATAAGGTATTACGCTGGGCGCGGAAACGTGCAGTATCACGTCTTTGGGCACAGTTACAGTAGCCGTCCCCGTACCCGTTTTGCCGTTTGCGTCGGTAAACGTTACGACTACGGGGATCTGTACGTTGCAAGACACGCGAGCGTAACAACTGTCTTCGGGAATTTCGGTAACGGTAAGATTGCTTATCTGAGCGGTAGTCGACGTAGACTTTGCACTCACGAACTTGTACGGCGCGGTAAGGTCAGTCGGCGTGATGTCCGATACGGTAAGCTGAAGATCGGTCATCGTCGTCTGACTCATGCAGGCGTCGAACACCTTTTCAACCTGTATACAAGTCTTCTCGCAAATACCGGACAAAGCGTTGCCCCTTACCGGTCCCGGGATTTTATCCGATTTGCAATTATTAGAAAATGACATTATGTACTCCTCCTTTTATATGACTGCCGCAAAGCAAACGCTTTGATACAATCGCTATAAAAATATATGCAAAGAAGCAAAATTATGACACTTACGGCTTTGAAAAATATTCTAAATTAAGGAAAAAAATAGTTATATCCAGCCATTTCTATTCTATTACAGAATTATCAGGTATAAATTTCAATAGATTTTCTATTTTATCAAGAACTGCATCTTTCCCCTCTTTTTTCATCGAAGATACCGCCGTAACATCTGCAACGCCGAGGCTCAGAGCGTTAGCGATAACGCTTTTTTGCTTTGCGATCTGCGCTTTGGAAAGCTTATCGCTCTTGGTTGCGACGACGATAAAAGGCACTCCGTAATGATGCAGATAAGCTATCATCTGCTTGTCAAGAGCGGTAGGCTCATGTCTTATATCCACGAGTACGATCACGCCTTTCAGGTGCTCGCTCGACGTCAGGTAAGAGCCGATCATCTTATCCCATTTTTTCTTTTCCTCCTCCCCTACTTTAGCATAGCCGTATCCGGGAAGATCGACGAGCATGAACTCGCCGTTGTTAATTGAAAAATAATTTATCAGTTTAGTTTTGCCGGGAGTAGACGAAGTCTTCGCAAGCCCGTTATAGTTTGCGAGAAAGTTTATAAACGAGCTTTTGCCTACATTAGATTTTCCGGCAATAGCGATCTCATCGACGCCGAAACCGTCTCCTTTTCCGAAAGACGCGTAAGACGTCTGAAATTTTGCGTTTTTGATTATCATCTCTGTCTTCCTCCCGTTAGTTGCTCTTTGCCGTAAGGCAGAAAAAAAGCAGGCGAAAGCCGCCTGCTTGCTTTCTTACGCCGTCTTGCGACGGATTATTAACGGCTTTTCTGTGCCTTTTACGCAATCGCCCGTAATTACGACCTTTTCTATCGACTTGTCGCTCGGCACGTCGTACATGACGTCAAGCATCAGGTTTTCCATGATCGACTTGAGCCCGCGCGCGCCCGTCTTCATCCTTACAGCCTTGCCAGCGATTTCAAACAAAGCCTCGTCTTCAAACTCAAGCTCTACTCCGTCATCCGCAAACATCGAAGTATACTGCTTGGTAAGAGCGTTTTTGGGCTCTTTAAGTATATTTACGAGAGCCTTTTCGTCAAGCGCATTGATAGAAACGACGACCGGAAGTCTTCCTACGAATTCAGGTATAAGACCGAATTTTATCAGATCGTCGGGACGGATCTCGTTGCAGACTTCGCCGTAAGTGGACGTCTTCGTATTCTTGATCTCCGCTCCGAAACCGAGAGCAGCGCCCTGCATGCGCTTTTCGATTATCTTTTCGAGTCCGACAAAAGCTCCGCCGCAGATAAACAGGATATTTCTCGTATTTATCTGTATGCACTCCTGCTGAGGATGCTTTCTGCCTCCGTTGGGCGGTACGTTGGCTATTGTGCTCTCTATTATCTTGAGAAGAGCCTGCTGAACGCCTTCACCCGACACGTCGCGCGTTATGGATACGTTCTCGCCTTTTTTAGCGATCTTGTCTATCTCGTCGATATAAATGATTCCGACTTCTGCGCGTTTGATGTCGTAATCAGCCTTTTTGATAAGCTTGAGAAGTATGTTTTCGACGTCTTCTCCGACATAGCCAGCCTCTGTCAGCGAAGTTGCGTCCGCAACGACGAAAGGCACGTCGAGAATTTTTGCGAGAGTGCTTGCGAGCAAAGTCTTGCCGCAGCCCGTAGGACCTAAAAGCAATACGTTGCTCTTTTCAAGCTCCACATCGCCTTTAGCCTCGCAGTTGAGTCTCTTGTAGTGATTGTAAACCGCTACGGAAAGCACCTTCTTCGCCTGATCCTGTCCGACGATATATTCGTCGAGCTGCTTTTTGATCTCGTGCGGCGTCGGCACCTTTATCGCGTGTTTCTTTTCTGCGTCGCCTGCGGGAACGGTAAATTCCTGTTCCATAAGCTCATAGCAGAATTCGACGCACTCGTTGCAGATATTCACGCCGTTGGGACCCGAAAATATCTTCTCGACTTCGCCTTCTCCTCTGCCGCAGAAAGAGCACTTGTTGATTTCTTTATTCTGATCCACTTTGATTACCTCTTATAATAAATCTGGTCGATTATGCCGTATTCGAGAGCCTCTTCCGGACTGAGGAAGTTATCTCTGTCCGTATCTTCGAGCACTTTCTCGTACGACTGGTTGCAGTTTTCAGCCAAAATTCTCGTGAGTTTGTCCTTGGTTTTCTTGAGATGGTTAGCCATGATCTCAACGTCGGACGCCTGACCCTGCGCGCCACCGAGAGGTTGGTGTATCATTATTTCGCTGTTGGGAAGCGCGTATCTCTTGCCTTTCGTGCCTGCAGCAAGCAGGAACGCTCCCATAGACGCCGCCATGCCGATACATATCGTGCTGACGTCGCATTTGATGTATTTCATCGTATCGTAGATCGCAAGACCCGCGCTGACGCTGCCGCCCGGGCTGTTTATATATATGCAGATATCTTTCTCGCTGTCCTTTGCCTCGAGGAAAATAAGTTGTGCGACCACGAGATTTGCCGTATAATCGTTGATTTCGTCCGTAAGAAAGATTATTCTGTCCTCAAGCAGTCTTGAATAAATATCGTACTGCCTTTCTCCTCCGTCAACCTTGTCGATGACGTATATGTTATTTTTGACTATTTCGTCCTTTTTCATATTCAAATCCTCCTGTAATGATAGTCTCAACGAAAGCATCCCGCCTTTCCTCCGCTCTCGCAGAGGAAACGGGGCGCAGCATAATTGCCGCAATTACTTTATATTGTTGTTGTTCTTAAGAAATTCGAACGTCTTCTTTGTAAGCAGAGAATTCTTGATATAATTTCTGTGCTCGTCGCTGAAGTTTTTCTTGAACTCCTCAACGCTCATGCCTGCGGATTCAGCAGACTTTTCGATATCGCTTTCGATCTCTTCGTCGGTTACGGTGATATTAGCAACCTTGATGATCTCCTGCATAACGAGTCTGAGTCTTACGTTTTTAGCCGCGCTTACCTTGTAAGTTTCGAGAAGTCCTTCTCTGGTCTGACCGGTCATCTTGTAGAACTGCTCGGGGCTGTTGCCGCCGTACATGACTCTGTACTCGAACTCTCTGACCATGTCTTCAGCCTCGTCGTTGATCATGCACTCGGGAACTTCGAGTTCAGCGCCTTCAGCAACTTTCTCGATGATAGCCTGGTCGAGAGCGAAATCCGCGTCTTCGGTCTTTCTCGCGACGAGTCTGTCCTTTACGCTCTTCTTATAGTCTTCAACGGTATCAAACTCGGAAATGTCCTTTACGGTCTCGTTGTCGAGAGCGGGAACTTTCTTTGCGGTCGCACTGTGGAGAACGACTTCGAATTCAGCGTCTTTGCCTGCGAGGTTCTCAGCGTGATAATCCTCGGGGAACTTGACTTTGACTATTCTCGTTTCGCCGTCTTTCATGCCGATCATCTGATCTTCGAAACCGGGGATGAACGAACCGCTGCCGAGTACGAGCGTATAATCCTTAGCGGTGCCGCCTTCAAACTTAACGCCGTCTACGCTGCCGCTGAAATCGATAACGCACTTGTCGCCGTTTTCAACAGCTCTGTCGGTAACGGGTTCCCACGAACCTGCGTTTTCGAGATCTTTCTTTATTTCAGCTTCTACCTCTTCGTCGCTGACTTCGGTGCTCTTCTTTTCAAAGTCAAGACCGGTGTACGCGCCGAGTTTTACGGTAGGACGGAGCTGAACGGTAGCCGTATACTTGAGCGTGCTGTCGCTGATCGCCGCGATATCTACCTCGGGTCTGTCAACAGGGAAAAGCTCGCTTTCCTTTTCAAGAATTTCGCTGTAAGTTTCAGGCAAAATTATATCCAACGCGTCGTCGAAAAATACGCCGATGCCGTACATATTCTCTATTACCTTGCGGGGAACTTTGCCCTTGCGGAAACCTTCTATCTGGAACTTGCCCTTGTTCTTTTCGTAAGCTTTGGTAAGAGCGTTTTTCCACTCCTCCTCGCTTACCTCAACGGTAAATTTTACACGGTCTTTTTCAAGAAGTTCTTTTGTGTAGTTCATTTTTATATCCTCACTTTGAATTGTTTTTTCACACAGTGAAATAATTTTAGCACAATCGGCGATTTATTGCAATTACAATTGCAAATATTTTATAAATATTTTATAATAATGCTGACGACGTTTTCAGTCTGTAAAAGAGGATACAATGCCAAACGATTTTATTACGCTGAACGCTCTCAGCAAAGAACTTGACAACTCTGTTTCAGGCGGTAAAATAGACAAGATCTCCATGCCCGAAACAGACGAAATAAATATCCATATACGCAAAGGCGGCAACAACCTGTTGCTTGCCCTTTCTGCCAATGCTCAGAATCCGAGAATTCATCTCTCCCGCTCCAAAAAAGCAAACCCTCTTACCGCTCCCGCATTTTGCATGAGGCTTAGAAAATGTCTTGCGGGCGGCGTGATAAAAAGCGTTCGCATGCTCGGCGACGACAGAATATTCGACTTCCGCATAGTCGCACGCAACGAACTCCGCGACGAAGTGGAATATTCTCTGATAGCCGAAACAATGGGCAGATACAGCAATATTCTTCTTGTAGACCAAAAAGGCAATATAAAAGACACTCTCAAGCAGGCGTCCTATGACACAGCCACTAAACGTTGTCTTCTGCCCTCTGTAAAATACGAGCTCCCTCCGAGAAACAAGATACCCTGCACCGACGTCAGTGCGATAGCAGATCTTCTTGAGAGCTACAACGGCACCGATCTTACGTCTTTTATCATGTCTTCGATTTCGGGTTTCTCCGTCCATACGGTAAAAGAACTGCTCTATATCGCGGGCGCGGACAATTCGACAAAACCGGGCAAAGACTGTATAGATCGCATTATCAGTGCGCTCGGGACAATGCTGAACGTCAATTCGGACGCAGCGTATAAGCCTTGCTGCAGCCTTTCAAACGGCATTGAAGACGACTATTTCATATTTCCGTACAAATCTTCTCCCTTCTCTTTCAGAGAAACCGACACCCTAAGCGACGCGATAGAGCTGTGCATAGGCAAAAAAGACGAAAAATGCAGACGAGACGACCACACAAAACACCTCAGAAAAGCTCACTCCGCGGCTGTTACCAAACTCAGGAAAAGGCTTGAAAAATGCCGCCAACGTCTTTCCGAAGCGTCGGGACTCGAAAAAAACAAGCGTTACGGAGAACTTATCACCGCCAACATGTACAAGATAAAGCGCGGCGATAAGTCAGCCACAGTACAGGACTATTACCTTGAAGACATGCCCGACGTTACCATACCTCTCGACGAAAGGCTCACTCCCGGACAGAACGCACAGCAGTATTTCAAAAAATACTCCAAGCAAAAGCGAACTCTCGAAGTGGTTACACAGCAGATAAAAGAAACAGAAGAAGAACTCGAATATCTGCTCAGCATCGAGCCTTCGATAGCTGTCTGCTCTACCGACGACGAGA
Organism: uncultured Christensenellaceae bacterium; assembly: GCA_944383895.1. Taxonomy (GTDB): domain Bacteria; phylum Bacillota; class Clostridia; order Christensenellales; family UBA3700; genus Ornithoclostridium. The sequence continues at coordinate 23,344 of CALWRH010000001.1, read as the reverse complement.
TCGCTGAAGTCGAATCCGAACTCATCGCAGCAGGCGCGCTCAAGCAATCGGGACGACGCAACAAGACAAAAACCAAAGCCGCTCAACCGTTATTCTACGAAAAAGAAGGTTTCACCATAGCGGTAGGAAAAAACAATCTTCAGAACGACAAACTCACCTTCAGACTCGCAAACGGCGGAGATCTTTGGGTACACGCAAAAGACGTGCACGGCTCTCACGTCATAGTTTTTGCCGAAAGCAGACAGATCCCGGACGACGTGATAAGAACGGCGTGCGAGATCGCATGCTATTGGTCGCAGGCTCAACCGGGAACAAAGACGACGTGCGACTACACGTTCAGAAAAAATCTTAAGCGACATCCTTCCGGCAAACCGGGCATGGTTCTGTACACAGTCTACAACAGCGCAGTAATTACGGCAGATAAACACGAAGAACTTCTTCAAAAGGATTGAAAAAAGCGGCAAAAAGCCGCTTTTCTTTACTCAAATCAACAATCTGACTAACGTAATACGACGCTGCACCAATATTTTGCATGCCGCTGCCGCATATCGCAATAAATCCTGTTTTAATAGTTACCGCTCTGTTTTACCGACTTGAGAGAATCGAGAACGTTTTTGAAATAATCGGGCAAAGGCGCGGTAAAAGTCATTTCCTGCCCCGTCCTCGGATGAGTCAGCACAAGCTTATATGCATGCAGAAGTTGTCCGCTAAGCCCGAATTTATCGCTGCCGCCATATGTTCTGTCTCCAACCACGGGATGCCCGATATATCTCGAGTGAACTCTTATCTGATGAGTTCTGCCCGTCTTGAGCTCATACTCCATAAGCGTGTAAGCGGTATACCTCTTTATAACCTTATACAGAGTTATGGCAAGTCTGCCGTCTTTAGCCACAGTATATTTCTTTCTGTCCTGCGTGCTGCGCGCAAGAAAATTCCTTATCTCTCCTTCGTCCTTTTCGACAACTCCGTCGACAAGCGCGTAATAGTATCTTTTAGCGCTCTTTTCAGCGATCTGTTTTTGCAAAGCGGTATGCGCAAAATCGTTTTTTGCGACCACGAGCAAGCCCGACGTATCCTTATCAAGCCTATGTACTATTCCCGGGCGAGCCACTCCGTTTATTCCGCTTAGCGAAGAAAGCCTGAAAAGCAATGCGTTGACGAGCGTATTCTCGTATGCTCCGGGCGCAGGATGCACCACCATGCCCTGCGGTTTATTGACAACGGCAAAATCGTCGTCCTGCCATACTATTTCTATCGGGATGTCCTGAGGCTCGAGATTGAGCTCTTTAGGCGCGGGATTGTCGATGACGACCTCGTCGCCGACCTTTAACGTCATTCCGCTTTTCGACGCGGTTTTCCCGTTCACGGTTACGTTGCCGTCTTCTATAAGAGTTTTAGCGTGAGAACGCGTACAATCCGCCTCCTGAGAAACAAAAAGATCGAGTCTTATTCCGCCTTCCGTTACTTTTATGCTTATCTTAGCGTCGTCCTGCATCTTCAACGAGCCTTTTCCTGCGTGTTTTTATGTGCTACGGAAACGTCCGCTGCTGAAGTTTTGCCGCAATCTCCAGATCCTTCGGTATTTACCCGAGAAATACTCTCTGTTTCGCCTGTATTTACCGCGTCGGATACCACGTTGTCTTTTTCTGCGACACGCTCTTTCTTTTGCTCTTCTCCCTCATTGACGACAAGCACGTCGGGATCGACGTCGTTATGCCCGCCGTCTTTCGCAAAATCGCCCTCTTTGTACCCGAAAAAGACGTAAACGACAAGACAAAGCAATCCTACAAGCACGAATATGTCTGCAATATTGCCTACACCGAAGTTATGGATATTAAAGAAAGTTTCAAGAAACGTATAGTCGATGAAATCGCGTACATAGCCGAAAGCGAGCCTGTCGACGAGATTGCCGATACCGCCTGCTATTATCGCAAGCAGACCGTATCTGAACAGCTTGGGCGATTTAGGTCTCCAGACAAGCAGCCCTACCAAAACCACCATGGCAAGCGCGGTAACTACGGACAACGCCGTCGTCTTGCCTGCAAATATGCCGAAAGACGCGCCGTCATTGTGCACTTCTACAAGCTCGTAAATGCCGTCGAAAACGACGTATCTGCCGCCGCATCCTTCGAGAAATTCAAATGCGACAGCCTTGGATATAAGGTCAACCGCCAGCAAAGCGGCAAAAAACAATATTTCGTAAATATAGACTTTGTATTTTTTTATCTTGTCCGACATAGTCCGAAAGAGTCCCGTTTATCTGTATTTGTTGCGCAAAGACGCAGGTCCCTGTATCATCACGCCTTCGGGGGTGAACAGGAACATATGATCGTTGATCCTCTGCTGCGCGCCGCCGAGCGCGTATATCGCACCGCTGAGGAAATCGAGTATTCTCTGAGAATCTTTATCCGAAACCTTTGAAAGGTCGATGATTATTGCCTGACGCTTTCTGAGCCCGTCTATGATAACCCTTACGTCGTCGTAAGTCCTCGGTTCGGTTATAATAACGTTGCCCATATTGCCGGGATCGAATTCTTCTTTTTTCTGTTTCCCGAAACCGAACAATCCGCGTTTTTTCTTCTGATCGTTTGGTTGCGCCTGCACGTTTTCGTAAGAAAAGTCGCGTTCCTGTCCATACTGCCCGTTAAACGGCTGCTGAGGAGGATAACTGCCCTGCGTGCGAAAAGCGTCCTGCTGATAGCCTCCGTTCTGGGGATAAGCATTGTTTTGCGGATAACCGCTTTGCTGAGATCCGTAAGGATTTACACCGTACTGCGCCCCCTGACCGTTGTATTGCGTAGGCTGTGCATTGTACGGCGGACGCTGCGCAGCACCCGAAAACTGTGCGTAACCGCCCTGCGCGTTCTGAGGAGCCCTTTCGTAAGGTCTTGCCTGTGTTTGCTGAGGATTTACGGGCGCGGTTCTGCCGGCAAAATCTCCGCTGCGAGAAGGAAATGTTCCTCTATCCCTCGACACGGGAGTGCCGTAATCCCTGCGCAGCCCCTGCTCGGGCGCGCTGTATCTCTGAGGCGGCACCGTAGGAATCCTGCGACTGTTATTTGTATAATAGTCATTTTCGTCGTTGTTGAATCTTCTTCTGTCGTTGTCGTCCATATTTTACCCTCTCACTGATTTCTTGCGCCGAACAGAATCCTGCCCGGTCTGACCATATTCGACCCGCCGTATTCTATCGCCGCCGCGTAGTCGTTCGACATACCGCACGAACATATATCGGGCGAAACATTACCGCCTCTCATGCCCTCTAACCCTTCGAACAACTTGGCAAACTTCTTATAATAACCTGTCAACTCTCCTGTCTCAACGTTAGGCATAACGCTCATGATGCCTTTAACGCGGATATTTCCGTATTTTCTCAGTCCGTCAACAAACGAGAAAAGTCCGTCAGGCTCCACACCGCCCTTGCTGATCTCGCTGCCCATATTGATTTCTATAAGACAATCGCTTACAACGCCGTGCTTGACGGATTGTTTTTCGATCTCGTCCGCAAGAGAATATCTGTCAAGCGAGTGTATCAAAATCACCTTGCCGACAACGTATTTTACCTTGTTGGACTGCAACTGCCCTATGATATGATAATTGAGTTCAGATGCGGGATCGTACTTTTCAACAAATTCCTGCACTCTGTTTTCACCTACGTCGGTAAGCAGGGATTTTTCCTCAATAAAATCCAACAATTCCTTAGGCTGCGTCTTGGTTGCCGCAACAATTTTTATTTCCCTGCCGGACTTAACAGAAAAATCGTGAATTTTCTGTTTGAAATCCAAAATATTGTTTTCAACAACGCTATAATCCAACATGATATCACCTTCTGCAAGTAATATGATAACACATAAAAGGCGCAAAAGTAAAATAAATTAAATAAAATATATGCAAAGATCGGGTAAAATACAGATTGATAAGCACGAACGACGAAACGCAAACCATTAACAAGCAAGGCAACTATCCGATCAAAAAGCTAAATTATAATATGTACAAAACGGTTACCGTTTACACCATAGGATACGTATCTCAACATATAAAATTTCAGCTATTTATGAAGAACAAAAAAAGAAAGCACTCCCCGAAATAACGAAAAAAATAAGCTCTTGACAGTAGCCATCATTAAAGATAAATTGCAACCGTTTTATCCATGTATTTCAAATAAAGCATCTAGCAATAAAACAACAGTAAAGACAATCTGTGGCTAAATAAAGTTTTTGTAAAAAATCAAAATTCCGATTTTCAGACATTTGATTTTAAGATGCTCTTTTGCATAAATCAACTCAAAATATTACATCTGAAAACAAAACACGGAAAAACCGAAAGCCGTTCGAGCATGTCATACAAAAAAATCCCGCAATGTTATAATTTTGCGGGATTTTCTCATATTTTGACTGAATAGAAATATTTTTTAGCTTAATTTAGAATACTTTTTTGATCAATTCAAAGCCGTTTTACTGCTATGCTCATCTCTTTCAAGCGTAACTTTACTGACAGAAACCTCATAAGCTACTCTTTCCTCGACCTTGTCGTCGCCAAGATTCTTGACATACTTTCGACTCTGTATCCTGCCACTCACGCTTATCTTGCTACCTATTGGCAGAGTCTGAACAAATCTTGCATTTCTTCCCCATAAAATACATGGAATATAATCTGACTTATTATACGCCCTGTTTACCGCAAGGAGCACGTCGCATATCTCTCTTTTGAACGGCGTCGTCCTGTACACGGGCTGCTTGCATATATACCCGCAAATATCTATCTGATTCGGGTTTTCTATTTCACTCTCGTCAACGACGTCTCTGACAAAAGCCGTAAGCAGAAGTCTTGATTTTTCGCCATCCAATTTATTGTAACTTCTGAACTGTCCTACTATGCTTACTTTATCTCCGACCTCGATCCCGTTCTGAGAAATCAATCTGTCCGATATCGTAAGCGGAATAGTATCCGTCTGATCAGACAGTCTCGGCACCGTGATCATTGTTTCATAAAACCCCTCACCGAAAACTTCGTGACTGTAGACAGGTTCTTGAGTTATCGTGCCCGTCAATTGCAATTTATTGTTGTTCATCTGCTCGTAATTCATACGACCCTCCTAAATATATTTTTAATTTATCCATACGCAACAAAGATTTTACAGTTGCTCTTACGATTAATTTTTCCCTAAGGCGTAAATTTCAAACGTTAAGCGTTTTTATGCTGGATGCCGTTGTTGTCTATATAATACCCGTCCTTGTATACAAGCTCCGACATTGTCACAGGCTTATATCCTTGATTTATCAGATTCGCCAGCACTATCGGCAACGCCTCGAGAATATTATCGCTGTTGTTATGAAACAGAACGATAGAACCGTTTTTTACGTTTTTCGTCACTCTCGATGTTATTTCAGTTGCCGAAAGCCCCTTCCAATCCAAGGAATCCACGCTCCACTGTATCGTCTGCAAGCCGAGTTCTTCAGCAGTTTCTATCAGCTCATTGTCGTAATCTCCGAAAGGAGGTCTGAAATAAGCAGGCTTTTTACCCGTCAGCTCTTCGACCTTATCGTTCACATACGTCAGTTCGCTTACTATCTTATCTTTATCGATCTTGGACATCTGCAGATGATTGTTGCTGTGATTGCCTATCTCACACCCGCTATCCGCGATCGCCTTTGTTTCATCGGGATATTTATCCAGCCAGAAACCAACAAGAAAAAACGTGGCTTTTACATTGTACTCATCGAGTATTTCGAGAATTTTCAAGGTCTTATCCGCACCCCACGCAGCATCGAAGGTAAGCGCAACAAGCTTTTCTTCTCCGCAATCGACGCCGTAGACGGGTATTTTTCTTGAAGAATTGTTCGAAAATACCGTCGCAAACGTTTCGGTATTGACAACAATCCCGCACAACACACACGCAATAAGGATTATCGCAACCCATATAAGAGTGGATTTTTTCACCGTAAAAACCATGCTTTCAGCTCCTAAATAATATATCACGGCGGTTTTGTTGAAATTTGTAAGACTTTGTCGATAAAAGTTTTATTTTGACAATACCTCCGCTTTCAATAATCGTTATGCAACTTAAAGCAAAAATATTCTCTTAAGATCCGCTACATGATTTTTATATACACCGCAAAATTCACGACATTACACTCGCAGTAAAAAATAAAAGTTGTCCGAAAATTGCTTATTCTTTTCAAAATATCGATTTTTACCTCAAAATAAGACAATATGCGCGCGCCGTTTTGCCCATAATTGCTTTTTAATCTTGACTTTTTCAAAAAAATACAATATACTAATATCGCTGTGCTAGGCGGGGAGCTAGCGGTGCCCTGTTATCCGCAATCCGCTACAGCGGAGCTGAATGCTAATTGAGGCTTTTCGTATTGAGGGCCGCCGAGGACAAGTGTTGATGATATCAAGGTCTTGTGCAAGCGTGCACTGTGAACCATGTCAGGGCTTGACCGCAGCAGCATTAAGCAGATCGTATGTTGTGCCACGAGGTAGCTTTGAAGGAGATAACTATCCTTGTACCGCCTCGATGCGCACTGTCGAGATTAGATGCACAGCCTTGACAATCCACTCTCCGAAAATCGGAGAGTTTTTTATTGCCGATTGTCATTATATTTTAACAATATCTAAGCTACATTACTCCGACAAAAAATTAAAACCAGGTTTCAAGTCATAAATTTATAAAAAGTAGCGTTATCCCGTTGACCGCACGTCAGATATTGCTCTTGTCACTTGTCTTTTAACAACTTATTTTATCTGTTTGAAAATAAGCTATCCCAGGCATCGTTCCTTAGTAATTGTTTAGCAAATCGTGCGCAAATATTATAATAATTTTAATCAAAGCCGATAAAAATGCGCATTTATGCCGAGCAAATTATTAATCATCCATACAACCAAACGCTAAGACACGGTCACAGCAATATATTTATCGATCATTTTGAAATACACCGCAAGCCATACACCGTATAAACAAAAGCAGTCGACCATTGTAAATATTAGTCGACTAAAATAAGCGGACTAAATCAAGAAATTTTAATATAATTTTCAAGCGGATAAACACCTCTAAACATTTAATCAAAATTTTATTGCTTTCATAATATTAAAAAACATAACAAACGTAGCAAAACTATCTGATTATGACAATATATCACAATATTCGTCATAAATTGCATGCACAATCGGTATCTTATTGTATGGATTATTCAAGATTTTATCTTAAAAACTATGTCCCCGAAAAAACGGACGATAAGGAAGACGATGACAAAATCGTATTCCCTAAAATCGAACTGCGTAATCAACCGGAAATAATTTATATAAATCCCGACGGAGAAGAATTCGAACCGGATTTTACCGATCGCAGAAATAATTTATACGAAGAAAACCGTAGCAATCTCTTATTAAGTCAAGAAGACACAGACAATCGGGAAAATCATACAGTTCCCACATCCTTCAAAAAACCTAATGATAAAAAGCAATCGACTCTCAACAGAATTTGTCAAGCCATATTGATATTTGCCATAGTAGTAATGTCGATCATAGTGAGCGCCGACTTTGTCAGCAACGGCAAAGCAATCAGTGCAATTACGAGCTTACTATCCGACAGCACACCCGTGCATTACGCCGTACTGACCAACCCGAAAGACGACATGGAAACAAGTCAGGTCGATTCATACGCGATGCGGCTGAAAGGCGGCGCAGGATATATCGTAAAAAATCAAGGTAAATTTTATAACGTCTACGCAGTGTATGACAATGAGGAAGACGCCAACGACTACATAAAGTCAAACGGCGGAGAAATAGTAAAGCTCACCACAGAAAATTACGACGCAATAAAAGGCGAGTTGAAAAATTATACCGACTACCCGATAAAACTTTGCGAAGATCTAAATGCAACACTCAAAGATCTGACAGACAAAAAGATAACATCGTCAGAAGCTTTAGAAAAATTAAATGACATAAAAAACGACTTTGACGTTACTTACGACAATATGTCCAATGTTGCCAAAAGCGACGAAGAGTCAGACGGAGTAATTCTCATCGCCAACGCGTCAGTCGCCGTTGCCGCACTTGAAAGACTTTGCGACACAACGGTTTCGAGACCAAATCTCGCATGCGATATAAGATACACCGTCTGTCAGATACTGTTTACATATTATTACTCGTCTTAAACATGTAGAGTCTTTCGATTTAATCGCACTATTATATGAAATTTATTATAATATAATTGATATTACATATTATTAATTGATTATAATTATTAATGTCATAGATTTTTTTTTACAAAAGAACCTAAAGAAAAACACAAATTCACCTACTCTGTCCGAAGAAGAATAGAGGCGAAAAACATGGTAAAAGACCAATAATTATCGGATGCACTTTATAGAACCGATACTTCAGAAACATCCGAAAATATACATTTTATTTGTATACATAAAGATCATGCAGTGGTCAATTTATATTGAAAAATATATACTAACTGCCTGACGTTAAGATCCTATATCTTCGGCAAACGTAAAGTAATTTTAATTTTTTAATCAATTATAATTGATATTACTTAATAATAATTTTTAATATTAGTAAATATGGTAATATATGCTGCAATTTTTTCAGATATTTCATAAGTACTCGCGAAAATAAGTTATCAAACTTAGTCCGACTTAAAAATCATGATCAAAACAATGAAACCCCTAAATTAACCTGCACATGGCTGCATTTAACAATATCTGCAAAATCATATTAAGCTGATCTCCCCTGCGAAGTTTCAAAACAATTTTATACACATCGATACGATTACTTACAGCCTGTATTTTCAATCTGTAACTCTTCCTGCCGATGCCATATAATTTACAATGCAACACAATATACTATGTGCGTCTGCGCCTTTAGAGCCGATAATATACAACCTGCACTCTTTTACTTCAGTATTAAATTTTATACGATTATTTAACAACAGGATATTAATAAAAAAATTGCCGCTTTTAATGCGGCAATTTTAATATAAATTCCAATACAAATGCAAAAATGATATTTATATACTTATTAAATATATCTACAGATTTATAATTTTTTTGTAATATATGATTGCGTTATTACTTATCAGTCTGGCCGTTACAGCTTGTCGTATTCTTCAACAAGAACGCCTGCCTCCTTGAACAATTCCATGCTGAACTCATCAGGATATCCGTGCTTGAACACTACTCTTTTTATGCCTGAATTTATTATCATCTTAGCACATATCACGCAAGGCTGGTGCGTGCAATAAAGCGTTGCGCCGTCAACGCTGACTCCGAGTTTAGCCGCCTGAACGATCGCGTTCTGTTCAGCATGCACAGCATAACATATCTCGTGTCTGGTGCCCGAAGGTATGCCGAGCTTGATGCGTATACACTCTCCTTTTTCGTTGCAGCTCTTTATTCCGCTGCTCGCACCGTTGTACCCTGTTGTCAAAATGCGCTTGTCCTTTACTATGACCGCGCCGACGTGTCTGTCAACCTTATAACAGCTCGACCACGTTGCGACGAATTCGGCCATTTCCATAAACCTTTTGTCCCATTTATCCATAGTGATTTCTCCGTAATTTTCAATATTATTAATATAACACAATAACGACTCTTTCTCAATCTATTTTTATTTATTAATATAGATATCATTATATATTGTCATATATCATCAAGCTTTTTCTTCTCCGAATCAGCGCATGATCAAGCCGACGTTAAAAATATTTACAGCATGAACTTATAAATACATTTTTCGGTTTCGCCGTTTGATCTCATATCGTTGCCTTCGGGCAACTCTGCTATCTCTGAAAGCTTGCCGCCTGCATATTCGCAAGTCTTTCTCGACGCAAAGTTGTCAGGATCGCAACTTATTATAAGGTAATCCATATTATGACGCTTTGCCAATTCAAACAACAGCAGACACGCTTTTCCCGCATAATGATGACCTCTGTATTCTTCGTTTATGCTGTACCCGATATTGCCGCCGTAATATGTATTCTCATTGTGTCCCACACGCAGATCGCACTCTCCGATCTTCACACCGTCTTTATTGCATATTGCAAAATAATACGCAGGCACCCAGCCTCTTTCCGGATTGGCTGCGGCAGTTCTTTCAAGAACAAGACGTATCTCTTCGCTTTTTAAGAACGACGTATCGAAAAACATATTTTATCCCCCTGAAACAAATATTCTGACTTATCAGATATTATAAGTATAACAGAAAAATCATAAGAGTTCCACTTTTACGCGAAAAACAACTGACTTGTAATGTTGATACACGATACACTTATAGAATTTTATGAAATAACGACAAAAACAGCGTATTTTTACCGTTTTACAGGTGAAAACCGCTATTAAAAATACGCATAAAAATTTAACGAAAAATATACATTATTTTTTGACAATAAGTCTTTACATACACAAAAGTGCGTGCTATAATAATCAATGTTAGCAATCGAGAGGCTTGACTGCTAACTCTTAATCAGGAGGTAATCAACAATGAATATTAAACCTTTGTTTGACAGAATAGTCGTAAAACCTGTGGAATGCGCAGACAAGACCGAGAGCGGTCTTTTCCTGCCTTCTTCCGCTAAAGAAAAACCGCAATCGGCTCAGGTAATCGCAGTCGGTCCCGGCGGCATGGTTGACGGAAAAGAAGTTACCATGCAGATCAAAGTAGGCGACGTTGTACTTTTCAACAAGTACTCCGGCAGCGATTTCAAGCTCGACGGCGAGGAAGTTACCATCCTCAGACAGAGCGACGTTCTTGCAATCATCGAAAAATAAGGAGTAAATGAATATGGCTAAAAAAGTTAAATACGGCGAAGACGCGAGAAGAAGCCTCGAAGCAGGCGTAAACGCGGTCGCCAATGCAGTAAAAATCACGCTCGGACCTAAAGGAAGAAACGTGGTCCTTGACAAAAAATACGGTGCTCCGCTCGTCACCAACGACGGCGTTACCATCGCTAAAGACATCGAACTCGAAGATTCTTTCGAGAACATGGGCGCACAACTCGTTAAAGAAGTATCCATCAAGACAAACGACGTAGCCGGCGACGGAACCACTACCGCTTGCCTTCTCGCTCAGGCAATCATCCGCGAAGGACTCAAAAACGTTGCAGCAGGCGCAAACCCGATGGTACTCAAGAAAGGTATCGCAAAAGCTACCGCAGCGGTAGTTGAAGCCCTCAAAGAAAACTCTCAGCCTATCTCTGACGAAAAATCCATCAGCCACGTCGCAAGCAACTCCGCAGGCGACGAAGAAGTAGGCAGGATCATTTCCGAAGCTATGCACACCGTAGGCAAAGACGGCGTTATCTCTCTCGACGAATCCAAATCCATGGAAACGGGCGTTACTTACGTTGAAGGCATGCAGTTCGACCGCGGCTACGCATCCGCTTACATGGTAACCAATACCGACAAGATGGAAGCTGTGCTTGACGACGCATACGTTCTCATTACCGATAAAAAGATCTCTACAAGCAAGGACATACTGCCCGTACTCGAAACCGTTGTTCAGAACGGTCTGCGCCTTCTTATAATCGCTGAAGACATCGAAGGCGAAGCTCTTACCGCTATCGTTCTCAACAAACTCAAGGGCATCCTCAACTGCGTTGCAGTAAAGGCACCCGGTTTCGGCGATCGCAGAAAGGCTATGCTCGAAGACATCGCAACTCTTACCGGCGGCACTGTGATCAGCAGCGAGCTCGGATACGAACTCAAAGACGCAGGCATTGCTCAGCTCGGTCGTGCTAAGCAGGTAAAAGTCGACAAAGACAACACCGTGATCGTAGGCGGCATGGGCGACGCAAACCTTATCAAGGCGCGTGCAGAGGCTATCCGTGCACAGATCGCTACCACAACGAGCGAATACGACCGCGAAAAGCTGCAGGAACGCCTTGCAAAGCTTGCTGGCGGCGTTGCGGTCATCAACGTCGGCGCGGCTACCGAAGTCGAAATGAAGGAAAAGAAACTGCGTATCGAAGACGCTCTCGCAGCTACCCGTGCGGCAGTTGAAGAAGGCATTATCCCCGGCGGCGGCGTTGCTCTGCTCAACACGATCGCTAAAGTAAAACCCGTTGTAGACGCTATGGAAGGCGACGAAAAGACCGGCGGTCTCAGCGTTCTCAAAGCTCTCGAAGAGCCTGTAAAGCAGATCGCTGCAAACGCAGGCGTAGACGGCGGAGTTGTCGTCAACACGATACTTACTTCGGGCAAAGGCTCTAACTTCGGTTACAACGCTCTTACCGGCGAATACTGCGATATGATGGAAGCAGGTATCATCGACCCGACCAAGGTCACGAGAAGCGCGCTCCAGAACGCGGCAAGCGTTGCAGCAACTCTTCTCACGACCGAAGTTCTCGTTACCGATATTCCCGTTCCTCAGGCTCCCGTAGCTCCTCAGGGCATGGACGGCGGCATGTATTGATATCGCGGAACAACAAAATCAAACAATCGCCGCTCCCGTTTCGGGAGCGGCTCTTCTTTTGATCTTTAATATAAAATATAAGTATTTTCAAGCAAGTTTAGAAAAAAGCGTAAAAAGTGCGCTTTACAGATGGTTCGTAATTTTATCCGACAAAAATTAAGACCGTCATGCAGATCACTGCAAAAGCGGTCTTGAGTGTGATTGTCAGATATTTATCATATATTACGCGGTTTTTACCGATCCCGAATCAGTACCCTCTAAGCGGTTTTTCTCGTTTTCGTGTTCTATCGTCGCCTCATTGACGTATGCGCCGAGGTTAAGCTGTTGTCCCATGACTTCTTCTAACGACTTTTTCATTTCTCCGAGAAAAGCGTTTGTTGCAGCCGCTTGTTTAGGCGCGACTTTATTGACCTGATTTCTGCAATAAGACGTCCATTTACGCGAAAAATCCTTTAGTCTTTCCCCTTCCAAAGCAAACCTGACTTTGGACGCGTAATCTATCTCTTTTGCCTTGTCGATAGCGTTCATGAGCGCAGTCGAAATGCTCTCTTCTTTACGTCTGTAATTGCAAAGATCTCTGTAAAGCGTGTCATTTTCGTTTTCGAGAAGTTTTATCCTCTCTCTGAGCTGAGCGTTGCTTTTTTCAAATTGGGACGACAAACCCAAAATATAATCGTCTACCTGTTTTTTGTCGTAACCGTTTAATTTTGTTCTGAAAGTATCCATATCTTACCTCCGAAACAAATTATAACAAAAACGTCCTGCATACTGTTAGTAGGCAGAACGTTTGTTTTTGACTCTTTTAAGAAATTTTGCGCGTTTTTTGACGCTTTTATGATTATTTGTCAGAGTGCTCTTTCAAAAGCTGTTGCTTGAGATTAAAGAGTTTTTCCGACAAGTCGACTTTATAGATATGCGGATTGAGAAGACGTTTATACTCGTTCCAGAACTGCGCGTATCCTTCTTTATGATAAGCGGCGATCTCTTTTACGGTAGGACGTTTATACACGACTTTGCCGTCCCTGATTATATCTACATGAAGATCCTTGACGTAAAAATTGGTAACTGTCTTTCTCTTCCATGTGAAATCGGGGTGGAATATTTCTATCTTGTCGAGCCCTTCGAAATTTTCGTCTTTGAGCGCAATAAGATCCGCTATCGCCTTGTCTGTGTTTTTGTCGAATATCCTGACGATCTTTTTAAGTCCGGGATTGGTTATCTTAGCGGGAGTATCGCTCATTTTGAGTTTAGGTACGAGAACTCCGTCCTTCTCAATCGCGGCAAGTTTATAGACTCCGCCTAAACTCGGGCAGTCCTGACTCGTGATCAGCTTTGTTCCTATGCCCCAGCAATCTATTTTAGCGTTCTGAGAATCGAGCGACATCAGGACGTTTTCGTCTATATCGCCGCTTGCGAATATCTTAGCGTTGGGGAAACCTGCATCGTCGAGCATTTTGCGAGCCTCTCTGCTCAGATATGCAAGGTCGCCCGAATCGAGTCTTATGCCTATCGGCTCGTGTCCTGCGGCACGCAGTTCATTGAATACTGTTATCGCATTGGGAACGCCGCTCTTGAGCGTGTTGTATGTGTCTACAAGCAGCAGACAGCTGTCGGGATACATCTTAGCGTAAGCTCTGAAAGCGTCTATCTCGTTGTCGAAACTCATGACCCAGCTGTGAGCATGAGTACCCGAAACGGGTACGTCGAACAACTTGCCCGCAAGCACGTTGGACGTTGACGTACAACCTGCAATGATAGCCGCCCTCGCGCCGTAAATACCTGCATCGGGACCTTGAGCGCGTCTTAATCCGAACTCAGCTACGGCTCCGCCTTTTGCAGCATAGACGATCTTTGCCGCTTTTGTCGCGATAAGAGTCTGATGGTTGAGGATACAGAGTATCGCGGTTTCGATAAGCTGAGCCTCAAACAGTCTTGCTTTGACTGTAAGTATCGGTTCCTGCGGAAAAATAACCGTTCCTTCGGGTACAGCGTAAATATCGCCGCTGAATCTGAAATCGGCGAGCAATTTCATAAAGTCTTCGTCGAACAGTTTGAGTGAGCGCAGATAATCGAGATCTTCTTTGCTGAATCTGAGATTTTCAATGTATTCGATAACTTGTTCAAGTCCGCATGCAACGGCGTAATTATTGCCTATGCCGCGGTAAAACACGTCGAAAACCGCTGTTTTATTGAGTTGGCTGTTCTTGGAATAGCCATACATCATTGTGAGTTGATATAAATCGGTGAGAAGGGTGAGATCCCTCATAATGACCTCCGAAGTACGTCATGGCAAAACGCCGCGAACAATTCTGCGTGTTTTACCGTTGCGCGCCGCATTGCGCTTGGCGCGGAATTTTGTAACATTGTATATAATAAAATCTTCAGACGAAGTATTATACTTGTTATCGGTAGTTTTTCTGCCTCTTTTAACTGACTATGATTCGATTTCCGAATTATCTGTTTCGTCAGCTACGCGTCTGACCTCTTTTGACGGTCTGCCGAAGACGACAGCTCTCATCTGTCTTTCGGCAAGCGTATATTCTCCCGCGGGTCTGAATACGGGCGACACTTCGTCACCGCATGCCTCGTAATAGCTCTTGCCCTCTATTATAACGCCTTCAACGACTTTCCTGTCGTACGCCGCAAGCAATTTCAAGGAATCGCCAGCCTCGTTGTAGATCTTGCTCTGGAAACGTATGATCCCTTTCTGATTGAGCACCATGAGCACGAAAGCAACTATGCAAGCGGTATAAGCAATGACCTGAACGATACCGATCTCCGTACCCGGGAAATTTTTATGTTCGAGCTTGAGAAATTCGAGCGTACCTCTTACGAGTCCGTACCAGAAAACGTAATACAGAGATATCGTGAAGTTTTTCAGCTTTTTATATCTGAAGAACAGCAAAAGACCTATTATCAGACCTATAAGATTGAAAAATCCTTCATACATATAAAGTGCCTGATGCCAGAGCCCGTCGCTGTCTATAAATACAGCAAAAGGCCATTTCTGGAACGCGGGATTTGTTATGATCTGTCCGTAAAGTTCCTGATTGGCAAAATTTCCCCACCTGCCGATTATCTGACCGAGGAAAACGCACAGAACGACGCAGTCCGCGACTTTAGCATAAGAATATTTTTTGTACCTGAGCACGCAGAAAAGTATACCTGCCGCACCTCCGAAAATACCGCCGATTATCGTCAGACCCGCAAGTCCTTCCTTAGTCAGTCCGAGGAAACGCATAAGCGCATCCCAGCTGTCTATCGGATAATATTCCTTTCTCGGCACGACGTAGAACAACCTGCAACATATTATCGCAAGCACTACGACCCAGATAAACAGCTCGAGTGAAAAATCGATATCTATATTGCGCTTGCTTGCAAGAAACAAATACAGGAAGTATGCGCAAAGTATGCCGAGCGTTACGAAAATGCCGTACCATGTTACGGTGATATTGCCGTCAAAAAGAGAAAAAGCTATTTTATCCGACATCAGTTAAGCTCCACCTTGCAAGTGCCTTCGTTTCTGACTCCGATGCGATATACGCAGTCATCCCCGAAAATCTTTTTCATATCCGCAACGTATCCGTCGACGCCTTCGTTGTCTACGAACGCGAGGATAGTACCTGCAAAACCGCCGCCGTGGACTCTTGCCGCCTTGACGTGAGGATCGAGTTTGCTTACTGCGAGAGCAAGCGGTATTCTCTGAACGGTATCTCCGAGAGGATAGCAGTTCTGGAGCAGCTCGTAGGAGCTCTGTCCGCTACCGTTTATCACTGCCGCGAACTTTTTGAAATTGCCGCTCTTTACCGCTCTTACACCTGTTTCGACGCGCTTGTTTTCCTCGAAGAAATGCATTGCGCGAAGGATTGCTCTGCCGCTTACCTGTTTCTGAAGTTCGGGAATAGCCGCGAGGAACTCTTCTTCTTTTACCTTTCTGAGTTTACGAGCGTGGAACATGCTTGCGACCCACTCCATTTCGCTTCTGATATCAGCATACTGGCTGGTGAGGTCGCAGTGATCGCCGCCCGTATTGATAAGCACTATCGACGCATCGTCGAAGTTCCACTCCATAGATTTGACTTTGGGATTGACGGTAGACTTGAAGTCGATAAAACTTACTCCGCCGAGAGATATAGCGCTTTGATCGAGAAGTCCGCACGGCTTGCCGAAATATATGCTTTCTGCATAATGCGCCGCTTTAGCCTTGGTGATCTTATCGATAACGCCGCCGTTGTACATCTGATTGAGTATCTCGCAGATAAGCACCTCGAAGGACGCAGACGAACTTACGCCCGCACCTTTGAATACGTCGCTCGAAGTGGTAGCCGCAAAACCGCCTATATTATAACCGTTCTGCTTGTAGTACGCAAGCACGCCTCTTACGAGAGCTTCGCTGGAGCCGTATTCTTCGCTGCTCGGCTCGAGCTCGTTCAGATTGACGACGACTTCGGGATAACCTATAGACGCAACGACGACTTTGTCTTTGAGCGGCGTAACGCACGCTACGGTGTCTACGGTGATAGACGCACAGAGCACTTTGCCGTTATTGTGGTCGGTATGGTTGCCGCAAAGCTCTATTCTGCCGGGAGAAGAATAAAACGAAACTTCTCCGTCGTATGTCGCAACGTGAAGGTCGTAAATCTTTTTATAACGTGCAGCCTGATAATCGATACCGCCGCCGTACAGTTTGTCCACATAATCATTGAACGAAACGTTGTCTTTAAGATTGTCCACGAAATTCTTCGTAATCTGCAT
Organism: uncultured Christensenellaceae bacterium; assembly: GCA_944383895.1. GTDB lineage: Bacteria > Bacillota > Clostridia > Christensenellales > UBA3700 > Ornithoclostridium. The sequence continues at coordinate 6,169 of CALWRH010000001.1, read as the reverse complement.
AATTTACCTCTGAAAAGCGTTTTTATCATTATAGCATATTACCAAAACTCTGTAAACATTTAACGCAAATTTAGATATTTTAATAATTACGCGCGCATATTTACAAAAAAATATCAAGCTTATAACTGATATAGCCGTTCTGTCCGTCTTTATTGCCGTTTTATACAGAAAATTTTCTGCTAAATCTCAAATTTGAGTAAAAACCGATATCGGTATTTTATTTCCACTTAGCATTTATTATTGCAATCGCTGAATATTTGTAATATAATTAAAGACGGCAAAAGCCATTTCAAAAAATTTTCCGGAGTGAATCATGCTTACAGAAGAACAACTGAAAGTAAAAATCAACGAATTACTGTGCTATGCAAGCGACCACCTTTCTCTTGAACAAGAAGACGAATATTACGTTCTCAACACGTTGCTCGATTTCTTCAATCTCAACGCACCTGCGCCTGCGATCGAAAAATACGGCGACTTCCAGACAGAGATAATCGATCCGCTCGTACAGCACGCAATCGACACGGGCAGGATAAAACCTGAAGAATCCCTGCTCTTTGAAACAAAGATACTCGGCATGGTAACGCCTATGCCGTCGGCTGTGATAGCGCGTTTTGATGCGATTGCAAGCCACCAGGGCGTCAAGAAAGCTACAGACTGGCTGTTCGCTTTAAGCAAAGCCAACAACTATATCCGTATGCCTGACATAAAGAAAAACATCAAGTGGGAACACAACGGAAAGTTCGGCAAGATAGGCATTACGATAAACCTTTCTAAACCCGAAAAGGATCCCAAACAGATCGCATTGGCAAAACTTCAGCCCAAGAGCGGATACCCCGCATGCATGCTCTGCCCGACCAACGTCGGCTTTGCAGGCAATATGAACCACCCTGCAAGACAGACACTGCGCACCATACCGATACAGCTCGATAACGAATATTGGCATCTGCAATATTCTCCTTATCAGTATTACGAAGAACACGCGATCGCTTTCTCGGACGAACACCGCCCGATGAACGTATGCCCCGCGTCTTTCCGCAGGCTGCTCGATTTTGTCGATCTGTTCCCCCATTACTTCATGGGCAGCAATGCCGCTCTGCCTATCGTAGGCGGCTCGATACTTACTCACGATCACTATCAGGGCGGTCTCAAAGTTCTTCCTATGATGAGCGTAGGCAACCGCGCACGTTACGAGAGCCCGAAATACAAGAAAGTCGAGATCTATATCGCAGACTGGTACAACAGCGTAGTCAGACTCGTAAGCGAAGACAAAAAGCAGGTTTACGAGGCAGCGAGCGACGTACTTGCAGCATGGAACAACTGGACTGACGAAAGCGTAAACGTCATCTGCAAGACTACCGATCAGCACAACGCTATAACGCCTATCGTGCGCAAGGAAGAAGACAAATACGTAATAGATCTCATACTCCGCAACAACAGAACGGACGAGGCTCATCCTTACGGCATATTCCACCCCGAAGAAAGACTGCACAACATCAAGAAAGAAGGTATCGGTATCATTGAAGTTATGGGACTTTTCATACTGCCCGGAAGACTCAAGAAGGAACTCGGCGAAGTCGAAAACTATCTGACAGGCAAAACGCCTTTCGACCTCAAGGCACTTGCAGATCCCGACAGCCCGATGTATAAGCATGCCGACATGATAGTACAGCTCGTAAACGATAACGGCACCGAAAACACTCCTGCCAAAGCAAAGAAGATCGTTACCGATTACGTCAACAACGCATGCGAACAGATACTCGAGTGCACTGCCGTGTTCAAGAACACAGAAGAAGGTCAGGCAGCTTTCGACAGATTTATGAAAGAAGGTCTGTCGCTTACAAAATTCTGATTTTAATGGTAAATAAAAAATGAAGGCGCATGTATTATGCGCCTTTTTTTCCTTTACAAAGGTTTTCTGTCCTGAAGAGCGCGCGAAAGAGTTACCTCGTCGGCATACTCTATATCGCTGCCAATTGAAATACCGCTCGCGATCTTGGTAACTTTTATGCCCATCGGCTTGATAAGACGCGCGATATATACGGCAGTCGCCTCTCCCTCTACATCGGGGTTTGTAGCCATAATGACTTCTTTTACCCCGTCAAGCCTTGCAAGCAATTCTTTTATCCTTATATCGTCAGGACCTATACCCGCAAGCGGATTCAATGTCCCGTGCAGAACGTGATATACGCCCTTGAAATCCTTGATTTTTTCGAGCGCGTCTACGTCCTTGGGTTCTTTGACAACGCAAATCACGCTTTTATCTCTCGTCGCGCAGATGTCGCAGACTTCCTTATCCGTATATGCGCCGCAAACGGGACAGAAATGCACCGTTTTTTTGGTTTCGAGCACTGCGTTTGCAAATTCTTCCGCCTCTTGCTCCGACATATTAATAATCTTGTACGCAAAACGCTTTGCCGTTTTGGCTCCTACCCCGGGCAATTTAGTAAACTGCGCCGCAAGTCTGTCAAGCGCCTCGATGTTTCCTATGCTCATAGTCCGAGTGCAGCGAACGCTCCCATCCTCTTTTCGGTCTCTTCGTCTGCAAGTTTCATCGCCTCGTTGAGAGCCGCTACAACAAGGTCTTCGAGCATTTCGACGTCGTCGGGATCAACAGCCTCGGGCTTGATCTTTACCGACTTTATCTTTTTATCGCACGTCATGGTAACCTCTACCATACCTCCGCCGGAAACCGCAGTAACTTCCTGTTCTGCGAGCTCCTCTTTTGCCTTGGCCATATCCTGCTGCATTTTCTGCGCCTGACGCATGATCTGTTGCATATTGCCCATTCCGCCGCCGAAGCCGCCGAATCCGCCTCTACCCATTGTTGCTACCTCCGTTTATTATGTTGACTTTATCAGCTCCGAAAACTTTTTTTATGTTCTCGATATTCTGTTTGCTTTCGTCTTCTTTTACTTCTACCTGCACGATTATATGCCCGAGATCTTTGAAAGCCTCTCTCAATACGTTTTCATAATCTGTCAGATAGAACGTTATGCTGTCTTTTTGCCCCTGGCTCGTTGCCTTTATGACAAGATTGTTGTCTTTGATTTCAAGCTGCTCTTTATTGAGTTTAGAGAAATAAGCATACTCGACGTGCATACCTCTTTTCTTTAGCGTATTCAGAAGATATACGAGCATCTTTTCTGCCGCGTCCATACGGGAAACCGAACTCTCTGCCGACGGAGCAGCAGAAACTACTGCAAACTGTCCTTGCGCTATCTTTGCCTCGAGATTTTTAAGGCGCATGAGAACGCCCTGCGCGTCTATCGAGCAGTACTCGTCGCATGCCTTTACGACCGCAGTTTCGAGCACGAGCCTTGCATTGGAGCCGTATCTGAGATCACCGTCAACGGAACAGATTATCTCCATGCACCTCAGCAATTTCGAATTGTCGTATTTCATAGAGAGCTCGTTGGTTTTTGCAAACAACTCTCTCGGCATATTGAGTATCTTATTAGCGTTGTTGCAGTTTCTGCAATAAAGCAGATTTCTGAGAGTCTTTGCAATATCTCCCGCAAGCACTTTAACGCTCTTGCCTTCTCTCGCCGTATCGTCGATCCTCTTAAGACTGCCTTCAACGTCGCCTGCAAGTATACATGACGCAAGGTCGAGAACTGCCTCGGGAGAAGTTGCGCCGAGCACGTCGAGCACTCCGTCATAAGTGACTTTATCTCCGCAATACGATATGCACATTTCCGCAAGAGAAAGACTGTCTCTTACACAACCTTCGCCCGCCTCTGCAATCGCAGTCAGAGCCTCTTTATCGTAAACGACTTTGAGCTCATCGAATATACGCTGAAGAAGCGTTGTCGTTTCCTGCGTGGGAACGAGTCTAAAATCAAATCTCTGACAACGTGAAAGCACGGTCGGAAGTATCTTCTGCACTTCTGTCGTTGCAAGTATGAACACGACGTGCTCGGGCGGCTCTTCAAGCGTCTTCAACAGAGCGTTGAACGCCTGCGGAGAAAGCATATGCACCTCGTCTATGATATAGACTTTATATCTTCCTACGCTCGGAGCAAACTTGACTTTTTCAAGCAGATATCTTATCTCGTCAACGCCGTTGTTGGACGCTGCGTCCATTTCTATTATGTCCATATTGGACGAATCGGCAAGCGCCTTGCATATTTCGCACTCACCGCAAGGAGAACCGTCTTCTTTGACGTGCAGACAGTTTATTGCGCGCGCAAAAATTTTGGCAGTAGTTGTCTTGCCCGTACCGCGTGAGCCCGTAAACAGATATGCGTGAGAAATCGCGCCCGTCATGATCTGATTCCTGAGGGTGCGTATGATATGCTGTTGACCTATCATCGAAGAGAATTCGTTAGGACGGTATCTGCGGTAAAGCGAAACGTATGCCATTATGCCTCTTTTATTGCCTGTTATCGGCAAATTATCCCTTATATCCTAATACGCTCCCCGGCACCGTGCCGGAGAGCGTATCGGATGCTTGAATATATAGTACCACAATTTTGTCTTTCAGACAAGCCGTAGCACGAATATTGTCTGCTTAATGTTATTCTTTCTTGTCGTCGTTGTTGTCTTCAGACTTAGCGGATTCGTCATCGCCGAAGGTGTAGTCGTCAGAAATTTCAGAAATTTCTTCAACACCCAGCTTTTCTGCCGCATCGTCAACGTCGTCAACATGAACGAGAGCCTCGTCTTCGGCAAGTACTTCGTCAACGGCTTTGAGTTCTTCGACTTTAGCGTCAAGCTCTTCAATGGTTTCAAGACCGAAGATCTTAGCGATACCGAGGAGAACTTCAGATCTCTTTACTCTGTCGATAGCGTCGACTGCGAGTACGAATTCATGACGAACGGTAGGATCTGTATTGCCGGCAACGATCTTTCTTGCAAGAACTCTGGATACAGCCTCGTTCTGTCTGTCTTCAGTAAAGGTGTAGAACAGGAGCGGGATAGCGCAAGCGAACATGGACAAACCGCAAAGGAGCGTCGTAGCCATCCAGTTGCCTTCGCAAATCTTCTGAAACTCTGCGCTGTAATAAAACTCGTCGGTAACCGCAGTCTGAGCGAGATCGGCGTCGTAACCGTACTCACCGAGAACCATGAGCGTAACGAACGCGGTCATAGCCATACCTATCTTGGATATAAACGTCTGCAACGAGAAGCAAATGCCTTCTGCCCTCTCTCCCGTCTTATCCTCGAGATAATCGATAGAGTCTGCAATCATCGAATACGTCATTATGTTGCTGAAACCTGTAGGTATACCTGCAAGGATGATTATTATGTAGAACGCGATCTGAGATGCAAGACTTGTACCGTTTGAAGACAAACCGATAAAATACAAAAGCACCATCAGCGCGCCGCCTATAATATGCGACCAGAAGAATACCGTCTTTTTGCTGAATTTCTTGGAAAGATACGGCGTAAGGAGCGTAGCGATAAGACCGCCGGGAACGACGAGCAGGAATATAACCGCAGCAAGACCGAAGTTACGCAGGTTATACTTAGCATAATAAAGGGTCGTCGTCATGTATATGGTACGCAGAGATCCGAGTACGCCGATAAGGATTATGAGCAGAGCCGGAGTATTCTTGCCGAGAAGTTTAAGGTTTTCTTTCAGCGAGAACTTGCCCTCGGAAGAATTGTCATAAAATCTCTCTTTCGTATTCTTGAAACCTATGAAGAAAGTGGGAACTGCCATTGCAACGCAGATGATCGCAACGATTATGTAAGCGATTCTCTGTTCACCGATAAGCATTTTGTCAAGACCGATGATCGGGATAACAACGGAAACGAGACCGCCGCCGATAGTACAGAACAGACGCGCTACGGTGAGAAGCGTATTTCTCTTGTCTGTATCCGAAGTCATCGAAGAAGCGAGAGCCCAGTAAGGGACGTCGACCGACGTGTACGCGATACCCCAGCACAGGTAAATGACCGTCGAATAGATAAACTGCCCTTCCATGGATACGCTGTCGCCGAACGAGACGAACAAAAGCACGGTAAATATCGCTATCGGTATCGGAGAATACTTAAGATACGGGCGCATTTTGCCGTACTTTGAACGGGTCATTTCGACAATCGAACCCATAATAGGATCGTTGAACGCGTCGAAAAGTCTCGCTCCGAGGAACATCCAGGAAAGCCACAGCGCGCTTACGCCCGCAACGTCCGTCATGTACATCATAAAGAACGTGGTGACCAA